>CAYTFJ010000036.1:0-42446 GCA_964437075.1 uncultured Nannocystaceae bacterium
CAAAGCCAAAGCCAAAGCCAAAGCCAAAGCCAAAGCCAAAGCCAAAGCCAAAGCCCAAGCCCACGTACATCATGAGCAAGATTCATTCCGTGGGTCGTCTTCATGCGCCACGCAAAAAATCTCCGATCACGAACCATGCCGGGGCCGTGGCTTACTGCAACAAGCTGAAGAAACAGAAATTCGCTGGGTTCACGCGTTGGCGGCTCGCCAGTCAGTCTGAGGTGATGCTGTTTAAGACCTCTGGGGTGACGAAGACAAAATACTGGACGGACCGTGTCCGAGGTGGGGATGCCATCGCGGTGAGCCTCTTTAGCGGAAACAAAAGCCTCGTCCCTCGTTCAGGCACGGGCCCGCGAGCGCTCTGTGTTTCCGAGAAATAGCGATACGGAGCCGGTCGACCAGCTCCGAACGTGCAATGCTCGGCCCATGAGTGGCGGCCATCGCTATTGCCCCGAACCGCGTTTGCAGGAACTCGGTAGCAACTTTTACGATCACGTTCAGGCTTTGCAGTTTCCGGAGCGGGTGCTTCGTTTTCGAAACGGCCCCTGGTCACGCGAAGTGGGCCTTGAACATCTGAGCGACGAACGTTGGCTCGATCATTTTGGGAGCTTCGAGAGTCTCCCTGGGAATCTCAAGGGCCCCCACTGCATGCGCTACCACGGCCATCAGTTTCACAACTACAATCCAGAGCTGGGAGATGGTCGTGGTTTTACTTTTGCACAGATACGGGCGCGGGATGGTCGCTTGTTGGATCTAGGTACCAAGGGAAGTGGGCCTACGCCCTATTCACGCGGCGGGGATGGACGGCTTACCCTCAAGGGGGGCGTCCGGGAAATATTGGCGACGGAGATGCTCGAAGCGCTCGGGGTCAATACATCCAAGACTTTCTCGATCATCGAAACCGGAGAGGCTCTCCAGCGAGGCGACGAACCATCGCCAACTCGTTCCTGCGTGTTGGTACGCTTAGGCCACTCACATTTGCGCTTTGGGAGCTTTCAGAGGCTCGCCCACGATGGCGTGCCGGTCGAGACCCAGAAGTTGGTGGATCACGCTGTCGCTCACTACTTTCCGGAACTGGAGGACGCGTTGGCTCCAGAGGAACGCTACGCCCAGTTTTTTGAGCAGGTAAGCCAAAAAACGATCGAGCTTGTGGCTTCGTGGACCGCGTCTGGGTTTGTGCACGGAGTGCTCAATACAGACAATATGAATATCTGTGGTGAAAGCTTTGACTACGGTCCGTGGCGATTTCTGCCGACCTATGACCCCAACTTCACGGCGGCCTATTTCGATCACAACGGTCTCTATAGTTTTTCGCGGCAGGCAGATGCGGTCGGATGGAATCTCTTGCGACTCGCAGAGTCTCTTGAGTCGCTGATCTCGCTCGACAGAGCTTCGGACTGGCTGCGGAAGCGGTACTATGTTGATTTTGATCTGGCGCTGAACCGCCGGATATCGAAAAGGTTGGGTCTCACCGCGCGAGCTGACGAGCACGTGAATCAAAAAGGAGAAGGCCTTGCGGCGCTGGTATTTCGATTCATGCGTGAGAATGACGTCGGATTCGAGCGTTTCTTCTTCGATTGCTACGGGGGCATTGCAGACGAGACGCGGGCGCTTCGTGGGCCCCATGCGGCAGCCTATGGGGGGCCGTCATTTCTCGAGCTTGGGCGTGCGATGCAGCGTCATGAACGTAGCCCGGAGGCCTGCCGACGGTTAAAAGACCCGTATTTCTCTGGCGATGGCCCGCAGACGATGCTGATCGAAGAGGTCGAAGAAATTTGGTCGGCGATCGAAGCAAACGATGACTGGGAGCCGCTTCGGCGTAAGGTTGCTGACCTTCGTTCGGTTGGCGTGGCCGCGGGATAGTGGCCGCCTAGGGCCCCGTGACCCGTAGCACTGTCATCATGCCGCCCTCTACATGGGGGAGGATATGGCAGTGTGTCATCCAGTCTCCCGGATTGTTGGCAAAGAGGCGGAGGCGGACAGTCTCGCCGACGCGTACGTTGATCGAGTCTTCCATGACACGAAAGGGCGGCTGTAATCCGTCGTACGAGAGGACTTCAAAGGCATGGCCATGCAAATGGAAGGGGTGCTCGGACTGCGAGATGTTGCGGATCTCGATGATCGAGTCTTCGCCCAACGGCGCCTCTTCGATGGTCACATCTGGAAAGCTCTCACCATTGATCAGCCAGTCTCCGGTAAGAGGATCTCCCTGGAAGGTGTAGACAATGTCGGTGTATGCCGGATCCAAGGTGGGTTCGGCTCCATCGAAGGGCCACTCGCCAGGCACTGGAGCGGATTCGTCGCCGCTTGGTTCGACGCTAAGCAGGCGATAATCTGGGTTGTGAGGATCGGGCGGGGTGGCGAGGCCCACCAAGGTGTAGGGCGCAAGCCGAAGATCGAAGGGATTGCCGTCAAGCAGCCATTCTCCGTCCATACGGTCGCTCGGCGCGAGCACGATATTTTCAGGTTCGTTCAGTTCGGGCAGCAAGCCTTGGTCTGAGGCGATGTGTCGCATCGAAGGCCAACGGAGATCCGCGTAGCCGGAGTTGCTGACGTTAACGACCCGGACGCGAGTCCGCGCGCCCGATGCCGGTTTGTAGACCGGATCGAGCAGGCCGTTGGCGGTCCAAGTTAGATTGACCCCGTCGAGGCCGTCGTGGTTGCTGTCCTCGGAGTGGTCGGCCCCATACTCGCCCCAAGAGTCCAGCACGACCACGAGTTCTTCGTCGACCGGCGCGTCTTCAGGATCTTCGACAATGAGCACGCCATAGAGACCCAGGTCGGCCTGACGTTCGGTGTCGAAATGTGGATGGTACCAGTAAGTCCCCGTCTGGTTGAGAGTGAAGGTGTAGATAAAGGTCTCACCGGCTTCGACCGGTGAGCCCTGCCAGGTCACGCCATCCATGGCGAAGGGCACGTGGAGGCCATGCCAGTGAACCGTCGTTGGAACCTCAAGATCGTTCTTAAAATCGATGGTGACCGTCGCCCCGAGCGGGACCCGAATCGTCGGTCCTGGGACCTGTTTGTTGTAGGCGTAGCCTTCCACGAGTTCGCCAGCGGCCTCGAATGAATGTTTTGAGGCAGTGAGCTTAATGTGGACTTGGTCCTCTGCGGGATCGAGGTCTTCGGCCTCGTCTGGCGAGTGAAGCTCGGGTCGCTCTACGAGCCCTACGTCGGGTCCAGAACCGAGGTCTTCGTCGGCTCCAAGATCTTCGTCGGGTGTTGACTCCGTACTTCCTGTGCTTGAATCTTCACTGCTGTCGCGGCCAGCGCTAGTGGGTGGGCTGTTGGTATTCACAGGGATCGGGGCGGTGTCGAAGCAGGCTGTGAGCAGCCCCGAAAGGACGGGTCCCCAGAAAATTGGTTTTACTTCCATGTGTTCACCATGACTTTCGGAGTCGCGTCCCATCCGCGTTCACGGGCGATGGCGGTGGGGTAGGCCTGATGGATCAAGACCGCGTGTACGGTTGGCTCTGCGCAAGTTGTCTGAAAAACGTGAGTGGATGTCCACGACTCTTGGGGGCGCAGACGATTGTCGGAGACCACGTCGATCGCCCGATAGTGTGGGACCATGATGGCCCCTT
Source organism: uncultured Nannocystaceae bacterium (assembly GCA_964437075.1). GTDB lineage: Bacteria > Myxococcota_A > Polyangia > Nannocystales > Nannocystaceae > CAYTFJ01. Next base: position 3,585 of record CAYTFJ010000036.1, read on the forward strand.
GGGGGTCACTTAGGACGCGAGCAAAGGCGAAACCTGGCGCCCCGGCCAAGCTGACGCCAGCGTGATTGGGGGTGACCGCAAAGAGACCGGCGGTGCCTCGATAGGCAACATCACCCACGGGTAAAGGGGTGTCGAAGGTGACCTGGTCGCCATTGACCGCGGTGATCGTCGACATCCCGACGACGGCTTCGATGGGCATGCCCTTCTCCTGGGCGGTAAAGCTGCCGTCTCCGAAGCGAAGAGGGCCGTGATAATCGTACCAACCACCCTGGAGCGTGATGACTCGGACGACGTCTCCTACGGAAGCACTTGGCCACGTCGACCAGTCTTCAGGACTCTCACGGCGGTCGAGTGCACCTGAGAATCCCGGAATCGCGTCTCCGCCCACCGCTGCGAGCGCGGTGTCGGCACAACGGGCCTCGACCTGCACGACCAGGCTGCGCATCGGTTCGCCGGTTGGGATGGCGTGGCCAGGGCCAACATTTTTGACCGTGATCGTCGTTTCGAGCTGGTTGCCGGTGATCTGCTTGTCGATGAAGATCGCCGCCGCAAGTTCAAGCATGCCCGATTCGGGTGTTCGGGGGCCGACCCAGCTGTGTTCGCGCACCGCGCCAGGTGGGCGGGGCCAACCTGACCCCGCATTGGGTGAGAAGCTTGTGTTGAAATCTGAAGAGTTGATTTGGTCCACATCAGGCGGCATGTGGCAGCTGGTGCACGGAGCCGAGGGGTTGAGCGGGCCCTCAAGCCATTCTTCGTAGGTGCTGTGAATTGGGATTCGCCCGTCCGGCCATCGATCCAGATCCGCGCTCTCTCCCTCTAGAAGTACCGGCTGGTCGAGTTGATGGCAGCCGGAGCAAAGCTCCGGACCGCGGAAAAAATCGCGTGCGACGGATCCCATGCGTGGGTTGGATACATCGGTATATGGGCCATAGGTCAGAGGCAGCCATTGGCCGAGCGATGGGCTCAAGGACTCTTCAGTGGGGCGCTTGATGACCAGTCGACCGGCGATGCCCGGCGCACCGTCCGGGTTGATCGACTCGACCTTGTGGCAGACATCACAGTGCACGCCGTCGCTAAATTCGGAGCCGCGGGCCTCGAGTAGGTCTCGCCCGCCCAGCTTTCCGTTGATTCCGGGGGCATGACAATCTGCGCAACCGCCAAATGCCACCGCGGTCTCGTCGCATGGTGCGGTGTCGCCACAACCGGCGTTGAGATCTGGCAAGGTCCCCTGGCCGATGTAGCAGCGATCCGTCGGCTCGCCGGTGCCGGGCTCAATACCGGTCCACCAGCGTCCGCCGGCCTGGGTACACGAACTCTCGTCGTGTAGCGCTGTCGAGACCCCGGCGTAGATGTCTTGGACGACCGCAGAGCTGGCAGCGCTTCGGTGGGGCGAAGCCCACCAGTTCTCGCTGAGCGCCTTGTGGCAATGGGCGCAGTAGGCGGATGTCTGACGATTTGTTGGAGAGCCCGCCTCTTGAAAAATGTAGGCTTCGTTATCCCCCTCAGCGACGCGATTCAGATTGATCGTGATGACCTCGTCGCTCGCTTCGTCCGGAACCCTCACGGAGAGGATTCGAGCGTCGGGGTGGGATGCAAAAAAAGCGTGGCTGCCGGGGATCTCTCGATCCACCGTCACGGTTGCTCGGCCGTCGTCTTCGGTGATCCAGGTTTGGATGGCCCCTCCCTGGCTGACGGTTACGCCCGCCGCTGGTTGGCCGTCGAGTAAGACCTCGATCGTGTAGGTGAATCCGAGCTCGATGTCGTCCGTTCCGCCGGTTCCGCCGGTTCCGCCGGTTTCGTCCGTTTCATCGGTCACCCCCACGTCGGAGCCGGCGGTGGCCAAGTCCGGACCTGCGGGGGGGCCGGACTCGCTCTCCGATCCCCGGTTTGGATCCCAGGCAGGGGGGGCGACGATCGTGTCGCCGCAGCCGGCGAGAAACAAAGCGGTCGCCGCATATTGCGCGATATGATGGGGTCCGTGTTGTCGCCGCGCCATTGTTCTCCCGTGCTTGCTAGATCTATTTGGGCTCTCGCATTCCCAACAGCGGGTGGGAATGCGGGACCCTCAATTCCGGTCCCGTCAGACTAGTGGGTCGGTGGATACGCGACAAGGCAGGAGTTGCACAGAAATGACCGCGTATGCGCTGCCCTGTGCTGTGCTTGGGGCCGAGAGTTCGGCGCGGCCATGGTAGAGTCCGGTTTGGACCGGCTACGGAGATGACGTCGCACCCGCTCGATAATTTTGCCCCACTTCGGGAGTGGTCGCACATGTTGGTATGGTTGGGTCCGGAGCCCGAGCGAGTGCTCCGCGACCAGATTGAGGCCATGCTTCATCAGCAGCTTCATGGAACGAAGCTGGTCTGGATCCGCATTGTGGAGGCGCCGCGGACGTCGACTTTGGGCGCGAGACGTGCGCAGGAAAGTGGCATCGACGTGCATGCGATGGGCGTTGCGTTCGCGTTTTCGTTGATGGCGCGCTCGGCGGATGGCGTGGATCGCGATGTGCATGGTGTGGCCTCGATGCTCGGAACGGAGCTTCACCGAGGGCCGAGCCGACGTAAGTTTCGTTTCTTTTTTGAGATCGATGGAGATCTCGGAAAGCTTGGGTCGAGCGAAGTCTTGGGCGCTCGACTCATGGCGCTGCGTGAGATCGGATGAAATTGATACGATGCGGACTATGGACGGATCGTTGTTGCTTGGTATTTCCGACCCTCAAAAACCGAGCGAACGGCGTTCCGAAGTTCGGTGGCGGTGGCGGGCTTTTCTAAAATTGATGCCTCGATGCCTGCGAAAAAGTCGCGCGCACGTGGAGTGAAGACTCCGCCGCTGCAAAAAAGAAAGCGATCGGCGAGATGAGGATGATCCTCATTCACGGCCTCGCAGACCGCGATCCCGTCGACGTCAGGCATCATGATGTCGCACAGGATCACGTCGAAATCGGTGTCTTTATTGAGGATCGCAAGTGCAGCTTCGCCACCGTCCGCGAGCGTGACATCGTGTCGGGTTTCAAGAACATAGTAGAAAGCCTCAAGAACCTGGACGTCATCGTCGATCACGAGGACCCTCGCGCGCCGGCTCGGCGTGCTGTCCTCTCGGTGACGCTGCTCCCGTATCGCCGCCGAGGACTCGACGCAGGGGAACCACAGACGAAAACACGTGCCCTGACCCACCTCGCTGACAAAATCGATGGTGCCGTCATGCGCACGGACAATTTCAGCGCAGACCGAGAGTCCGAGTCCGGTGCCGACGTCCCGTGCTTTTGTCGTGAAAAAAGGGTCGAAAACTTGATCGCGCAGCTCGGGTGAGATTCCAGAACCGCTGTCTTCGACCCTGAGCTCGACGCCCCGTCGCTCGTCTGTCCCTTGTGATGACGAGCGTGTGGTGATCCGGATTGTGTTGTGTGAGGCCTGGCCCTCCTCGATGGCTTGGACCGCGTTGACGACAAGGTTGGTGATCACCTGGGACAATTTGGGTCGATCTCCGAGGATCGATGAAACTTCGCCAAGCTCAAGCTCAAGCTTTGCGCGATGTCTGATCTCCGTATTGAGCATGCGAACCGAGCTGGCGATGACCGTGTTGAGATCGAGGGCGTGGCGCCGGTCCTGTTCGATGCGCGAGAAAGTTCGCAAGTCCCTCGTGATTGCACGAATACGGTCCATGCCTTCCTGGCAGTCTGCGACGCATTGAATCATCTCAGGATCCAGCCATTCTCGTCGGCGGATCAGATTCTGAATACGGACGAGGTTGAGCATGATGAAGTTCGCGGGGTTGTTGACCTCGTGGGCGACACCCGCCGCGAGTTGGCCGATCGCCGCGAGTTTCGCGGCATGGGTGAGCTGCGATGTGGCGGTCTGGAGAGCCTCGAGCGAGGTGGCGAGCTGCTGTTCTCGTTGAACATTTTCGCTGATGTCACGGACGATAGCGACGGTGAACAGCGAACCGGCGGCGACGTAGGTGCCAACGCGAACATCGATCCAAAAATCAGAACCGTCTGCGCGGGAGATGCAGAGGTCGCGGATGGACTCCGATGGCGCGGTATCATCGTTCGACTCCGAAAAGACAAGACCTGTGGCATCTTGGCCGAGCAGGTCATCGAGGCGTAGGCTTTTGAGGACTTCGAGCGGTTGGCGAAACAGGGTGCAGGCGCCCGCATTGACCTCCAAAATCTCGCGAGTACCCGATCGGCATAAAAAGACGGCATCGCTCGTCGACTCCATGAGGGCCTGGTAACCGCCCGTCGCAAGCTCGAGTTGGCTGCGGTCGCTCTTGATAGCGACCAGGTGCTCAAGCTCTCCGCTTACAGGATGGCACACCGGTCGAATGGTGGTCGCTTGGCTGTAGGGGACACCATTTTTGCGTCGACCCAGGTAGTTGCCACGCCACGTCTCTCCGCGTAGGAGGGTCTTCTCCATGGCCGCATAAAACTCCGCGTCGTGAAGGTCGGAGCGCAACAGCTCCCCCGGAGTCTTCCCGAGGGCGTCTTTTCGGTTCCAGCCCGTGACGGCCTCAAAGGTTGGGTTGACGTCGATCAGGCGAAAATCGGCTGTACAGATCTCGATCGCATCGTGGGCAAGGTGTGCGCTGATTTCATAGCTGCGGCCAAGGGAAGCCGTTTGGAGTCTTCGGGTTAGACGGGCGCGGGCGACGGCCAGATGCGCGTGGAGTGGGGTCTTCGTCGGCCAATCGAGAATACCGTCGGCCCACTGGAAAGTCGCGAGTGGGTCAGTCGCAGGCACAGTGGCGAGCGCAAGGACCTCAAGGTCGGAGCGCCAGCGGTGGTCGCGGAGGGCGGCCAATTGGGGGGCGGCTCCGGGATCGTGCAGGAGTGCCATGTCGATGAGCAGTACGCCGGGTCCGCGGACTTCATCGAGGCTTTTGCAACGCGTTAACGTTCGGTCTGCACCCGGCTCAAGCTGCTCTCGCAGCGCCTCGAAAAGCGCTGATCGCACAAAAGCCGAATGCCGCACCTCACTCACTGATGTCAACTCTAGCGCCGAGCCGCGTGAGTTTCTACGGTCGTGTCAAATCGTTGGCCGACAGGAACGTATTTCATGGATTTGGGGCCGGTGGGCTCGTACAGAGTGACCGCGATTGCCCATCGGTGGGTGCTCGTCCGACGGGCTACCGAAGACGAACGCCGCGGTCGCCGTCATTTGGCGGTGTGGCACTCCATGCATCCGAAGCCCTCGCCCGTCTCAGGGTTGAAGGGGTCTTCTCGGAGGAGGGTAGCCATCTCGGGAACAACCTTCGTCATCATGAACTCGACGTCGCCAGGGTGTTCGGCCTTCTCGTGGGCCAAATCCGCCGAGAGGGGAGGGAGAGATCCGGATGGCATCTCGAATTTGCCTTCTTTCGCGCCGGGTCCGTGGCAAGTCATGCAGTTCACGTCAGCATAGCGGTCCGCATCATGAGCGGCGAAGAGCTCCTGCATTGCCGGGACAACCACCTTGACCATGTGCAGCTTCTTTGCCGGATAGTCCATGTCGTGAAATGCGATGGGTTCGGCGGGCTCGGCAGCCTCGGCGGGCTCGGCAGCCTCAGTGCTTTGAGCCGCGACGGGCGCAGCATCCGCGGGAGGGGATTTCGTGGCTGCCTTGGGCTCACACGCGAGAAGAGGGGAGAGCAGGAGGACACAAGTGAGAAAATTGGAGGTGTTCATCGGAGAGTTTAGGGCTCGGAGAGGTTGGGGGATAAACGCCCGGCTCAAGCGGGGCTCCGGCCGGGCGTTTATGCATGCTCGGGAACTAGCCGAGTTGGGCGCTGACGTGCTCCCAGTTGACGAGGTTCCAAAATGCTTCGATGTATTTCGGTCGCGCGTTTCGGTAGTCGATGTAATAGGCGTGTTCCCACACGTCGCAGGTCAATAGAGCGGTCTTGCCGTGGGCAAGGGGAGTGTCGGCGTTGCTGGTACTGATGATACGCAGGGCACCATCCTCCTTGACGAGCCAGGCCCAACCCGAGCCGAAGGTGGTGGCCGCGGTGTTCGAGAACTGAGCCTTGAATTCGGCGAAGGAGCCAAAAGACTTGTTGATCGCGTTGGCGAGGGTACCGCTGGGCTCACCGCCGCCGTTGGGGCTGAGGCAGTTCCAGTAAAAACTGTGGTTCCAGACCTGAGCGGCGTTGTTGAAGATTCCGCCCGAGCTCTTCTTGACGAGGTCTTCGAGCGCCATGTTGGAAAATTCTGTGCCTTCGATCGCGGCGTTCAGCTTGCCGACGTATCCGAGGTGATGTTTTCCATAGTGGAACTCCAAGGTCTCCTTGGAGATATGGGGCTGGAGGGCGTCAGTTTCGTAGGGGAGTTTTGGATTGTCGATCATGGTACAGCTGTGTTTGGTTGAGGGCGGGTCGATACCGTCAGGTCCGCGGGCGCTGGGAACGAAAAACACCCACCGACATTGTCTCAGCGAGTGCTGAGGGCGCGGATGAGGAGAACAATCCGCATGACACGCACGACAAACGATTACTACCGCTGCGAAGTGCGTAGCAAGGGCTTTGTTTTTACAATCTGCCCTCACTCTATAGATAGGTGAGGTTGTAGTCAAAGAGGGTGGCGCTGGGCAAGTGGCCACGGAACGAGTTCCCGCGCTTCCCCTCGGGCACGAGGCTGAGTATGGTCCCGGCTCTATGAAGCGGCCGGACACGGTAGTCATCGGCGGCGGAATTGCGGGTCTCGCCGCGGCTTGGCGGCTCGCACAGCGCGGCCGGAAGGTTCTCCTGTTGGAGCAGGAGACTCAAACTGGCTCGCACAGCTCGGCACGCAACGCTGCCATCTGGCTGCCTTTTGACGACGTCCCGAGTACGCCCGTCTTGGCGAAGCGTAGCGCAGCCTTGCTCGATGAGCTGCTTGGGCCAGGGCGCTGGCGGACTCAACACGAAGCGCTTGTGGTTTCGGAGGGTACCGGGGAAGATTTGGAGGCTCCGCTGCGGGTTCTTCGGGCCGCCGGGCTGCGAGCGCAGCTGGTTGAGGCCCCCTTCATCGGGAGGCGAGCCCCGGCCCTTCGTGGTGGGCGTGGTGGCGTCGCGGTGTGGGTTGAAGATGCGGCGATCCTCGATATCCACGCCATGGTCGATGGCTTGTCGCGAGCCGCGCGGCGATGCGGGGTTGAGGTTCGCACGGCACAACGTGTGACTAAAATTCGACGGCGTGAGAACGCGCAGGAACAAGTGGAGGTCTGCGGGGTGGAGTTGGAGAGTGGCGGCGTGGTCGAAAGCTCTCAGGTGCTCATCGCAGGAGGGGCCTGGGCGGCGGACCTGGGCCGTTCGTGTGCGGCCGGGCTTCCGATTCAAGCGTTTCGGCGACACCTCGTTCAGCTCGATGTCGCCGCCGCAGCCGCCAGCGCGATCGTTTGGCGAGTCGGAGACGAGGTTTACTATCGTCCAGAGTCGGAGGGGTTGTTGGCGAGCCCTTGCGAGGAGCTTCCTTTTGAGCCCTGCCTTCCGCCAGCCGACGATGCCTGCCTTGGGCTCTTGGCACGAAAACTCGAGGGCTTGGCTCCCGCGTTGATCGACGCGAAGGTCCGTCGTCATTGGGCCTGTCTTCGGACCTTCGCCGCAGATCGAGAGCTGGTGCTCGGCGTTGATCCTCGGATCCGTGGATTGCATTGGTTCGCGGGGCTCGGAGGTCGAGGGATGACGATCGGGGTGGCCGCGGGAGATCTCTGTGCGGCCCTGCTCGCGGAGTCTTCGGGGCTCGCGGGCTCTGTTCTCGATGCCGATCAACGAGCGATGGCGGGCTCGATGGACCCTGGTCGCCTGCTCGTTCGCTCCTCCCATGCTTTATCGACGCGGTGATTCGAGCTATGCCCCGAGGGTGACGAACGACAGCCCGAAGCTCACGGTCACGAATCACGACCGAGATCGATCCGGCCACACCTACGTGTACCCGGTGATTTCACGGCGATCGGGTGGGGTTTCCGTGGGCATCAACCTGAACCCCAATCGGGCATGCAATTTTCGTTGCATCTATTGTCAGGTTCCGAATCTTCGCCGAGGCGTCGCCCCTGAGATCGACCTTAGTCAACTCGACCAGGAGCTTGATAGTTTTATCGAGGAACTCCTCGAGGGCGATTACATGGAGCAGAATGTCCCCGAGGGGTCCCGGCGCCTGATGGACGTCGCGCTCTCGGGAGACGGCGAACCCACGACCTGCAAGCGTTTCGATCGAGTGATCGAGACGATCGCTTCGGTGTTGGTTCGTCACAAACTCGTCGGGACCATTAAAGTTGTGTTGATCACGAATGGGACGATGATCCATCGCCCGGAGGTGCAGCGAGGTCTTGCGGCGATGGCGAATATCGGTGGCGATGTTTGGTTTAAAATCGATGGGGGAAGCGAGACACGGCGCCGAACGGTCAACGACTTTAGCCTGGGAGACTCGACGCTCCTACGCAACCTGGCGACGGCCGCGGGCTTGTGCCCGACCCGAATACAAACTTGTGTGTTTTCGCTCGACGGACAGGCTCCGAGCCTGTCGGACTGCGACGACTATCTGGCCCTCTTGACCCGTGCGCTCGCCGCGGGGGTGAGCTTGCAGGGGGTCTCCCTGTACGGGATCGCACGTAGCTCACAGCAGCCCGAAGCGGCCCGTCTCGGGAGGCTTCGCCGGGCATGGCTAGAGAGCTTTGGAGCGAGGATCGAAGCGCTCGGGATTTCCGCAACGGTGCACGAGTAGCCTTGGAAGGGTGACGCAGGTCACGTAGCGAATATTTTATGATTGTTGGCAGCAGAACCGAGTGACTCTGTATCGAGAGGCCGCACTGGGATAGCGTGAAGCCGATGGGCGACTATGATGGGATCGTAGCTGGAGCTGGCGTGGCCGGTTGTTCGGCGGCGGGGGCCCTCGCTGCGCAGGGATTGCGGATCCTGTTGTGCGAAGCCTCGGCGCCGAGCGAGAAGAGATTGGCGGGAGAGCTTCTTCACCCGCCGGCGGTGGCCAAGCTGCGCGGGTTGGGGCTGCTTGAGGGGATCGAATCGAGAGGGATGGCGGTCGATGGCTTCGTGATTGTCGGGAAGAACCGCAAGGACGATGTGCGTCTGGCGTACTCAGAGATCCCCGGCTGTCCAACGAAGGGCTTTGCCATCGAACATGCCCATCTCGTCACCGGGCTACGAGAAAATGTTGGGAATCAACGGGGGGTGCAGATGATGTCCAGCACCCGTGTGTCGGATGCCTGGAGGGAGGGCCCCAACCTTCGTGTGACCCTCGGGCGAGGCGGAAAGGAGCAGACACAACATGCGCCCTTGTTGGTGTCGGCTGAAGGCCGCGGCGCTCGTCTGCGCCGCAGCGCGGGTATTGAGGTCGCGCGGGGCACGGAGCGTTTCATGGTCGGCTGGAGGGTCGAGGGGGGGCGGCTGCCCCATCCCGGTTTTGGCCATATCTTCATCGGGGGTCCTCGAACGGCCCTGGCTTACGAAATTGAACGTGGTGTGGTTCGAGTTATGTTCGAAACGGATGGTGGGCTTCCCGGTGATGCGTACCTGCAGGCGCTGCCGTCTAGCTTTCGAGCGGATGTGGAGCGCGCGATGGCAGCGAGCGCCCCGACGCGGGCCAAGTTCTTCCGAATGAGTCCCTCCCGTGTGGTCTCAGGCCGTTTGGCGATCGTCGGTGATGCGGGAGGTTGCGCGCATCCGATCACCGCGAGTGGGATGAGCTTTTGCGTTAACGATTCGATATGCCTCGCGGCTGCAGTGGGGGAGCAGCGACGGCAGGGGGTCGAGGATTGGGTTGAAGAGGGGCTGGCCCGATACGCACAAACCCGGGCCGAAGGGATGCGCGTGCGCATGGCCCTCGCAAAGATCATCGCTCGTGCGCTCGGCGACAGCCAAGCGGATTCTTCGGCCCTTAGCGCGGCATTGATCAACTATTGGAACCGTAGCCGTCGAGGTCGTGCGGCCTCTCTCGCCCTGCTTGCGGTCCATGAGACCCGAATGTTGGCGATCGTCCGCGAGTTTGCCAGCGTCGGTGTACATTCGTTGCTCGGCCGCGACCGAGCCTCGGTAGCGGCGATGCCAACGCTTGTGCGCATGGCGTCGAGCACGACCTCGAAAGCTCTCTTGGGCCCGCTTTACGATCGGCTTGCACGACGGGGTCGTGAGCGGGGCTTGCCGGGAGTGGGCTTCTAGCGATGAGGACGTCGAGTCACGATTCGCCGTCCCGCGGCTCATTTCGTCCGCGGGGGAGCGCAGCGTCCTAGAGCTTGCTCGATGACATCCAGCGCCCGATCGTTTCCGGTGGAGTGCTGACCCGCGATTCTTTTCCTAAACTCGGGTTCGCGCGCCAAAAAACGGCGTAGGTCTTCGGCTTTGGGCTGGCGCCCGATCGTGGCCAGGCCAAAGCCCTCTCGTTCAAGGAAGAGCGAGTTTAGCAGTTGCTCAAAAATTCCCTGATTCGGCGTCACGAGCAGAGGTTTTCCCAGGTGCAGCGCTTCGCTCATGAGGGTGTATCCGGCGGTACAAAGAACGCCCCGAGAACTTGCAAGATCGGCAAGGAACTGCGCGTTGCTCGGTGTTCGGAAGCGCAGGTTGGACTCCACAAGGTTGTCGCGCGGGGTCTGGAATCCGTAGACAATGAAAGGACAGTCGACCTGCTTCAGCTGCTCAAGAAGACCTTCTTCGCCGGCCGAATCGTTGTGATAAACCAATATGTGCTCGCCGCATTTGGCCGTAAGACGAGCTCTCTCCACCGAGGGTCGGACGATAGGGGGGATGAGCGAGGTTAACTTCGGGTCACGAACGCTCGGGTAGTAGAAGCTACTAATCAACACCTTTACGGGGTCCGTAGGTGCGATCAAATTGATGATGGCGCGCGTGAAGGCGGCCTCACTTCGATGGCGAAGCGGCGTCGAGTATCGGGTGTGGGTGACGATCTGTTGGTGATTGAATGAGAGGGTCGGTAGGCCGATCTTCGCGGCGGCTCGTGCTGAAAATGCCTCGAAGTCTGTGATCAAGAGGTCCGCGGACTCGCTTGCGAGATTCCGCGAGAGTTTGTCGACAGTCGCACGATAGCCCAACACCTTGCGATAATTGGCCGCGATGCTGGCTGCCAAACGAACCCGATTTCGGACAAGAATCTGGCGGAGGACAGGGACCTCAAGCGGGTCTTCGCCTTCGCTCTTAAGTTCGTCCTTCGCCCAACCGCCACAGATGTATCGAACCGAGTGACCCCGTCCTCGCAGGGCTGTTCCCACGGTCGTCGCGCGAGAGCGGTGTCCCCGTCCCTGCGCGCTGAATGCATAAAGAATCCGCGCCACGGCGGGACTCTACTCGATCGGACAAAAGAAGCGACCAAGGGCCCCCAAAGTCATTTTGATGAGAGCAGGGGCCTTGGCAGCCCACGTTTATTTTTTGAGCCCGCGGATTTTGGCTACGAGACCGTCGAGGACCGCGTCGTTCCCTTTGAGTTGGGGATTCGGGGTCATGAGGGGAGAGAGACCCACGCCTGTACCGCCCTCGACGATGACTTTTTTGAGATGTGCATCGTCGACCTTGGCCTGCCAGGTCGCATCCGTGAAATCGCGGGGCTTGGGGTTCAGGGCGACTCCAGCCACACCATCTCCGGTACCACTTTCGCCATGGCACGGCACGCAGGTCTTCCAGGCAGCATCGATGGCGGCTTTAGGGTCGCCCGCGGCTACTTTCTCGTTGGACTTCTTGTCCACGGATTTCTTAGCAGCCTCCGACTTGTTGTTGGTTTTTTTGTCGCCGTCACAGGCGACACTAGCGAGAGAGAGGAGGGTGCAGGCTGTCAGGAGAGTGATTCGTTTCATGATCGATCCTCGCAGTTTTGTTCAGCATCCTATGTTGAACGCAGCGTGTTTCTAGTGATGTTGTAGAGAAAAGGGCCGAGTCTCGCAAGTGACCGACTCCGTCCCTGAATGGGTCGGAGTCGGTCACTTGGCGTCTGATTTCTCGCGGCTCTCTTTGTATTCGCTGAGCCGGTACTGAACTTTCCGGGTGGAAATTCCAAGCAGGCGCGCCGCCTTGCTGGTGCTTCCACCGGTATGCTCCAGAGTTGTTAAGATGACGTATCGTTCGATCTCATCGAGGGTTGAACCTGGTACAGAGGGCATGCCATCGCCTGGCCGGCGACCTTGCCGGATTTCTTGCGGAAGATCTCGTGGCTCGATTTGGCGGCCTTGGGCCATTACGATTGCTCGTTCGATAGAGTTCTCGAGTTCTCGGATGTTTCCAGGCCAGCCGTGAGCCAAGAGCACTCCCATTGCACGCTCGCTGAGGCTCATCGCGTTTCGTCCGTTGGCTTGCGAGTATTTTCCAAGAAAATGTGCCGCGAGAAGAGGAATGTCAGCTTGTCGTTCTTTGAGGCTCGGCACTCGCAGGTTGATGACTCCGAGACGGTAGTAGAGGTCTTCCCGAAACGTGCCGGACTCGACTTCGACCCTGAGGTCGTGGTCGGTGCCGGCGATGACTCTCACGTCGTGGGCGTCATCGTCCGGGTTGTCGTCTTGAAGGAACTCAAAGAGGCGGAGCTGTGCAGGGGCGCTGAGTCCGGCGATTTCGTCGAGATAGAGCGTTCCACCCGAGGCCCGCGCGAGAAAACAATCGGGATCGCTCGACGTGCCAAAGAGCTCGGATTCGAGGGCATCAGGAGTTACCGCTTTGCACTTTACGGGGACGAAGGCCATGTCTCTTCGTCCGCTCCAACGGTGGGTCGCCTGGGCGACGAGTTCTTTGCCGGTTCCTGGCTCACCGGTGATCAGTACGGAGGCCCGCGAGGGGGCGATCTGGCGAACAAGCTGCAGAAGGTCTCGAAAGGGCCGTGACTCGCCGACGAGACCACTCGAGCTTGCGGGGCTGCCCTGACGCAGCTGTTCCCGCAGGCGGGCGGTCTCGGCCTGAAGCTGGCGGTGGTTAAGGACGCGATCGATCACCAACAGGAGCTGACCCAAATGGATAGGCTTGGTAAGGTATTCTTCGGCGCCGTCGTGCATCGCTTGTACAGCGTTCTCGATCGTACCGTGGGCTGTCATGACGATCGTCGCCATACTTGGGACACGCTCACGCATCTTCTTCATTAGCGAGATGCCGTCCATGCCTGGCATTCTCAGATCGCTAAGCAGCAGGTCGGGGACCCAGCCGGAGAGCTGGCCGAGCGCCTTGAAGCCGTCGGCCGCGAGTCGAACTTCGTGGCCTTCCTCTCGCAAGAACTCAGCGATGGGCGCTCGTGCCGAGGGTTCATCGTCCACGACCAGGATGCGAGACTTCGGCGGCGGTGCGGCTTCCGACATGACGATTGTTCCCTACCACCATGTGGAGCCAGCGTGGCGATGTGACCGTCACACTCACCCGCAAAGCTTGCAGTTCAGGCTCGAGGGCGCGAAAGCGATGCAGGCATGCGACGATTTGAACCTGGACAAATGTCTAGTCATTGATGGTAGCCGCAGGGGGCGCTCTTGATGCATGCTGGTTCAGCTCATGGCTCGTTTTCACGAAGAAGTATTTGGTATCTATTTTGACGATCTTGACTCGTTTCAAATTCTTCACAATGCTCGCTATCTGCTGCTGTTCGAGCGCGCGGTGGGAGCATTTTGGGGCAAGATCGGATTCTCATCTTTCGTTCATGGCGAGAACCCCGATCAGTTCCATCTCGTTCGCCACAATGAAGTTGACTACCTCGCACCTGTGCGAGGCATAGGGGAGGTGCGCGTGAGAGTGGCGGTGGAGCGACTGGGGCGCAGTTCCTTGACCTTCGGCTTTCGTATGCTTCCGATGGATCGCGATGAAGATTTTGCGACGGGTCGAAGAACGGTCGTGCATGTCGACGGGGAGGGTCTTGGCTCTCGGCCGTGGAGCGACTCCTTTCGCCAGTGCATCGAGCCTTGGCGGGTGTGTGGCGACGAAAAAGGAGAGGGGCCCGTGAAATCCTGAGTGGTGGTGGCGCGGGTCTGGTCTTGTCGATAAAGTAGCTGCGTGAACGAAGCTGGCGAGCGGATAGGGCCCCGTCGAGGTCCATGGTGGATCTTCGCGCAGCTGATGCTGGCAGGAACGCTCGCCTTCCTTATCGTCGTTCCTGCGCTTCCGAGATCACTCGGCGGCGAACTAGCGACGCGAACTGGGGGCATGCTTCGAAAGTTCAGTTTGTCGCAGTACTGGAGCATGTATGCCCCGAATGCCGCGCAGCGCACTCGATATATCCGCGTGACATCTCACTATGAGGATGGTCATAGTGAAGACCTCGAAGAGTGTATCGAAGAAGAGGGGGGGTGGGGAACACAGTGGGCGTGGACAAAAAATCGGCGAGCGATCTGGCGCTATCGCTTGTCTCGGGAGAAGGCGACCCGCGATCGCGCCTGGTATCTACGCGGGGTGTGTGTCCGCGAAGCCCGACGCAACGGCGGTGTCGCGCCCAAACGCGTCGAGATGCATTCCGTCCGTCGGACGATTCGAAGCCCTTCTGCCGTGCGAGCCGGCAAGGCGACCTACGGCAAAAAGCAGTTCAAAAAGGTGGGTTCGATGGCCTGCTCGACGGATCTTGTGCTTCGTATGCTGGCCGGGGACGGAGTGAGGCCATGAGCGGGCGTACTCGATCATTCCTGTTTCGACTGGTGTTGGAAGAAGAGGACCCCACGGCCCTGGGCTTACTGCGTGTGCTGCTTGTGACAGTGTTCACCACCGCTCTGTTGGCCCACATCGGCGCGGTAGGCGAGTATTTCTCGGACGATTCGATGATCAACGGCGAATACGCCCGTAAGGCGTTTCACTCGCGTTGGTCATTGTTTTTCTACGTGCAAGCTCCATTCGCGGTGCGGACAATCTTTGCGATCGGAGTGGTGGCGCACGTGTGTTGGATTCTGGGATATTTCACCCGATTCGCGTCGCTGCTTGCCTGGGCACTCTGGGTAAGCCTCATAGGCCGAAATCCGAATCTCTACGCCTTTCCGGACCAGCTTCTCATGGCATTGGTCACCTGGATGATGGTTGTTCCGGCGGGACGGGGTTTGAGTCTCGATGCCAAAATGCGCGGCAAACATGGCACCGTGCCGGTGTGGTGCCGTCGCATATTTCAGCTGCAATTTGCCGTGCTGTACGCGAAATCAGTCTCGATGAAGACGGGCACGACCTGGTCGGAGGGCACCGCGGTGTTTTACACCGTGAGCAACGCCTACAACCGCCATTTTGACCTGGGGCCGCTGTTGGCCCTCTTGAACCCTTGGATTTTTCGCCCGGCGACCCACCTCGTTGCGGTGTGGCAGTCCTTGTTTGCCCTCTTTGTGGGGGGGCGGTGGCTGCGCGAGATGTACTGGCCTGAGCGTAAGAGGCTCGACATGCGTGTCGTTTTTTTGGGCTATGGCCTCGCATTTCACATGGTGATCCAGATCCTTGTGTATGTGGTGTGGTTTTCGGCCCTTTGTATTCTCGGCTATGCGGCATTCTTGACGCCAAGCGAGGCACGCCGAGCCGTTGATCGGTTGCGGCGAGTGGGAAGAAGCCGCTCGGTTCGCTCCGCTGACGCGGCGAAAGATCGAATTTGACCATGGTCCGAACGACGATCGCTTTTGAACAGGCTCTAAAGAAGGTCCTCGCATCCGCGAAGTCTTCTGGGACCGAAGACATTGAACTCGAGCGCGGCCATGGTCGTATTTTGGGCGAAACGCTCGATGCCCCATGGGACCTTCCAGTGCACGACCACTCCGCGATGGACGGTTATGCCGTGCGCAGCCAGGACCTAGAACGAGCCTCGCTGGAACGCCCAGTCGGGCTCGACGTGATCGGGACGGCCCACGCGGGCGAGATTTCTTCGCCCGGGATCGGTCCTGGCGAGGCCCTTCGACTCATGACCGGAGCCAAAATTCCGGCTGGGGCCGATACGGTCGTGCGCCAGGAGCGGGTCGAAATCGTGGATGCAAAAAAGATTTCTGTGACGGGGCCCGTTCGTTCCGGGCGGGACATGCGTCGACGCGGAGAGGACGTATTGCGCGGCTCGAGGGTGCTGGCTGCGGGCACTGAGTTGGGCCCGCAGGAGATCGCAGTGCTGGCAGCACTCGGCCAGTCTCGGGTGGTCGTTCGACGCGCCCCAAAGGTGACGATCATAGCGACAGGCGATGAGCTTGTCTCTGCGACGGACGCGAGCGAAGATCGGGTGGTCGATAGCAATGGGCCCATGCTCGCGGCGATGGTGCAAGGCGCTGGCGGTCACGCGACTCGCTCCCCTCTCGTGGCCGATTTGCGGCTGGAGGTCGAACACGCCGTGCTCGACGCGGTGGCGTGCTCGGATCTTGTGTTGTCGATCGGTGGGGCCTCGGTGGGCGAAAAAGATCTTTTGCAGTCGGTGCTCGCCGGGCTCGGCTTTGACGAATCATTTTGGACGGTGGCGATCAAGCCTGGAAAACCGACCGGATTTGGTCACTTGCGAGGTGTACCCTTCTTCGCCTTGCCAGGAAATCCACGAGCCGTCGCGGCCATATTTAGGCTGTTGGTTGAGCCAATGTTGCATCAAATGCTGGGTACGTCCCCGGTAGCTCCATTTCGTACCTTGCTGCGAGACGCGGTTCAGCAGAATCCTACGAGGCTTCAGGCACTTCGTGGGCGGGTCAGTCACGGTTCGATGGGATTGCATGTGCAGATTTTCCCTGACCAGAACTCAGGAAAAATAGGAGCGGCGATTGGCAGCAATGCTCTTGTCTTGGTACCACCAGGAAACACGATTTTGAATGACGGGACCGAGGTGGATGCTGTGCTCGATGGGCCGATCGTACAGGATCCCCCCTTGCGCTTGTTGGGGTTTATTGGTCCGTCGAATACCGGAAAAACCACCCTTATTGTTCGACTTCTAGAGGTGTTGAGTCAGGAGTTCGAGCTGGGTGCATTGAAGCACGGCCATCGTTTTGAACTCGATCGTCCCGGTAAAGATAGCCAGCGTTTTAGGGATGCAGGGGCCCGTGTGGTGGCCCTCGCCTCGCCGACCGAGCGTGCGGTTATGGCTCAGACCGCGGTGCCGACGACGCTTAAATCGTTGCTAAGAACCTTGCCAGGTGGGCTGGATGGTGTGCTCATCGAGGGTTTTAAAAACGAAGGTACACCCGCCATCGAAGTTCATCGCGCGGGTCACCCCTTGTTGTGTCGGACGATGAGTGGCGCCAATATCCTAGGAGTCGTTACGGATGCGCCGAAAGAAGTTCCGGATGGGTTGCCAGTATTTTCCCACGACGATCATGCTCAACTTGTGGCTTTCGCTCGGGCCTATTTTCGTAGACGTTAGCGGCCTGCGGTCGGCCGCCGACTGAGGGTGTGGGCCACAAAGAGTGTTGCGCTGAGGAGTGCAAACGCTCCGACCTGATGGGCGACCGCTAGCCAGGTCGGGATCCCAAAAACTACGGTCGCGGCTCCAAGAACAAACTGAATGAGGAGCGTGAACAGAAGAAGTTTGCTTCCTCGACGCAGATCATTGCGCGGATCGTCCGTTCGTCGAGCGACGGCGCGCGCGAGCATGATTCCTGCCCCCAGCACTCCATAGGCTAAGTTGCGATGGATCCAGTGGATTGCCGAGGGGTTCTGAAAGAGATCGTGAAGCAGGGAAGTTCCCGCGAAAAAATGTCCGGGCAGAAAATGGCCGTTCATGTCGGGAAAGCTCGAAAACAACCACCCGGCGCGGGTCCCCGCCATAAAGGCTCCATAGGTGATCTGAACTGAGAGGAGGACCAGAAACGCCCAAGCGGCTATCGCGTGCCGCCGCAACACTGGGGCTGGCGACTTCGTATATCGAGATGCGCGTAGGTCGAGGAGCAGCCACAAAACCCATTGGCCGACAAAAAATGCCAGACCGAGATGGGCTGCCAAACGAAGATGGCTGACTTCAGGGACATCGACGAGACCGCTTTGGACCATGAACCACCCCAGAAGTCCCTGAGCGCCTCCGAAAACGAGCGCCCAAAAACTGCGGTGCGCCGTCGAAGGGGTCATCCGCTTTCTCAACAAGAACCAAACCCAAGGAAGCAGGGTCACCAGGCCGACGCTGCGACCGAGCAGGCGATGAAGGTACTCCCAAAAGAAGATCTTCTTAAATGCTGGGAGGTCCATCCAATGGTTGGCCTGCTGATATTGCGGTGACTCTTGGTAACGCTGAAAGGTTTGCAGCCATGCATGCTCGTCGAGCGGCGGCAGGGTCCCCATCAAGGGTCGCCACTCGACCATGGAGAGGCCCGAGCCGGTGAGTCGGGTGGTCCCGCCGACCACGACCATGGCGACGATCATCGCCAGCACGATCCCCAGCCAGATCCGCACGGCCAGGCCGTCCTTGTTGTGATCCGACGCTGCGCATGAGCCCATGATGAGGGCCACTATCGCCCGCGCTTGCTTGGGTCAAGGCTGTGGTGGAGGGAGCGGGCCAAGAGCGTCGTGGACACTTGGCCCGCGGCACGGCGCCCATTCCGCTGAGTCTTGGTCGGCGCAAAGCCTTCGATTTTAGGCCACGATGTATCGCCTCGGGTGAATGTTTGGCGGGGTTATGTGCGAGGTGTATTCTTTGGTTATGAAAAATACTTCTATTGTTGACTTACGCCGTGGTCGCGCTGTGAGCTCGGTACGAGCAGTGAGCCTTGTGGCGATGGCATGGGCCACAGGGCTGACCGCGTGTGGCTCGGGAATGGACGGCGAGGAGGGTGAGCCCATTTTGGAGGCCCGCATGTTGCACAAGTTCGCTGGCTGCGAGCCCATGCTGCGCTTCACGCGAGAGCACATGCTTGAGATGTTGGAATCGGGGGACGTCGATTGGGGCATGGACCGTAGTATCGATGAGACGGGCAAACTGCGGAACGCGCACCCGCAAATCGGCCAACGTCGATTGGGGCATGGACCGTAGTATCGATGAGACGGCGGGCGGGCTGCCTGCCTCAAACGACGGCGCGGAGTTGGGCGATGATGGTGGGAGTCCGCAGGCGGGAGTCGACTTCTCGAATACGAACGTCCAGGAAGCAGGGATCGACGAGCCGGACCAGATCAAGACGGACGGCGAGAGAATCTTGGCGATCGCCGGGAACTCCCTACATTTGATCGACGCTTCGGGTATGACCGCTGAATTGCGGGGATCCCTTGAACTCCCGGCAGGGAGCTACGGATCACAGATGTTCCTATTTCGAGATCGCGTTTTGGTGATCGCTCACACGGACATGCAGGAGGTGGAACTGAGCGAGCGACCGAGTCAGTGGGAGACGGGATACGAGGCCCTGACGCAGCTTGTGGAAGTCGATATATCGCAGCCGGACGATCTGAAAATCGTATCGATCGAGACGCTCGGCGGCCGCTCTGTGGCCGCTCGAATGATCGATGGGGTTGTGCGGGTCGTTCTTCATTCGGAGCCCAATGGTCTTGACCTTGTCTCTTGGCAATCGATCTACGAAGGTGTGGACCGGGGCTCGTCTGGCTCTGATCCGGATCCCGCGCCCTTGCCTGAGCCCCAGCCTGAGCCCCAGCCTGAGCCCGGATCGGATGGTAACCCCGGCGATGGGGCGACAGAAACAGGCAGTGGGACATTCACGTTTCGCAGCCCGAACGCCATCGAAGACGCAAAGGCCGAAGCCCGAGCGCACAACGAGCAAGTGCTCGCGGCGGCGACCGCAGAGGATTGGTTGCCGCAATATGTCAGCGACAAGAACGACTCGCTTGAAGTGGGTCTGCTCTATGGCTGCGAGCGCGCCATGAGACCAGGCGTGGAGTCGGGACTTGGGGTGCTTTCGGTGTTGACCTACGATCTTGACGAGGGCATGACCCGGGGCGAGGGGGTCGGTGTGTTCTCGTCGGGAGAACAGGTCTATGCCTCTGCCGATGGATTGTACATTGCGACGCGCCCGTGGGGAGATTGGCCATCGGGGGGAGACGATGCGATGGAGGGCGAAGCGGTCGACCAAGAAGGAGATACGCAATCGGACTCTACAGAGGGGGAATCGGTTCCCGGGACAGGGGAGGCCGACGACGAGACCGGAACGGGAGGCTCGGCCATTCGATTCCGTGCCGAAGAAGACTACAAGGGATACACCTCGTACCTTCATAAATTCGACATCAGCAGCCCCGAACGTGCAGACTATACGGCATCCGGTTCATTTCGCGGGTGGCTGCTCAATCGTTGGTCGATGTCTGAGTATCAAGGCGTTTTGCGCATGGCGACAACTGACGTAGACCTGCGAGGCAATTCGCCTCAAGAGAGCTTCGTGACGACCTTCGAGGAGAGTGAAGGTGCGCTGGTCCAATTGGGCCAAGTCCGTGGCCTGGGTTCGGACGAGAGCATCTACGCGGTACGATTCATGGGGGACACCGCCTATGTTGTAACTTTTCGGACGACCGATCCCTTGTACACCGTGGACCTTAGCGATCCCGCGGCGCCGACGGTTTTGGGAGAGCTGAAGATCTCCGGGTATTCTGCATATCTGCATCCCCTTGATGCCGATCATCTGATCGGCGTCGGCCAGGATGCCACCGAAGACGGGCAGACGCTCGGAACACAGATCTCGCTTTTCGATGTGAGCGACAAAAGCGATCCCAAGCGCTTGCACCAGTTCACCTTGGGATCCGGGTACTCATCGGTTGAATACGACGATCATGCGTTTTTGTATTGGAGCCCCGAGGACCTCGTTGTGATCCCTGTGGAGACTTGGGATGGCGATGGGGAGGGGGGCAGTTTTACCGGCGTGCTCGCGCTGCGTATAACCGTGCAAGACGGTATTCAGGAACTTGCCAAGCTTGAGCATCGTGAGGATGGTGTTGACGGGGGGGCCTTCCCGACGAGCCGGGCGATGGTTCTGAGCGAACGCTTGTTTACGCTCTCCGACGCGGGTCTGCTCGGGTCCAGCCTCGATGACTTCACCGCGTTGAGTTGGACCGCGTTCTAAGAGGCCCGCTCGGGACCGGGTGGCGCATGCTCACCGCCAGGAGATCTGAAATACGAACTTCTGGCGGTCGCCCGCGTGTTCGATCGAGAGGGTCTCAAACTCCGGGGTGATTCCGGTGACTGTGCGTACCATGCCGGTGCAGATACCCGCGAATGTCGATGTGTAGTGGGGGCACGGTTCTACAGTGCAGTGCCAAAGGAGGCGATTGGGCTCCACTTGTGTGATGGAATGCTCACACCAAGGTGTTGCAATCTTGTAGGCTTCGGCGAACCGAGAAAGCACGTCGGCCGGTGTTTTGCCAATCAGCGCACTCATCGTTCGGCCGATGAGGCTGGAAGCGAAGATAGGATAAAAACTCTCCGCGAGCAGTCGCATGCCTTCCGCAAGAGTTTTGTCCGGGTAGAGGGTTGTGGCGACCGAGTAGAACACGAGATAAAAATCCCGGTGCGGATAGAGCTGAAAGCCCATGATCCGTTTCGGGTAGCGGGCGCGCTGTTGAAGGAGTTCAGCCTCAAGGGCCCCTACGGGCCTCTCGGCGGCCTTGAGCACACCTTTGGCAAACATCCCACGGCTGAGACAATCGACAGGAAAGTTCAACAGCGCCGCCATGATCGCCTCTTTTTCGGCGCCATGAAGCCCGAGGCGATGAACGAAAGCGATGATTTCTGACTCGGTCACCCTATCCGCCTCGAATGGGTGATTGGGATGGAACGGATCGCTTGAACATCTCGAGCCTGGGATGACGAGAGCCGAGGGGGGAGGGGTTGATGTCGTGGCACCAGACGCACCGACACGTGTTCGGAAGCGTGCGCACAGAACTTTGTGGCGGCCGCCGCGGTCCTGGTAGTGTCATCGGCCCCAGGAGAAAGATCATTAATGGACAGCAAGAAGTTCTTGTACGACCGAAAAGGGCCGTGGCCCCAACCGAATCCCCAGCGCCCGATGGGGGAGGCCCCGATCGTTTTGAATATTCCTTTGCGGGAACGGCTAGATTGGACTCTCCATGTGGGCCTGCGCATCGTAGTGAAGTTTCTTGTCAATATCCCGGTGGGTGTGTGGATGCGGTGAAGCACCGACCACTGAGCTTGGTGAGTGATGAGCGCTTCGAGCATCTCATCACTCACTCCGTCTACGAAAAATTTCTTACGTCGACGCTAAGTCCGGATGATCGGCAGGCCTTCGCTGGCTATCTCGGTGATGCTAGGGCGACCTACTACAAGTCCGATTTTACGGCGATCGCTGGCGTGCGCCCCTATCGAGGGATGTACGTGGCTCCGACCGTGACATTGATCCGCGACAAAGGCGGGCGTCGCGAGGTTGTGGCGGTCAAGTTGGATACGCTCATGATCGCGCCGGGTGACAAGGACGCTTGGGATACCGCCAAGTTTTTTGTCCTTCAAGGGGCCGCATATTCGATGCTCTTTACCGAGCATCCAAATCTGCATTTTCCTTATGACGCGATCAACGCGATTACGAAGTCCAGTGTCCCGATGGACCATCTCATCTTTCGATTGTTGCGACCCCATCTTCGCTTTCAACTGCAACTCAATAAGGCGGTATTGGAGTTCGAGAGCCGCGTGATCACGGATTGGCGACCGACCCTCTATGCTCCTTTCACAGCCAACTCGAGCGACGGACTGCTCGATCTTTTTGTCGCTGGCTACCGCGGTGTCGCTGGAAACCCCGGCTATCCGCCCTATCAGTTCCGTCGAAGACCCAAGCCCGTGCACGGTGACGATGGGATTTTTCTAGAACGCTACTATGAGACAGTGTTGGGGTTTACGCAGAAGATTGCCGCGGAGATTCCGCCCAACGATGAGTATACTTCACGTTGGGCAGGGTACATCGCGCGGTGGATACCCGGTTTCCCAGGGCCGGACGAGATCTTTAAGGCGGGCGTCCTTGAGGAGGTCTTGGCTGGATTGGTATGGGACATGTCGATCGGGCACGTGGTGGATCACAACGCCTTTTGTTTCGACGTAACCCCGGAGGAGAAGTATCTTCGACTTCGACTTCGAATTCCCCCACCTACGTCCTTGGATTCCGGGCCCACGGACCCGAGGCATGTGACCCGGTGGGTGGACCGACTCAAGGCTCGAATCGCTCACAAGGTCTTTTTTGAGCCGTCGAACGTGACTCGGCTCGTCGATGTTCGCTATGACTTCGACGATGCTCGACTCGAGCATGCTGCAGAGGAGTTCCGCGTTGCGCTACGACGGACGGAGGCCGAAATGCCTGTAAAATGCTTCATCAAACTTGACGAGATCTCGGCGAGTATTCAGTACTAGAGAATCGAGTCCATCTTGGTGAGTCATTTGGCTAATGAACCAAGGTAGCGAGGATTTCTTGCCAGCGGTCGATCAAGAGAAAGTGGCCCTCTGTGGGCAGGAGATGGGGTGTGCAAAATGGCAGGGCCTCCGCGAGATGTTGAACGAGAGGCAAGGGGACGACGTAGTCGAGGGCCCCATGCCAGAGGTCGACTTGGCAGTCCATTGTTTTTGGATCGAAGGGCCACGGATCTAGGAGCAGCCGGGCATCTTCACGGATTCCAGCCGTGCCTTGTCGTAGTCCTTCGGCCCGATAGTCGATGACCCAACGCTTGATCTCGGGTCGAGCGGCGACCGCTTGATCGGGTTCGCTGAGGCGCGCCATCGTGCTGCGATAGAAGCGGTGAGGGAATCGTTGAGAGTGACGAATCACCAGATCTCCAGCTCGGGCGACGATGCCGTCGGGCGCGCGTAGGGCCAGATTCCACAGACGGCGATTGGGCCCGAGGCCATCACGGATCGATGCCGCGACCCCGGGCTGGCCCATGCTGCTGACCAACGAAGCGCGAATTGCGCGACCGGGCATGGCCATGGCACAGGCCATGGCGTGAGGTCCGCCTCCCGACCAGCCAAGCACGTGGAATCGACGAAGACCCAGGTGATCGACGAGCTCTGCTACGTCATCGGCCCAGTCTCGGAGCGTACGGCCCGGGTGGGGAGCAGAGAGTCCGTAGCCAGGTCGATCGAGAGCGACCAATCGAATGCCGAGGGCGTGGAGGACGTGTCGGTCGGGGTGGACGGCGAGACGCGAGGCCATCACTCCATGGAAAAAGAGGACGGGGATCCCAGCCGGGTCCCCATGTTCCGCGTAGCTCAGCACTCGACCGTCGCGAAGAACGACGATCGCGTCGGTACCCTCGGTGAGGGTTGCTCCTATGGCGAGGGACGCATTCATGTCACGGGGCCGCCGGTAGGCGACCCCTTAACTCTAGTCGAAAACGGACTCTGGTCGAGCAGGTTGCACCAGATTGGGCATCGTCCCGGAATCGGCTGGAGCGACTACATTTGTTCTTGCAGATAGTTGCGAAGGCCGACGGTGTCGATGAGGTGCAATTGGGCTTCAAGCCACAAGATATGGTCTTCCTCGGTGTCACGCAGCAGCTCGGCCAGGAGCTCGCGTGTGGCGTTGTCCCCGGCTCCCTCGGCAACCTCAATGGCCTCGTTGAGATTTTTTGCGACCACGTATTCGAGTTCAAGATCGGCGCGCAGCATGTTTTCCACGTCCGTGGCCGTGGCGAAAGCCTCCCGGCTCGCCATATTCGGGCTGCCTTCGAGAAATAAGATGCGGTCGATCAGCTTACAGGCGTGACCCTTCTCGTCGTCGAACTCGTGCGCGAGGCGGGCGGCGATCTTTGGATATCCCCAGTCGGCCAGCATCTGCGCGTGCAGAAGGTAGACGTCCATCGACGTGAGCTCACCTGTGAGCAAATTGTTTAGCGATTGGAGGACCTTGGCGTTGCCTTGCATGAAGCTTCCTGTGCGCAATCTATCTCAATTTGAATGGAACCGTGTGTGAGGGAGGCACAGGTTTCTGCTAGGGGCGGTTGGGGGGCGTGCTCGGCGATCACGGCGCTCGCTGCTATGCTGCAGGTGGTGGTCTCCAAGCGCCAGCGGCTCGAACGCTCTCGCGATTTGCGCGCAGGCGCCTATGGCCTGCTCGTGGCGATCATTTTGCTGGTCGGGACAGCGATATGGGGTCGGGTTCAGATCAAGGAGGCGGAAAAAAACTGCCTCGCCGTTCTCCATGGTGCGCTTGTGCGCGGATCGGCCGAGGGCTTTTCGCAGGCACGAAGCTGTTTTGAGCGGATAGCGAGCGCCGAGCGCTTCTGGGAGAGTCGAGCCCGTTTCCGGGCGCGTTTCTCCCAGGTGGAGGGGGAGCGCAGTAGGCGTGCGGCCGCCGACCGGCTCCCGGGGGAGGACTCGAGATCGTCTGCCCAGGGGGATCGAATGGATCTTCCCCGGTGGCCGCAGGAATTTGAGCCGGGTATCGAGTGGCTGCGCGCGACAAAATACGCGCGAGCCGCCCTGACCTTCGGGTCCATGGCAGAGCAAGGAGGGCCCGCTTCTCAGTTGGCTCGACGATTTGCACGCCTGAGTTTGGAGCTTGGGGGCCTGTGAAGGCGCATTGGACGCGTTTTGTCTGTGGTGTTGAACTTATGACGGCCCGCGGGTACCTTTCCGACCCGAATGAGGGTCCCAAGAAACACGACGCCTGTACTGTGCGGCGGTTGCGGGATTCACGCGTAGGCCACGCTTCGTCGTGTGCACAACCAGAGTCGATAGCGAATAGAGGACCGATCGTATGCCTGTGATTGCAGTCGTTGGGACCAACTGGGGCGATGAGGGGAAGGGACGTATCGTCGACCTTCTCGCACGCTCCGTCGATGCAGTAGTACGTTTCCAGGGGGGCGCGAACGCGGGTCACACCATCGTTAACGATCTCGGGAAATTTGTTTTTCACCTCATCCCTTCCGGGATCCTCTACCCGACGACCCTCAATATTTTGGGGCCGGGCGTGGTGGTCGACCCGGAAGCGCTCGCGGATGAGATGGATGCCCTGCGCAAATCGGTGGTCTCGATCGGCGACTTTTTGGTCTCGGATCGTGCACATGTGGTGTTGCCGCTCCATAAAAAGATCGAGGCGGCCTTGGACAACCAAGATGGGATGCTTAAGTTCGACTCGACTCGCCGAGGCATCGCTCCGGCCTATCAGTTTAAGGTCGCCAAAGTCGGGTTGCAGATGGGTGAGTTGCTGCTCGGGGAGGCCCATTTGCGCCGGCGTTTGGTGCCGATCGTCGCCTTCGCGAATGTGATGTTTCGCGGGCTGGGAGTGGCCGAGACCTCGGTGGACGAGACCGTGGCCGGATTGCTGCCGCATATCCCTAGGGTCGCGGGCTACATCGGCGAGAGCTTTGTGCCGCTTCGCGCGATGCTCGACGAGGGGAAGACCGTGCTGATCGAAGGACAGCTCGGTACTTTGCGCGATCTTGATTGGGGAATTTACCCGTACACGACCTCGTCAAACCCGATCGCCGGACATGGCGCAGTAGGCGCTGGCGTGGCGCCCCATGAGATCACCGAGATCATGGGCATCTGTAAGGCCTACAGCTCGGCGGTAGGCGCCGGTCCTTTTATCACGGAGTTTGAGGGACCGATCGCAGAGCGGATTCGTGAAGTGGGTCGAGAATATGGGGCCTCGACCGGCCGGCCTCGACGCATCGGATGGTTCGATGCGGTGGCGACACGCCACGGTGCCCGCGTGCAAGGGGCAACAAGCCTGGTGGTGACGCTGCTTGACGTCCTATCGTGCGTCGAGACGATCGAAGTTTGCACCCATTATGTGCTGCCAGACGGCAGCGAGCTGGAGCACTTTCCAGCCCCGTATCTGCTTGACGGCGTCAAACCGAAGCTTCGAAGCTTTAAGGGCTGGTCCGTACCGATCACCGAGGTTCGTACGATGGAAGATCTTCCTAGCGAAGCGCGCGTTTATCTCGATTTTATTCAAGAGTCGGTCGGAGTGCCCATCACGCATGTCTCTGTTGGGCCGGAGCGCGACCAAATCATCTACGTTTGATCAAAGATCGAACAAATCGTCGTTTAGGTTGAACCAACCGGAGTGAAGCGGAGACTCACATGGCGGGGCCGCCTTGAGTGGCTTCAGGTTGCGATTGTGAGAACCCATCGTGTCGCTTCATTTTTCCGTGACAGGCACGGTTATTGGCGATATCCCGCCAGCTCAGACGGACACGACGGTAAGACCCCCTTGTTTTTGTCACCTTTTGGACCCTTTCGCTTCAATATCCGAGGATGATCGCGCTGCGGCGTCCTCTCTCTGAGAGCTGACCTATGACCTTAATCTTTATGTTTCCAGGGCAGAGCTCCCGGTACCCGGGCATGCTCGACAAACTCATCGACCTTCATCCCGCCAACCGCCAGATTCTCGATCTTGCATCGCAGCGACTTGGCAGGGACCTCCGCACTCATTTTTCGGCGGAGAACGAGCATGCCTTCGCGCGCAATGTAGATGTTCAAGTCGGCGTGTTTCTCGCAAATCACATGTTTTTGCGTGCTGTGGAAGCTTCGGGAGTCCGGGCGGAGCTGTCATTGGGTCTGAGTCTTGGCGAGTACAATCACCTCGTCCATATTGGCGCGCTGGACTTTGAGCAGGCCCTGCTGGCTGTACAGGCCCGCGGTGAAGCCTACGACCGTGGTCCGAGTGGCTGGATGGCCTCTGTGCAGCCGATCGATATCGGGGAGCTTGAGCAGGTGGTGCGCTCGGTGTCAGACCTTGGTCTCCTTGAGATCGTCAATCTCAACAGCCCCCGGCAGCATGTGATCTCTGGAGAACAAGCCGCCGTCGAGGCCGCGGTCCGGGTGCTGGAGGACGAATATTATGTGCAGCCAGAGGTGATTGAGCGCCATGTGCCTATGCACAGCTCGATGTTTGAGAGCGTCGCCGACGAGTTTCGAGTTACGCTCGATGCTCTCTCGTTCGGAACTCCAGAGCTTCCGTACATTCCGAATCGCTTGGGCCGAGCACTGCCCCGCCCGTCGACCGCCGATTTCATTCAGATGCTGGCGGAGCACGTCTATTCTCCGGTGCTCTGGCGTAAATCGATCGATTTTCTGCTCGAGACACACCCGGACGCGGTGTTTCTTGAGGTGGGTCCACGTGCGGTGCTGCACAACCTGTTGCAGCGTAAGTGGACGCGCAATCCGAAGTTCAAGACCGACAGCCGTGAGAACACTGGCGAGCATCTCGCCGGCGTGGTCGCCGGTTTGCGAACTTCGGCATCGGAGCCGAGTTTCGCGGGGATCCATTGCTCGACGCGCTGATCAAGCGAGGACGCCGCCGCGCGCTGTTCGTGCCGAATGAGACCACCGATGACGTGGCACTCGGTCGTTCGGCTCTGGAGCGTATGTTGCCGCATCGCGACCCCTTCTTACTGCTCGACGGCGTCGACAAGGTCGATCTCGAAGCTGGCGCGATTGTCGGACGACGCCGCATCGCCGCGGACGACCCCGTCTTTGCTGGCCATTTTCCCGGGGATCCTGTGTATCCCGGGGTGCTGTTGTTGGAGATGGTCGGTCAGCTGGGGATCTGCTTGCAGCATTTACTCAATTCAGGGAAAACCTCGGTGGACCCCGGCGAGACCCCGCAGCAGTTGCGTCTCCTCAAGGTTCAGCATGCGCTCTTTCAGGGCGCAGTACGTCCGGGGGATGCATTGACCTTGATCGCCAAATCCGTCGAAAACAGTGACTATGTCTCGGTTTGCGCCGGACAGGCGATGTTGGGCAACGACGTGTGTGCCCTTGCCGTCTTTGAGGTGATCATGCTCGGCGATTGAGCTGGGACCACGTTGTGACACAAGCCGGAGCGACAAGAATCCGATGAATTTGAATGCGAGAAGAGTCGTCATCACTGGAATGGGGATCAACACCCCTCTCGGCGACGACCTGGATAGTTTTTACAACAACCTGATCGCCGGGAAATCGGCCATCACGCGGTGGAAATTCCTCAACAACCCCGATGTCTATTCCAAGGTCGGCGGAGACATCTCGGACTACGATCACAAAGGCAAGGTGGCCGGGCTGCGCGACAAGATCGATAGCGCGATGCACAAACGGCTGCGAACGCTATCGAAAAAGGCGCCGTTTTCGACAAAAATTTCGTTGACGGTAGCGACCGACGCTTGGATCGATGCGGGGCTCTCCCTCGATGGCGACTCGACACGCCGCGGCACGATCGTCGGCGGTCACAATCTCAACGAGCGGTATTTTGCTGAGAACTATGTGACCTTCTTGGATGAGCCGGATTACATCGACTCGATGGCAGCGCTGTCCATGCTCGACACGGACCATGCTGGATCCGTGAGCGAATTGACCTTCAGTCAGGGGGCGACCTATACGATGGGGGGCGCCTGCGCGTCGGCCAATATTGCCCTGCGAAGTGGCGTCGATGAGATCCGCCATCACGACCACGACGTGATGACTGTGGTGGGAGCGGTCCTCGATTTCTCGCAGATGGGCCCACATGCCATGGCGATGATGGGAGCGATCGCTATCGAGAGTTTCAACGACGAGCCGGAGCGAGCCAGCCGTCCCTACGATACAAGGCGCGAGGGTTTTGTTCCGAGCCATGGGGCTGCATGTCTCGTTCTGGAGGAGCTCGAACACGCGAAGGCGCGTGGAGCGAAGATCTATGGGGAGGTGCTCGGCGTGACTTCCACAGGAGACGGATCCCACCTGCCCTCGCCCTCGCCAGAAGGACAGGCTCGCACGATTGCTCGTCTGCTCAAGAGCTGTGGGGTCGCACCAGAACAGGTCGATTTTGTGTGTGCACACGCAACCTCTACACCGCAGGGCGATCTCTCCGAGATTGCCGCTCTGAAGACCGCCTTCGGTAAGCATGCCTACAAGCTCAAGATCAATGCGCCAAAATCCATGCTTGGGCACACCTGTTGGTCGGCTCCGGCGGTCGAGATGGTCGCGGGTCTCATGCAGATGAAACACGGCCGGCTTCATCCTTCGATCAACGTCGAGGAGATGGACCCACTGATCGATCTCGATGTGTGTAGCGACGGGCCTGTGAATCATCAGTCCAAGATCATGCTTAAAAACTCATTTGGCTTTGGCGGCCTCAACTGCTGCGCCCTCGTTCGGGCCTACGAAGGATAGGGACTGGCTATGAAATGGTTCGTATCGGGGGGATCAAGAGGTATTGGCGCTGGAATCGTCTTGCAGGCGGTTGAGCGTGGTCACGATGTGGCTTTCACCTACGTTCGCAATAAGGACGCTGCCGACAAGGTGATTGCTGCCGCCAAGGCGCTCAACCCGAGCGTGGAGTGCCGTGCCTACGCCATGGACGTTTCAGACTCGGCGGCGGTGGAGCGGGTGGGCGATGCCGTGATCGAGGATTTCGAGACCGTCGAGGTCGTCGTCAACTGTGCGGGCGCAAATCGCGACAATCTTGTCGTGAGCATGTCGGACGAGGAATGGGGCGATGTGATCGCCACCAATCTCACGGGACCCTTCTATGTGATCCGTCAGTTTCTTCCGGCGCTGCTTTCGAATCGTTTTGGACGCATCATCAATATCTCGTCGATCCAACACAACGGCGGGACGGGGCAGGCCAACTACGCGGCGAGCAAGGCGGGCCTGCATGGGCTGACCAAGTCAGTGGCGAAGGAATATGGGCGCAAAGGCATTACCTGCAATGTCGTGGTTCCTGGTTTTTTCGACACGGACATGACGCGCGAGACCATGCCCCAGCAAAACAAGGATTATTGGAAACAATACTGTCCCATGCCCAAGGGGCGTATGGGCGACATCGCTGAACTTGCCGGAACCGTGTCGTTCTTGGCGTCCAAGGATGGCGGATTTGTCAACGGCGAGGTCATTAACGTGACCGGCGGCCTCAACTGGACCTACTAGGTTCGTCGGGACGAGAGAAGTGTCTATGCGAACGCACACGAGGATCGGGATCGAGAAGATTGCCGCCTATCCCTGCACGCTCTCCTTGGACATGCGGACCTTGGCGGAGGCCCGTGGCAAGGATCCTGCCCATCCTCTCGACGAGCTATGGGTCCAAGCGCGCTCACTTAATCCGGTGTGGGAAGATCCCGTGACCATGGCGGTCAACGCCGCCTTGAAGATTGTCTCGCAGAAGGACCGTGAGAAGATCGAGCTTATAATTGTTGGCACCGAGAGCTCGCCCGACTTCGGGAAACCGATCTCGACCTACGTGCATCGTTACCTGGGGGTCGGGCCGAATTGTCGCAACTTCGAGTCGAAGCATGCCTGCTATGGCGGAACGTCCGCGGTGATGATGGCGGCTCACTGGGTCGCATCTCAGGCGAGTCCGGGCGCCAAGGCCTTGGTCGTAATGACAGACCAGAGCCGGATGCATCTCGGGAAACCTTGGGAGTACGTGTTGGGGGCGGCCGCGACTGCGGTGTTGATCAGTGATCAACCGGAGGTCTTTGAGTTTGACCTCAAGCAAAACGGATATTGGACACAGGAAATTTTTGACACCTACCGTCCAACATCGACGACGGAAGTGGGTCATGCGGACACCAGCTTGTTTGGCTACCTGGAGGCGCTCGAAGGGTCGTTTGACCACTTCATGGAGCGATCGGGCATTCCTGACTACGATGCGGCGTTCAAGAAGCACATCTATCATGTTCCCTTTGGCGGCATGACCTACCGTGCACATCGCGCGGCCCTTCGTCGCGCGGGCCGAAAGATGAAAAACTCTGAGATTCGAGCGCACTTCGAACGAAAGTCGAAATCGGCCCTTCGCTACAATAGTTTATTCGGAGGAACGTACACTTCGGCGACCTTCATAGCGATGATGGGTCTGATCGATGCCAGTGAGGACTTGGTTGCAGGCGACCGCATCAGCGTATTCTCCTACGGCTCTGGATCTTGCTCGGAGTTCTATCCCCTGGTGGTGGGTCCGAAGGCCCGCGAGCGTGTGGCGGAGAGCGAGTTGGAGGCGGGGCTCGCGGCACGTGTTCCGGTCAGCGTGGAGCAATATGAGGCCATCGAGTCGCGCAGGACTGCGATGATCGATCGAAGCGAGGTCAGCATCGACCGAGGCGAGGCCGACGGGATGTCGGGTTCTCTTTCAGAGCACTATGCGCGAGTTTACGAAGGATCTGGCCGGCTGGTTCTCGACGGCGTCGAGGATTGGGAGCGCCGCTACCGAATCGCCTAGAGGAAGCTCGTGCGTGTAGTCAGCGATCGCGACGAGACTGATCCTGTCTGGTTTGTGCGGCTAGAACCATCGTCCGGTCCTGACCGCGAGCCGGCTCGATCTGTGGCCTTGGATGCCGAAGGGCTACGGGAGTTGTTGGTGCTATTGGTCGCGGCAGAAGCGAGTCCGAGTTGTCGGGTGCTCGTGATCGAGAGTGCCGGCCCTGATTTTTGTCGGGGCATGGACCTCGGAGCGATTCGTCGAGAGGCCGGCCAAGACCAGGTCGACAATCTCAAGCGTTATGCAGAGTGCATGTTGAGGTTGACGACTTGCACAAAAGCGGTCTGTAGCGTGGTGGATGGGCCTGTGATGGGGGGCGGGGTCGGTCTCGTGGCCGCGGCGGATGTGGTGATTGCAACCGAAGCCGCGGAGTTTTCCTTGCCGGAGTGCACCTTTGGACTCATTCCGGCCATGGTGATGCCCTTACTCGCGCGGCGGATGCCACCACAAAAGGCGCAGTGGCTTGCGCTCGCGGCCCGAGCGCTCGACGTGCACGAGGCTCATCGCCTGGGACTCGTTGACACTGTGGTCCGACGTTCTGAGTTGCAGCGTGCACTACGGCGCCAGATCAAAGGTTGGTTGCGGATGGGTCCGAGCGCGATTTCGCGGCTCGGGCGCTTCAGCGAGACGACCGCCGGGCTTCCGCTGGCCGAGGCACTCTCATGCGGCGTCAAGCGCACCGCGGAGGATCTCCTCGAGACCGAGACACTCGGAGCGATCGAGGCATTTTTCACGGGCGAGCTTCCGTCGTGGTTTGTACGCTACAAGGGCAGGCGAGCCGACGATCGATGATGGATACAAACAACATGCACGACGCCATTCGGCTCGATGTGGATGCAGACGGGCTGGCCCATCTATCTCTCATGGACAAGGTCGGAAAAAATGCGTTTTCTCGTGCTTTTGTTGAGACCTTGCTGCAGCGTTTCGAGCAGTTGAGCGCCGATCGTCGGGCGAAGGTGTGCGTGCTCACGGGTCTCGAAGAGGTGTTTTGTGCCGGAGGTGATCGCGAGGTCCTGCTGAGCCTCGCGGACGGCGGCATCGCGCCCTATGATCTGGCGCTGACTCGCGCGTTGTTGGAACTTCCGATTCCTACTGTTGCCGCGATGGCGGGTCACGCGGTAGGGGGCGGCCTGATCTTTGGTCTTGCGTGCGACATGGTTGTTCTCGGGAGCGAGAGTCGCTATGGCTGCAATTTCATGGACCTTGGGTTTACGCCCGGGATGGGGACCACACGCCTGCTTCAAATTGCGGTGGGTGAACATATCGCGGCCGAGATGATGTACGGCGGGCAGTATTTTCGAGGGAAACACTTCGAAGGGCGCTCCAGCATCAACTACATCGAGCCTCGGGCCAAGGTCGAGGGCAGGGCGATGAAGATTGCGCGGCGGCTGACCGACAAACCACGATTTGCGTTGGAGCTGCTTAAACGCAGCTTGGGTCTTCCGCGCCGCAGAGCTTTTGAGGAGGCGCGAACGATGGAATCGTGCATGCATGAGATCTGTTTCGCGCATCCCGAGACGAAAAAACGGATTCGGGAAAACTATCTCTCGGCGGAAAAATCTCCAGAGATGGCGCGCGGCGACGGGCATACCGTAGGCTCGGAAGAAGAGGGCAAGTAACCCATGATTAAGTCATACAAGGGAAAGGTCGTCCTGATCACCGGAGGGACCAAAGGCATCGGCCTCGCCTGCGGTCTCGCGTTCGCAAGCCTTGGCGCCCAATTGGTGCTGACCCATCGGTGGGGGAGCGCTGACGAGCAGGATATTCTTGCCCAGTTCGCAAAGACGGGCGGCCCCGTGCCACTTATCCTCGAGGCGGATGCTTCTCAGCCGAAGGACACCAAGGCCCTGATGGCGACGGTTGCCGAGCAATTCTCTGGGGGAGAAAATCCTGGTGTCGATGTCTTCATCAGCAACGTCTGCGTTGTCATGCGAGGCGACGGTGTTGACAATCACAACCGCCGGGCCCTGCTCAAGAGTCTCGACTATAGTGCCTGGCCCTTCTTGGACTACATGCACCAGATTCATAAGCAGTTTGGCCGCTATCCCGAATATGCAGTGGCGATGTCATCCGATGGACCCGACTCTCACTATCCGGGCTACGACTACGTCGCCGTGGCGAAAGCTGTGCTCGAAACCTTCGTGCGTTACATGGCGACGCATTTGCGCGATGAAAACGTCAAAATTAATGCCCTGCGAACGCGACAGGTGATCACCGACAGTTTCGCTCAGATTTTTGGGGAGGAACGCATTGGGCTGAGTGAACAATTTTCAGAGTTCGCCGTGACCGCGGAGGAAGTCGCGGATACCACTGTCGCCATGTGCAGCGGTATGCTCGATTCCTTGTCTGGACAGGTGCTTACGCTCGACCGTGGGGCCGCCTTTGTCGACAATGTGATGACTCTCGGCCATCGGCTTGCCCAAGCCAACCAAGCCGCACCACCGCAGGGAGAAAAAAAATCATGAAGATCAACGATCTAAAGGGAAAGGCGGTCGTCGTTACAGGCGGAACCCACGGGATCGGTCTTGCCTGTGGGTTGTCCTTTGGACGCCAAGGCGCACACTGCTATCTGACGCATCGTTGGGGCTCGCGAGAGGAGTCAGAGATCGAGGCCGAGTTCGCTGCCGCCGGCGCTCCAAAGCCGACGATCCTCGAGGCCGATGTCTCCCAAGAAGAAGATACCGTGGCGCTGATGGAGGCGATCAAGCGCGACCACGACGGCATAGAAGCCCTGGTCAGCAACGTCTCGTTCGCCCACGTGAGCCAGGACCATACGGACCTCTCACGCAAGGCGCTTCAGCGCAGTCTTTCTTACAGCGCCTGGCCCTTCGTCGGATACTTGCAAGCGGCGAAGGCGGTTTTCTCTCGTTATCCGCGCTATGCGATCGGAATGTCTTCGCGTGGACCCGAATATTTCTTGCCCGGCTACGATTTTGTTGCCGCGTCGAAGGTCGTCATGGAGACTTTTTGTCGTTATCTCACGGCAGATCTCATCGACGAAGACATCCGAATTAACGTGATTCGGGCGAATCCAGTGGAGACGCAATCGCTCGAAGCTACTTTTGGGCCCGAATTCGTGCCGTTTTGTAAGAAATATTACTCTGATGGCTTCTTTATCAAGCCTGAAGAGGTCGCGGATTCAGCGCTTGCGCTCTGCTCGGGACTGATGGATGGAGTCAAGGGCCAGGTCTTGCTGCTGGACAGGGGCTTCGGATTTTCGGACAACGTAGTCCGTCTCTTCCAGAACCGTGAACGGTACGGACTGCAGAGTACGTCCCCCGGCGAGAATAAATAGCGTAAGAAGCGCTTTCAGGCCGAACAAGAATTCAGGAGTACACATGACATCGCGCGAAGAAGTGCTCGAAATCGTTAAAGAGAACCTCGTAGATACTATCGAGGAACTCGAAGGCGTAGAGATCGATCCGGCCCGTTCCATGAAGGACCTCGGTGCGAACAGCCTCGACATCGTCGAGGTCGTTTCTTGCAGCATGCGTCAGCTCAAGGTGAAAGTGCCGAGGGCTGAACTCAACAAGCTTGATAACATCAATCAACTTGTGGATCTCCTGTACACGAACGTGCAAGAGAAAGAGTCCGCGAGCTAGGTTGTTTTTTCTGGTGGACAGGTGCGGGGGCCTTCGGGCCCCAGTCTTTGATTCACTTTGCTCGGTTTCCAACATTTTTCCCCGCGCCGGTTGGGTGATCTCGACGATCGTTCGGGCACCGCAGACCGGCGTGGCGTGTCTTCTAGAAACGGGTTTTCCCCATGGCACTCGCCGTCGGTATCGTAGGTCTCCCAAACGTAGGTAAGTCGACTCTTTTTAACGCGCTCTCGAATGCGGGCGCTGAGGCGTCCAACTATGCATTTTGCACGATCGAGCCCAATGTCGGCATGGTCCGTGTGCCGGACCCGCGTCTCGATGCGTTGGTGCGAGTCATCACGCCCAAAAGCATCGTTCCCACCACCGTGGAATTTTTGGATATTGCGGGGCTTGTAAAGGGGGCGAGCCAAGGCGAGGGGCTCGGCAATCAGTTTCTGTCCCATATTCGGAGCGTCGACGCGCTGGTTCACGTGGTTCGTTGCTTTGAGGATGAAAATATTCAACACGTTGATGGTCGCATCAGCCCGCTCGATGACGTTGAGACCATCGACACGGAGCTGCTCTTGCGCGATCTTGAGTCGGTTGAAAAACGACTCGTGCGGGCGCGAAAATTGTCAAAGGGCGGCGACAAGCTCGAGAAGGTCGCGCTTGAGGTCTGCGAACGTTTGTTGGGGGTCATGAGTGACGGGAAAGCGGTGCGTACGGAGACGTTCACCGAGGACGAAGCCGAGGTCATCGACGCGCTCGACCTGCTGACCGCGAAACCGATCATGTACGTCGCCAACGTGTCCGAGCAGCAGGTTGCCGCCGATGTTGACGACCCGATGGTCAAGCCGCTGGCGGAACTCGCCGAGCGGCAAGGTGCCCAAATCGCGGTAATCTCGGCTTCAATCGAGGCTGAGATCTCGAGTCTCGATGTCGATGAGAGAACCGAATTCCTTGAGAGCCTAGGTCTTGAAGAGCCCGGGCTCAACCGAGTGATTCGCCGAGCCTACGCCTTGCTCGACCTGATCACGTATTTCACCGCCGGCGAAAAAGAATGTCGGGCGTGGACGATTCGCCGGGGGATGACGGCTCCCCAGGCCGCGGGAGTGATTCATACGGATTTTGAGCGGGGATTCATTCGGGCCGAGGTGGTCAACTGGAAGACCTTGATCGAGCTTGGTTCAGATGCTGCGGTGAAGGCAAAGGGACTGCTACGGGTCGAAGGCAAGGAATACATTGTCGAAGATGGCGACGTCATGCACTTTCGTTTCAACGTGTGATTCAGCCTGAGAACGGAGTGAGGTGCGCGCGGGATAAGATCCCGCTACGAGAGCTCTTCGAGGCTCGCCGAGAAGTTTTCGAGCGCTTGTTCAAGCTCACCTTCACCGAGACCGAAGGACAGTCGAACCATACCTGGCGCCTCAAACAGGCTCCCTGGTACGACTTGTGTTTCGTAGCGGTCACGCAGGTGCTGAGCAAACTTGGTATCTTGCATCAAGTCGGGAAGCCGAACGAGACCGGTCAAACCGAAGGAGGGCGGAACCCAAGAGGCTCGCTGTTCCGCATCGATCCATCGATCGACGATTCTTCGTCCGCTTTTCACCATGCGCTGAGCCCGGACCCGTAGGGGTTCTGCGCGTTCGAGAACACGAGTTCCGAGCAGGGCGGTGGCCACGGGATAGTCAAAATTAAGATAGTCAGCGCTGGCGTGCAACGCCTTGGCGATCTCCGGCGAAGAGGCGACGAGCCATCCGGCCCTCAGCGCTCCGTAGCCAAAACACTTTGTGGTCGAGGACCAACTCACCGCGTTGGGAACGGTGAGGCAGGCGGGGCGAACACCACAATTTTTGTTGTGGGGATCAAATCCGAAATCGAGATAGACCTCATCGACCAGGAGGATGGCTCCGACCCTGGCTGCCATTTCACCGATCTCAGTCAGGCGGTCCGGAGAGATGCTGACACCGGAAGGATTGTGTAAATTCGTGAGGACCACGGCGCGAGTGCGTGGGGTAAGAAGTTGAGCGAGGCGGTCCGGCACCAGCTCCCAGTCTTCGTCGTACTTGCGTTCGAGACGCGACACGCTGATGCCGAGCACCTCAGGAACTCTGTGCAGGGGTTCGTAGGTGGGGCGCTCGACGATGATGTGATCGCCAGGTCGGACGAGTGCCATCAGCACCTGAGTGATGGCTTGGCTGGCTCCGAGGCTCGGAACAACGCAACTGGCGTCGATGTCGTACCGGCCGGCGACCGCATCGACGTAGTCGCCGACGATCGAGCGACTGCGATCTCGGCGAGCGATCACGTCAGGAGGGATCGCGTCGCCCAAGGGCGACGGTTCGCCGTCGAGCACTGTGTCGCGGACCCCACTCGCGCTAAGGTCATAGCGTGCGCCCGTAGGAACAGACCGCGCCCACGCAAGGTATTCAAGCGGTCCCAACTTCCCTTTCACGCATCGAGGATGGTTCCAGATGTCGCGCGTCGTGGCAAGTCGAGAAGTGCTCTTGCGGCAACGCGTGCTACGCATCGTTCGCGCACAACTCGCTCATCAAAGTCCCAAGTCGAGCTCATGAGGTGTGGGTGGCCCGTCAAAAAGCCGGTGCGAGCCCCTCATGCATGTGGCGAAGTCGACCTACACGGTCCTGTGCGGCTAGCCAGTATTGCCGAGGCCCTTTGTCTTGGCGCCACTGGTAGGAGTCCCGGAGGCCTGTTTGGCGGAGTCCGTATTGTCGTCAGGGACGGAGACGTCGGCGGGATCTGGCGATGTTCCAACGACATCCGCGCCTGGCAAACCCTCGTTTGCGGCGGGGGCGACTGCATCATTTTGGCCTGCGTCATTCTGGTTTGCGTCTGTTCGCTCGTTCGTTGGGTCGATCGGACCCGGGAGGTTGGTGCTCCGCGAGCGGTCCGCGGGCGGAACGCTCGCGCCCGAGATCTCCTGGGGTTCGGTATCGGATTCGGTTTTCGTATCGGACTCATCATCGAACTCGTCGTCGAGTTCATCATCGAACTCGTCGTCGAGTTCATCATCAAACTCGTCATCAAACTCGTTGTCCGGTTGCGGGGGCACAGGACTTTCCGGATCGTCTGAGGATGATGGCGAAAGGTCGTTATCGGTCGCTGCCTCTATCGGGGTATCGTTCGGCTCTGTGTGCAGCCCTTCGGCCTCTTCGGTCTCTTTGGTCTCTTTGGTCTCTTCGGTCTCTTCGGTCTCTTCGGTCTCTTTGGTCTCTTCGGCCTCTTTGGTCTTTTTGGTCTTTTTGGTCTTTTGGGTCTTTTTGGTCTTTTGGGTCTCTTGGGTCTTTTGGGTCTCTTGGGTCTCTTGGGTCTCTTGGGTCTCTTGGGTCTCTTGGGTCTCT
>CAYTFJ010000037.1:0-41497 GCA_964437075.1 uncultured Nannocystaceae bacterium
CGCTCGGCAAACGGCGGGCTACATGATCGGAATTACACGGAATTTAGATGCGATCGCCCTGTCGACGAGACAGAGCGGGGATTCAACGTCGCACAACACCCACTCCCATCGCAAGAAGGCAGTACCCATTTATCCGTACAATAGCACCCCGGTCGACAATCGTTAGTATATTCGCATGGCTCGGTTTCTTCTAAGTCTCCTGCATTCGCACAGACAAATTCATCGATGCCCCAATCGCAGCCCTTTCCTTCCATACGATCCTGCATAATGGGATCGCACAATTCAAGGCAGAAGACGACAACCCCCGTACCGGATATCGAACAGATCGTTCCAGCTGAACAGATCCAAGCAACTGTATCACCTCGACAAAACACAACGCAGACTCCTTCACCGTCCTCATTCATATCTCAGCAAAATCAAGTTCCATCGCAGTCATCCGTCGC
Source organism: uncultured Nannocystaceae bacterium (assembly GCA_964437075.1). GTDB lineage: Bacteria > Myxococcota_A > Polyangia > Nannocystales > Nannocystaceae > CAYTFJ01. The sequence continues at coordinate 444 of CAYTFJ010000037.1, forward strand.
CGCAACATAACCATCATATTGACAAGGTTACCCCATCTTCTTGTCTCCTTTGATCTCTACGCACTTGTTGGCATCCCAAGTGGCCCCCGAGCTCGCATAGGCCACACATCTTTCACCGTCCGGGCAATCTTGGGACCACGAATCACATGAGGATAGCCCTGTCATGTCGAAGGTTTCCTCTCCGTCTCCGTCTCCGGACAATCCTGGGCCATCTCTGGTCACATCGCTGGCCATCAACCGATCTCCGCATCCAATCAAGAGACTGAACGAACCGACAAATACCGTCACTTTTTCATGAGCGCAGTGAAACTCCCCGACAATATTAGCGATACGATTCCCAAATTGACAACAGAGAGGCAATCGTTTCGACGATTCGAAGTCCCCTGAGCGGTCCGCTCATCACATGTTCGATATCAAAACAAAAACGAAGTGTGATATCGCTATTGAATCCGAGGTCCACTCATGACGTACAGATGTTTGTCCTCGGAATCGTTGGCACGAAGTGAATCGAGTGGTCGCGCGATATCTGCCTATCGGCTCTTGACCCTCGGCGAGCGAAGCGGAAGTGTCAGTGCGATCATCATGATTCAAAAAATCAGTGCAAGAATTATCGGCACAGTCGCTGTCACGCCCGTCGTTCCCACTCTCGAAACGATTCGATCATGAAGTCCGCAGGCGACCTGTTTTGGGAACTGGCTACGGAACTACAGGCCAACGATTCTCGAGTGGTCGAAGGAACCATCATGAGCGGTCGATGCCTCCGGGTGGGTAAGGAGTTCTTGGCCTTGGTCGACTATACGGGCTCGGGGCTTGTTGTGAAGTTGCCGCGCGCCAGGGTGTCCGAACTCATTGAGCGGCGTGAGGGCCAAGCCTTCGCCCCAGCCAAGAGAATCTTTCGGGAGTGGCTGTCGGTCCCTGAACCCGATCCCCGCCAATGGCGGGCTCTGCTCGCCGAAGGTGTGCGCTTCGTCGAAGCACAAGGGTGATCGACGAAGCGGCGCAACTCCTCGCCTAGACGACGATGCTTCCCCCGACAAGATCAGGGTCACCAAAGGTCTGGTCCGATTGTCCCATCAGCTGAAGAGTGCTGATCATGATGTCATTTGCATAATGAGATCCGGGATCTTCGTAAAAGCCAAGCTTCGTGATTCCAGAATTTTGGCCGCCTCCAAACATGAAAAATTGTTTCTGTGAGCCATGACCCTGAGCGAGCGACTTGCACCAGAGCACGACAGTGTTGTCGAGAAGAGGGAGACCATCGATATCGGTCGCTGCCTTCAGCTTGTCCATGAGCTCTGCAAATAGGCTGTAGTAGGCGTATTCGATGGCGACCCTATTTGTCAGAATCTCACCCGTCTTGCTGGGATTAAATTTGTGATCCGCATCGTGCTCGTTCACGGTCAGGTCAAGGCCGTACTCGGGTGCAAACAACGGCTGAGTCATCATCTGACCACCGTCACCACACTGAAGCACACCGAGGTTCCGCGCTCCACAACGCATCGACTCGATCATGATATCCATGTGCAGCCGAATCGTCGTCATTCGGTTCTTTGCCTTGTTCCACAGCAGCCCATGAGGCACCTCGGGCCCCACGCAAGCCTCGGGCAAGGCAGAACCGTCCGAGAGCTTCAACTCGAGATCACGTACCCTGTCCAAATGGAGGTCGAGGTTGCTGCCCTCTTCACCCGAAAGACGTTGCCTCAGAAGCATCAGCTGTTCGGCATTTTTGTCGAGGATGCTGCGTCGCTGTGCGAGTCGACGAAGCGCAGCCACCTCGTTGTCGCTCGGACCATTGCCAAAGACATCCGCGAAGGACTCCAGGGGGCTGAGAATCGGTGCGACCGGCTGTCCCGCTCCAAGATAGGACATCCGTGTCTGCCCTCGGATCGAGTTGAGCCGTCCTCCAACCCCTAAGACCAGCGGCGTCTCGTCCATTCGTTGCCCCAGCAGTTGATCGATCGAAATTCCGGCGGCTCGAGCCATATCTTGCGACCCAGCCTGGGTCGGTTTGTAGCCCGTGAGAACGGCACTGACGCCGGCATGGTTGCCATTGCACGGCAGCCGGATATCTCCGCCCACCATAAAAAGACTCTCTCGATGTCGGTTAAGCGCACTTATTGGGTCAGGTAGGGCGGTCGCTGTCAACTCGGCGCGCGTCGCTCCTTCGGCCAACTCCGGTTTCCAAAATGTCGGGCCAAGTGAGCCATTCGGCGTGAAAAACACGATCAATCGGCGCCGAGATGCCAATGGAGCCGCACCCGCGAAACGAGCAGGAGTGAGCCATGGCAAGGCGCCCAAGCCCACTGACGTGCCAAGAAATCCGCGACGGCTAAAGGACCTTAGATTTTTGATTCGAATCCCCATGGCTACTGACCCTCCGAAAGACCCACAAAACTTGGCGACAAAGCAATCGATCGCATCAACGCTCGAAAATCCCCTTCTGTCTCTACAAAACGATCACCGGCCTCGGCAATCTGGCAGCGTTCTTCTTCGTGCTCGTCTCGGCGATGGGCAAAACGATAGAACTGACGAGACATGCAACGGCGAATGGATTCGCTGTCCCCCATCGCCTCTGCCAGCGCCACGGGGCTCGAGAATCCACCCAAAATATCAAGTTCGTTTCCCCCCTGAAAGACCTCGCCTGCCGCTGGAATCATGTTTCCATCCGCCGCCGTCTCCGCATATTGACCGATCGCGTCATAGCGATCGAAGGCGCGTCCGATGGGGTCCATCATGAAATGGCATGGCGAACATTCAGGATTTTCAAGACGACCGTCGTCATTGGGAACGCTGAGGTCGACGTCGTCCGGAGGGGGCGGGAGCGCGTCACAGAGCAAATTTTCACGGATGAATCTCCCGCGTAAGACCCACGACGTGGAATCAGCGTGGGCATGCCCTGTCAGAAAACTCGCTTGGGTCAACATACCCGCTCGTTCCTCCTCGGGCAGAACAACGGGCTCCCATCCGCTTCCGGAATGCTGCTCGGCGACGCCGTAGAGTTCCGCGAGCTGCGGACTGACAACCGTCTCTCGGGACGTGAGCAGCTCGTAGATTCCACCATCTTGCGCGATCACCTGCTCGATGAAGCGCTCCGTCTCCTCAAGCATATCTGCGCGCAATGCGTCGGACCAGGTCGGGAAGGGCTCGGCGAGTTTGTGGGCCTCGTCCATTCGCTCTAATCCAACCCATTCTGAAAACAGCCCAGGCATTGAGCCCACGGTGAGGTCGCTGTTTAACATTCGGTCGACCTCAGCTTCGAGAGTCTCCCTGTCGCTCAGGGCCCCCTGTACCGCGAGCTCGCGCAAGGCGTCATCGGGCGGGGCGCCCGTGAGGAAATAGGACAGCCGCGAGGCGAGGCTCGATTGCACAGCGCCATCGTAAGGCGGAAGAACGTACAAAAACTGAGGAGACAACAAAACCGCCTCGATAAACATCTGATCGGCATCTTCGCGGCCCCACTCTTCGACCGATGCCCCGTAGAAATCAAGCATCTGTTGCAGTTCTTCAGGATCCGCCGGTCGCCGATAGGCACGAGCGAGCAAGGAGGTCAGATTTGCCTCCACACAATTGTCTTGGTCTTCTGGTGCGATGCCCTCGCAGCTTTGCAGCCTGTCCGGACGCGCCTCAAGTGCCCGGGCTGCGACCGCCATGGACGCCCGCATATACTCTTCGAGATTTTGGGCTCCCAGCGCACTTTTGACGTTTGCACCGAACTGACCGTTTTTCTCGTCGAGAGGAAATGTACTCACCTCGGGAACATCGACGTCGAGCAGCGCGAGTACGCTTGCCCGATATTCGCGGCTCGTGAGACGCCGGAGCGGGATGTCGACGATATCCGCGCAACCATCGTCAGGGTCGTCTCCGGTTGCCGAGGTCTCTGTCCCCGTGGTCTCTGTCCCCGTGGTTTCGCCCGGGGCCTCAGGCGAATCGTTCGGTCCGGTCGTGGGGCCTGTTTCTCCCACGGCCAACCCACCATCCAAGCCCGAATAACAGCCCCCGACGGGCAAGGCGACCACGGATAGAGCCAACGGCAATCCCAAATCAGAAATCCAACAAATTTTGCGCATCACTTCAACCCCTTTCGACCAACATCCCACCATGCTGAGCCGTACATAGTCTATCGTCATGTACGGATGCACGACAACCGTCAATGACAGGTCAAGGGCGATTTATTCAACTTTTATATTAACCAATATCACACACTTTTCATTGATTCTATAAATTGGGAAGATCTTCCGGCATCTGCGCGAATGGTGCGAAGAGTGCTGTTTACGCAAACGTCTGCTGCGTTTTGCATTTCACGGTCAATTTTGTGCCCGGGCCTCGGCGTGTGACAAGGACGAGCATGAAACCGTCGCTACGGTCACTGACACTCCCCGCCAGTCTCGTTCTTGGATGCGCGTGTGCGACCGTCAATCCACCTCCTGGTTCCTCCCACGAGGCCCAAACCGCCACATCCCTGTCACTTTCCCCAGCGGATCTGTCTTCCGAAATTTCACTGGATCCACGACTGGTCCACACCGTGACCGAGGTCGGCTTCAAGAAGCCTGAAGCGATTCTCTATTCTCGTGCCCTCGATATCTATCTAGTCAGCAACGTCTATGGTGATCCTAGCGATGCTGACGGCAACGGCTTCATCTCAAAGCTCAGCCCCGAGGGACAAATTATCGACCTCAAGTGGATCGACGGATCCAAAGACGGAATCTCGCTGAGCGCACCCAAGGGCATGGCGATCTCGGGGGACAACCTCTACGTCGCTGACATTACTGAGATCCGGAGGTTCAACCTCAATACGGGAGCCCCGCTGGCATCGATTATCGTTCCGAACGCAACCTTCCTAAACGGCCTCTGTGCCGACGCTCAAGGGACCGTGTATTTCTCGGATACCGGGGATCGCACCCCCAACCGCCCCCCGGGTCCCGCCAGTGCCGGCGCCGTCTATCGGATCGAGAAAGACGGCGTGACGATTCACCAGCTTCGCCGCGGCGGTCCTCTCGGCCACCCCAACGGATTGGTGTCGACTGGCGACCGCTTGTGGTCCGTCAATTTATCGGGAGATTTTTTCGAAGTTGATCACAACGGCGTAGTCTCGAATATCACCACGCTTCCCGCCGGCGCCCTCGATGGACTTGTCTCCCTGGACGACGGATCGTTTCTTATTTCGAGTTGGAAAGCCTCGGGCATCTATCGCGGCCGCCCGGGTGAAAAATTCAGGCTGTTTCTCGCAGACCTCCAGGCGCCCGCAAGTATCGGATACGACCCCACGCGAGACCGCCTTCTCGTGCCGAAGATGATGACCGACGAGGTGCTCATCTATCAGCTTGCGCCCGTTCCCGTTCAGAAATAGCCGACATCCTTACCGATCCGCACCACACCCGAGCGAAGATTTGTGCCGCCGATAAGGCCGTGGCATGCTCTTTTACGATGAATCTTCTGCGCCGCCACCCGGCAGACAAGCCCCTCGACAGGCGCCGATGAGCGAGTGTTCTGTTCGGCTCACGACGGGCGCCGAATGGTTCCCGTCGTCGGATATGGCAGAGTTGGGCCCGCTCGCAGAGTCCATCTTCGCCGGGACCTTGCCTGCAACAAGTCGCGGCATCCAACGCCCCCGCCGCGACGATTGGTTCCGAACCAAAACGATTCGAGAGGTCGTACATCCGAAGCTTTCGGTTCTCGCCGTGAACAACGATCAAGCGATCGGCTATGTGCTCGTTGGCGCCCCCTTGTCGCTACCCGGTGTTGCTCGAACCGCAGGAATCGGCCTGCTTCCGCATGCGCGTGCCAAGGGTCTCGGCTCCGCGATGCTCGAAAAGGCCGTCGCGGTCGCCCACTCTTTTGGTTTGCGAACCATGCAAATACTCACAGAGGACTCGTATCTCGGTTGGTATCAACAGCACTCCTTTTTGGCACATCGACGCCAGCATACTCTCATCGCCTTCGGTCGGGCGGAGCCGCCGACACAATTGATGTGGGGGAGCTTTCTTGATGATTTCCAATTGTCTGAAGACTCGGCCTATTGCAACTGGCTCCACGAAGCCTGGGAGGGTACCCCCGCAAAACTTCGACTCACATTGACGACCCATGCCGAGGGTATTGGACCCATACATGCGTGGGTGTCCCAAGAGGGGTCGGCGCTGCTCGTCCATCGAGTGGAGGCTCCTCAGACATCCAAACCACGGGGCATGACCGTGAACGTCTTCGCCGCCCTCCTCCGCGCTCTCCCACACGGGAAACCTGTGCTGCTCGTTGGCTGCGATGCCGCGGAGTCCTACACCCACCTCCTGCTCGAAGACGAGTGGGCCATCGCACAAACATCGACGATCATGGTGCGTCGACTGGGTGGAGAATAGGATCCAGCGAGAATTTTACCGGCGATAAGCTGGCCCCACTTGCCACTTTCAGTTCACGGACGGCCGACCATGCAACGCTCCGTGGGTTTCGCCAAGCACTCAATCAAGGGCTCGGCGGGTCCAGCACCCTCGACAAAAAATCAAGCATCGCCGAAAAAGAACGTTCGGCCCCCGCGGGATTGTAGGCCTTCCGCGTCGGGCTCCAAAGTCCATGCCCGCCTTGCACCGCGAGGACCTCGAGCGGGACGCCAGCCTCGTCCGCAGAAATTTGAATCTCACCCAAACGGTCTCCCGTCAGCTGATGATCGACGCCCCCAGCAACCAGCAAGAGCGGCCGACTCAGCGCTGCGATTGGATTCTCGGCTCCAAAGGCTTCTCCCGCATAGCTGACCGCTCCAGCGACATCTTCGAGATTGGAGATAAGGTAGGTTGCCCAGGCCCCGCCGTAGGAAAACCCAACGAGCGCGACACGAGATGCCTTCACGGACTCGTCGCCACGAAGAAAGTTCACGCCGGCAACGATCGACGCAAGATTCTGCCCGAGACGAGCGTTCGCGGCCTCCCGGAGCACGGGCACCTCCTCAACGGTCTTCGCCACCTCGCCTCCGTAGAGATCCACGGCGATGACCGCCAGATTGTGGGCAGCGAGGCGGGCGGCCCACCACCGCATCTCGTCGTCGAGACCATACGCCGTGTGCAACAGCACCACGGCTGCGGTGGGCGGATTTCCCGACGCGGGGAGAACGAGGAACCCTCTCCCTTCTTCGAGCTTCACCCAGCGGCCATCAATCTGCGAGTTCTCGCGAACGGCGTTGGCAAAACCATGCTCGGTGCAGAGCCCGGATGCCGCAGCACAACTCCGCCCCGTCGCTGAATCCAGCACGGGTGACGACACTCCGCGTTGAGTGAAGGTCCGCGACTCAACGGCATCCGCGGGGGAGTTCAACGCGCAGCCGGATTGAAGCAACGCGAGACCCAACAACCTGCGAACCATTCGCGAAGACTTGCAACCACACGCGCCGCTGTCAATGATTTTCGGATGGCGGACAGACTCCAATAAATCACGGTGTCGACGTTTCGGGCGGCATCTTCGGCCGCCGCCCGCATCGCCGACTCGGGAGTGTGGTGAGCGATCCCCTTTTGACGATAGGCGGCCAGCCCTATCACGACGGGCTTCGAAAACTTCGTCGTCCAACGCTTGTAAAATTTACTCGCCACGGTCCCTGGCTTGAGACCACTGGACCTTGTTGAATAGGCTTGCGGGACCACGTAGTCACAGAGTTTTGCAAGGGGCCCAAGCTTGGGTATCGATGCGTATCCGATCCCGGTGATGCCCATCGCGCAAGAGAGGTCCGAAAAGATCTCCTGCATGTAAGATGCAGCGGCCGGATAGGTCATGCGCCGCGTTGCTAAGGTCCATGGTTCCTCCGCATCCCACTGCAGCGAGACGGCGCCGACCTCACGACACAGCGGCACCAAGGCAGCGGCCGCTCCGTCGAGATACTGGCGATGAGGCATCACCCACGACATCAGATGAACCTCGATACCCTTGGCACGAGCCGCGTCGCACAAGCGCAAAATTCGATCCCTGCTGCGGACGGAAAATTGACGGGGTTCTCTAGACTTCGAGTGATCGTTGACCACGATATCGAGCCGATTAATGCCGTGGTCGGCAGCAAATTTCACGTCGCGAGCTGGATTGGCGAGCGTTGCGGAGCCAGCCCACGCTCCCACCGTGGTGAGCCCCCGCCGAGCGCGGGTCTCGTTGTGAACAGGCATCGCTTTGGGGCCCAAGTCTGCCGCTTCACCGATCAGCGCCGCCAGTTGCCACGATGAAATCCCGACCCGAGTCTGCGCCTTCACGTGGGCCGCAACGGCGCGAAGTGTCGCTGTGCCAAAGTCACCATCCACACGCACAGGAAAGCCAACCCGAGAGAGCGACCGCTGCAGGGATTTCACGGCCTTGCCCTTGTCACCGAGACGCAGGGCGAGTTTCGCCGGCTCGTCATGATTTTTTGTTGCCATCGTCGCGGACCTCCCACGTGATCGAAGCTGAAGTCTATCGGATCGTTGCGCCGTGTGCTGACCTTGTGGAAGCGTCATATTGTGCTCCCGGGGGCTCCCGGGGCCAATGGCTGCCGCTCAGGTCAGCGAATCTGCCAACTCACGGTGTTCGGGGTATGGCGGCCCAGGCGGCTCCAGCCCGGGCTCATCACCGTCCACGGCTTCCGATGGTTCCGTCTTATTTGCGATGCCCCCCTTAAGCGCAACGATCCGCCCGATCGCCCCTTCCAAGAGTGCATCCGGGGCGCGCTCGAGCATCTTGAGCATTTCATTGCGGAGGTCCGCGTGTGTGCAGACCAGCAGCGAATCGATCCCCGCGCGCAAGGTACCCAAGCAGCGCTCCTCGACACTGAAATTGTCGGCCACCGCCTTCATCTCCAGGTCGTCCGAGAACACAACTCCTTCAAAGTGCAGCTCATGGCGCAGCAAACCGATGATCTCCGGAGACAGCGTGGCGGGTCGCTTGGCGTCGAGACGTGGAAAGAGCACATGGGCGCTCATGATGCTCGCCACCCCGGCACGAATCGCTGCCCGAAAGGGCACAAACTCGATTTTTTCGAGCCGCGCCATGTCATGGTCGATACGTGGCAGCTGAAAATGACTGTCGCAGGAGGTGTCGCCGTGGCCTGGGAAATGTTTCGCGCAGGTCGCCAATCCCGCGCCCTGCATTCCGGCAACAAAGGCTGCCGCCTGGCGGCCCACCACCTCGGGGTCGCTCGAAAAGCTCCGGTCGCCGATCACCTGGTTCTCGTGATTAAAATCGACATCGACCACCGGCGCAAAATCGAGGTTAAATCCGGCATCCACGAGCTCTACCCCCATTGCATGTGCGACCGCTTGGGTGATCTCGAGATCCCTGAGATCTCCTACCTTGCGCATCGGCGGCCAGCGAGTCCAGGGCTCCCGGAGGCGCTGTACGCGGCCTCCTTCTTGGTCGACGGCCACGAGAAGGGGGACCCCGGGGGGAGCGCTCGCATGGCAGTGCGCGACGAGACGCCGGACCTGCTCTGCGTCCTTGATGTTGCGACCGAAGAGCACAACCCCCCCGACCCGACCCGCGCTAAGCAGGGCCTCAAGATCTGAGGGAAGCTCATAACCAGGTATACCCACCATCAACAGCTGGCCGGGCTGCCAACTCTTCGCTCCTGGACGGTCTTCGTTCACCATGGTCCCTTGTATCAAGCTTCCAGGGTCGCTTCTTCGGGTGACACACCCGCGAAAGTCGCACAAGGATTCATACGTCAAAGACCGCCGATGGCTGTTGACGCCTCACACCCAGGTTGTTAGCGTGCCCCGCTTTCATGCCTGCTCAAGCTCCCCGGCGAATGCGCATCCTCTCTTGCGTTGCACCCTTGCTGGCGTTTGCGGCCGGCGGATGGTGTGCGACCATTCCTCTTCTCGCCCAGGCAGGTCCGCCTGGCGGTATGGCCGGGGGTCCGGGCTCCCCCATGGGGCCTGGCGCGGGTGCCCCGCCCACCACGAGCGAAGAAAAAGACGGCCCGGCTGAGGAGGCACCCAAAGACAAGCAGGCGCTTAAGCCAATTCAAGCGATCCCAGCCCAGCCCAAAGTACGGCGGCGTCTGCAGTTTTTTGAGTTGAACGGTTACATGCGCATGCGCGCCGACATGTTTCACCGGCTGCACCTCAACAACGTCGACACCACGGGCGACGGGGGGAAATACTACCGACCTCCGGCAGAATCGTGGGAAACTCGAAACGACGGCACCGCTCCGGCCAACGGTGCCAACTGTGCGGCTCGACTCACCCAGCAAGGGGTCAGCCCGGCCAAGGTCAACAGCCGTTGCGCGCGACGCGACGGAATCGGCTCGGCCAACTTGCGCTTGCGCCTCGAACCGACCCTGCACATTTCGGACACCGTTAAAGTTCATGCCCAAATCGATCTGCTCGACAACCTCGTGCTCGGAAGCACGCCCGACAGCTACGCGAGCGAAGATCCTTTCGCGCCCATCGATCTCTACACCGTCTCGCAACGGACACCGCAAGCGGGAATCAACAGCTTCGCCGACAGCATCTCCGTGAAGCAAGCCTATGGCCACATCCATTTTGGTTGGGGTCTGGACCTCAAATTCGGTCGCATGCCGAACCAATGGGGCATGGGCATGGTCGCCAACAACGGTGGCGGCTACAACCGGCTGCAGCGCGACGATATTCTTCGCCAGCTCGACGCCGACTACGGCGACTCGGTCGATTCGGTGCGACTCGCCTTCAACCTCGGTAAGGACAAGCGACGCCTGATACAGGTCGGCGCCACCTACGACTGGGCGGCATCCGGCCCCACGACCGCGCAACTTCTTGGACCCCGCTGGGCTTCCCGAAACATGGTCGGCCAGGACTTCAGCGCTGAGCGATACGACAACGTCTACCAGGTCAGCGCCTTTGTCGAGCGCCGGGACTCGCCGGAGATGCTCCGTCGCAAGCTTTCTCTGGGCCGCCCTGTCTTGAACTTCGGCTTCAAGGTCTGGTACCGCACGCAAGACGTCGACCGAGCCATGGGGGCGCCCGGCCTCGGTGACGGACTCGGCTCCGAGCCCTTGCAGAACCAAGAGTTGGTCGACCCTGCCGGCCTCAACCACAATGGTTCAGCCCTCAGCAACGGCGCGGTGGATCAAAACGGGGACAACGGCTACCAAAACTACGCCAACTCACTTGTTCATCGACGTGCGAAAATACTGACGCCTGACCTTTGGTTTCGAGCGAATTGGCGAACCCTCCGCGTCGAGATCGAGGGTGCTGCCGTCATCGGAAGCTACCAGCACCGCGATCTTTCTCTGCTACCGGGCACCGCAAATTTCGACACCGACACCATTCAGTTGGATGGTTCGAGAAAAACCCGACTGCGCCAGGGCGGCTATGCCTTCGAGTTTAAATACGGGCTCTTCGACGACCGTTTTCATCTCGGCTTTGATCAGGGGTTCGCGAGTGGCGATGCCTCGCCCAATATCGCGTACAACCCCCAGAGCCCCTACCTGCAACAAAACGGGCTGGCCGCGGTCGGCGACGATACAGGCGACAACATCAACAAGGCATTTCGCTTCAATCGCGGCTACGTGCGCGATCTGCTGCTTTTTCGAGAGATCCTAGGAACCACCTCCAACGCGGTCTATTTCAAGCCATGGGCGGCGTTTTACTTGTTCGAGCGCAACGCCAGCATACGGGTCGACATCGAATACGCTTTTGGCCCCAAAGCCACCTCCATGCCAGGAAATATGCGTAGCTACGGTCTTGAGCTCGATGGGGCGCTTCGCTATCACGACGTGCGCGAGCCGATATTTCTCCAGCTGCAATACGGCGTCATGTTCCCCTTCAAGGGTCTTGAGGTCGGCGGCACAAACGCCAAGGCGGCGCAAACCGTACAGGCCCAAGTCGGTATCAAGTTCTAACCCCCTTCAGAGACGACAGACACACGCATGGCCAAAAAGTCCCGGTCTGTTTGGATCTGCACCGCCTGTGAGCGGGGCAGCTCAGGATGGTTCGGAAAGTGTTCTGGCTGCGGTGCGTGGAACACAATCGAAGAACGCACCGCCGAGCCCGAATCTGGCGCTCGGGTGGTGCTCTCGACCGGCGTAAAAAACCGGGCAGTTCCGGCACCCGAGGCCAGTCAGGCAGCGCTGCAAGAACGGCGTCTCGCCACGGGGATCACCGAGTTCGATCGAGTGCTCGGTGGAGGCCTGGTGCTAGGCAGCCTCGTGCTCCTGGGTGGAGCGCCAGGCATCGGGAAATCGACGCTCTTGCTCCAGGCCTGTGCCGGCTTGGCACGCAGCGGCTCACGCGTCCTCTATGCAAGCGGCGAGGAATCCGTTTCTCAAATTGGGGGTCGGGCCACCCGGCTCAACGCCGCCCCCGCGAGTCTATTGCTCATGGCCGAGACCCGCATCGAGACAATTTTAGATGCCGCGGCCGAGCACAAGCCCGCGGTCTTGGTCGTCGATTCCATCCAAACGGTCTACAGCGACAGCCAAGAGGGACTCCCGGGAAATATTAGCCAAATCCGGGCCGTCGCGGGACACCTCATGTCGTGGGCCAAGAGCCGGAACATCCCGGTGCTGATCGTCGGCCATGTCACCAAAGACGGACAGCTCGCCGGGCCGCGGCTCTTGGAGCACATGGTGGACGCGGTGCTCAGTTTTGAGGGCGACGATGAACGCGCGACCCGGCTTCTCCGCGCAACAAAGAACCGTTTTGGTTCCACCCAGGAACTCGGCGTCTTCGAGATGGGCGGAGTGGGTCTCATCGAGGTCAAGAACCCGTCTGAGGCCTTTCTCGCCGAGCGACCAGGCCAAGCGGTAGGCTCCTGCGTCACCGCAAGCCTCGAAGGCACCCGGCCACTGCTCATCGAGGTCCAAGCACTTCTCAGCTCTAGTCCACGGGGTGGCAATCCGAGACGAACCTGTGTCGGGACCGACCCAGCCCGACTCGCCATGCTGCTGGCCGTGCTCGAACGCCACGCGGGACTTGCAGTCAGTGACCAAGACGTGTTTGTCAATGTGACTGGAGGCATGCGTCTACGTGAGCCTGCCGTCGATCTCGCGGTGCTGCTGGCGGTGACGTCGTCCCACAAGCGACAGCCGCTCTCGCCTGGTACCGTCGTTCTTGGTGAAGTCGGACTGACCGGCGAGATTCGCAGCGTTCCCCGCCTTAAACTCCGGCTCACCGAGGCCGCTCGCCTAGGCTTTACGCGTGCCATGCTGCCCAAGGGACGCAAGGCGACCGAGCACCCAGGTCTAGAGCTCGTCTTGGTCTCGCACGTAGACGAAGCCGTCGACCTGGCATTTTAGATTGATGCGCCGATGCCCGTACTCGATACCCGCGCCCTGATCGAAGACCGTGTCGAGGCGATCCGCCTCGCGCACCGACAAACAGGAGTATCTCGAGCGCAACTCGACGTCTCCGGCGGAGTCGACTCCTCTACGCTCCTCGCCCTGCTTGTGCGCGCTCTTGGCTCCGACAAGATCACGGCGGTGTACTCGAGCATTCAAAGCTCATCGGAATCGTTGACGAGGGCGAGGGAAGCCGCGAGCGCGCTCGATCTACCGCTGATCGAGCTTGAGCTTGGCAGCATCTTCAATGACATCATCGATGAGTGCCGACGAGGCCTACGCGTTGCGGGCTACCCACTTGCGGAAATCGATGCTCGTAACGCGACCGACCCCACGGTGCTCGGATCGATTCGTTCATGCCTGCGTGCCCCCCTGGGCAGGGGTCTCAACCGCATGAGCGGTGGAGGCCTACGCCACGGCACGGGAAACGAGTGCGAAGATCGATGGCTACGCTTCTTTCAAAAGGGTGGTGATGGTGAGGTGGACTCCAACCCCATAGCGATGCTCAGCAAAGGTGAGGTTTATCAGTTGGCCCGAGCACTTGAGGTTCCGCGCTCGGTCGTCGACGCCGACCCCACGCCCGACCTTCTCGGGCACGGAGATACTCGGAACGACGAAGACGAACTTCAAGCCGCCTCCAATGGTATTCCATGGACCTACAGCCGCATTAGCTACGATAGCGGAAAATACATCAAGGTCGGCACCATCGAGCGACTGAGCCGGCTATTGGACCGCGATGACACCGATCTGTTGTTTGGAAACAGAGACCCCTTCGACAACCAAAGTCCAGAGCTTCAACACCTGCTTGCGCTCAGCGCCCTTACCTTCCCAAAATTTGATACACAGAGCCGGCTCGGATTCATGAAGTCGGCGCGCCGCTGGGAAGCAGAGACACGCCACAAGATGAACCCCAACTGCCCTAGCTTCGGCGACCGAGCCACGCTGTTGAGCGCCAGGATCCTAACCAATACGCTCCCCGGCGATCTTCCCTAGTTTAGCGACTAGCCAATGGGTTCGAATTCATCGCAGGCATCGTCGACGATCTTAAGGCCGGCGGCAAAGGCCTCTTCGAGGCTTCCTCCGCAAAGGTCCCAAAACAATCCTCGTTCCTGATCAGAGAAGACCTTGGCGACCGCTTGCAAAATCGGAGCCGGTTCTGCGGTGCCGTATGCACCTTCACAAAAATCAGGCTGGCCGCCGCCGATGCCTAAAAATACCACGCGATCGATCGATCCCTTGGCATCGATCAGCGCATCGGCGATCTCTTGGGCGCTGCGGGCGGGATTTGCCTGTTCGTCTTCATCTGTGATGGCCACGACAAAAAGCACTGCATCGTCGCGAAGAAAGCTTCCGTTGGTCCCGTCCAACAGAGGCTGAGTGAGCGCTGTCGCTGCCGTGTTGGCCGGCTGTTCGTCGTCGTCGTTTCCCGAACAACCATCTTCTTGGCCCTGATAGCCTGCGGTCGTCAAGTTCATCACACAAGAGTACTCATCAAGCAGCGCCTCAGAGGTCGAGACCATATAGTTGTTGCCCGTCGAAAAGGAACAGGAACCACCTGTGCCCCAATTATGAAAGGCCGCGGGTTGATTGCAGGCATCGATCACTGCGAGACGAAAGTCCTCGAGACCCTCGCCAACCTCCAGGAGAGTTGCTGGGAACGAGTCGAACACGGGGCCTCGCAGCGCCGCAATCTCCTCCACCATGCTGCCTGAGTTGTCGACCGCGATCACGACGTCGACCTTTTTACAGCCCGGACTATCCTGGGAGTTTATTCCCTCCCCCGTACCTCCCGACCCAAAATCGAAGACCTGCGGCTTGTTGCCCGTATCCGTATCCGGATCCGCTCCCGTTTCTTCCGTCCCGCCCCGTGAGATTCCTGGATCCTCATTCTCGGAATGCTCCTTTGATGAGCGCTCCGTACAGGCCCCCAGCCCAAAAATACTGACCGCGCCAGCAAACTTCGCTACACATCCAAGCTTGATCCCCATAGGTAAATGCTAGCATGCACGAAGCCTCCGATGTAATTCACCACTGAATCGAATCGGCACACAAGCTTTGTCGCTCCAGGACGGAACAATAAAACTATCATTTCGATCGTGCTAGACACTCTTGTCGTGGCCCACACTCGTATTTCATAGACTACAGATCGTAGATTGCAGACGCCCGCAGCAACACATACCGCTAGTTCGCTGCCCGCGGACGGCCTCTCGCTCGCGTCGCAGCTGCCCCTTTGCCGGTGGGAACCATGCCAACAGGCGCATCTGGATCGAGCTTCGCGTCCGGATCCGCATCCGCCTTGCTTGGGGAAGCAGCAGCAGCAGCGGCGTCACGGGTTTCTTTATTCGCCTGTCCAGGGCGGGAAATATCGTGTTTCGCCAAGATTTCGGCTTCGATGGCGTTGGCCATGTCGGGATTCTCCTTGAGGAATTTTTTGGCATTTTCACGTCCCTGCCCCACTCGATCACCTTTGTACGACAGCCATGATCCACTCTTGTCGACAACCTTGACCTCAACACCGAGATCCAAAAGCATGCCTTCGCGACTCACCCCCTCGCCATAGGTAATATCAAACTCCACCTCCCTAAACGGCGGTGCCATCTTGTTCTTGACCACCTTGATGCGGGTCCGGTTGCCAACAATTTCGTCGCCAGACTTGATCTTCCCGATTCGACGGATATCAAGGCGAATCGATGCATAGAACTTCAATGCGTTGCCACCCGTAGTTGTCTCGGGGCTGCCAAACATCACCCCAATTTTCATACGCAACTGATTGATGAACACCACCATCGTTTTGCTACGCGCCACAGATCCTGTGATCTTACGCAGGGCCTGGCTCATCAGCCTGGCCTGAAGACCCACATGGCTGTCCCCCATGTCACCCTCCAGCTCCGCCTTGGGCGTTAGCGCTGCGACCGAGTCGATCACGATGATATCGATGGCTCCAGAGCGCACCAGCATGTCGCAAATCTCCAGGGCCTGCTCGCCATAGTCGGGCTGCGAGACCAGAAGATCGTCGGTCTTCACCCCCAGTTTCCGTGCATAGCCGACGTCGAGTGCATGCTCCGCGTCGATAAAGGCACAGACCCCGCCCTGACGCTGGGCTTCGGCGATCGCGTGCAATGTCATCGTCGTTTTACCCGAGGACTCGGGTCCGTAGATCTCTACAATTCGGCCACGTGGTAATCCACCGATGCCAAGCGCGATATCCAGACCAAGACACCCTGTCGGTACCACGGGAGTGTCCTGACTCGGAAGCTTCCCATTGCCATCCAGACGCATGATCGACCCCTTACCGAATTGTTTCTCGATGGTCGCTAACGCGAGTTCAATCGCAGACTCACGCTCTTTGGCGGGATTAGGGGGCAACTTTGTATAGGAAGATTTAGCCATGGCGAATGCTCCGAATCGTAGGATTGGTTTGGGGGTTTAGGTCGGGCTCGAATCGTGTTCAACGAGACGATCCCACAAAAGTTTGAGTGCCCTCAATGCGGCCGCTCTACGGACGATGGCACGGTTTCCACGAAGATGAAGGCGGAGGTAGGAGGTCCCGTGGGCGTCGGAAATCGCGAGATCAACCGTTCCGACGGGTTTGTCGACGGTTCCTCCTCCGGGGCCTGCGATACCCGTGATCGCCACAGCGAGATCGCTTCGTAGTGCTCGACGTGCGCCGATGGCCATGGCGCGGGCCACAGGCTCGGAGACTGCGCCGTGACTCTCGATTTTCTCGCCCGGGACCTCAAGAAGCTCACGTTTGACCTCATTGGTGTAGGCGATCACGCCCCCCCGAAAACAGCCAGAAGAGCCGGGGACCGAGGTCAAGAGCTGGCCGACGAGCCCCCCGGTACAGGACTCCGCGGTCGCCACCGTCAGTCCAAGCTGAAGCAATCGAGTCACCAATCGAGCGCAAAGCTCTTGGTTTCCGGTGCCGACGTAGCCGGGCGCCAGAGCCTCGGCAAACGCTCCATCGAGCGACGCGAGCTCCGCCTCCGTCGCGGTCACACCTCGGTGCTCCCCCTCGGCGATCGGCAACGCTTCAAGACAAATTTGCACCTCCGACGCGCCCGCCCGATAGTGGACAAACATGTTGCCTAATCCCGGCGAGCGAGTGCGAGCGCTTTTAAGCATCGCCTCGATACGTTGATGCACCGCCGATTCGCCGATGCCCACCACTCGGTGAACACGACGAAGCACAGGGGTCGTCATAAACCGTTCACGCAACCGCGGTTCGACCTGCTCGGTCATCATGCGCTCAAGCTCTCGTGGCACTCCAGGCATGCACGCGACCAGGCAACGATGACTCCCGGTGCTCAACTCCAAGGCGAACCCAGGTGCGGTTCCGATTGGGTTGTCCAAAACGCTGGCTCCCTCGGGGATATCCGCTTGGCACAAATTCGCCTGTACGAGCTCGGCCCCCCGCGTCGCAAAAAACTCGTGTAGCGCCTGCGCGGTAGCCTCGTCACGAACAAGAGCGACTCCGGCGGCCGCGGCCACCGCCTCCGCCGTGAGATCATCTGTCGTCGGTCCCAAGCCGCCCGAGACCAGGCAAAGCTCCGCGGTCGGTGCGATCTCCCGCAAGGTCTCAACGATCTCTTCTTTTCGATCTCTCACGCTAAACGCGCGAATCACATCGATCCCCAGCGCTCGTGCGCGAGATGCGAGAATCGCCTTGTTCCCGTCGACGATGTCGCCCGCCAGAAGTTCATCCCCAATGGTCAAAACACAGCAGCGAACCGATTCACGGCGAAATGCGGTGGTGGGTGACATCTGCGCAGACCTTGTGCCACCACTGTTCAAATGTCAAGATGCCTTATCCCGCTCGGATCACGTCTCCACCGCAGCCCTTCACCTCCCTACTTTCCGACGGCCCACCCGCTCGGCTAAGATTACTCCCTGTGCGAATCCGCTACGCGGCAAAGACCGATGTGGGAATGAAGCGAAGTCACAACGAGGACTACTTCGCCCTCATTGAAGACGAACAGCTTTTCCTCGTGGCCGATGGGATGGGAGGGCACGCCTGTGGTGAGGTCGCTAGCAAGCTCTCCGCCGACGTCATCGGAGAGTTCTACCATCACTCCCGCGACAAAGATGCCACCTGGCCTTACCGCTACGATCCGTCGCTGAGCTACGCAGAAAACCGTCTGGTCGCCAGCGTGCGACTCGCAAATCTCCGTATCTACCAGACCTCGCAAAACGACCCGGGCTTGCGAGGCATGGGCACAACCTTCGTGGGCTGTCTCATCGACGATGAGCATGCGTTTGTCGCCCACGTCGGCGACTCCCGAGTGTATCGGGTTCGCCGTGGCGAACTCCAACCCCTTACCCGCGACCACTCACTGTTTGAAGACTACAAAGATGCTCGCCCCGAGATGACCGAAGAGGAGGCTCGCAACTTCCCGCACAAGAACGTCATCACTCGAGCACTCGGTATGCGGGACAACGTCGTGGTCGACATCGCCAAATTCGAGATCGAAGACGGAGATCGCTACGTGCTGTGTTCCGATGGCCTCTCCGGAATGCTCAGCGATTCAGAAATTTGCGAGATCGTTGCTCGTCACGACGATCTTGAGCAGGCGATCCACGAGCTGATCGAGCAAGCCAACATTGCTGGAGGAACCGACAATATCACCGCGATGGTTGTGGAGTGCACGCTCGAGTGAGCGACCAAGACCCCAAAGACAGAAGGGTCGAAACTCGCCTGCCCTCCCAGTTCGAGGTCGACTATTCCGCCGACGGGACTTACCTGTTTGCCTATGTGACAGACATCTCCACCATGGGGATCTTTATCCGGACCGAGAGCCCACTGGAGGTCGGTGCCGAGATTACGCTGCATTTTCGGCCGATCAATGCCGTCACGATCACGGCAGAGCTCGACCCCCCGCACAGTTTTAGCAGCGCTCCGCGACCCCACACGCCCGAGATTCTCGAACTCGCGGGTGTGGTCAAGTGGAACACCAAGAACCGCGAACATCCTGGACAAGGCGGAATGGGCGTGCAGTTTCGTCAGACGACCCCGCAACAACGCAGCGCGATCTTGGCGCGAGTCCATACGGTGGCGTATCTCGACGACAGCAACGTCTAGACGTCATCGCCTTCCTCGGGCAGAGATCCCCAAATTCCCGTATCATGGGCCCGTGAGCGCCCCTTCCCGATCCTTAGTTATCGGAACCGCCGGCCACATCGACCATGGCAAGACCACCCTTGTTGCGGCCCTGACCGGCACCGACACCGACAAGCTTCCCGAGGAGAAACGACGCGGGATCACCATCGAACTCGGATTCGCCACATGGCCTCTCTCCGACAAGCTAAGCGCGAGCATCGTCGACGTTCCCGGTCATGAGGGTTTTGTGCGCACGATGGTGGCGGGTGCAGGTGGACTTGATATTGTCATTTTTGTCATCTCCGCCGAAGACGGTGTCATGCCTCAGACGCGAGAGCATATCCGCGTGTGCCAGCTCTTGGGCCTCAAACACTCCGTCATCGCTCTCACCAAAGTCGACCGTCTCGAGGGCGACGAAGATGCGATAGAGCTCGCTATCGATGATGTCCGCGAGGCGATGCACGAGACGCCTTTCGAAGGTGCTCCAATCCTTCCCGTCGCGGCGCCCTCGGGCCAGGGGCTTGATGCGCTTCGGCAGGCCATCATCTCCCTCGCAAAAAAGATCCCGCGCAGGGCTAGCAAAGGGGAATCACTGCTCCCCATCGACCGCGTATTTACGGTCAAAGGCCACGGAACTGTCGTCACGGGGACGCTGCTCGCGGGTAGTATCGAGCCCGACAAGGACATCTCACTGCGCTTGGTGCCGACCGGCGCCCGTCGCGAAGGACGTGTGCTTCGAGCGCGGGCCCTGCAAGTTCGTGGCGACGCCGCCGGACGTAGTGTCGCGGGTACACGCACGGCCTTGAACCTCGGAGGCGTCCAGGTCTCGGAGCTCTCGCGGGGTGACGTCATCACAAGCGGAGCCCGGGTCGTCGCATCCGACTCGATCCACGTAGAGATCAAACATCTTTCACACAGCTCCGGAGAATGGAAGAGCGGTAGCTGCGTTCAGGTGTGTGCGGGCACGGCAAACACCGCGGCCCGCATGGACCCCTTGGCGCTCATCGACGAAGAGGGGAAGCTGGGCGACGTCGAGACTGGGATCATCGTCGGGCCTGGCATGAGTGGGCTGATTCGCTTGCGTCTCGATGTGCCTATCCCCGTCTGGCACGGACAGCCGATCGTGCTAAGGGCCTTCAACGACCCTTCTGCGGCCGCCCATGGGCTCACCGTGGGTGGAGGACGCGTCGTAGATCCCCAGCCATCAACCGGAAAGCGCCAACGAAAACGCTGGGTTCAGGTCGCCGAGGCTCTTAGGAGCGACGAGCTTCAGACACGTATATTGGCCCTCGTCGAAGACTCAGGCGGCATGGGAATCGACACCACGACGCTGCATCTTCGCGCCGGAATCGATGATCTACGGCCGATTCTTAACTCTCTCAAAGGCCCCAAAGGGCGCCTCCTTGAAATCGCAGGCGCACGCTACATCTTGCGTGAGCTGCTCAACCCTCTCAAGCAAGCCGCCGTATCCCTCGTCGACCGATTTCACGCTCAACATTCGATGCAACCCGGCATGCCCCGCGCGACACTGGAGTCCTCACTGCCCGGGCGACTCGCACCCTCGGTCGCGGCAGCGGCCATCGAGGCGACGCTGGCAAGCGGACAACTTCGAGTGGCCGATCGCCAAGGCAGTCTCGCCCGTCCGGGGAAAGGCAAACTCTCTCTCGATGCGCTTCCCCCCAAGATGCAGCGGGTCTACGATCTCTACGCGGCCGGCGGGATCTCGCCTCCCACACTCAAGGACGTCCAAGACGGCACATCGATGAGCCCGAAGGAAATCCTCGAAATCGTCGGGCTCCTTCAGCGTACGGAGCTGCTTGTAAAAGTGACGGCGGAACTTTCGTTCACGCACCCTGCCCACAGCTCGATCCTTGCACGGACACGCGACCATCTTCGAGACCAGGGAAACATCGATGTACAGGCCATGAAGGCAATCACCGGACTCTCCCGAAAATTTGTTGTCCCGCTTCTTGAACACCTCGATCGTCTAGGCATCACCCTACGCCGCGCCGACACCCGTCTCCCTGGTCCCAAGGCAGAACTCGAAACCGAGCCTCCCTCGTCGTGAGCCCGCGCTAAACGTGTTTGAGGGCACGAAGCGCCTCGAACACGAGCACGTCATGCTCAGGCAAGATGCTGCGCAGGTCGATCAGCAGACGCTCATCGCAGATCCTCCCCACCAGCGCGGGTGTACCTAGCCGAAGCAGGCGCGCCGTTTTTGATGGCCGATCGCACGGAACCGCCAGGGCGATGCTCGCCGTGGTGTCTCCTGGCAACGACCCACCACCGATGGTCGAACGGCTGCCAACAAGCTGAGAGCTTGTCCATCCTAACTGCTCGCACAGGGCCTTGCCGCGTGTACGCAGGGCTTCGAGATCCGCGCCAACCATGCGATGCAGCGGGAGATCTGGTTCGGCCTCGCGGCCATGAGCGATCAACGTGGCATGAAGCGCTGCCAAGCTCGTCTTGTCGGGACGCAGCGCACGGGCCATCGGAAATTTTCGACATGCTGCGATGAGGTCCGCGCGCCCAGCCATAATTCCAGCCTGAGGCCCACCCAGAAGCTTGTCGCCAGAAAAGGTGATCAGATCGGCACCTGCGGAGAGATAGGCCGAAACTGTAGGCTCAGCCTCGGGAAGCCCACGCCCCAACGAGCCGCTGCCCAAGTCTGCGATCAACGGGATTCCATGACGACGGGCCAAGGCTGAAAGAGGCGCGAGGTCGACCTCTGCGACAAATCCGGACTGGGAAAAATTGCTGCGATGGCACCACAAGAGCGCGGCAACACCTTGCTCTTGGCCCGGCAACTCACCGGCAATGGCAGCCTCGTAGTCGCCTACATGTGTACGATTGGTGCTACCAATCTCCCACAACTTTGCCCCTCCGGCGGCCGCCATGGTCCCCACGCGAAAACCATCGCCGATCTCGACAAGCTGCCCTCGCGAGATCGCGACCCCGCCACTTTTTGCCAAAGCGGTGCATGCCAAAAGAAGCGCCGCGGCGCCATTGTTGACGACGTAGGCATCTTCGGTGCCAAACAGAGTGGCCATAAACGGACAAAGACGGGTGTATCGACTGCCGCGCCGTCCGGTGTCGAGCTCAAACTCCAAGTCGCAGGCCCCCGCGGCCGCCGC
The DNA here is from genome assembly GCA_964437075.1 of uncultured Nannocystaceae bacterium. Classification (GTDB taxonomy): domain Bacteria; phylum Myxococcota_A; class Polyangia; order Nannocystales; family Nannocystaceae; genus CAYTFJ01. The sequence goes on from CAYTFJ010000037.1 coordinate 22,927, forward strand.
CATCGCCGCGATCGCTCCGTCCCCCATCACCGCCCGACCAAGATTGGTATGCAGCAACACTCCAGTGCCATTGAGCACTCTGCGTGGCGTCGCCCGCAACCAGTCCTGCAGTTTCAGCGCGATCTGCTCGGCGAGCTCGCTCGCGCCTGGGATCTCCACACGGCCGTCCCCCTCTGCTCGAATTTGGCATCGAAGGTCGTCCAATGCCCGTACTACGGTCCGCTTGGCGAGACCTCGTCGCCACGGGCCCCCCGTGAGCGCGGGCGCTGCGAGCACCCGATCGACTTTAGGGAGTTTCGCGAAATCCGACACGCCCGACGCTACCACGTTGAGGCATCTCACCGATACAGACACCGCGGCACTCGCCGATGCCCCCCCCCCCCGTACGGGTCGAGAGGGGCGAAATCGAATTTCCGCGCACAATCAACCGTCGACAACATCGATATGCGTCAATATTTGTGGCACATTCGAGGCAGTAAAACATTACATGTCTTGATTTTGTACCTATGAACTCACCACGCTCACGTTCAACAATATCCCAATCATCGACAACATCGATGGCTCCAATCACCGAATGGAATGAATCGATGTTGGGCCGGTGTCTATGGCGACTCCAGCTCGGCCATGGCTGCCTTGAGCGTAAATCGACGCCGTGGTTGGAACCTGAGCACCCAACAGGGGACGACTACCTAAAGACGATCTTCGCCCGCCCTGAATTCAGGGTCCCACGCACCGCCTATTGGGACGGTCTCGCCGATCTCGTCGGGCGCTACCTCGGCTGTGTGATTCGCCAGCCGGAGCGGCTCGCCGAAGGATCCGTCAACGCGATCGCAGCCCTGCTCGCAAACCTCTGGCACTTCGACGAATGGTTGGACGCCAAGGGCCCGAGCGTCACACCGGTTGCCGTGAATGCCGTACGCGAGCTCATGACCGCGGCGATTCACGATCGGGACGCAGCCGTCGCTGGAGCCGAGATCATTCTGGAGTCGGTGCATCCTGGCTATGGTCGGCAGCTCTATCGCATGATGGTTGCGCACCGTGAAGCGATGGTCAGTCTTGGACTGGGGGTCGCCGCCGCCCCCGACTACTGGTGCTCATTGGAGAAACACGTTCGTGCTCAGGCTGAGTTCGCGTTGAATCCGGAAAAACGAAGACGATATGAGACCAGATTTTTTGAACAACGGGGAACACGCGGAGGCATGTCCTGCACGCTCGAGCTGCTCTTGTTGATCTCCACTCGCACTACGCCAACGATCGATCGACACATCATCGAAGATGTCGCCACGTCGACCGCGTTACTCAATGACATCTATTGTGTTCAAGATGACTCCGATGCCTGTGAACCCAATGCGGTCGCAATTGAAGGACCAACACGAGTTGTCCAGCGTATCAATGCGCTCAATGAGTCGATCGTCGAGCGCTGTCGCGGCTTACTTCTGAAGAACAAAGGAAATCGAGAGACCCAGCTCGCGGTTGGCGCATTGATGGATGTGCTGGTTGGCATGGACCGCTGGCATCGTTTCGAAACTCGATACTCCCGAGGTCGAAGCGATGTCGACCGCCTCTTCGCTAACGAAACGACGACCTCTCCAGGCCTCGAGAGGTGACCGACCCATACGCATTGCCGTACGAGGACTCATCGCTTCATCACTGCCGGTGCGGGTAGGAGCACATTTTCACGGGATTCACGCCGCGCAGTTGGATGACCGCTTTGCATCCCCAATATGGGTCTGAATCGCCTCGCTCAAGAGTCTTACGCTCACCGGCTTGCTGAGGTGCCCGTTCATGCCGGCAACGAAACATGCCTCAACCTCCGTAGCACCGCTGTGAGCCGTCACGGCGATAATGGCGATATCTCGACCCAATTTCGCTCGAATCTGCCGCGTAGCCTCAAGGCCATCCATCACCGGCATCTGGCAATCCATGAGGATAAACGCGTGACGATCGCTGTCGGCGATTTTCACCGCGATCTCACCATTTTCGGCGGTATCCGAGTCATAGCCAAGCTTCCTCAATATCCGTGAGAGAACCTTCCGGTTGATAGGATCGTCCTCCACCAGCAGAACCACTTTTCGGGCCGGTTGCTCAGCACTTTCATGGTTTCCATCCTCGATGAGGACAACGGTGGACGATACCGATCCCGGGGCTTCTATCGCAGGTAGGTCCGGTTTTTCGGCGCGCGCCGGCCCCAGGTCGGGCTGGTGCTCACGCCGTGGCTCAGGTCGGGGTTGAGTCTGGTGATTGGCTTCGCAAGCGTCGCGGATCCATGTCGCTGGAAACTCAAACCAAAACCGGCTCCCTTTCCGCCCAGAGAAACTTTCGACCCCGTAGCGTCCGCCTGCGGCGTCCACCATCGCCCGCAGATTAGAAAGCCCGAGCCCGAGCCCATCCGCCGTTCGGCGCATGCTTGTATCGCGCTGATAGAACTCACCAAATATTTTCTCCTGGAGCGCCTCTGGGACTCCAGGTCCAGAGTCACTGACATCCCATCGCAGAGAATTTTCTCCCCCTACCAAGTTTATTGCGACCGATCCCTCGTGCGAAAATTTGACCGCATTGTCGAGCAAGATCAAAAGACAGCGACGCACCAATTGGCGATCGGCCGACCAAGTCCCCATTTGGGGGGGACTTGTCACCTGAACGGAAAGCCCTTTCGACTCTGCGAGTTCACGCACCGACTCTACGGATATGCGAGTTGTGTGCGCGGGATCAAAAGAAACATTTTTCACTCTCAGCTCGCCCGCCTGTGTGTGCACGATCTGCAAGAGATCCTCGATCTGGTCGCACAAACGTTTCGCGGAGGTCGACAACATGGCAAGATGCTCGCTATCTTCGGCGCCTATCGACCCGTCCTCGAGCACCTCGATCATGCCAAGAATGCCATTCATCGGCGTCCTCAACTCGTGGCTCACATTGACGATAAACCTCGCCTTAATCCGCTCGGCGTCATGCTGGGCCTTCAAGGCGGAAAGCGCTTCGGTGCGCGCTCGAGTATGGACACGCGTTTGCAGGCTCGAGACAGTGAGGACCAAAAGTGTGCACCCGGTTGCAATCGCCCATTCAATTGCCACGTGCAGGTCCTTTGGATCTAGAGCAGGGGCTGGAAGTTGACCGTAGGCCTGCGCTCCAGCCAGTCCCCCCAGCAAAAACACCAACATCGCGGCCCAACGATAGGCGACCCGTTGACCACCCACGAGGCCAGCGCAGACCGGCAGGATCAACGCCGCATAGTAAATCGGTGATTCCGTTCCGCCCGTAGCGACGATTCCCACTCCGGAGCCGAGCCACTGCGCCCACAACATCAAGGACCTTGCTACGCGGTGACTAATGACCCCTGGAACCGCAGCAAAAATCGCTCCTGAAATCAGCCCGTATCCGATCGAGATCAGGCCGAGAGCAATCGCTCCGAGAGCGACATAGAAGATCCCACAGACCACGGGGACAACCGCGAGGCTCAGCAACACCGCGACAGTCATTTTCTCCCGATCGAACTCTGACGTCGAAATTGGAGAAACGGCTTTTTGCGCCATAAGCGCAAAAAGCCGTGTATGCTGAATCTTCCCCCACGAACGAAGCAGGTTCGCTTTTTCTGACGGATGTTCCAACGTTCCACTCACGACGCAACGGGTATCGGCCTCACTCTAAAAACCTGTAACAATCAGCTCCATCGGGTCACTTTGACCCCACTCTTGGCAGTTGCATTGCTTGCCCGCGTCATCCCCAAATCAGGAGCGCCAGCGCAAGAAACGCAAGCAATAGGGCAGTGAGCAGCGGGCCTCTCAAGCCTGGTTGCGGCTCAGACTTCTCAACTCTTGCTCGGACGGTCACGCGCCGGCGTGTGACCGTCGCCTCCCCGCCAGCGGTCAAAACCGCATCTACACGTTGAGCTGGATGACGAAGTTCGAGGACAACCTCCCCCATCTCGATCCGATCTCCATCTCGAATCACACGACTTCCAGAGATGGCATCCCCACCGACCCAAACCCCATTGGTGCTCCCGAGGTCTTCGATTCTGACCTCGTCGGGTCCCACATGTAGGCGAGCGTGCCGGCGAGATACATCCGGATGATCGATGCGGATCGAGACGTCGTCGTCACGACCGATCGTGTATTTTCCCAGGGCGAGCCTGTGCTCTTGTCCAGGGCTTTCGCGCCGGGCCGACGACACGCCGTCGATCCGGATCAACGAAGGCGCGGTGGCTGGCAATGGCTGACTTTGATTCATGACGGCCTGGGCTCCTGTGGCCTTCAAATCTAGCGGGTCGACGGGAGCAGGTCGAGCGCTTGCCATCCGCTCGATAGCTTACACTCAACGAAGGGCTCGGTGCTCATCCCTCTCACCGCCGCGCGGTCCCCTGGACCACGGCGCAGACAGCGATCGAGCAGACGCCGTATCTTTGCGCGGTCCGGGGCGATGCAATCGGCATTCAGCGCTTCGTGGTAGAGCCCCGCACGGCTCAAGGATTCTCGCAGTTGACGCAAATGAGGAGCCTCGGATGAATGGCCTGCGCTCCCGCGGAGTTGAATCACCGAGGTCACGCCCAACGCACGAAGATGCCTGGACCACTGCGAACCGGCGCCTTGCGGCTCTCGGAGACAAAATTTGCCGACACTCGCCAGCCCTGTCGACCGCGAGAGCACGGACATCGTGCGCTTCGTCCCCATTGCCGCCCACTCGAGCCCCGACCGCGAAGTGCCCGAATTCCAGCGCTCAGGCACGAGGCTCATGACCAAGAGACACAAGACAGGAGCCAGCGGGGGAAGCAAAGCCGCAAGCGATACGCCCTCGACACGCCGCGTGATGATACGGACGACCCACCTCACGCCCAGCGCCGTGGCACCCAGCATGCCAGGACCCAGCGCGGGCATGCGCGCAAGCAGCTCGGCCCCATCGAGCAACAACGCCGCCCCCTGATGTGCCGCCCATTCTGGAAGCAGGCCTAGCGGCCGGGGTGTCACCCAAGCCAAAAAACCTGCAGGAAGCGTCCACCCGCAAAAAATCGGCAACGCTACCGCATTGGCCACAACCGCGTGCATCGGCGCGCCGCCGAAATGTAAACAGCACAGTGGCGCGATGAACCAAGTGATCCGCCAGCTCATGGCGAGACTGCCGAGGCCCGGCGGCGCCGCCACGATCGCCCACATCGCCACAACCGAGAGCTGAAAACCGGGGTCCGCGATCCAGTCGGGGTTCCACGCGACCATCGCGCTTGCCACGACAACCAAATTGCTTGGGCCGTGGGTCGGGCGACCTAAAATATCCGAAACCCCGACAGACGCGATCAGAAGCGAAGCACGGACAGCCGGCGCGGCGGCCCCGGTCAGAGCCACATAGGCCGCGATCGGTATGCAGGCCAAGACGACGCTGAGCCCGGGTCGGTGCCCCAACAACAGGCAAAGGCGCAAGGCGAAGAAACGAAAAATCAACGAGACCAGACCCACGTGTAGCCCGCTGACGGCGAGCAGATGACCGAGACCCGCACGTCTCAAACTCAAGCGGGACTCCGGCGGTAGCGCAGTCCGAAGACCCAGCGTTGCCGCGACCACCAGGCCACGCGCGGGGTCTCCACGAGACTCTTCCCATCCCCGCTCCCGAAGTTCGGCGACCGCCCGCCAGTAGGCCGAGCTTGGACTCCGAGCGATCCAGGCGGCCTCGATCCAGCGCCCACCTTGGCCGTCATCGGCGGGCAACCTCCCCCGTGCTCGGTAGTCCGACGCCGGAAGGTAGATGATTTGCCCTTCCGAGATCGGGCACATCGAAGCCGCCAGGTCGAGCGCCTCCTCAGCCTCGCCGCCAACATGACGAGCCCACACCCGACAACGGGGCCCCGGCCGGCTGGCCCGTACGGCCTCCATGACAACAACCCCAGACTTCGGCTGGGGAAAACTCTGCGAGGCTGACAGCGCGCTGCCGCGAAGCAGACCCAATCCAAGGGCGACCGCGAAAGCCATGGCTGAGACGAGGCGCGTCTGCGAGCCTTGCCAGATGCCACCGGCGACCAAAAGAGCGGCTCCGAGCATCGCTAGCACCGGCGTAGGACACCAATGACGAGCGACGACGACACCTCCGCAAAAACACAGGCATAGGGCCATCGTTCGCACACTCGGTCTTCGGCCCCAAGATGACCGCCGTTGCAGATTTAATGCGCGCTTTTGGCCAGCAAGGTCCCGGTGCGTTCACCCACTGAGATCAACGCTAACCGCGCACGCAAAGAAGACTACCGAGGAGCAAAGCGCGACTTCCTGGTGATTCACATTGCGGACGTAGCTCGGTAGGGCCTAAGATCATGGGGCTCGTGTTTCTTACGAAGACCTGGACCGCAATCCTCACTTTCCTGACCACCATGTGTCTGGGAGGTATGTTCTTGCTCGCCACAGGCTCGCCAAAGGGCTTCACCGAGGCTGACCGCACCGCGGTCGAAGCGGTCGCGGAAGCCGGATTGGCGGCCCTCTCCGCAGACATCGAGTCCTCTCCCGCGTCGCTGGGTCCGTCTCTACTCAACGACAGCCGTCTTCGAATGGCTCTCGAAGAGAGCCTGCGTGACGTGCCCAATCCCGCGAGTCCAGACCTCCAGACGGCACTCAGCGCCGTCGCGGGCGACACCCTCCTCGACAGCCACAACAAGATGAGCGTGGCCTTGATCGACAAAGACGGAACGATCATCGCCCGAACCGGAATGTCGGACCAACACTTCGACGAGCTCGTGGAGATACCCGCTTTTAAAAAGGCACAAAGTGCAGAGCAAGACTCTCGACCTTTCTCCGTCACCTTAAACGGACACCTGCACGCCGTGAAGGTCTCTGCTCCTGAAATCAGCACGGCACAGCGACGGCTCGTCGCTATCAACCCCGTGGAGCTGGGCGCAGGTTCGTTCTTTCGCAAGGTCATCCACGCGAGCCCGGCGGGAATCGTCCGCGAGGGCAATGTCGTTGGCGAAACAATCGGCGGCGCTCAAGCCAAAGATCTTGCCGCCGCAGTCGCAGCCCGAGATCTTCCAAAAAACACCGTCACGCCTGCGTTTGAAGTCGGCGAGTCGACATCGCAACGGCTCGCCGCCATGGGCCGCCTTCCTGGGCCCGCTGGAGAGACAACCGTGTTTGTCGTGCTCTCGAAGAATGCCCTCGGGTCCACGGACACCGACCTCGCCGCCGCGGTCAAGGCCGCCAAGGCGACGGGCGCGGTCTCAAGGCTGCCTTGGCCAGTGCTCGCGGCCCTGCTTGTGCTTGGGCTCATGGTGTCTCTCTATCTCCCGCATCTCGAGTCGGCGCGCCCCCTCTCTCGACTCAAAAACGAATTTTTAGGCCTGGCCACCGGCGCTCAACACCAAATTTTTCATGAGACCTACGGTGGAAAAATCGGAGAGATGGCCCAGGCCGCCGCCGCTGCGATCGAATCGCTTCGACATGCCATGCGCGACGAGACGCCAATGGGTACCGACGAGGATGAACCTGCCGACCCGAGCTCCGCGAGCATGCGAAGTCCTTCCGCAGCTTCCAGCCAGGACCACTCTCCCTCTGCCCCCTCGAATGCCGGCACCAAAGAACCCGCCCGCGAGCGTAGTGGTGCCCACGCCAGTCACAAAGCCCATCATCGCTCTCCTGCCGCGATCGATCTACCCACGGTAGAGCATGAAGGTACGATCGAACATCACTCCCACTCTGTGAGCGATGGCTCGTCGGATACGCCCCCTCCCTCGAAACGTCGAGCTGAACAGAGCCCGTCGACACCCCGTTTGCCATCTCGCCCCGCGCCCTCAGGGCCAACCTCGACAAAGCTCGTCGACGGCAAAAAGGACAGCCCGGCTCTCACGCTCACCGACGAGGCCGATAACGCAGTCTCGCCCCGAAAGGCATCTCTCGTGAGCCGTTCAGCGATGCCCACCGCGGACGTGAGTCCGCGCGAGGTCTACTATCAGTCGATTTTCGACCAATTCGTCGCTACCAAGAAAGAATGCGGAGAGAATGCCGAAAATCTCACCTACGATCGTTTTGCCAAAAAACTGCGTAAAAACACTGAAAATCTCATGCGCAAGCCTGGCGTCGCAGAGGTGAAATTTTCGGTGTACGTGAAAGACGGCAAAGCCGCCCTTAAGGCCAAGATCGTCAAAAAATAGTCGAACAGGCCCACCATGCCCGTACTTGAAATTGCAGATGTTGGAGAACCCGTCCTTCGCGAACAAGCCCGCGAGCTCTCAGTGCAGGAGCTCGAAAGTCCGGAGATTCAGCGATTCATCGACGATCTGGTCGAGACCATGCACCACGCTAAAGGTGCTGGCCTCGCCGCGAATCAGGTATTTCGTCCCGTGCAAGTCTGCGCGATCGAGGTCAAAAACAACCCTCGCTACCCCTACAAGCCGAACATCCCGCTGACCATTTTGATCAACCCCGTCCTTACCCCCGTCGCGGATGAGACCTTCCAAAACTTCGAGGGCTGCCTCTCCGTGCCCGGCCTCCGCGGGGTTGTGCCTCGCTGGGCCAGCATTCGCGTGCAGGCGCTTGATCGACACGGAAGCACGATCGACCACGTGGTCAAGGGAATCACGGCGGGCACCTATCAGCACGAAGTGGATCATTTGGAGGGCAAGCTGTTCCTCGACCGAGTCGAAGATACCCACACCCTCTGCACATGGGAGACCTTTCGTCGCCACTATGAGGGCGAGTTTCGTGAGCGCGTCAAGAGCATCGTCGAACGATTCGGAAGCTAACCCCCCGCTATCCATCGGGCACCTCAGACCCAAGCAGAGACGCTATCGTTCTTCATCAGGTCTACGATCGAGTGCCGCTGCTCGATCAACAACGCTTGGCCATCAGCCTCCGGACAGGGCCCTCGTCACCAATGAGCAACCTACAATCGATCTCGTGGTTGCCAGGGTTCTTGCCGCGAGCATGCGAACGTCATGCTCGAGCTCGATCGTGAGGCTCGAGCTCGACCCCAAGCCCGTCGACCAAGCGATTGACATAGGCAAAGTAGGCCGTGACTTGGTTTGCGTCGAGAATCTCGCCATCATCCAATCCGGCGGTGCGCAGGCGGTCAACGTCCTCCGAGCACATCGCCGCCGGCTCCGCGGTAAGTTTGAGGGCGTAGCCCGCGATCGCCTGCTCCCGCCCCTGTGCTGAGCGCGTGCATCAACAGTTCACCCGATGTTCGCCAACCTGCAACCGCCGGCTCCAGGGATTTCGAAAAATCTCGCGCGTGGTCCTCACGGGTCCCTGACTCTCCCATCACACGAACCAAACTGGCTCGATGATGGACAATTCAGTAGCGACATTCATTGAAGGCGGAACCCATCACGGCCACCATCTCACGCTCCCGGCGGCTCAATCCATGCGGGTCCGATGATGGCATCACCGCGCGATAAAGCCGGAGATGACCATCAAGAGTGTCGGGACGCAGACCGTGGATCCGCAGAACATTCGCCACGACACCCTGCTCCGGATCGATCGATCCCCGATAGAGTCGACCGAGTCGGCTCTATCGGCTCGGCATGCGCTTCATCGATATCCTCAATCCAAGCCACGCGACACCATACCTAGGCTCGTCCAAGGCGTAAACCGCGAGCGGAGGACCGGCTCGCACAATATGCTATTCGATCCCTGCGAGAGCCTCTAACACCGCCCTATCGCTAGGCGATGCGCCAAGTAGGGCGGCGAGATGCATCCGTGCGGCCTCACGCTCGCCCCGCAACAGAAGAACCTCCGCAGCGATCATTCGAATCTCTCTCGCCCGTGGAGCCAGGGACAATGCATGATCGAGAGCCACGACTGACCTGTCATCGTTCGCGTTGACCAACGCCAAGGCCAATGCATAACGTGCGTGCCACAAAGGTATGGAACCGTAGGCCGAAATGGCGGCACGCATCGACTGCACCGCGGATTGAGCGGCGTCGTAGGCCCCGGCGCGACCCAACGCAAGCTCATCCCGCGCGTATTGAAGTGCGACAGGCCCGGTGACTTCCCCAAGATGCCAGTGATGCAGCCGCCTAAGCTGTTCGTTGGCTCGGCCCCCACCATGAATGTCGACCGTCAGAGTCTCATCACCCCGCTCATCCTTCGTACGCAAGCCATAGCTCGCGGAGCGAATTACGGCGCGCCCCGGCCAATGCTGGCGCATGTTTGCAGCGGCATCGAGCATCGCTACGCCCCGCTCGAGCTTCGCGGTCTCTATTTCTTCCAGAATGGCCTCAACCTCATCCTGTGGAATTCCCCGGGCAAGAATCACGGTGGTGCGACTCTTGACGATCACGCACTCGTTGCACATCGCTCCACGAAAGGACGAGTGACCGCGCAGATCGAGAGCCCCCGCCATGGCAAAGTCCGAGGCACCCGGACGAGCCGCCAACCAGCTCGCCATTTCGACCTCTGCGTCCCAGCGAGCTCCCTCCTGGGGGATGGTGGAGTGATCACCCCCGCCGAGATTTGCCATCAATCCAGATCGTGAAACGTGCACAAGAGAGCGGCGAACAAACCCACGGCTGCTGAGCGCGAGAATGTGTAAGTTCGCGTTCCTCCGCTCTCGGCTCATCACTACAAGCTCGATCTCGAGTCTCTTCGCCGGCGAAGCTCGCACAACCGCCGCGGCCTGAGATCGCGGCTTCGCTCGCTTCTTGTTCCCGGCAACCGCTGCGGGAGCGCCCACAAACAGAGCGATCACCCCCACCCCGAACCACAAGAGAGCGCGCATCACACATCCGACATGCACTGGGGACGACTCCGGATGATCAACAATTTTCACGGGAGGCATGACCGCTTCCAAGGATGAACCGCCCCCCCAACACCGCCCTATAGAAACTGGGACATACCCGTCCCACAGCAGGGCTCTTGGCTCCTCAGCGCGGAATATCCCCTACGACACAATGCCCAGACAACGCGGGCGGCGGCGGTGGTATCGTTGGCCGCAGCAAGCGCACTTCGCGAGTTCTGCGTCCACCGTGAACCGGCCACTCAAACGACTGCTCATCGCCTGCGGCCTCTCCGTGGCCACCCACGGGCTCATCGTGCTCGCGGGTTTCTGGTCCTTCGATTTCGGCCTTGGATTGGATCCCGATCTTGGGCTGGAATTTACGGACATTCAGCTCGTTGATATCGATGCGGAGCAGGCCGAACAACCTGCCCTTGCCCCCCTCGAGCCACCGCCTGTCGTCTTGCCACCGCCTGCGGCGGAACTGCCACCGGACAATGATGGGGAGACGGACAAACAGCCGCCCGAAGAGGACGCAAAAAAACCCGAGCCAAAGTTCGGAGAAAAAAAATCTAGCATCGACAAACTCGCCCCCACCAACGCGACCTTTTCGATGATGTTGGCCAACAAGCGCATCCGTAGGCTGCCCTTCGCGCGGGAGGCCGCCGATATCATGGCCCCGCTGCCGGACTTCGAGTTCATTATCGGCGACGGCGGTTTCGATACCTGGCGCGACTTCAACTACATCGTCATCGCCAGCCCCAATGTCCGCGTGGTCTCCCAAACTTTTCTCGCGGTCCAATACAAACTCTCCACCAGAGAGATCAAGGCCGGCCTTGAGCGGGCCGCCGCTCTGCGCGGCCTCGGATTGACCTGGGAAGTTCGTGGCGGAATGGAGATGGCCAACCCGCGGCCCCTGGATCCGAATCTCGAAGATCAAGACGTACGCTGGTTCGTGCTGCTTGAGGACGAAAAGGTGGCGATGTACGTCCGCGAAGAATATCTCCCGCAAATTATCGCCGGCCCAGATGGGTCAAAAAAGACCGCAAGCAACTTTGTCGCCAACGTCTCGCGGATGCGTCGATTCACCAACAAAGAACCTTCCGCGGGCCTCCAACTTAAGTTCAAGGATATCCGCTCCATGGTGAAGCGAGCACGGAACCTACCCTTCGAGCTTCCTGACGATCTGGAGATCATGGCGGAGGCGACAAAAAATCCGCAAATTATGGTCCGCCTCGGTTTTTTGGAGCCCACCCATGCTGCAGCCTTCGCTGACTATTGGCATACCGAACTTCGAGAGATCATCCGCAAGCCACACATCCGATTCATGATCGGTAGCGATTACTCGAACACCGAAGTCGCGGTTCAGGGCAAGCAGGTTGTCCTTCGAAATCGCCTGTCCGAGGCACGGACTCAGTTTGTGCTGGGCCTGCTCGCTCAACAGACCCGACAGATGATGAAACGCAGCGCCGAGGAGATGGATAAAAAACGATCGGCGCGCGATGCGCTACAGGTTCTGCGGCGCGCCAAAAATCTCAGTCCATCAGAGGCCCTCGCCGTTCAACAGACCCTGCTCGACGAGGCTACCCCACAAGCGAGCGCTGGAGAACAACGAGGCGCCCCAGCCCCAGCCCCAGCCAACGGCACGGATACCGATGGGCCTGACCGAGGAACATCCTGAGCTACCATCCCCCGATTCGCTGATCTACCCTCGGTGAATGTCCCCGGTACGCCCCCTACACAACTTCTCGGCCGGACCCGCGATCCTTCCCGCACCAGTACTTGAGCGCGCAAGCGCTGCGGTGCACGAGTTAAAATCAAAGGGACACTCCGACGGAGCAAGCGGCGCGGGACTCTCGATACTCGAGATTTCCCACCGCGGCCGCGACTACACCGAGATCAATGAACAAGCCATCGACCTCTGCCATGAGGTCCTTGGCATCCCTCGGACCCACCAGGTCATGTTCTTGCAGGGAGGCGCTAGCCTCCAATTCGCCATGGTCCCGATGAATCTAAACCGGCCCAACAGGGTGAGCTGCTACGTCGACACCGGCGTGTGGGCCGGGAAGGCGATCAAAGAGAGCCGCGTATTGGGCGAGACACGAGTGCTTGCAAGTGCACAGGAAACCGGATTCGACCACATTCCGGAGATCGGTGAGATCCCCAGCGACGCCTCATACCTGCACCTCACGACCAACAACACGATCTACGGCACCGAATATCCCGAGATTCCACGGGTCCGTGACGATATACCCCTCGTCGTCGATGCCTCTAGCCACATCGGCAGCCGCCCCTTGGACTTCAGCCGCGTCGCGCTTGGCTACGCTGGTGCCCAAAAAAATCTCGGGCCGTCCGGTGTCACCCTCGTGTTCGCGGACAAAGACCTGCTTAAAGACACCGCCGCGACTGTATCCAGCGTCCCCCACTACCTGCGCTACACGACCCACGCGAAAACCCCTGGCGTCTACAACACCCCCAACACCTTTGGTGTTTTGGTACTCAAACTCGTATTGGAGTGGCTGCGGGACGAAGGCGGCATCGAGGCCGCGGCCACACGCAACGCGGAGAAATCGAGCAAGCTCTACACACTTCTCGATTCAAGCTCACTCTTCGATGCCCACGCCCTGCCCGGACACCGCTCGCACATGAACATTCCATGGACGCTCCGCGCTCCAACCGACGCCAAGCCCGACGCCAAGCCCGATGCCCTGACCGTGCGCTTCCTCAGCGAGGCTCAAGCCGCGGGCTTTAGTGGCCTGAAAGGCCACCGCAGCGTTGGAGGCTGCCGTGCCTCGATTTACAACGCGCTCCCTATCGCCAGCGTCAATGCTCTCGTCGAGTTCATGCGCGAGTTCGAGAGAAAGGCCTGAGCACGCTGTGAAGACCCCACACGACCCGCATGGGCCGCTCGATGCCCCTGGCTGGGACGCGATCGACAGAGCGCTAGCAGAGATCTACGACGATCAAACGCCGCATCAATTCACCAGCAAAACTGCCTACGAACTGGACAGTCCAAGTCCGCTTCCCGCCATCACGGTATGGGCCCGCCCCGAGCCCAAGGCCTGGCACTTTGTAACCTATGGGCTGAGTGAACTGTTCGCAAAGACCTCGTCCGATACGCAGCAATCTGGACTCGGATACGAGTTAACCCTCTTGCTTGCCCGCGCAGAACAAGAAGACCCTCACCCGCCGGTCTGGGCGCTGCGCCTGTTGCAAGGGATCGGCCAGCACGTGCTCTCCACACGTGCTGATTTTGATACTGGCCAAATCCTCAACCTCGGTGAAGGTATGGTCCCGGGAGTCTCCAGCCCTTTGCAGGGCATGATTTGCATCCCAGACCCCACGCTTGGCAAGACCTCTACGCCAAACGGATCGCTGCTCTTTCTCAGAATGATTGGCTTGACCGCCGCAGAGATGGACGTCCTCTCTCCCCTTGATGTGGGCCCGATGGTCGCGGCCATCGCAGAACTCTCGCCCCAGGGGCTCACCGATCCCGCACGAAGCTGCTGGTCCCAAGATCCCGCCCGCTCAAGGATTCTTCGCCGCCATAAGCTCGGGTTGCGACTCTAAGGATTTCGGTGCGGGGCTCCGCGCTTCGCCATTGCGGTTCAAATCCTGAGAGAAGCCGGGTACCTTACACATGAGGGACCCATGACTATCGACTACGCCCACTCCCCACTGCGTTTTCTACTCTTTTGTAGTTTCATCGTGTCTTCTCCTGCATGCTCCGGCGCGAGAGATGCGAAATTGGGGGCCGAAAAGCCGCACAAAAGTTATACAAAAGCGGGCAAGATCGACCTCGACGAGAAGGGAAACGTGCTGGCTTCCACACTTCTCACGGAGGCCCAACAAGAGCAGCTTGGGGCAATTCTTGCGGCGAAATTCACGGGCTCCACGCCAAAGAGCGATGATGGGATTCCCCCTCGTATCAGTTCAGGAGATCTAGTTGTTCATATCATGCTGCGCTCGAAGGGAGGCGAAGTCGCGCAAGCCTGGGCCGATGGAGAGAGCTTGGTCGCCGCCGGCCTGACGGCCATCGAGCAAGCAAAGGCCCTTGCCGGAGACAAAGCATCTACGGTGGACACCTTCGAGGTGAACCTCGGATATGGTTTTGTCCAAGCACCCTCCGACGATGCCGGAGGCGGTAGCTTGACCCACCGGCGCCGAGGAATTCGAGGGATTGAATACCTCTATGAGGGCAAGCGAAGCTACGTGACCCCCACGCGAATGCTCGCCTATGTCACGTCATACAAAGACGAATTCAATCGCTTCGCCCGTCAACACGATCTCAACAAGGCCGACTACGAGGATAAGGTGGAGCTCAGGCGCTGGGAGTCGCAGCAACTTCTGGTCAAACTCGAAGACCCCATCCGCGTGCTGCCCATGATGCGTGGAAACACACACGTCAAGCCCTCAGCAGTCACAAAAAGCAATGTTCAAGCCACGGCAGACCTCATGGGAAACTGGCTGTTCAAGCATATGCGCGATGACGGACGAGAGACCTATCGGTGGTTTCCCTGTGAGCATAAAGAGGCCGAAGACAACAACATGATCCGCCAGTGGATGGCCAGCGTGGCCATGGTTCGCTTCGCTATCGACAAAGACAACGCCGAATTGCTGGAAAAATCCGAGAAAAACATCGCCTACAATCTCGAGAATTTCTACGTCGAAGACAAAGAAGGAAAAGGCCTCATTGTCTACAAGTCACGTGCCACCCTCGGTGAACAAGCGCTGGCAGCTCTAGCGATCTATGAACACCCCAATCGGGCGCGATTCTCGCGGCAATACGAGGCCCTCTTGGCCACGACCAAGGAACACTGGAATGAAGACGGCTCATTTCACGTGACTTTAAAGCCGAAGCGCAGCAAGACCGGGCTCGGAAACAACTACTACCCGGGCGAGACCCTCCTGCTGTGGTCCTTCATCATCAGGCGAGAGAATGATCCCGAACTGCTACGAATGTTGATGAAGAGTTTCGTTTACTACAAACAGTGGCATCTCAACGACGACAATCGCGCGCCTGCGTTCATCCCCTGGCATACACAGGCCTACTACAACGTCTGGACACAGACGAAAAACAAAGATCTTCAAAAATTCGTGTTCCGTATGAACACCTGGTTGATCGACAATATGCAGCGCTGGAAGCACCGAGACAACTCCTACCCAGACGCGGACGGACGTTTTTACAACTCTCGCCGATCCAAGTGGGGATCCGCGAATTCATCTTCCACAGGCGTCTATATCGAAGGATTGATCGATGCCTACGCGATGGCCAAGGAGGTCGGCGACAAGGACCTCACGGAAAAGTTCCGCCTCTCGCTGGCCCGAGCCATGCGTAGTCTCATGCAGATCCAATATGTAGACGAGGTGGACACCTTCTGCGCACCGGATCCCGAGATGGCGATCGGAGGAATCCGCACATCTGTCCACCGGTGGGATATTCGGGTGGACAATACCCAACACAATCTCATGGGCGTCATTCGACTTTTACACCGCTTCGGCACCGACGATTTTGCGACGGACTAGACGAATCGACCTCGACAACACAGGCCGCAGCAAGCTCCCAGCCCGGGCTGGGACATTCCCAGGCTGAAGCGATTCAATCGAAGGCCGCGCGGCATCTCATGGGACCGCAGGGATATCGGAGATCAACTGAAGATTCAGGCCACCAGGATACATGTACCCTGTCGCGTGGCCGTAGCCCATCACCTGGATACCTACCCCTACCGGCCCCCCCGATGCGCCCATCGCTGCCAGACGATGGATACCGTCTCCATTGGACCCCAAGCGCTCGCGAACCACGACCCAGCTCGTACCCTCGATCGGCTCGGGACTCCCTTGCAATGCTGAGCCGTCCAGAGTCACGTCGGCCCCCTCGGGCATGACGATGTCGACAAAACTCGCCATATAGTCTTTCGGTGCCAGAAACAGGTAGTGATCACGAAATTGAGGGACGGCCACCGCGAGACTGAAGGCTGGATCTCCCACCGTGGGGACCTCGGCGGGTGTATGTACCAAACCGCCCTTCACAAACATACCAATCGCGAAAGAGGAGTTGGCGCTGACCTCAAATCCCTTGTTGGTCTCAAAAGAGACCACTTCACCAGACTCCAAGGTCTCGGGAGCACCCGCGGGCTTCACCCCCGAGTAGTCCAACACCGTGTCATCAAAGTTGCCAAATATCCGCACATAGTGACCAATATTTTCGCCCTGGGATGAACTTGGCGGAGCCACCACGTAGTGATCACCAAGAACCTCCACCGGCAAGATGGTTTCTTCGAGATGATCGGCATAGCCCTCCCCCGGCAGCTGTGGACTGGGCACCGACGTCAACGCAACCACTCCGATCACCTGAATCGGATGGTTCGCCGTGACCAAACTTCCACTCAAATCACTGTTGGCATCACCCCAAAATTGACCCGGTGTTCCCATCAGCTGGATCACATCTCCGGCATCAAGCAAGAATTCCGCCACGCCACCCGCCTCGATCGCCTCGATCCCAGGGCCGGCAATCACCTCCGCGAGCTCCGTTAGCTGAACGGTTACGGTCGTGGCGTCTTCAACCGCAGTCACCGCGAACGATGCCGGGGTGTCATCGTCTCCGCCGAAGATTCCCTTTGTTGAAGCTCCAAGAAACACTCGATAGTTGGGTGTCATGGCAGAAGAGGGGATCAACAACGAGGCATCGTTGCTCACAGAAAGGCACGTCGACCCCAATCCAATATTTTGGACCAACGAACAATTGGAGATCTCGTCGGTGTACTGAAGAGGGTTGAACTGCCATGCGGTAACCGGAATCGAGCTCGTGAGACGGAATGCACCACCATCGACACGCACGGACTCATTCGGCCGAGCGCCCTTCGTGTTGGCACCAAACTGGGGACCCTTGAGAGCGCCGACCCAAGGGAGATGAATCTCTCCGACCTCCCCAGCCCCCACCGTGAGTTCGACAACGAGCTGGCCATCCCGGGACACCTCGATCTCGGCATCGCTATCCCCTCCATTGGCGACCACAGCAGCGAAATCGAAATTCGTCAATACAGGGTTGTAAGTGACGGTCGGCCAGAACTCACAGCCAACGTAGGTGTGAAACAATTCAGCCTCTGCGCAGGTCTTCGGATCCTCAGGAAACTCACCGTCGCCAGGTCCAGGTCCACCCGGGCTTGAGACATCGAGGCGTATACCCACCGTATCCGTGCCCTCGCCGCTCCCCTCGCCGCTCCCCTCACCTGGTCCCTGTCCGGTCGAGGTCCCAGCCCCGCCGCCTCCCGGTGTCGCGCCATCGGTCGTCATCCAGCTCCGATCGTCACCCGACGATCGATTACACCCCACCAGACCGGCGACAAACGTTGCGGCGATCACCGGCGACCAATAAGTTGTACAGCGAAACATACGGGCATTGTCTCGCCTGTAAGCCCGCAGAGCAACGCGGGGTTCCGACATTTCTTCCTGGTCGTCCATGCCTGAAGATGGGGCGGTCCCACCGCCCTATCTTCAAAACATCCCTTTTTGTCACATATGACGAATGGGACGCTTCGTCCGCCGCAGACCGCTTCAACAAGTGGATCGAATTGGTCCGCTGATCACCGTCAACAACCAAAACAAATGCAAGCGGACCGATCGTGACCGCAAACAAAACGGAGCCTCGTAAAGTATCGGGTCTCAAAACGGCGCGGGATCCGACGCCGTCTAAAGGTCACGGCAGCAGAGGTCGATACTAGAGCCGTGCCGTACGTAAACGTGCGCATCCGGAGCCAGGTCTTACCGTGAACCAACCTAATGTAACCCCCATCACTCTCCTCCTTTGCCTCGCCGCCACTACATTCTCGTGTTCGGACGACGGCACCGTTGCCGGGGATACCAGCGACTCGAGCGACAATTTCACCGACTCGAC
>CAYTFJ010000038.1:0-41337 GCA_964437075.1 uncultured Nannocystaceae bacterium
GACGGAGACGGAGACGGAGACGGAGACGGAGACGGAGACGGAGACGGAGACGGGGTGCCCGGAGGAGGGTCTGAGGGCTGTTCGAACATCGTCGGAACCGGTGTTACCGCCGGAAGTGTTCTTAACAATGTGACGGGGACCGACTGGGAAGGCAACGCCTTCAGTTTTCACGATCACTGTGAGTCCGCGGTATTGCTCGATTTGACCGGAGGATTTTGGTGACCCACCTGTGTCGCAGAGGCTCCCGTGTTGGAGTCCCACTACCAAAAATACAAGGATCAAGGATTCAAGATCATCACCCTCATGGAGACGGATGCAAATCAGCAGCCGTCATCGGCGACATCCGCGGCGCGATGGCGTAGCGAGATGAATCTCAACTACATCGTTGTATCCGTGAGCGGAGGGACCGGGCTAACGTTGTTCCCAGCCTTCGCAGGGTACCCGTCGTTTAAAATGATGAGCGTCGGAATGGTTGTTACGGCGGAGGACGTGTTTCCGGTGACCGATAACACAATCATGGCTGCGCTTCCCTAGGGGTCGAAAGCAGCAAGAAAGCCCCAGCCGACCGGGTTCGTGCTGGGGCTTTCTTGTTGCGTGGCGGTTGGGATCAGGCCGGGACAACCGGAAGCCGCGTTCGCGGAGGCGCGTGGCCTCGTGGCGGCTGAGAGGCTCTTCGAGCCTTTTCGATGTCGCTACCGTCGGGCAAGGAGCCGCCACACACCTCAGGCTCAAGCCCAAGCTGAAATATCATGTCGAGGTCGTCTTGGACGCTTCGGTTCGGCGTCGTCAATAGATCTCCGATCATCATGCCCGAGGCGCCGGCGAAGAACATCATGGGTTGAGTTTGTTTCAGGTGCATGCGTCCCCCGGCGATGAAGATATTCTTGTTTGGCAGGCACAGCCGATAACAAGCGATGATTCGCAGCATTTCGATAGGTTCGATGGGGTCGATCGGGCCCAGACGTGTCCCTTCGATGCTCACCAAGAAGTTCAAAGGGATCTCGTCGACGTCGAGTTCGCGAAGCTGAATCGCCAGTTCTGCGCGATGGAGAGGCTCCTCTCCCATACCCATGATTCCGCCGACGCAGGTGCGCAGGCCGAGCGCCTTGGCTCGCAGTATCGTCGCTATTCGATCGTCGTAGGTGTGGGTGGTGACGATTTTTTCAAAGTAGCTACGCCCTGTCTCCAGATTGTGATTGAGCTCGGTAAGCCCGGCTTCGACGAGCTCCTCGAGGGCATCGACTTCGACAAATCCGAACGAGCCGTGGGCCTCCGTGTGACCGGCATCGCGGACCGCACGAATACCGTCGACGACCTTTTGCATAGCAACTGTGCCCTTTTTTAGACCACGGGTCGCGGTGACGAGCCCCAGTGCGGTTCCCCCCTGGGACTTGGCCGTCTTGCTGGCCGCGAGGACCTCGGCAGTGGGCAGAAATTTCTGCGGGTCCACGTGGGTCTCCACATGCTTGGATTGGGAACAAAAACCACAATCTTCGGGGCATCCGCCTTGTTTCGCGTTGACGATACTGCACAGGTGGACACGTTTTCCGAAGAAGTGTCGGCGTACGCGATTTGCGGCTTCCATCAGCTCATCGGTCCCGACTTCCCCCTCGAGCCAGCGCACCATGGTCGCCATGTCGAGAGCGGCGAGTTCGCCGTCTAAGATTCGTTGGGCGATATTTTGCGGGGATGGCAAGGCCGGATCTCGCATACGGGCACCTATATCACCTCGGAGGGTGCGGTACAGTGGTGTTGATTGAACCCCGTGAATCGATGCAGGAGCTGGGCCTACCTATTTGAAACAAATCGCACGCGCCTCGATGTCTTGGTTGGGTTCGGCCCGATTCGGCCATGTTCGCTGAAAGACCGAGTGGAGAAGGGAGAGGGGGCGGCAGCGCTTGGTCCGGTCGTCGGCTCCGCATTCCAATCTTCGTGGGAGCCGACGCGTCTCCGGGTGTTGTGCGCATCCGCGCACCACCCACGATTCTTAGGGTGCGGGCGATGCGACCGCAAAAAAATGAGTCGGTGGGGAGCATTCTTCCGGTGGATCGTCCGTGGGGATGATAGATATCGCCCCCGGGTCTCTGCTGCCGTCGCTGCGCTTGTGCATCGGCTGCGGCGGGCTAAGGTCCGAGGCGCCGCGAGAAAGCTAGACTCATGGACACTGCGACAAAAAATGCGGGGACCAAGATTCCCGAGACTCTGCGCGGCAAGGACCGCGATCTGCTGTTGCGCACGCTGGAAGACATGCTGCGCATTCGGAGTTTCGAGGAGCTGGCCGGGCGGGCCTATACGCAGGGGAAGATTAGCGGTTTTCTCCACCTGTACATCGGACAAGAGGCCATCGCGGTTGGCACCCGAGAGGCGATGAAGCCCGGGGACCGGATCGTGGCCACTTACCGCAGCCACGGCCACGCGCTCGCGCTCGGAAGTGACCCGGCGGCATGTGCCGGCGAGCTGCTTGGCAAGGCCACGGGGCTTGTGGGTGGTGTTGGTGGGTCGATGCACTTCTTCGACCGGGACAAGGGGGTGTGGGGAGGCTATGCCATCATCGGCAATCATGTTCCTGTGGCCGCCGGTCATGCTTTTGCATCCAAGTACAGTGGGACGGACGAGGTTACTCTTTGCTTCCTCGGAGATGGTGCGGTCGGGATTGGCCCCACTCACGAGGGCATGACCTTGGCTGCGCTGTGGAAACTTCCGGTGGTCTTCGTTGTGGAGAACAATCGCTATTCCATGGGCACTCCCCTTCGCCGCACCGTTCCGGTTGAAGACATCACGGCGCGTGCCGCGGGCTACGGAATGCCATCCGATCGCTTCACTGTGACCGACCCGATCCAGGTGCGCGATCGCGTTGGAGTGGCGATCGAGCGAGCGCGAGCGAACCAAGGTCCGACCTTGATCGAGTTGCTCACCTATCGTTTTCGTGGCCACAGTATGAGCGACCCGGGCAAGTATCGCTCAAAGGAGGAACTCGCAGCAGAGCGCGAACGCGATCCTCTCGAGCAGGTGCGACGGGTTCTTGCGCAGGACCACAAAGTCTCTGAGGATGAGCTCGAAGCCATCGATGATCGGGTGTTTGAAGAGATGACCGTGGCATACGCATCAGCGGATTCTGCGCCATTTCCAGAGCCCGAACACCGCTTCAAAAATATGTACGTGGAGGAGGACTAGCCATGGCGCTTTTACAGATTCGAGAAGCGATTCGCGAGGCGATGCGCGAAGAGATGCAACGGGATGAAAATGTTTTCCTGATGGGCGAGGAGGTTGGCCACTACAACGGCGCCTACAAGTGCTCCGAGGGGCTTCTTCAAGAA
Organism: uncultured Nannocystaceae bacterium; assembly: GCA_964437075.1. GTDB lineage: Bacteria > Myxococcota_A > Polyangia > Nannocystales > Nannocystaceae > CAYTFJ01. The sequence goes on from CAYTFJ010000038.1 coordinate 3,318, forward strand.
TTCGGAGAGCGGCGAATTGTCGATACGCCCATCACGGAGGCTGGTTTTGCGGGGGTGGGAATCGGTGCTGCGATGTGCGGGTTACGGCCGATCATCGAGTTCATGGCCTTCAACTTCTCGGCGATCGCATTTGATCAGATCCTCAATAACGCCGCGAAGGTCCATCATATGACAGGCGCGCAGTTTAGCGCGCCGATTGTCTTTCGTGGTGCCAATGCCGCCGCACATATGTTGGGATCGACCCATAGCCAGGCTTTCGACAATTTTTATGCCCATATCCCCGGGCTGAAAGTGGTCTCTGTGGCCACCGCATACGATGCCAAAGGTCTTCTCAAGAGTGCGATTCGAGATCCCAATCCGGTGATCTTTCTTGAGGCCGAGCTGATGTACGGCGTTCGGGGGGAGGTTCCGGACGAGGAGTATGTGATTCCGATCGGCCAGGCGGACATCAAGCGCGCCGGTGAAGATGTGACCTTGGTGACTTGGGGCCAGGCTGTGCCCACGGCGCTCGAAGCCGCTGAGGCCGCCGCAAGTGAAGGTATCTCTGTCGAGGTGATTGACCTTCGAACGTTGCGGCCATTGGATGAGGCCGTTTTTCTAGAAAGCGTCGTGAAGACGAATCGCGCCGTCGTTGCCTATCACGGCTGGCCCTACGGTGGTGTGGGCGCAGAAGTCGTAGACCGTATCCAACGGAAGGTGTTTGATCACCTCGATGCGCCCGTCGAGCGGGTCAGCTACGAGGACATTAACATCTCATACGCCGAAAATCTGGAAGCGCTTGCGATTCCAGACGCCCGGCAAATCCTCGCGGCCATCAAGAAAGTCAGCTACCGCGACTAGCGGAGCTACCACCCGGGAAGCAAATAAAATGGGAACGATCGTCGAACTACCCCGTCTGAGCGACACCATGGAAGAAGGCGTTGTCGCCACCTGGCGCATCGCCGAAGGCGACAAGGTCAAGCGCGGCCAAGTGATCGCTGAGATCGAGACCGACAAGGCGACGATGGAGTTTGAATCCTTCGACTCCGGGTTTGTGCTGCGGTTGATCGCGGCCGAAGGTGACGCGCTGCCGATCGGTGCGCCAATCGCTGTTCTTGGCAAAAAAGATGAAGATGCGGACGAGATCTTGGCTGCGCGAACGGGCGCCACGGCGAGCATCCCCGCAGCGAACGCCACGGGGCAAACCACCGAGCTGAGCGTGCCGGAAGCGGCCCCCGCGGTCGCTGATTCACGGCCCCCCGTCGATGGCGATCGGCGTATTCCTGCCTCGCCGATGGCTCGTCGCTTGGCGAGGGAGGCGGGGTTTGCGTTGCATCAGATCACGGGCAGCGGCCCCCATGGTCGGGTGGTCCGGGCGGACGTCGAGAAAAAGGTCGCGGCTGCCGACTCTGAGGTGTCCACTGTGACCGCCGGCCACATCGGCGATGAGGTCGACGCCGATGGACGTCCCTTCGTCTCTCGTTCGGACAAGGCCATTCGTCACTCGCCGATGCGCAAGACCATCGTCAAGCGGATGGTCGAATCGAAGACCCACGCGCCTCATTTCTATCTTTCTGTCGACATCGACATGCAAAGAGCCGCGGAACTTCGGTCACAGTACAACGCCGCAATCGAAGGCAAGGTCTCCTTCAATGACATCGTCATTTTAGCGGTCGCTAAATCTCTGCGTCACCACCCAGAGGTCAACGCACATTACACGCCCGAGGCGAACATCCGCTGCGGAGAAATCCACGTCGGTGTCGCGGTTGCCGTCGACGATGGATTGATCGTCCCCGTGGTCCGTCATGCCGATCAACGTTCACTGGAATCGATAGGTCTGACTGTGCGCGATCTCGCTGGAAGAGCCCGGGAGAAGACGCTTGCGCCAGAGCAGATGAGCGGAAGTACGTTCTCGGTCAGCAATCTGGGAATGTTCGGGATTGAGAGCTTCTCTGCAGTGATCAATCCTGGCGAAGGTGCGATTCTTGCGGTCGGTGCGGTCGAAGACCGAGCCGTAGTGGTGGAGGGAAAGATCGAGGTACGCAAGCGGATGAAATGCACAATGAGCTGCGATCATCGAGTGGTGGACGGAGCCATGGGCGCCAAATGGTTGCAGACCTTGCGTAGCTATCTTGAAAATCCAATGCGTATGTTCACGTAGAGTTGTCCGTAGGCGGCGCGAGCGCTGAGAAGCAGCCCGCGGATGCGCGGTTGTGGGAGGCAGCGATTGCGATCTTTGTCTTGTAGAGCCATTTCGCCAGACGGCACAGAGATGTAACTGGTAGCCTCGATACCCATGCGCACGCGAAATTTTATCATTGCAAATTTTAGCTTTTCACTCGTAGTTGGCCTCGCAGCTTGCGGCGAAGTCGATGATGCCGACGGGACAGACTCGGGAGTCGGCGATGGAGACGGCGATGGAGACGGCGATGGAGACGGCGACGGCGATGGAGACGGAGACGGAGACGGAGACGGCGAGACCGATGCCTGTGGATCCGATCCTGGTTGGGGCGCCGTTGCGGTTGGGACGCCGATCAAGCACATCGGTGGTAAGGACCAAGAGGGCACAGAGGTCAATATTTGTGAGTTCGGGGGGACGCCGATGGCGATCGACATTTCTACCGTGTGGTGCAGCCCATGTAAAAATGCAGCCGACTACCTCGCCGGTGGGCATGACTCTGACCCCTTCGGCGGCAATGGGATCAAACTGCGTGAGATGATTGAGGGCGGGTCCCTGAAGTGGGTGACTCTCTTGACTCAAAATACCAGCAGCCAACCATCGGCACAAAACGATGCGGCAGCTTGGGATGCGTCCTATCCCAACGAAAATATCCCGGTGCTTGCAGAGGGAGATATCGCCGATGTTGATTTGGAACTGAAGGTGGCCTGTTATCCGTCCGTGTTCGTTGTCGACGAAGCAATGAATTTTTATTCGATCGAAGACTGCGCGACCTGGGATGGCCTCACCGGCATGGTCACCAAATGGGGTAGCTAAACCCTCTCGTCTTTAGGGTGAGGCGAGTGTCTGAAGCGCTCACCTCGCCCGTTTTTTGGGTTTGGGCTAGGATTCGATAAGGCCATGTTGCAGCCCCGCCGCATCCATCACCGTGATGAGATCGTGCCAAGTCGGGGCGACAAGCAGCATGCTCTGCACACGACGCGAGGGAGGGGATGTGGCGATGGCACCCGATCGAATCCGACCGCTGCGAGGGTCGCGTTCGACCGGAAGCCGAGATTGTAAGGCCTCAAGCCACATTGGTTCCCCGGATCTGATGGGTCCCGCTTCTCTGGCATGGTCGTTGGCGCTCCGAGAATGAAGGCTTCGGCCGAGGAACCATGCACCGATGCTGCCAGGAGCCAGACGTTCGCTCATCGCTTCGACAACATGTCCCATGTTGTTGCGTGGGTTGATCTCCAGCATGGGATGAATACGCGAATCCATCACCAAGGCATCGACGCCGACACGCCCGGCATAGCCTTCGTGGTGCAGCGCCGCGGCAAGGAATTCGGCGAGCGTGAAGAACAGCGACTCCATCTGGCCGCGGGTACAGGGGAGCTGTAGATCGGGGCCAATATCGCCGAGCAGGCCTCCGCGATATTGGCCCCGCCGGTCTGTGAGAAATCGGCCGATTCCTTGGACGGTGTGCGAACCGTTTGGGTGTACGTTCATTCTCAGAGAAAGGTCTGCCTTCGACCGATGCCACTGTTCGACGAGTATCTCGCCGTCCCTATCGATCAGCTTCTCCGCCCAGCGGAGAGTGTTGGCTTCGAGCTTTCCGCCGAGAGTCCGTGCCATGTCCCTGCCACTTGTTCCGTAGAGGCCCTTGAGGACGGCACGTTTATCGCTTCGGTGGAGAGCGTCCACCGCGACCCCAAGCTCAGCACTGTCTCTGCACGATTTGGCGACTTGGTCGGTTGCGCAGAGATAGCTCCGCCAGGGTGTGGACAGGGGGGAGTCCAAGAACGAACGCAGCAAGTGGGCAGCCCAACCCTTACTGTGTATTCGTGTACGTTCGGCCGACCAGGCACGCAGCCCCTGTGTGTCTGAAAGGCGAGCCCGCAAGGGCTCGAAGAGTCGGAGCATGGGTGGGCTCCACCCCCATGGCTCCGCTCGGTCAAGAACCGTGGGCAGAGATTCCAAGGCTGCGAGATCGAGGGTTGGAGCATCACCAGTCGCCGCAAGCTTGATGAAACTAGGCACGGTGAACCCGGTATCTCGGAGCCTTTCCAAAAACTCATCGGAGGGCAGCTCCTCCACCAACACGTGATCGTCGGGATCGCAGATAAACATCGAGAGGTGGTCGAGCTCCACGCGCATTTGTTGTGCCGCTCGGCGAGCGCGTGGTCCTGCACCTGCGATCTCGAGCTCGCATCCAGGATTAAAATAGTGAACGCGGGGGCGACGGACCCCGGCGCCGAGCGCTCCTGTTTGCCGTCCGAGGGTGCAGGCCTTCGTGGGGTTCTGGAAAGACTCGATGGCCGATGTGAGCACGGAATGGTCTCTTGGCCAAGTCGATTTCGTGTCGAAAGCACCCGACTCAAGAATCCCGCGCTCTTGGCACGTTTTTGTACGGGGGGCGGGCAAGACGTCGCTGCTTGAATCGGATTGATCGATCTCGACCGGTATCGCCATGGGCTGTCGTGGTGTACCGAAATTGGTATATTTCCGCATCGCCCGTTTGGTCATGACTCGCTTGCACATTTTGAAGCTCGGATCGGCTTTGGCCCTAGGTCTCGGTTGGGGGGCGGGCGCTTGTAAACTCTACGATGCGAGCAGCCCATACACGGGAATCTGTGAGCTTTACGCCCGATGTGAGGCTCTGGAGGACGATCGGATTTCTGACTGCATCGTTCAACACACAGAATTGTTCAAGGGCCGATGGAGCGAGCAAGTCGCCTGCAGCGACCCGAAGACTTTCGAGACGATTTATCTTTCCGCCCAAATTGCCGACCTCTGTAGTGATCAATGCCAAGCTGCACGTCGGAGCTATCTCATCTGTCTCGGTGACGAGGCGGAGACCTGCGATGAACTACGAAGTCCATTCAGCGTGTGCGAGGCCCAGCGTGTGGACTACGTACAGGCCTGCCCATGGCTCGCGGCCGATGAGCCCTCAGTGTGCGGGAATGGAATTATTGAAGGGAGTGAGCAGTGCGACGATGGAAACGTACGGGACGATGACGCCTGTAACAACGCCTGTGTCGTCCATTGCGGAAGGCAGAACTTCGTTGTCGGGCCAGTTTCAAGCTCCCAACGGTGGGGTGCTGCGGTCGCAGTGGATGGTGAGGGGCGCTATGTTGTCGCGGGTACCGAAAGCGTTTCATCAGAAAACTCAGATCCGAAGATCATGGTCGAAAAGTACGGCAGGGACGGGAGCTTGTTGTGGTCGTCGACCCCCGTTGCACCTCATCTTGGCGACGGCATCGTCGGTCTGGCCGTCGATGGGTCTGAAAATATCGTAGCGATCGGTACCGTGGCGGAGGTGCAGGGGATCCCGCGGGCATGGATCGGAAAATTTGGGGAGCAAGGTGCGACGATTTGGAGTCGGGATTTGGGTCCTGACGTCGACCTGCATTCGATAGCGACGGCTCCCGGCGGGTCGATTTACGTGTCGGGGACGGCGCGGGCGGACGACGGCCGTAGACTCTGGATTGCTCGACTCAACGGGACTGGAGATACTGTGTGGACCACAATCCACGGACACAAAGACGCTCCGTTTGTTGGAAACGATTATGGTGGCCCAATTGTCCTTGGGCCGGGCGAGCAGATCTACGTCTTGGCGGAGGCTGGCGTGGAGGGCGGTGCTAGGCGGAGTTATCTAGTTCAGTTCTCCACCGACGGCGAAGACATGGGAAGGGAGACGTGGGGCGGCGAAGCTTCGGTACGGGTCGGACCCGATCAACGCTCGCGGGCCTTGGCGAGCGATGGCGTGTCTCTGTTTTACGGAATTGAGGAAGCGAGCTCCGCCGGGATATGGATTCATGGGGTAGGACCGACCGGCGAGGCGTTCTTCTCGATCAGCGGGCCGGAGCTTGAGGCTGAGTCCCCACCGCGTACTCTTGCAAATTTGGTGCTCGCCAATGATGGCACCCTGATGCTTGGCGGGTCAGGCGACGACAGCCGGTGGGTCTCGAGAATCGACAACCGCGGCGACAGAATTTGTGCTCGTTTTGAGATGATCGCGGCCGACGAACCGAGCGATGTCGGGATCTGTATGGGATCGCAAGAACACTCAACGTCGCCACATGCGGTTGGATACGTGGAGAGACCGGGGGGAAGCGCAATTTGGATAGGCGAATATCGGCCCTAGTCTCGACACGAATCTGGGCCGATCGTTCTTCCGAGTCTGATATGCCGAATATCTACAGCGAATCGCGGACGATTCTCAAGATATCTACATAACTTACAATTCCAACCAGCCGCCCCCTGTCCCCGCTGAGGACGGGCACGGCACCGACACCGAAATTCAGCATCGTGTCGATCGCCTCTCGGACATCTTCTTGTTCATCGACCGAGACCGCGCTGTCCGCCATGACCTCGCGGATAGAGCGTCGAAGCATCTCATCGGCGTAGTCTGGTTTGTTGATCTCATCAAGGAGCGGCAGTCGATAGTCTCGGAGGTCACGGTCACTGATCATACCTCGTAGTTGTCCGTCTTCGACGACCGGGAGGTGGCGGATATGCCAGTCCTCAAGAAGCATGATTCCGTCCCGAACCGTGGCGTCCGGGCGGACGACGATCACATTCGTTTGCATAATATCGACAACTTTCATAATTTATTCTCCTTGGTCCGTCGTGGTTGGCTAAAGCTCGACGCTCTCCCCGAACTCTGGAATCGTTGCTTGCCATCCGAGATGGTCTCTGATGTGCCGTCGCATGGCGTCAGACGCTGAGGGCTCGCCGTGGGTGATGAAAGCATGTTTCGGGGAATCCTTGAGGCCACGAAGCCAGTCGATCATCTCGCGCCAGTCGGCGTGGGCAGAGGCGCCCTCGAGTGTACAGACCTCGGCGCGAACGGGGATGTATCGACCGTGTACTTTGACCTCCGTTGCACCACGGGCGAGCACGGCTCCACGCGTCCCATCGCCTTGATATCCGGTAAGGAGGATCGTGTTTACGGGGTCTGGGGCGCAGTGCGCGAGATGGTGGAGGATACGGCCTCCAGACAGCATTCCGCTCGCGGACAAGATGATCATGGGTCCGTTTTGCGCGTTGAGTTTCTTGGACTCCTCCGGGCTTCGAACGAAGATTGTGCACGCCTCGATCTCTAAAATTTCGGAAACGCTTAGCCTGTGTTCTGACGATGCGTCGCGAAGCGTTTCCGTGACTCGAATCGCCATTGGGCTGTTGAGGTAGACGGGAACTCGCGGGATTCGACCTGCTTTGAGCAACCTTGCAATATGCAGCAACAGTTTTTGTGTTCGACCGACGGCGAACGCGGGGATGAGAAGGATTCCTCCGCGTGCCAGGGTGCGGCCGGCAATCTCTGTGAGTTGGTCTTCGATCGAGATCTTGGAGTGCAGGCGGTCTCCGTAGGTGGACTCCAGAACGATCGTGTGGGCGGTGTCGATGGCGGTCGGTGGGCACATGAAGTCGTCGGTGGGACGACCGAGGTCACCGGTGAAGACGAGCGTGCGATGGCGGTCACGGAGATGTACACAGGCGGAGCCGACGATATGCCCGGCGCGTGTGAATTTGCAGTCTAGACCGCCGGGCATTGGAAACCACTCATCAAAGGGGCGGGGACGAAGCTGTTGAAGGCACTGTTTGGCCTCTTTTGCAGTGTATAGAGGTGTCGCTTTCGAATGGCGGGAAAACCCACGTTTGTTGGCGTATCGGGCCTCCTCTTCCTGAAGGTAGCCAGCATCGGGGAGAAGAACCGAGCACAGCTGTTTTGTACCTTCGGTGCAGAAAATCGGGCCTGAGTATCCTTCGTTGCACAACAGGGGAACAAGTCCGCTGTGGTCGATATGAGCGTGGGTTAGGACAAGCGCATCAAGTTTTTTTTGCTTGCCGACGTCCCTCAAAATTGGTCGTCGGTTGCGGAGACGGAGCGCCTTGATTCCCTGGAACATTCCACAGTCGACCATCGTTCGGCCCCCGTCGATGTCAACGAGGTATTTCGAGCCGGTCACGGTCCCCGTGGCCCCGAGAAAGGTTAGACGCATGTTGGACCGCATGACCGTGTGGGGACAGGGCAAGCCGCGAGCCTCTCCTCGTTCGTCACGGCCGAGATGGGGGGCGTTCGCTTCACGTCACGAACGTAGCAACGGAGCCTCGTCCATGAATCCGAAGTTTTTTCGTGTTGTGCGAGCGTGAGGGCTCCATTCGTGCACCAGAGAACTTTCGGGGCACGAACTTGGTCGACTCATTGAGGGGAGACCTGTTCAGGCCCGTTCCCGGCGGAGTCCCTCTGCGTTTCACAGACGAGCGTGGTGAACGGGGAGCTGTCCCATGCTGACGTCCCTCGCATGTTTTAGGCGTTTGGCTCGTTGCGCTCGAGCGCTGTCAAGATCTATATTTCTGGTGATGTCTATCGACGCGACGCAGCTCGACACCCTGGGGCCAGGACTTCATTGTTTTGAGGGGCAGGTCTCGCTTGATGCCCTTGGTTTGGTGGTCTTTCCGGTGCGGTCGACGGTCGTGGAGCTTGATGGCGGTGGTGTGCTGGTGATCGCACCGGTTGGGGCCGATGAGGCCGTCTTGAAGGCGGTCACCGCATTGGGTCCGGTTCGCTACGTCGTCTCTCCGAACCTTTTTCATCACCTGTACCTGAATCGCTGGGCGAGCCGATTTCCCGAGGCCGAGGTTCTCGTCCCACCGGGGCTGCACAAAAAACGGCCACGTCTTCCAGCGTCGTTCAATTGCTGGGACGAAGGTTTGCCCCCGGAGGTCGGGGCGAGTGTGGAGAGTCTCTCGATTTCGGGGATCCCTAGGCTCAACGAAATCGTCTTTTTCCATCGTCGTTCGTCGACTTTGATTCTGACAGATCTTGCCTTCAATATTCGTGCGCCGCGGGGCCTTCTCACCAACATTGTCCTCCGTGCGGTCGGGGGCTACGAGCGTTGTGCGACGAGCAAGCTCATTAAAATGGTAACCCAAGATAAGGATGCGTTGGCACGAAGCGCGAAGCCGATCTTTGATTGGCCCTTCGAAAGGATCGTACTTGGCCACGGCAAGATTATCGATGTTGATGCCCGGAATACCCTCGCAGAGGCGCTTTCGTGGGTGCTGGGAGACACTGCAGGGCCGGGCTAAGCGCAGCGCAGCAGCTCAATGACGTCAAGCCGCGTCTCGGAGGCGTCTATTTTTTTGGGTCTTTGAGGGCCTTGCTGGCGATTTCAAAGACGTCATTCGACAGATTGTCTTTGGCGAGAATACGGCTTAGATGCCCACGCTGTTGTTGCTGACGGTCGCCGTCGTATCGTCGCCACGAGTTAAACCCGGCGACCATGCGCGCTGCGACCTGGGGGTTTCGAGAGTCCAACGCAATTACGGTATCGGCTAAAAAACTGTATCCACGTCCGTCCTTTGCATGAAATCCGAACTGATTGCGTTGCGTAAACGGACCCACAAGTGAGCGAAGGCGGTTTGGGTTGTCGAGATTGAAGTCGCGGTGTCGAGAGAGGGCCAGCACGCGGTCGACGACGTCGGGGGCGTCGGAGGCCGCCTGAATCGAGAACCACTTGTCGATGACGAGCGGGTCTGGAGCCCAGCGGTCGTAGAACTGAGCCAGGGCCTGGGCGCTGTCCGCCCCGGGATGATCGACGAGACAGCGCAGGGCCGCCTCGCAGTGGGTCATATTGTCGGCCGATTCAAATTGAGATTTTGCGAGGGAGAGGCCGTCCGGAGCGCCATCGTGGCAGAGGTACGCGAGGGCTGCATTGCCGATCGAACGTCGAGAGATCGCGGTTGCACCGACCTCGTAGCGGTGACCCGTGTCGGCGAGGTGGAGCGCGACGAGTCTCTCTCGGTGCTTCGCAGCGAGTTCGCGAATCAAGAATGATCGCGCTGCATGAATTTCGTCAACAGCGACTGTTTCCATCGCCTGTCCGATCGTTCGAGCGTTGGGCAAGGTAATCGCAAGCGCGCGCAAGGAGCCATCAAGATCCGGGGCCGAGAGAACCTTCCCCCAGGCATCGCTAAAGGCTTGGTTGAGGTGGAGTGTGCGCCCGTGCCTGAGATCATCGATCAAGGCCAGCAGGATCGTTGTGGCGAAGCGCTGGCCGGATTCCCAACGATTGAAGGGATCGCTGTCGTGGGCCATGAGAATCTCGAGATCCTCAGGCGACTGTTGGAGGCGGAGCTCTACGGGGGCCGAGAAATCGCGCAGTAGCGAGGGGATGGGGGCGGCTTCGATGTCTTCGAAGACATAGACATGCTCAGTCTCGCGGAGTTCCAGGATGCACTCTGTAGGGGTGTCGGGAAACGCGTGCGCGGAGGGCTGGGGGCGGTCACGCAGGCTCAGGGTCATGGCAGCGCCATCTGCACCGATCAGGCCCATGCGCACCGGGATGGGGCGAACGTTGTAAGCTTGATGACCGAGGGAGTCCGCGCCGCGCTGATGAAGGGTGAGTGTGTAGCAGCGGGAGACGGGATCGTAGTCGCCCGCGGCTTCAAGCACTGGGGTGCCCTCTTGCAAGTACCATTGTTCGAATAGATCGAGATCAACGCCATTTGCATCGGCCATGGCGATTCGGAAATCGTCGCAGGTAACCGCAGATCCGTCATGGCGGTCAAAATAGAGGTCCATGCCACGACGAAAACCATGGGCGCCGAGCAAGGTGTGGAGCATTCGGATGACTTCCGCGCCTTTGTTGTACACGGTGACCGTGTAAAAATTGTTCATCTCGATGTACGACTCTGGTCGAATCGGATGGGCCATGGGTCCGCGATCTTCCGCGAATTGTACGGCACGTAGCACCTTAACATCTTCGATTCGTTTGACCGCAGGGGAGGTCATATCGGCGGTGAACTGTTCGTCGCGGAAGACCGTAAGCCCTTCCTTGAGCGTGAGCTGAAACCAATCACGGCAAGTCACCCGATTGCCGGTCCAGTTGTGAAAATATTCGTGACCAATTACCGCCTCGATCGCCTCGTAATCGCTATCGGTGGCGGTCTCAGGCCGCGCGAGGACATACTTGGAGTTGAAGACGTTCAGACCTTTGTTCTCCATTGCCCCCATGTTGAAGTCGTTGACGGCAACGATCATGTAGAGGTCAAGGTCGTACTCTCGACCAAAGGTAACCTCGTCCCAAGTCATGGCTCGTTTCAAACTCGCAAGGGCGTGCTCACACTTGTCGAGGTTCTGGGCCTCGACCCAGATTTCGAGCGTGACCTCGCGTCCGCTCATCGTGCAAAAGGAGCCCCGTTTGCAATGCAGGTCGCCCGCGACCAACGCAAAAAGATAGGCGGGTTTCGGAAAGGGGTCTTCCCAACGAACAAAATGGCGACTGGGATCGTCTTCGACCGGACCATGCTCGACGCGGTTCCCGTTGGACAGGAGGATAGGCACCGCGGATCGGTCGGCGACAATCGTGGTGGTGAAACGAGCCATGACATCGGGCCGGTCGAGGAAATAGGTGATGCGTCGAAAACCTTCGGCCTCGCATTGGGTGCAATAGGTCCCGGTTGTCCGGTAGAGACCTTCGAGGCTGGTGTTCGTGTCTGGATCGATCTCGACGACGCTCGAGAGCTCAAAAGCGGTGGGTAGGTTCCGCAGCCGCAACCCGTCCGCTTCGATCTGATACTCGTCTGAGGACAGCTCTCGGCCATCGAGAGCGAGGCTGATCAACGTGAGGGAGTCTCCGTCGAGGCGGAGCGTTCCTGGGGGTTCCGCGCTGGCCCCGTTCGTTCGCATGTTCAGTACACAGTGAACACGGGTGCGCTCTTGCCCAAGCTCGAAACGAAGATCCACGCGGTCAATGTGGTGGCTCGGAACTTGGTAGTCGCTCCGATGAATGGTTCGCGGCGTCTCGCTCATCACGAAGACTGTAGCGCCCTTCCGAATTCGGCGTCAGGGACCGGTTTGGAGTGAATCGCCCATGGAACGAGGGCATTCGTCCGAGCCTGAAAATGCGCACTGCGCGGTGTCATGTTGGAGGACGCGGCGACGCGTGTTGATGGTATTGCGCGGCATTTCGGGCGAAGGGCCGCGACGCTCGGGATGAGACGTAGACAAAGGCGTTCACCTTGCATCATCATGCGGCTGGTGAGCGACCGGACCCTAGGACCCTATACGCTCCATGAGCGGCTCAGCGTCGGCGGGATGGCCGAAGTCTTTCGCGCAACCGAGTCGGGGCTCGACGGATTCTCGCGCTCCGTCGCGATCAAGCGAATCCTCCCCCACATCTCCACTTCGCCGGATTTCGTCGCGATGATCCACGACGAGGCGAAGCTGGTGGTGCAGCTCAAGCACGGAAATATCGCCCAGGTCTATCGTCTCGACGAGGCCGACGGGATTTTCTACATCGCGCTTGAATACGTCGAAGGCACCGATCTTCGGGAGATTCAAGAGCGTTGCCATCGGGCCAAGGACCCCTTGCCGATTCCCCATGCCTGCTACATCGTAGCGAGTGTGTGTGATGGGCTTGACTATGCACACAACAAACGCGATGCCGAAGGAAAGCCGCTTGGCTTGATTCACCGCGATGTGAGCCCACCTAACGTGATGGTGAGTTTCGAAGGCGAGGTGAAACTCATTGATTTTGGGCTGGCCAAGGCCAACACGGCGAGCACCGAGACAGGGCGCGGAATACTGAAAGGCAAGCTGGCCTACCTTTCGCCCGAACAAGCCCGAGGGGAGACGATCGATGCGCGGTCCGATGTTTTTTCCACCGGTATCGTTCTGTACGAGACGCTCACCGGCTGTCGCTTGTTTATCGGCGAGAACGATCTCGATACGCTCGGTCGGGTGCGGGCCTGCGAGTTCCCGCGAGCTTCATCGTTGAACCGAAAAATTCCTTGGCGGCTCGAGAAGATCATTCAGCGTTCGTTGGAGTCGGATCCGGATCGGCGCTACAGTAGCGCGGATGAGCTGGGTGAAGCGCTAAAGTGGTTCATGCATACCGCTGGGCTGCCGACCCGCCGAGAGGCGCTCGGCATGTGGATGCAAGAAAATATGCGGTCCAAGACTCCGACTTCTTGATCTGTGTTTGTCGGATCGTGTCATCGATCGGGTAGGCTGACCGAATGACGACGACTCTGGTAACCGGCGCAAATCGCGGAATCGGTCTTGAACTCACCCGGGTGCTGCTCGCCAAAGGGCACGAGGTGATCGCCTGCTGCAGAACGGCGGGCCCCGCGTTGCATGCCACGGGTGCGCGAATTGAGACGGGCATCGAGGTCAGCAACCCGCGGTCGATCGACGAGCTGGCTGCGCGCCTTCAGGGAACGAAGATCGACTGGCTGATCAACAATGCGGGGATCCTGAGTATGGACTCCATCGCCGAACTCGATTTCGAGGCGATTCGTCAACAATTCGAAGTGAACGCCCTGGGCCCTTTGCATGTCACCTCGAAGCTCTTGCCGCGACTGGGCCGAGGGAGCAGAGTCATCTTGATCACCAGCCGTATGGGCTCCATCGCGGACAACGGAAGTGGTGGAGCCTATGGTTATCGGATGAGCAAGGCCGCCCTAAACATGGCGGGGTCGAGCCTGGCAAAGGACCTTCGTTCAGAGGGGATCGCCGTCGGGATTCTACATCCTGGGATGGTGGCCACGGACATGACGGTTCGATTCGGCCGGAATTCGTCGATGCAGACTCCGCACGATGCCGCGGCTCAGCTCGTCGAGCGCATCGACGAGCTGACGATGGAGAGCAGCGGTAGCTTTCGTCACGCGAATGGCGAGCCATTGCCTTGGTGAGATTTTTGCTCCTGTGGACCGATGCTGAACGATGCCGACGCCCACCCGGCCGAATCGCAGCGCGCCTAGGACCGCATCGTGTACCGCGGGGTGTTAGGTGCTCTCGCACTCACATTCGTGTTTCAGTGTCTCGCCGGGGCCCGGGCTAGGTCGACTCGCGTGGTCGGCCTGGTTCTCAGTGCAGAGGTTGACGGCGTCCTGAGCGTTATCGAGGTCCTCGTAGCTAAAACTCTCGGTGATCGATTCGGTGCCGATGGTCCAAGTGACGGTGCATTCGTAGTCGTTGGGTCCGTCCGCGCAAGCCCCGAGAGCGATGGCCGCAACAAAAGTACAACAAAAAGGAATTAGGCGGTTCATGATGGTGGGGAATGTACCCCACATCGAGAGAGCGTTATGCACGCGTATCGTTCGCCTGGTTGCATGTTCGCCAAGAGGGATCCGGGGATGTGAGCGTTCTTAGACCACCGCGAGGGGGTGGGCCGACGCGCTCGCTTTTCGCCGTGGTTTTGATGTTTTGCGGGTGTATGGACCTTGGGGTGGGTCCGCACGGGGGCACAGGGGAGTTCCCAGCCTACGACACGGACTCCCCCTATGAAGGGGGATGGCGGATAGGGGATTGTAGCGATTCGATTGAAGCCACCGGCACCCGTCCAGGAATGGTGGTTCCCAACGTGGTCTACACGGACCAATTTGGCGAACCGCTCGCGCTCTACGATTTTTGTGATCGGGCAGTCTATGTTGAATTTGTAGCGGCATGGTGCGTGAGCTGTCAGAAGTCGGCGCCCAAGATTTCGGCGCTCTACGAGACCTACGCAAGCCGTGGCGCGATGGTGATCACGGTGCTGGGAGAAAGTGCCGAGCGAGAGCCCCCAGACGCCGCGGACATCCAGGCGTGGGTTCAAAGTTTCGAGCTTCGACATCCGGTGGTCGCGGATCCCTCACGTAGCTCGATCGAGCTGCTCTTTCCAGAGTTGCTCTCCGCCGGAAGCTATGCAGTGCCCGCAGGAAAACTACTCGCGCCAGGGATGATCGTGCACAGCGGTCCCTATGCACGGGCCGAGCAGTTGGCCGAGATCCTGCCCTAGTCGCTGGGTCTTGAGCTAGGGAGCAGGAAGGTCTCGTCGGACGGCCTCGCGCAGCGACTCGACGAGGACGTACAGCACTGGCACGAGAACCAGGACGATCAGAGTGACAAAGAGCACACCGAAACCGAGGCTGATGGCCATGGGGATCAAGAAGCGGGCTTGGACCGAGGTCTCGGCCATGATCGGGACCAGGCCAAAGAAAGTGGTCAGAGAGGTCAAAAGAATCGGTCGCAGCCTCGAAGTGGCTCCGACGATGACAGCCTCAACCGCCGATAGACCCGTGGCGCGAGCGCGGTTGGTGGCGTCGACGAGTACGAGCGAGTCGTTCACCACAACCCCCGAGAGGGCGACCAGACCAAAGAGACTCATGATGCTAAGCCCATAGCCCATCACTGCGTGACCGATCGCGGCGCCCACGAATCCAAAGGGAATAACCGCCATGATGATCGCGGGCTGGATGTAGCTTCGAAACGGAATCGCGAGCAGCGAATAGATGATGAAAATCGCAAAAAGATAGTTGGATCCGAGCGCCGCGAAGGTCTCCTTTTGTTCTCGCTGGGAGCCAACAAGTCCGATCTCGAGTTTTGAGTATCGGTCTCGGAGTCGCGGAATGACCTCTTGTTGGAGCGATTCGATGACACGTCGTGACGAGTCACTTCCATGGGCGAGTTCAGCCGTGACGGTGACATTTCGGACGCCATTTTCTCGGTCGATCGCCGTGGGGGCGGTCCCGCGGTCGAAGCGGGCGACCTCGGCGAGCGGAATATGCCCACCAGAGGGGGTGTGAATCATGAGTTGCTGGAGGTCGTGCTCAGAGCGTCTCTCGTTTTTGGGCAGTCGCACCATGACTTTGAGTTCGTGACGATCGCGTTGCTCGCGAATCGCTTCGGCTCCGTAGAACGATGACCGAATTTGTCGGGCCACTTCGCTGGAGGTGAGGCCGAGGGTTTGTGCTCGCGGCAACAGGTGAAAGTTCAGCTGCGGCTTTCCTGTAGAATATCCGTTGCGCACATTTTTGAGATCGGTGTACTCGCGGAGGGCCAGATCGAGCTCGTGCGAGGCTGCGGCGAGTACGGCGGTGTCCGGATGGCTGATTTGTACGGCGACAGCAGCCCCGGCCCCAGGACCCGCGGTCGAGCTGAAACGCATCGACTCGACGAGCGCGAGGCTGGGTGTATTGGCTCGCCAGTTGGCCGCGAAGGTTTCACTGGTGAACTCGCGAAGGTCGGTGGGTACTAGACTGATTTCTATGGCGACAAGATGCGAACCGAGAGGAGCTGCGCGTCCTCCCGGACCTCCACCGGCGGTCCCCTCTCCGAGCCGAGTGAAGGTACCGCGGACTTCGGCATGGGCGTCCATGTCTTCGATGGTCTTGCGGGCGGCTTGTTCAAGAGCCGCCTGTACACGTTTTGTTTGTTCGATCGACGACCCGTAGGGCAGCTGAGCCGATGCGGTGACGATATCTCCTTCGAGTGCCGGAAAGAAGTTGAAGTGCAAGCGACCGCTAGCGACAAAACCGAAGGTCAGCACCAGCATCGCAATGGAGACCGAGATCACGAGAGTGCGGTAGTTCAGGACGCGGCGCAAAAAGGGTGCGTAGAGGTTGTGGGTGAACCACTGGAGTCCGCGTTGGACAGGAGCTTGCACCGGTGCGGCGATGCGGTCTGCAAGAGCCCAAAAACCGTGGCCCTCGCGCCCATGGCCGAGATGGGCGGGCAAGACTAGAAACGACTCGACCAAAGAGAGCACAAGAACCGCGCCGACGACGGCGGGAATCAAGCTAAATATTTTTCCGAGGGTCCCAGGTACGAAAAACAGAGGAGAAAATGCGGCGAGTGTTGTGAGCACAGCGAAGGTCACGGGAGTGGCCATCTCCTTTGCCGCCGTGATCGCTGCATCCATTCGGTCGCGTCCCTCTTGGGCCAGGGCGTGGGCTCGCTCGCCGACAATGATCGCATCATCAACGACCATGCCGAGGGTCACGATGAATGCAAACAGGGTGATCATGTTGATCGAGACGTCTGCGTTTCCAAGGATCAAAAACGATCCCAAAAATGAAATCGGGATGCCCATCGACACCCAGAAAGCGAGTCGAAGATTTAGAAAGAGCGCGAGAATAACGACGACCAAGATCAAACCAGCGCGGGCATTTCGAACAAGGAGGTCAATACGATCGCTGAGAATTTCAGAGTCGTCGTTCCAGACATTGAGGCCAATGGTCGCGGGAATCTCGGCCCGGAGTTGTTCACTGTACTCTCGGACGTTTCGAGAAATTTGCGCTGGGGTCTCGTTTCCGACGCGGTATACGACGACCCGTACAGCGGGTTTACCATCGTAGAAGGAGGCCTGATCATTGTCCTCGTAGTGGTCTCGAATCGTCGCAATGTCTCCGAGATGCAGCTGAGATCCTCCTGGAGTGGATTTGAGAAGAAGGTTCTCGAATTCGTGTCCTTGCAAGACCCGGTCGGCAACTCTGACTAGAATTTCACCGGACTCTGTGTCGATGCCGCCACCCGGTATCTCAAGGGAGGACCTGCGGATTTGCGATGCAATGCCCTCGAGCGTCAACGCGTAGCGTTGCAGGGCCTCTCGCGGGACCTCGATCGAGACCTCAAGCGGGGGAAGCCCCTGGATCTCGATCTTTGTCGCTCGTTCGCTCGACAACAAGTCACGGCGAGCTCGTTCGGCGATCGCCTGAAGTGTAGAGAGCTCCTGCTCGCCCGAGATGACCAGAGAGATGACCTGATTCGAGCGTGCCGCGAGGGAGACGCTCGGTTTTTCGGATTCCTCAGGAAAGGTGAGTATTCGGTCGACGGCGCCTTTGACGTCGGCGAGGACCTTGTCGGGGTTGGCATCAAGAAGAAGCTCCACCGAAACGCTGGCTCGACCTTCAAGGGACTTCGAGTTGACTCGTTTTACGCCCTCGATCCCTCGTACGGACTCTTCGACTGCGAGGACGATGCCTTGTTCAACCTCGGCTGGACTCGCGCCAGGGTATGGGACGTTGACGTTGACGAGGTCGAGGGCAAATTCGGGAAAGACCTCTTGTTTCGAGCGCATCAGGCCGAAAATTCCGCCGGCGAGAAGAATGACCATCAGCAGGTTGGCGGCGACAGAATTGCGGGTCATCCATGCGATGACTCCAGTACCGTGTTGTGTGGGTGTTGCCATCGTTGCGACCTCAACCTTTCTCCACAATTAGATCGGAGCGGTTCTGAACCTGGACCAACATGCCTTCGATCTCCGGAACCTTGGTGGTTACGATGCGGTCGCCATCTTCGATGCCGGAGCTTACCCAAAGATGGTTTTTGTCGCTCCAGAGGATTTCAATACGATGGGAACGCAGCGTGTTTTGGTCATCGACCACCCACACATTGTGGCCACCGACGAGGGATCGACGAGGGATTCGGAGGGTGTTGCTCAGCACTTTGCCTTCGATTTGTGCAGTGACAAAGGCCCCAGGAAGAAGCGGGAGCTGGCCCTCGTCGGGATCGAGGGGGTTGTCAATTGCGATCAGGACCTGGGCCATACGCGTCTGCGGATCGAGTTCTCCAACCAGGCGAAGGACTCGGCCTACGTGGGTGCTGGTCCGGTTGTCGGGGAGCATCTGCGTGATCGTTGCAGGAGATCCGAGTGATGGACGGGCATCAGAAACCTTGCCGCCGGCCTCGGGGATCACGATCTGCTCAAGTGACGCGACAGGAAGCGCGATTTTTGCCCAAAACTGATCTGTACCTATCAATGTGGCAATCGGCGACCCCTGAGCGATGAATTGACCCGTCTCTACCGTTTCGGCAGTCACCGTCGCGTTGAATGGAGCGATGAGTTTTGTTCGGCTCTTGTTGAGTTTTGCGCGGTCGAGGGCGCCGCGTGCTGATGCCAAGGCCACTCGTGCATTTTCGAGGTGGGGTTCTCGGAGCGCGAGGGAGCTGGACTCGCCCGCTGGCTTGTTCTTGCCAAGAAGCTGCCATTCGTGCTCGGCGACTTTTCCACGAGCTTTCTCCAGCTCCAGTTCCAGGGTCGCCTTCTCAACTTGGCTGCGGCGCTCGCGAATCGTGAGTGTGTAGTCCCGGGGGTCGATGCGCAGCAACGTCTCTCCCGCCTTGAAGCGTCCACCGAGGACTAGCTTTTCAGACTGACGGATCACCTCGCCGCTGACCTGAGCGGCCACCGTTACGGTGCGTGCAGGGGTAACGGTCCCGCTCCCTTGGACGTGGGCAGGAAGAGCATGGGAGGTTGCGACCACGATCTCAACATGAGGGGTCGATGTTACGGGGGCGTCGCGGGCGGCAGTGGGCGTTGAACCCATTAGTATTTTCACGGTAAGACCAGCACCCCCGAGAATTGCCACAGAGAGGGCCAGGCTAAAAAATGTTCGTTTCGTCATTATGAGTCTCCCAGCGCCGTATGCAGCGCAATGCGGGCGGAGAGCAGCGCATGGTGTGCAGCGAGTACGTTGAGCTCCGCTCGCTGTTGACCGCTTTGGGCCGCGAGTACGGCCAGAAAGTCTGCGTTGCCCTCGAGGTATCGAGTGGTGGCCAGCTGAAACGCTTGTGTGGCTGCTTCTTGTTGGCGTGAATAGGCGTCGAGGGCGATCTGTTGTTCCTGCTCGCGCACTGCGGCATCTTCGACTTCGCGGAGGGCGTTGAGCGTTGTGGCCGCAAGTCGATTGGCGGCGGTGTTCTTGGCGGCGCGTGTTTGATGAACTCGTGAGCGGGTGAGCCCGCCCGTACTGAGAGGAATGGATAGCGATGCGCCCAGGCTCCAAAATGATTGCGAGACAGCATCGTTGATGTACAGCGCCTGATATCCGGCTCTACCTGTAAGTCGAAGTGAGGGGGCATAGCCCCGCGCTGCGCTTTTTCGCCGAGACTCCGCGGACTCGAGCTGATGGGCCGTCGCACGCACATCGGGGCGGTTGCGAATGAGGTTCTCAGTTTTCCCAAGTCGTGGCCCGCGTGGAAGCTCGGGCAATGTTGCTTGGGAGGCGATGGCCGATTGACTGTCTTGGCCCGTCAAGACCGCGAGCTGATGCTCAAGTAGCCTAATTTGAGAGCGTGCTTGGGGCACAAGGGTTTCGGTGGAGGCGAGTGCTTGACGTTGTTGCAAGACGTCCAGGGCAGAGACCTGGGAACTCTCAAAGCGTGCGTCGGTGATGTCCAGTAGGTTTTGGCTGGCGAGGAGTTGACGCTCGACGACTTCTAGCCGCGCCTTCGCGGCAACCAGGTCAATGTAAGCTTGGACAGCGCGGGACTGAATCACGATGCGTTGCATGTCTCGGTCGTCGCGGCTGGCTCGACGATCGATTTTACGTGCGCGGTGATTGAGAATATTTCGGCCGGTGATATCCACCTCAAGCCCGACGTTTAGGGCGGTCGACGCCGTGTAGTATACGTTGGGGAAGTTGTTTCCCCCTTGACCTGCGCCGCCACCCGCGGTGAGGCCAAAGCCCAGCGAATCGGTCGGCGCCATGTTTAGGGTGCTGTCGATACTCGCGGTCGGGAGTAGAGGCGCACGAGCCTGAAGAATGAGCGCTTCGGCTTCCTTGATTCTGCTGGTAGCGACCGCGAGATCGAGATTGTCGGCGACAGCGAGCTCGAGCAGTGCATCAAGCTTTGGATCGCCAAACGTTGTCCACCAGGCTCGATTGTCCCCGGCGGCGGAGCCCGTGAGGGGCTCAAAGTTGTCGACGGATGCCGCGAGGGAGGTCGGCCCAGGGGCACCTGTCGCGTTCCCCGTAGGATCTTGGTTTATGCCGAAGAGAGCCGCGAGGGCCAAGGGAGGGAGAGAGCTGAGTGCCAGCAGATTCATGGTTGGTTCCCTTTCGACGGAGCGATTCCAGACCAAAATTGATCAACAACTTGCAGGACGTATTCTTGGCGATCGACCTTGACGAACTCTTCGCCGACGACATGCCGAAAAAAGTTATTTGCGTGCAATGCGCCAATGAAGGCCATGGCGACAGAGTCGGGGGAGGGAACTCGTGCTCGGCCTTGCGTGTCGAGCGCACGGAACCAGGCGGCCAAGAGTCTCTGGCCCTTGACCGGTGGTGGCGTTTCCATGTTTGCGAACATGGCTTTGGGGTCCATACCGCTCGCTCGCAGCATCCAAAGTGCTGGAATCAGGCGCTCGAGGAAGCCATTGATGGCAATCGCTATGGCGAGAAGCTGCGCTTTGGGGTTGTCGGGAGAGGGCGGCTGGGCCACGAGTTCAAACCACTTAGGTTCGAATTTGGCGCATAGCGCGCGGCGAAGAAGCTCAGACTTGGTGGCAAAACGTTTGAATAAGGCCGCCTCGGAGAGTCCCAACCTCCGGGCAATTGAGGATGCGGAGCACCCAGGACCATGTTCCAAGAAACATGTGCGCGCGGTTTCTAGAATCTCTTCGTCCGAGTGTTGGCGTGGTCTGACCATGGGCGTTGTTTTTTAAGGAGCGAGGAAAAGTAAGTAAGTGAGTGATTACTAACTTAGTGAGTCATGACTTACTAAGTTAAGTGCCGGTCGGGTGCAAGGGACATTTCCGGGAAATTTCGTCTTTTGACCACGGACAGAGATCCGTGAATCCCGAGCTGAGATCTACGTGTTGCCCGCGGGGCGAGCGGAGAGCGCACCCGTGATGGCGGTGGAGCGGGCGGTCGTAGCCGCGGGCGCGCTGGTGAATTGTGAGGGTATTCGATAGGACTCGCTCTCGTGAGCCTCGTGCGCAAAGGACTCCGCTGAAATGCGGCTGCTCGTCTGTTACGCGGCGGAAATCGAGGGCGCGCAGGTTGCGGCGGCATTTCCGGAGATCAGTTATCGCCTGGGAGTGGGCAAGGTCGAAGCGACTCTCTCGCTCACGCGTATACTTGCGGGCTACGCAGACAACAGGCTCCCGGACGCCGTGGTGCTGTTTGGGATCTGTGGCGCCTACCCGGAAAGCCATGGGGGTCGTTCCGACCTCGCCGTGGGTGACCTCTGCGTCGTGGCATCGGATCGCTTGGCCGATGAAGGCGTGCAGACGCCTGAGCGATTCATCAGTCTGCATGAGCTAGGCTTCGCCCCATCGGGCCCTTTTGAGGCCGATCGAGTACTGACGGCCTCCTTCGTCCGACATCTTGGGGCCAAGCTCGTCGCGGGAGCCACGGTGAGCGCTTGCAGCGGGACCGATCAGGCCTCGCGCGTACTGGCGAGGCGATACGCGGTGGCGGTCGAGACGATGGAAGGTGCTGCTGCTGCCCGGGTTTGTAACGATTTTGGCGTTCCGTTCACGCAACTACGTTGCGTAAGCAACCCAACGGGAGAGCGAGATCTTGGTCGCTGGGACGTCACGGGCGCTTGTGAGCGAGTTCAAAACGCGATGTTGCGTGCGATGAGAGGTGAGTGGAGCGATGCCTGATGCTGGACGCGAGAGAAAACAAGACGGATCCCCCCTGCATGTTCGGAGCGGGGAGACCCCTATCGACACCGGGTTCTCGACCTGTCCGAATGACACTTTTATGTTTCACGGACTCGTGCACGGCCATGTTGCGTCGGATTCAATCGCCGTCGTGCCCCACATGGCGGACATTGAGGCGCTCAATCACCGAGCGCTCGCGGGGCCGGGGCTTGCAGTCTCTAAACTCTCTGCGAGCGCGCTATTTACCGTTGGCCATCGCTATCAAGTGATCGATGCGGGCGCGGCCCTCGGACGTGGGTGCGGGCCAATGGTGGTGAGCCAAAGGGGCTCGAGGTCTGTCGACTCCCTCGCCGCATTGCGAGGGAAAAAAATAGCCATACCGGGCCGGCACACCACGGCGTATCTACTTTTTCGGATCTTTGGCCCAGCCGAATTCGTGCCTGTTGAGATGCGTTTTGACATGATCCTCCCGGCCATCGCTCGGGGGGAAGTCGATGCGGGATTGATCATCCACGAGAGCCGTTTTACCTATCAGAACCATGGGCTCGGTCTTGTCGTTGACCTCGGAGACCTTTGGGAGAGCGATAGCGGCTTGCCGATTCCACTCGGTTTGATCTGCGCCCGTCGAGACCTCGGCGCCGAGACGATTGCGCGGTTCGAAGACGGTCTGCGACGCTCCGTGCAGTTGGCTTTTACCAAGCCTGAGCTCTCGTTGCCGTGGATCCGGGAGCACGCTCAAGATCTCGATGACGAAGTCTGCCGGCGCCACATTGATCTGTATGTCAACGACTTCTCCGTAACCCTTGGTCTTGAAGGTCGTGCCGCGATAGAGACGTTGATGCGACGAGCGAAGGACCGAGAGATCATTCCACGGGGGGCCGCGAATCCCTGGTAAGCCTTAGCGAGGCTCAGTCGCGTTTGTCCAACTTCCCGGCGGGCAACACTCTTCCGTCAAGATCAAGCGTCTTCCAAAACACAGGCCACCGAGGAATCTCGACCATTGTCGGCAGTACGTCGTCGAAGTTATGAGGGTATGTGCGTTTGATGTATTCAAGCATCGCGTTGGCCGAGGGTGCCTCTACGAAATGCGCTTCCATCGGGGGATATTCATATCGGAACTTCTTGCGATGCATCAGGTCTTCTCCGGCTCCCAAAGGGTCTCGCTGCAGTTGAAATGCTTCGCACAGGCCCGTGCGAGCACAAACAAATAGTCGCTTAGTCGATTGATGTAGCAAAGCGCCTCGGGCCGAACAAATTCGAGATCCATCAAGGCGACGGTCTCACGCTCGGCGCGGCGGCAGACGGTCCGTGCAAGATGAGCGACCGCCCCACATCGGCCGCCCCCTGGCAGAATGAAGCTCTGCAGGGGTTCAAGTGTTTCGTTGTGGGCATCGATTTCGTGTTCGAGTTTTTCGACGTGGCGGGTATCGACCCGCAGCTTGGGAGGGCCGTCAGGTTTTCCGGGCGTCGCCAACTCGGCCCCGAGATTGAAGAGTTCCTGCTGAATTCTTGCCAACGAGCGATGAACCCCGAGTGCGAACTCGCTTCGGAGTGCCGAGGGTCCCTCAATTTCAGTGACAAGCTCCTCACGCAACATGCCGAGGACGCTGTTGAGTTCGTCGACGTCTCCGTATGCGGCGACACGTGCCGTGGCCTTGGATACGGTGTCCCCACTGGCAAGCATTGTTTGGCCGGCATCGCCGAATTTTGTGTAGACCTTGCTGATGTAAACCATTGGAGGGGTTCCTAGTTTTCAGAGGGGCGGTGGCCGGTTGGGGTCTCCGCCGAGACTGGGCGAATGTGACCGAGGCTGAAGCGAGTGTCGGCATTGTCCCCTGGACCGCGACGAGGGGTCACGAGAATACCGTTGTACCCTTGTTGTGCGGCGGTGGAGGGAATCTCGATGACTTTTCGAAACAGACCACGGCCGCCGTCGCCGTCGCGTGTGACATCGAGCTCGCCCACATGTTTCGCGTCTCGATAAAAACGCAGGTGGTAGATGTCGTTGCGGTCAAAACTGATGTCGAGCCGCGGTTCATTGCGCAGGTCCTTTCCGAAATCAACGATCAAGGAACGGCCTTTTCGAATTCGTTTTGTCCCACGCGCATCCCAGCGTGTTCCGTCTTCATGGACCTGTGCGAGCCGACCCGAGGGCACATGCTCGGCACGTCCGGTGTCCATGCCCAGATTCCAATAGTAGTTGAAGACCATAGCGAGCCCGACGAGGCCCGTGGCGGCGGCCACCGCCGGCCACTTTTTCGCGATCAAGCGGGCTTTTGAGGCGAGGCCGCGAGGGCGAAGATCGGCGATCAACGAGCCCGAGAGAGCGAGCAGCATCACGATGAAATAGAATGATAGGCCAATCGAGTTAAGCGACGTCGTCGCGTAACGGTCGTTGGGAAACACATGGGAGTGCTGGACGACGGCTTCAATTCCGAGCAGAGCGATGATGCCAAAGATATTTCGCGCACGCCGAGGATCGTGCATGTGCCAAATGATCAGAAGCAGCCGAAGGTTGAAATAGTTGATTTGGGGAGTTGTCAGGCAAAAGAAGGGGATGATGCATAAATGAATCAGCTCGTGAGCCGGGTACTTTTTTCGCCAGGCCACGACGCCAATAAAGAGCAGTGTCAACAAGCCGCAGGCGTTGGTCAGTGGCTTTAGATCATTGAGAAGTTCTTGTTTCGCAGCGATTGCGCCCGCACGTATGAACTCAACCCGTGTGCGTTCCCCTCGATAGATCAGTGCATCGCCCCAGCCGGTGCGGTAACGGCTGTAGGAGTCCGCGCTGTTGTGCATGATGAGATTCTCTTTCGACTGTACAAAAGAATCGACACCGTATTTTGCGGTGGCTCCTCCGATGAGGAGCGCGCTCATCAAAGCGGCTCCCACGATAAAACGAGCGTAGGTAGATTTGAGAAGACTACCAAGTCGGCACAGCTCACGATTGCGGACGAGGTCTCGGATCAGAAGAACCCCGACGGGGAAGAAGAAAATAGCGGGGAATATCCGATTGAGTGACGAATAGGCCATGAACGCGCCGG
The DNA here is from genome assembly GCA_964437075.1 of uncultured Nannocystaceae bacterium. Lineage (GTDB taxonomy): Bacteria > Myxococcota_A > Polyangia > Nannocystales > Nannocystaceae > CAYTFJ01. The sequence goes on from CAYTFJ010000038.1 coordinate 28,664, forward strand.
CGGTGGCCCAATTCCCCCGTTTGAGCATACATACCGAGCAGACCAGCGCCACGACCCAGTCAAAACGCAGAAGCGACTGTCCTAGCACCGGCCAGCGACCGCTGTATGTGCAGAGAAACAGCAGCAGGCAAAACAGCAGTGTGTCGAAACCAAAGGTGACGCCGATCAGCACAAACATCGCGGCAACGAGATAGAAATCGACCATCGTGATGCGCTTGAGGTCCTCGACCGCGGTGACATCCGACATGGTTCCCCCGACAACTGTCCACGTGGGAGGAGGGTTGAAACCGTGGTCTGAGAAAAAATAGCGTTTTTCTCGCTTTCCCCATGAGGAGACGATGTGATCAACATCGTGTTTGAAGTTGCTCCAGCGACCTGGTTCGAAGGCTCCGACGACCTGCTCCTCGACCTGTGAAATTCGGCTGCGCCGGACCATCTTGTAGTCGTGGAGATCGCGGTAGCTCGTGACAGTCTCGAGTTTGTTGTCGGTTTGTTGGTCCGCCAAAAGCATCGCCGGATACAGCTCGTAATAGCCCAACTCGTCGAAGTACTTTGAATTTAGGTAGTAGTAGGCTGCATCTTGATTGCTATCGAAGCCACGAAAGAGCTGACGATCGTACTGGTAGTAGTTAAATGCTCCCCAGACACATGTCAGAGAAATCACGATCATCAGCCACCAGCGTCCGCTGAATACCGTGGTCGCATTTTTCCCCCAGAGTTTGAACAGCGTCGTTTTCGTGGACCCTCTACGCGCAAATGCGTAGGCGACGAAGAGAACGATGGCGAGCAGAGCAAGCAGCATGCGGTTCGCGTGGGAGCCGTTGCGATCGATAGCCTCCATCTGTGCATAGAGGTAGAGGCCGAAAAGAACGATCGATCCCAGTAAAAACACCGGGCTGAGCCGTTGTGCGTTGGAAACGAAGGGGGCATCGACCGACGGTGTGTTCTCTTTATGCAGTTCAGACACGGCGCAATCCGGGAAAGAGCAATCCTAGGGCGTGGAGCGGCTCAAACACAAGCCCGGATACATTGCGTTTCGATCCATCGATGCCGTGGCAATCGTGAGAGATCGAAGTTCGCTGCAATGCCGCGCGATTTGGGATCGGCGTCCTTGGCCACGGTTCGCCGGCGAATAGAAAATGAGTGCGACGATGCCGCCAGAGGCGTTCTCGTTGTTCAGAGCGAGCGTGATCGGGCTAGGGTGCATCCGGCAGCCGCCGTCGCTCCCGATCGACCAAATCTGCGAAACTGAGCTCGCCGATTTCTCTGGTCTGTAGACCGTCGAGGGCCACAAAGACTTCTGCGAGGCTATCTTCACGGGCCGAGAGCAGATCTCCGCCATCGAAGTTTTCGAGGAGTGCTCCGAGCTTTATCTGGTCGAGGGGGCGCGCGGGTATGTAGCCGCCGCCCTCAAGCGGTGTGATCAGGTCCAAGTGACACATGCGGTCTGTGATAGCGACGATTGGACCGAGGCCAATTTGAAAACGTTCGTTCAATTCAGTGACTGTCGAGCCACGGTGGCGCCGGGAATAGTTGTCTCCGATCGCCAGCAGCAGGCGCGATGCCGTTCGTCCTGGTGCTGCGTGCAAGACGTCCCGACCGCGATCGTTGGGGTGCACGTATCCCTCGCGTTCGATGGCGGGCAGGTGGTGGACAACCCAGGCGACCTCGACGCCGAGAAGTACGATGATCCAGCTGACATAGGACCACGCTAAGAACACCGGCAATACGGCGATCGAGCCGTAGATACCCTCGTAGGTCGCGGTTGCGTAGGCCTTGAGGTACCAGCCGAAGCCAAGCTTACCAAACTCGAAGAGCGCCGCAGAGATCAACCCGCCGGTGATCGCGGCGCGAATACTAACTGGCTGGTTTGGAAGCCAGGCGTTGATGGCAATAAGGCCCACACTGGTCGTGAGCACCGGTATCATGGGCAGGTTGCCGAGGGAGTTGAAGATCGGTTCAGCGAGGCTGTACACGACGATGATCGGAGTCAACACGGCAAGCGTAAAAAACATGGTGAACTTGGCGACCATGTTTCGCGCTTTTCGCACCCGCCAAAGGCTATTAACCGTCCGTTCTAGGGTCGAAAATAGGAGATAGGCGAGGATGATGACCGTCAAAAATCCCCAGCCACCGAGTGCAGCGAGGTCGATATTTTTACCCAGCTCGACGATTGTTTGCGCGAAATCTTGGGCACGAGACTCGTCGGGACTGATCGCTCGGGTCAGCGTGAGTACGACCGTGTATTCGGAGGTCTCACCTGCGAGCTTGACGAAGAACATCAAGACACCGACGGTCGGGACCACCGAGAGCATCGTCTGCAGGGTCAGACTCGAAGCGAGTGAAGAGCAGTGGTCGGTGCTGAACCATCGTCTGACTGTGTAGACGATGAGTAGCCACAGCCGTCGCCAGGGCTCTGGGGCATGTTCCGGACGGGTTGGAACCAACCATTCGACGAGCCTGGTAGTTCGGAACAGGGGCATGGGGAGTGGTGTTCGTTATTTTGCTGCCGTCACGGTTTCGGGGGCCTTTGTTTCTTCGATCCCGTGGGTCCGTAGCGCTCGTTTGTTTGCGCGAGCTTTGGCCTTGGTGACCTGCTCTTTGATGGGTTCGGAGAGATCGTCGAGGGAGGCCCGCAGCTCACCCAACTCGGAGACGAGCTTGCGCGAGAATTTTGCCGGGAGGTCGTCGATGTCCGCGAGAAGGGTGGCCAGTTTGTGGGCCGCGGCATTGGCCTTGCGTAGCGTTTCGAGCTTGGTTTGGCCCTTGGCTTTTGGAAAAAAATCAGCGTCAAAGCGCTTGCGAAGCTCGGCGACTGGCTTTCCTTCTTCAAAAACCGCGGCGACGAACTCTTCGCGCTTCTCCTCACTCAGCGCCTTTGGAACTTTGCCCTTGGGCCGGTCGTTTGCGGGGGTGTCTTTCTCTGCCCAGCCGACTGTTTTTTGGTAGTAGTCGATGGCGTCGTAGCTCGGGATGGTCTTTGCGACGCCATCACGTTTGAGCACCTGAGGTGCGTGCCGTTGGATGGTGCTGTAGCTGATCGTTAGTTTGTCGACCGTGGCTCGTTTTAGGGTCAGCTCTTTTTCGCAGTACTCGTGAAAGTTCCCAAATCCCCAGCGCTCGTAGTCGCCGCGTTTTCGGATCTCACAGAGACTCTTGGCGAGGTCGAGCCAGGAGCGGCGGAAACCCTGTGTGGCCCGAACTGCATCGAGTCGTTTGGGGTCGTTGCCGGTGCGTTCCAAGAGGTTCGCTAGCTCATCGAGTTTTTGGGTGCTGCGTGGCACGTCGCTCGTATAGCACCAGCCGGATTGTGGTGGTACCGTGATCGGGTGGCGTCAATCGCACGAACTGAGGGCCGGTGCTGTCTGGGAACTCGCTCCGCTGTGCGGCGAGATCGGGCAGCGTGTCGGGGTGAGGTTCGACGTCGAAGATGAAACCGGTATGGATTCGTGGCGGGCGAAACTCGCCGAGCCTAGGGACCGAGCCGCTCCGGAGGACCGTGGCGATGGCCGTTGTTCTTGCGCTGACTTGGCCCGAGAGTGCATTCGGTAAGGCGCCAGACGAGCCACAAGCTCCAAGCGAGGACCGGTCTTCTTCGACTCCGCAAGCGTCACAAGACGAAGTGCAGGATCCATCCTCGAGCGAAAAATATTCGTTGGGGACATCGTCCACCGATCCCGTGGCACGGGACGAACCGGATGCGACGCCCGAACCGGATGCGACGCCCGAACCGGATACGACGCCCGAACCGGATACGACGCCCGAACCGGATCCTCCTCGCACTGGTCCACAGAACAATGCGCCTGCTGGTTTGTCCGCCACCGTGGGGGACCTTGCGGTCGAAATTTCAACGTCAGACCTCGTTGAGGGTCCTCAGCCCTCGAAAGGCATAGAGCCAATGTTGGCACCGATGGCTGAGCCCATGGTCAAAAAATGGTATTTCTGGGTTACCGTGGCTGCGATCGCGGCCTCAGTAGGAGCGATCGTAGGCTTGGCGATTCGAGGGCGGGTTGGGGCCGTTCGTAAGGACAAGGAGGCGCTACGCTCCTTGGGGCCTCAGAGGTCGAATGAGCGCACGGTCTTGTTTCGTTTCTAATGAGTGAGATCGATGCCAGGCCTTCCACAAGGACGGGCACGATGTTCGGTGCCGCCTTGTGGGTGGGTACCTTGGCGGTGGGGTGTGGGCCGTCCGCGGGGTCGTCCCTCGGCGTGGATGTGGGAGTCTCGACAGCGGTAGCGATCGTTGATCGAGGGCGAGCCCTCCTAAACTCGGACGATCGACAGCGTGTAGACAGCGTCATCGAATATGGAGAGGGAAGAAAAATTGACGAGATTGTGGTCAAACCATCGACGCCACGCGCGGGTGGGCCGTTGACCATCGAATTTGTGGCCCACGGTCTTGTTGGGCAGGCTGCGCGGGTGGGATTTCTTCCGGCTCGAGCGGCGAGCCGCCAGGAGGTTCGCTACGACGACGTGGGTTCGTCAAAGGACATGAGGAGCCTGTGGCATGATTTCGTGATGAAGGAGGGGGTTCAGAGCGTTGAGTTTCAAGTGCCGACGGGATGGCAGTCGCGCAGCGCGGTTGTCGTCCTGGAATTGGCGGATGGGACCGGAGGGGTGGGTCGTGCTCCGATCGTCGCGGGGCCCAGCAGTGGGCCTGCACGTTCCGGGGTGGATTCCGGCTTGCGAGGACTGTTGGCGATGGTCGATGTGCAGACGCTTCCAGTGAAGATCAAGGCTGCACGTGTACCGGGAGGGGCCATGAAGATCGACGGCCTCTTGGACGAATCAAGCTGGAATCGGCCGGGCCATGCGCTCACGATGGCGGCGGATGGTGAGCCCCAACAGGGGATGGGTACGCAGGGGCTCACTCGGGTCTTGTTCGCCTATGACGACGACGTGCTCTACATGGCTGCGGAAATCCCCGATATCGATATCTATTCCAGGTTTAGCGACCATGACGACCCGCTTTGGACGGAAGAAGCTCTCGAGCTTTTTATCCATGGGGTCGCCAACAAGCGCGACTATATTGAGTACCAAGTCTCCGCTCGAAATGTGACTTTTGACGCCCAGTTTGAGCATTATAGAAAAGGCGATGAGTCCTTCGATAGTCGCTGGAAAACGGCGGTTCACGTGCGTGGAAGTATCAACAAAAAGCACGATAGAGATCGCGGGTGGAGCGTGGAGGCGGCCATCCCATGGTCTGAGATCTGTGAGTTCAGCGACGCGCCCTGTGGCGAGAACGGACGTATGAGATCCGGATCACGGCTGCGGCTCAATGTTGTTCGCGTTGAACGCGTTCGAAGAAAAGAGGTGGTCGCGCTCACGTTGAGTCCACTTCGTAGTCTGGACTTTCATGCCTCGGGAAACGCCGCGATACTGGAGATCGAATGAAAAATTGGACGTCTTGGAGGGGGTCGGCGGTACGGCGGGGCCTGTTTGTGGCCCTGTTGTCCGGCATGGTCCTTGATCTTACTGGCTGCGACCGGCCCGCGACCGGACTCCCTTCGTCGCCCCGGGTGGCAGGTAAGAGAGGCGGCGGGATCCAAGTGATCTCTTCGTCCGTAGCGCCCGCGGTCCCTCGGCTTTCCCGGTATGGCGAGGTCCCGAATCACGCCTTGGCGGAGGGCGAGTCGGCGCTGTCCTTACGGCTCGAACCACTGGGGATCGTCCATGACCCTGCGCTGTCGAGAATGGTTCGTAGTCTCGCCGAAAATACACCTTCTCGGTTCGACATGCCCCCGGAACTGATCGATGGTTTGATGGCATGGAACGGGCTCCTCGATCCCCCGCCTAGCATCGTCGTCATCGAGTTGGCCGCAGACCCCGAGGCCTGTGCCTTGCGGGCGGATGGCCCCTGTGCCCAGGTGTATCGAACCTTGGTCGAGGAGGTTGAACACAGCATGCAGGGCCGGGACAATCTTCGCTTCGGGGTCGGATTTTATAGCGATCCTAAAGGGCCGACTCGACTCACGGTCGCGCTGATCGAGCGCGGTATCGACCTGCGTTCGATGCCCGCCCACATCGAGGTGACCGAAACCTTCGAGCTGCGCGGGAAACTCTTGGGGCGGCGTTCGTCGCCGCGCGTAGAAGTCGTCGATGCGCGGGGCAAACATGCTCGGTTGGCGGCGGCGATCGGCGACGATGGCAGTATCGTCGCCATGGTGGGATGCATGGGCGGCGAAGGAAAACACCAGGTCGAGGTGCTCGCTGATGGCGCCCACGGCCCCGAAATTGTCGCCAACTTTCCTTTGTATTGTGGCGTTGATCCCCCGTCGAAGATCGATTTTTCCTACGAGCGGCTCTCGGCCGAGATCGGTCCTAAGGATGTGATTCATGGAAATTTTTCCTACCTGAACGAAGAGCGGCAGGCCCGAAAGTTACCGGCGCTGAAATGGGACATCGCCGCCGCTCAGGTTGCGCAAGACCATAGCCAGGACATGGCGGATCATGGATTCATGGGGCATGTTTCCCCCACCACCGGGGATGCAACACGACGCTTTGAGCGGGCAAAAATTGCAGGGACGGTGATTCGAGAGAACGTCGCGCGTGGATACGGCCCGCGAGGGATTCACTTGAGTTTGATGAACAGCCCTGGACACCGGGTCAACATGCTCGCCACGGATATCACTCATGTCGGAATTGGTGTCATTTTCGGGGAGCCCGAGACCGAGGCAAAAGGTGCGCCTCGTCCCGTTTTTCTGACGCAAAACTTCTACGCAAAAATTGGCGCTGATCTTCCTCGGAATCTTTCGCGCGAGATCAGCCGGCGTGTCGATGATCGACGAAAAGATGCCGGGTTGGTGGCGGTGGAATGGGTCAGTCGCGCTTCATCACTCGCTCAGGCGCGAGCGGATGCGCTGGCGGAGGGCAAGGTCGGGAAACCCGATGAGCAGCTGGCGGAGGCGCTGTTTGACCTCGGCTTTTCGGCGGTGGACCGTCGCCAGGTGCAATCCACCGATTGGCGGGCCTTGTCAGAGCTTGAGTTTTGGGAGCAACCGGGGACGATTCGTCTGGGTCTCGGAGTGGCGCGGCGCTCTGAGGCGCTAGAAGGCGGATTTATCATGGTCTTGGTGGTCGACGCCCGTCGTTAGCAAAGCGGGCTATGCTGCCGCGCTGCCCATGCCAGTCTCCGACGCAAATCCCGCTCATCCCGCATCCCCCGAAGCCCGCAAGGACCTGGTCCTTGGTGTGATGGGGGGCTCGGGCCTCTATGCCATGGACGAGCTTCTCGATGTTGAGACCCGTGCCATCGAGACGCCCTTCGGACCGCCGTCGGCACCGTATACGATCGGTTGGCTGGCTCGCGGCGAGGGGAAGGCAGACCTGCGTGTGGTTTTCTTGCCGCGGCATGGGCAGGGCCACCGGCTGATGCCGAGCGAGATCAACTACCGAGCAAATATCCACGGGCTCAAACAGCTGGGGGTGACCCATTTGTTGTCTGTTTCGGCGGTGGGGTCGTTGCGAGACAATATCGTTCCTGGGCAATTTGTGGTCCCCGATCAACTCATCGACCGGACGCAGGGGCGAGAGACCACTTTTTTCGGCCAGGGCGCCGTGGCCCACGTTCAGTTTGGAGATCCGACCTGTGAGGCCCTGCGGTCTTTGGTCATCGCCGCGGCGGGAGCCGAGGGCGCGACGGTGCACGCGGGTGGAACTTGTGTTGTTATGGAGGGTCCCGCATTCAGCACTCGCGCCGAATCCGAACTCTATCGAAGCTGGGGGGCGCAGGTGATTGGCATGACCGCACTTCCCGAGGCCAAGTTGGCCCGCGAAGCCGAGATTGCCTACGCTTTGCTGGCGACCGCGACCGATTACGACTGTTGGCATCACAGCGAAGAGGAGGTCTCGGTCGAGGCCGTCGTCAAGATCATTCAGGCCAACGTTGCGCTGGCGCGTTCGACAATTTCCGGGCTCGCACAGATGCTTCCCGAGCGCAGCGCGGAGTTGCCCTATCCACGGGCATGCGCTCAGGCGTTGATCACGAGCCCCGAGATGCTCTCGCCAGAAACCCGTGCGCGTCTCGACCTCATTGTCGGGCACTATCTCCCCGTGTCCACCTGAGCTGGTTGGTTCGCACAAATTCCGTCTTTTCCGATCTGTAAATTCTCGAAAGATTCGATCCATGAGCCAGAAGAAAAAACTTGTTGTGGTCGGTAGCGTTGCTATCGACTGGGTAATCACTCCAGTCTCTGAGCGTGAGGAAAGTGTCGGTGGTGCGGCGACCTACTTTGCAATGGCCGCCAGTCATCACACGGCAGTCGACCTGGTCGGCGTCGTCGGAAAAGATTTTCCGGAGCACGCGCTGCAAGACCTACGCACCGCCGGTGTGGGTCTTGAGGGCCTGGAGGTGATTGAAGATGGGCTGACCTTTCGCTGGAAGGGGCGCTACCACGAAAATATGAACCAGCGCGACACTCTGGAGACCCACCTCAACTGTTTCGAGCAGTTCGAGCCCAAGCTTCCAGAGTCCTATCGAGAGGCCGAGCTTCTGTTTCTCGCCAACATCCAGCCGAGCTTGCAGCTTCAGGTGTTGGAGCAAATGAAGACTCGTCCCCGTCTCGTTGGGCTCGACACCATGAATTTGTGGATCGATGTTGCCAGCGACGATCTCCGAGCCGTTGTTTCGAAGGTTGACGTTCTTACGATCAACGAAGAAGAGGCTCTTCAGCTTACGGGGGCGACCAGCCTACTCGCTGCAGCGCGGGAAATCCGTGAACTCGGGCCCAAGATCCTCGTGATCAAACGTGGTGAATATGGGGCTCTGCTTTTTGGTCCTGGGTCCGAGGAGCTTTTTGCGGCTCCCGCAATACCGCTGGAGAAGGTTGATGACCCGACTGGCGCGGGCGATTGTTTTGCAGGCGGATTCATGGGCTATTTGAGCACCGCCGAAACCCTCGACGGGCCGACCCTTCGGCGCGCGGTGATATGGGGCTCCGTCATGGCGAGCTTCTGTGTGCAAGGTTTCTCCTACGATCGGCTTCGAGATCTGGACCGCGCGCAAATCGATGCTCGCTACAAGGCCTTTGTGGATCTCACAAGCTTCGTGTAGCGCGGACGGGCGCGGACGGGTTTCGGCGTGAGACTTGTCCGCGGATTCACATCAGTCCGGCAGAATTTTCGTGGATTTAGCCGTTGATTGATCGCACTCTTGGGCCTCGCGGGACGTCTCCATGCTGATCGAAATTCGCGGTACCACCCCCCAGCAAACTCCTGGCCTTTCCACGTGGTTCGCGGGGGGATTTCGCCCCTTTTTCTTGTTGTGCGGACTCTATGCACTGGCACCCCTCGTGTGGTGGGTCGCGAGTTTGTGGGGGGCGGTCGCGATGCCTGCGGGTTGGAGTCCGATGGTTTGGCATGGACACGAGATGTTGTTCGGCTTCGTGATGGCCGCGGTTGCTGGTTTCTTGCTGACCGCGGTGCCGAAGTGGACCCAGAGCCGTGCATTGACCGGAGGACGACTGGCCATGGTCGTTGGGACGTGGCTGGTGGGCCGCATCGCCATGTGGGGGGCCGGCAGTCTTTCGCCCGAGCTCGTCGCACTTTGTGACCTTCTTTTTCTTCCCGCCCTTGGATTTTCGGTCGCGCCGCCGATCCTCAAAGCGGTACGCGCGGGACAGCCCCGCAACGTCGCATTTCCGATAATTCTTGCAGTCCTCTTTGTGGCGAATCTTCTCACCCACCTGGAGAGTGTCGGTGATACGCCAGGTCTCGGAAGGGTGGGGATCAAGCTTGCGGTCTATCTGATGGTCACGATGGTCACGATCCTTGCGGGTAGGCTCGTTCCCTCCTTCACTCGCAATGCCCTGCAAAAACAAGAAGGTGGAAAGGCTGTCGAGCACAGGGTCGGCCTCGAGCCTGTGGTTTTGGCCTCGGTAGTGTGTGCTGCCATTGCCGACCTTCTGGAGGTCTCAAGTCTCGTGACCAGCGTCTTTGCCCTTGTCGCCGCGGCGCTGCTGACCGTCCGATGTGCGGGGTGGCGGATGGCACGCTGTGGGAAGCTGCCGATCGTTCTCATACTGCATGTGGGGCATCTTTGGATCATTTTGGGGTTTCTCTTGGTCGGTCTCTCCGGTTTCGTGGATTCGGTGCCGTGGACCAGTGGCCTTCATGCATTCACAGCCGGTGCGATGGGTACGATGATTCTCGCGGTGATGACGCGCGCCGCCTTGGGCCATTCGGGACGGGCACTCGAAGTTCATGCGGCCGTGGTCGTGGCCTACGCGCTCGTCGTTGTCGGAGGGCTGGTACGGGTTGTCGTGCCGATGTTGGGGAGCGTGAGCACGGCATGGAGCTCGGCGGTGGCCGGAATTCTCTGGGCGGGGGCATTTGCATTGTTCTCGGTGGTCTATTGGCCGATTCTTACGAAACCGCGGATCGACGGTCGACCTGGCTAGGTGACCTTATAATAGAGAATTGTAATGCCTTTCATTCACCGGAAGACCTCGGTGAATGTATTGATTGTGGATGGCATTCACCATGTTCGCGTGGACTGCATTCACCAGAAGTTAGGGCCCCGAGTCCATTGCCGGCCGACGATGAAACGACGCATCCAGAACACCCTGGGTAATATTTATTGACACAAGGTAGGTAGGTAGCCACGCGTGAAGGCAAAAACAATCATCATTTTCGGCACATTTTCTCTGTCATTGCTGTTTGGCGTCAGCGACAATGCGCATGCATTCAGTTATGTTACGTGCCCGATTTCAGGATGCAGCAAGGGCTACGCACCACCTCCCCCGACGAGTGATTCAAGCTCGTGTCATGAGGTGTCGGTTTGCGATCAGGTTATCGCGGATTGTTTTGACGAGGCGTCCAATCCTGGCAGTTGGGTTTGTCATGATCTCCGGGATGACGGATGCCACTACGGCACTTGCGTCAGTTAGCGATATTCGACGGACGAATGAAGACGGGAACGAGATAGGCTATGAAAAAATTTGCTGTATTTGTCTTGTTTCTGTCGCTTTGTGTATGGGCGGCGGTTACGTTCAGTGTTGATTCGAAGCATCCTGGGGAAGAGGCGCTCGCCAAAAATAGAACGTTGCGCAAGACGATCGTTCGGCCCGTTCGAGTCCCCCAGGTGCGACAAGGGCCGGCGGCACCAGGATGTTCGGTCTATATTCGTGCAGAAGGCGAGGGATCGGTGCCTCTCGCTTCCTTTCGAATGTGTTTTCTTACACACGACGAAAAACTGGAAAATTGTGAGGTCTCATCGGGGGAGAGATCGATAGAGATTCCTTGTTTGAGCGCGAAAAAGGCGATGGTTTCTTCACCTGGATATCTTGGGAGAATGATTATCATCCATGGCAAGAAGGATGTTAATGTGCGCCTTGTCCCCTGTGCGTACTCAATCGCGGGCCAAGTTAAGGATGTATTTGGAGGTCCGATTGGGGGCGCGAGGGTCTGGAATCAGTGGTCGGTGCGAGAGACCCAAGAGACGGGCCATTTTCGTCTTTGTGTGCCGACGAAAGGTCTGCACAAAATGTCGGCCGGACACACGGGCTATGAGACCTGGGGCGGGTTCACCTTTGGGATACGAGAAGATGTTAAAGTTTTCTTAGACCCATCGCAGGAGGATTCTTCGAAGGAGAATATTGTTGCCTATGAAATTGCAATTGTAGATGAAAACAGTGGGCCAGTTTTCGATTGCACTGCGACCGGGCTCTCTGGGGCCAGTGTCCGTTCGGAGTCGGGAATTATGTCGATGCGAAGCAAAGCCCGAGACGAGAGTTACTTTAAAATACGCTGCCCAGGATTTGCGACGAAATCAATCGTGATTGACGTTGTTGATGAGATGGCGCCAGTCACAGTCGTGCTTCGTCTTCCCTCTGCCGTTGTTCTTGGGACCGTCAAAGATCAAAATGGCGTGCCGGTGAAAGATGGGGAGGTAACAGCCTACTGGGGAGAGTCCGAGTATACCTCATCGAAGATCGATACTTCGGGGACCTATCGCATGACGGATGTCCCGGCGGGTCGAGAGCTCCGTCTTGAGGCAAGTGAAGTCGACTCAATCTCGCCCGCGGCACGGATTCTAACCGTTGGTTCAGGGGAATCTGTTGTTGTTGATTTTGTTCTTTCCACTGGTTTCCGGATTTCTGGAAAGATCACTGGAGTCGGTGTGTGGCCCGCTTTTGTTCATTTGTACAATCTCAATACCTTGGCGGGAAAGTCGAGGCAAGTGAGTCCCACGGGAGAATTTGAAGTGACCGGTCTTATCGACGACGAATACCGTGTCTCGGCGTCTCGAGAGGGGGGCCCAAATCTTGAACTAAAGGGTACAGATCAAAATCCCGTGTTTGTATCATCGGGAGAAACGAACCGTGAGCGAGTTGTCCTTTCTATGAACGACAAGGCTGTCGTGTTGCAAGGGATCGTTGTGGACGAAGAGGGGGAAAGCGTTGGCGGCGCGATCGTGTTGGCGCGACTTGACATTTCCTATTACATGGAACCTGTGGAGGCCGATGCGCTGGGTAAATTCACGCTCAACGTGCCGACGATGTCGAAGGTGAGTGTGAGTGCAAGAGATATGGAAGGTCGGCGCGGGAGAAAAATGATCGCTGCCGACCGTATAGATCAGCGGGCAGTGATCGAAATTTCGGACTAGGAGGGCACCGTTTCTGCGCGTGAAGGGACAGTGCCTAGCAGGCCGTGGACAAAGTCTAGATTCCCCCCCC
>CAYTFJ010000039.1:0-38027 GCA_964437075.1 uncultured Nannocystaceae bacterium
CCCAGCCCAGCCCAGCCCAGCCCAGCCCAGCCCAGCCCAGCCCAGCCCAGCCCACCCCAGCCCAGCCCAGCCCAGCCCAGCCCAGCCCAGCCCAGTGCAGTTTGGGAAATGATGAACGCCACTGTCGCGGCCATCCGTGAAGTCGAGAGCGATCTTGGCAGCCACAATCACATCATCGCAGTGCAGGGGACTCGTGGATGGGCGAGGGTGTTGGACGATTACGTGGCCAACGTGGTCTATGAAACCCATGTGTACAATCCGATGTCTGACTTTTCATCGCTCGTAGAGGAGCCCGCCGCGACCCTCCCTGTCATTGTCGGGGAGTTTGGGCCGGTGTCTGGTTCTGCAGAGATGACCTTGAGCGATTGTACGGCGCTCATGGACTTGGCGGAGACGCTCGAAATTCCTCATCTCGCGTGGACCTTTCATATGCGCTGTGGACCCGACTTGCTGGTGGACAACAGCGGAGGCGGTTGCGGGGTGGACATGGAACTCGTGCCGACCTCCGAGTGGGGAGCCCTTATTTTCGATCGTTTCTCGAGTCCTTGGTGAGCCGCTGGGCCTGTGTCTGCCAGGCCTCTGGTCAAGTCGCGGGGGACTGTCGACGACTCCAAAACAGCCAACGGAAGACCAAGATGTGTCCACCCAGGGCGCCGGCGACACAAAAACTCAGGATCCAGATGTATGGAGCATTGAAGACGAGCACCAACACGGGTTCATTTTCGTAGCTGCGTATGGGGAGGGGCGACGAAAGCAATGCGATGGAGGTCACCACCATCAGCAAGATTGTGCCTACGATATTGTAGGCAAGGATACTCTTCCATCCGGCGATTCCCTTGCCCACCGCGAAGGCCAAAATCAGCGCCACGATCCCGCTAAAGATGTCGAAGTTGTGGCCCTCGAAGGTCATCTGGACGGGGACGACCCCCTCGAGATACCAGCGGTGTAAGATCAACTCGAGGGGCAGACGAAACCCCTGGAATGCCACAATGGCCGTGATCGGCAGATTGTGGACCATTCGGGTCCCGAGAGAAGAGAAGGCGACCATCACGAGCAGCAGGATGCAGATGAACATGAAAGGCAGCGCATTCGGGATGGGATCGCCTCGCTCAAGGATTCCGGAGTATGCGGCACCCGCTGTGAATCCAGCGTAGGCGATGGTCAAGACCGTGGCGAAGAGAGTGTGCAGGCGGGCGATATTTTCGTCGCGCTGGCATCGCAACGCGGTTGTCCGGACCGCGACGACAAAAGTGATCCCAATGGCAGCTACGATCGCAACAAACGCGAAGGTGCTGAGCGAGGAAACTGGGGCCAGATCGGGGATCTGAATGGCGTCCATTTCATGAAGATAAGATAGTTACTACTAAAAAGTAAAGTCGTTTGGGGTGGCGGTGTAGTACGCTCTGGCTTGCCTCCCAGCGGAGGCCTCGAAACGAGATAGAGAGTCCTCTTGGAACGACGTTCTTACAAACAGTTTTGCGGCATTGCGCTTGCACTGGACCGGGTCGGTGGTCGGTGGACACTGCTGATCGTCCGCGAGTTGCTGTTGGGACCTCGGCGCTACGGCGACCTGCTGTCGAGTCTTCTAGGGATTACGACCAACCTCCTCGCGCAGCGCCTCAAAGACCTTAGAGAGTCGGGACTGATCGAGTATCATCGTCTTAAGTGCTCGCCGCGTGCGAGAGCCTATCGGCTCACAGCCGAGGGGCGGAACCTGAAGCCTGTGTTGCTCGCGCTAGGTGAGTTTGGTTCGCGTCTACGGATGCGACCCGCCACGGACGATCGTGTGGATATACGCTGGGCGATGGTCTCGCTCATGCGGCGTTACGTTCCCCGAAATGCCTGCTGGACGGTGGGTATCCAAGTGGACGAATGCAGTTTCAGTGGACGGATGGGCGAGGAATCCCTCGAAATGTGCGATGGGACCCCGTGGCCTGTGGATGTCTCGGTCAGTGGTGAACGATCGGCATGGGTGGCGTTGTTCTTTGCGGGTCGATCTGCGCGGGAGCTTGTGGGTACGGGGGCGCTACAGCGAGAGGGACGCGCCCGTGCTTTTTCAGATTTTGTTCGCAGTGTTGGCGGAAATATTTGATGAGGACCTGGGAGGATGATGCGGCGTCTATTCTTCGCGAACCGAATGACAATGGCGCTGAATAATCTCGAGCAGTGACTCCCCATAGCGTTCGATCTTCGCGTGATTGAGACCGGCGATACGGTGAAGCGCATCGAAGGTCTCGGGCCGTAGCCGCTCAAGGGCCCCGACGACGCGGAGGGCAAAAATCCGATTCGCGGGGACACGTTCCTCACGAGCGTTTTGATCGCGAAAACGCTCGAGTTCTCGTAGGAGTGCCGGTCCAGAGTCGCTACTCGGGGGGCTTGAAGCGATTGGGCGGTCTGAAGTCCTTTCATCGAGGGCAAGGGGCTGGGGCGCGATGATGCGGTGTTCGATGTCGTGGTGGGCCGTCTCGTAGTGGAGAGCCCCGGTGAATCCGAGGGCATCGATTTGGTCGATGATCGCTTTGGATGAACAGTCGGCCAGGGCACCGAAGCCCGAGAAATGCTGGCTGGCACCTCGGCCGACGCCCGCACTGCGATGGCCTCTCAGCGCTGCGACCAGAGTGAGGACGCGGATAGGGAGGCGTTGCTGGGCGAGCGCGGCTTGAAGTACCCCTTGCTGCTCGTCGTTGAGCACTGGACTCAGGTCGGAGTTTGCACCGGTATTTTTGGTGCCCTCAGCATCTTCATTTTGGCGATGTCCAACAGATTCAGGGTCGGAACATACATCACAACATCCACAGGGCTGGTGATTGTCCATTCCGGTGAAGTGTGAAACCAGGCTGATTTGACGACATGCCAGGTCGCTCGCGTAGCGTTCAACGAGAGCGAGGGGATCGTGCTTGGATCGTTGCACGTCTCCGACTGCGTGACCGGATCCTGATAGTCGCCTTTGCGTCACAAGGTCGGCGTCGCTCATAAAGAGCACACAGGTGGCGGCTTCGCCGTCGCGCCCAGCCCGTCCGGCCTCTTGGTAGTAGGCCTCAAGGCTGCCGGGGCACTGAAAGTGGGCGACCACGCGTATGTCGGGGAGGTCGACACCCATGCCAAAGGCGTTGGTGGCGACGAGCACCCGCGTGCGGCGCTTGTCAAAAGCGGACTGCACCTGCTCACGCCGCGACTGGCTTCGACCCGCGTGATACCAGCCGGCAGAAAATCCCGACCTCACGAGGGCCTGGGCGACATGCTGAGTGTTTTTACGGGTGCTGCAATAGACGATGGCCCGGCCCTTCATTCCATTGCCGCGCATTCCGGCTTGGTCGAGAATCTCCGTGAGGCAGTCGATTCGGCGTTGGTGGTCCTCGAGATGGCGGACGGAAAATCGAAGGTTGGGCCGTTCTAGATCGCCACGGACGAGCGCTGGATCTTGAAGTTCGAGGTACTCGCAGATTTCATTCATCACCCGGGGGGTCGCAGTGGCGCTCAAGGCGAGCACAGGGGCATCGGTGAGCGAACGAAGCTCTTGGAGTCGCAGGTAGTCGGGGCGAAAATCGTGACCCCATTGACTCACGCAATGGGCCTCGTCGATGGCGAGCAACGAGATTTTACTGCTCGACAAAACACTTCGAAACTCGGCCATTGCGGCCCGTTCAGGCGACAAATAGAAGATCGAAAAATCCCCGCGAACGAGGCCTTCATATTGCGAGGCGCGTTCCTCTGGGGTCTGAAGGCTGTGGACCATGCCCGCTTGAATACCTCGAGCGTTGAGGTTGCCGACCTGGTCGATGATCAGAGCGATCAGGGGCGACACGACCAAGGCGGTGCCGCGGCCTGCCCGGTGGCCGAGGATCGCCGGCACCTGGTAACAAAGACTTTTTCCTGCGCCCGTGGGCAGCAAGACCGCGCAGTCTCGACCTGCGACCAAGGCCTTTACGGCCTGCTCTTGTCCGCGACGGAAACGGCGGAAGCCCCAGACTTCGGCCAGGATCCGGAGTGCCGCCGCGAAGCTCATGCGGGGTCGACGGCTGGAGCCGATCGCGGTGGATGTTGGGGTCAAGTCTGTGCGTTTAGCACGAGCCTCGGCCTCGCTGAAGGCGAGCCGCTCGCGGCTCTCCCTGCCGAATCCCCGTGTGTGGGGTCAGGTTCCGGATTTCGCGGCGATCAAGAGCTTGAGGCGGCCAACATGAGTGTCGAGGTGCGCGTAGGTTCCCGGTTTGACACGGGTACACGATCGGCAACCGATCAGCGCGGAGATTTTTAGTTCACGAGCCATGAGTGTCCCATGGCTGAGGGCGCCGCCATACTCGGTACACACCGCACGAAGATCAAGATGGTCGAGAACCATTGCCGCCTGTGCGGTGAGCGTGGGGATGCATAGGATCTCCGTGGGGTCGGGCGGATCCGCGAGAAGATGGGTGAGGTCGCGGCGTTGCGCGAGCCGTCCGGTAAATGAAGGACCAGTGGGGACCCCGTGAAGGAGGTCCTCTCGAGGGGTGATCTCCGGGAGTCCATCGAGGATTCTGTGCGGGGGCTGAAGTGCGTCGAAGCGAGATTGAGTGCGTCGGCGAGATTCGAGTGTGACAAGTTCGGCCTGGCTCCGGGGACCAGGCCCTCGGGCGGCGGCATTTTCCACCCACTCAAGAAGCTCGTTGGCACTTAAAAGAAAGACATCGTCATGGTCGAGCGCGAGAAGTCGTGCCACGCACAGCCAAACGGAGCGGAGCGGAGCGAGACCCAGGGCAAAGAGATGGTCATCCCATTCGCCCAAGAGAGTCGCCGCGACCGCAGGGTCGAGGGTCTCGTTGGGGCCGAGCGTCGTTGCGGAGGCGCTTGGAGTGAAAAGTTCGCCCAGTGCGGGACTTGCGAGGTCCCAGACCGCCGGAAGCACGTCGGCGAAGGTCGAGCGATCGAGCAGGCTGAGCGGATTGTGCGGACGGGCGGCGCATCGTTCGGTCGTGGATTGTCGAGCTGGGATCAGCTGGCCGACATAGAGATCGATCATGGCGAGAAAGAGCTCTTGGGCCCGCTCAAGGCCGGTGCGCAGGTGCACCAGGGCGTCGGTTGATGCGATCTGGACGGCCTCCAGTTGGATGCCTAGCGCGATGTGATCTTCGCGAGCTTGCGGCAGATCGTGGACGCGGAGTTTGTGTAGCATCTCGGAAGCCGAGAAGGCTGATTTCGAGGTCTTCCGGGGCGGGTCGAGGTCTCGTGGAAGCGTGTTGAGGTAGAGCCATCCTGCCAGGACGAGGGGCTGACCGGTCTCGGTCGGGCGTTGGCTGGCGAGCCACCTCATGAGCCATTGGTGGGCTGGGGAAAGCGGGGCTGGATTGTGCTCGCCGTCGAGCATTAAAGTCCCCCGCGGCGGTATCGAGCCGCCCGACAGCTCGACCGCTTTGGAGAATTGGATCCACCCTGGTGAGAGCGCTGCGACGAGAGGACGAATTTGAACGATCCAGGTGAGACCGTTGGGATCGATGACCAACTCGAGATCGACCCCGAGGTCGTCGTGGTCGCGCTCGTTGGTTGTGTGCTTTTGAAGTGGGCTGGAATCGCGCAGGCCACTGTCCGCCATCTCGACGAGCAGCTGCTCGAAGCGAGCCATGGCGCTGTGCGCCATGCTTTCGGGTCTCCATCGATGCGGAGGTCCGGCAAAGATTGGAGTGCGTGAATCCGCGAGTGGGGTCGGGCCGGCGCGGGGCCCGTGCACTTCGATGTGCCAGGCGGCGCCTGGATCCGCAGCTGCGACGATCAGCCATTGGCGTTGAATCTGTTGCTGTACAAGGATCTGGTCGGCACCTTCGTGCCACAACGCGGTGACCTCCCTGTGGAGCGCGGCGGGCTCGCGCATGTCCGAGATCGAGCGACCGAGGCCGGCTCTGCTGGTCGTCTCGCTATCTTCGTCCGCCGTCGCGGAGCGCACAATGAGGGGCGCCGATGTCAGTAGATCTGCGCAAAGTTGCGAGAGTGCGGCGGTGTCTTGTGGCGATTCCAAGACGGTGCCGTCGGGAACACAGACTCCGGCGCGCAAGAGACGGTGCTGTCGTGCGAACTTGCTCACACGAAGACGTGCGCGGTCGATCCCCTGGGTGCCAAGGCGAAAGGCCATTCCTCGACAGTATACAGTGGGATGCCCTCGCTGTTTCTCGGCCGTGCGGAAAGATGTCTGGCGCAAGGGCTTGTGCGGGGCCGTGCTTGCCCTATTGTTGGCGGGTGAGCGCTCATCTTCCGTGTCCGGCCTTGGCGGACTGGCTCCCGGGTCTGTTCGGGGCCGCGGCGGAGCCCGTGATCGGTCTGTGGATTAGGGCCCGTATGGGCCGGGAGATGACTCGATGGTTGAACACGATGCGGGCGGGCTCTTCTCAATTTGTGGCGATCGAAGATGGCGCGGCCTGTGTTGACGGGGCGCTCTTGATCGTCGACTTTGGCCGCGAAGATCTGCCGCCTTGGGAAAACATCCAGTTGCGGCCCGGCGGCTATTTGGTCGAGCTGGGAGTCCTTCCTCGGGCGTCGATCCGCGAGCTGCTCGGGATTCGTCGGGATCCCCTGCGTTTGGCGGAGCGTGGCCAAGCGCGGGTCGGCCACTATCTACAGCGGGGCTTCCATGAGCTTCAGCAGTGGACGGGGGTGGATCCACGGGGGGTCGTTGTCACCGTGGCCCGGGCTCGCTGAATGAGGGTCGAGCTTAGGCGTTTTTGAGCGCCTGGCTCCAGCGTTCACGCAGATTCCGATGATCGCTTGGCGCCCCACAGGGATCGAAGCGTCGCTCACAGCTCCATGCTGCCCGCAGGTCCTCGGGTCCGCGCCACATTCCGACCCCGAGGCCTGCGAGGAAGGTGGCCCCAAGGGCGGTGCATTCGAGCATCTTTGGGCGTTCGAGCACGATGCCCAAAAGATCGGCCTGAATCTGCATCAAAAGGTTGTTCGCTGCCGCTCCGCCGTCGACCCGCAGTTGTCGTAGACCTTGCCCACGATCCGCGGTCATCGCCTCGAGCAGGTCGGTGCATTCGAGAGCGATTCCCTCTAGCGCGGCCCGAGCGATGTGAGCCCGCCCGGAGCCGCGGGTGAGGCCGGAGATAAGCCCCCGCGCGTGGGGCCGCCAGTGGGGGGCTCCGAGTCCAGCGTGGCCCGGCACAAAGATCACTCCCGCGCTGTCGGGGACGCTGGCGGCGAGGTCTTCGATGTCGGCGGAGGATACGAAAAACTTTAGCTCGTCACGGAGCCACTGCACGACGGCGCCAGCCATAAAAGCACTGCCTTCGAGGCAGTAGGTGGTGCGATTGCCGATTTGCCAGCCGACCGTGGTCAGCAGGCCATGTCTTGATACAATCGGAACGTCGCCGGTGTTGAGCATCATGAATGCCCCTGTTCCGTAGGTGCACTTGGCGTCGCCAGGGGTGAAGCAGGCTTGGCCGAAGAGGGCCGCTTGTTGGTCTCCGGCCATGCCGTGGATGGGAATCCCATCGGGAAGTCCCGGAACGCCACGGGTCTCGCCAAAGCGGTGGGTGGACGGATAGACGTCGGGCAGCACCTCGGTCGGGACATTCATCCAGGCGCAGAGCTGTGGATCCCAGCCTTCGCGGTCGCCGTTGGCGATGCCGTCGAGTGGCCAGAGCAGGGTTCGAGAGGCATTGCTGGGTTCGGTGGCGTGCACAGCACCGGACGTGAGGCGCCACAATAGATAGGTGTCGATCGTACCTGCGGCCAGCTCTCCGCGACCTGCGGCCTCGCGTGCGCCGGGAACCTTGTCCAGCACCCAGGCGATCTTGGTGCCGGAAAAATAGGGGTCGAGAACGAGACCCGTTCGGGCCTTGAACTGGGCTTCGAGACCCTGGTCCCGAAGATCTTGGCAACGTGCTTCGGTCCGTCGGTCCTGCCAAACCAGCGCCCGATGCAGCGGTCGAGAATCGTTGCGGTTCCAGATGAGGCTGGTCTCGCGTTGGTTGGTGATCCCGATGGCCGAAATTCGGTATCGAAGCGCATCTTGTGAGGTTCCCGACGACTCCGAAGCGGCCGCGATGACCCTGGACAGAGCCGTGGTGACCGAAGACCACAGCTCGTCAGGGTCGTGTTCCACCAGGCCCGGTTCGGGAAAATATTGGGGAAAGTTCTCGGTCGCGCGGGCGAGAACCGTGAGCTCGCGATCGATCAGCAGGCAGGTGGATCCGGTGGTTCCTTGATCGATGGCAAGGATCAGGTCGGTGGTGTTCATGGCTCGCTCGGGTGTGGCCGCTCCCGGGCCGAAGTTGCATCGATCATGGCGAGGAAGTCGACGATCTGTTGGCCGCTTCGGGCACTGTCGAGGTCTCGAGGAATCAGATGATAGGAGCGAGGGAGGACGACCCTTTGGACGACGGAGGAGCCAATGCGCTGACTCAGCTCGGCGCTGTCGCGTGGGTCGGCGGAGTGATCGAAGCGGGCGTGCATGATCAGAGTGGGGGCGCGAACGTCACTTAGGTGTTGGCGCACGATTGTTTGTAGAGTACCTAGCTCGACGATGGAGGGGTAAGGGAAGTGGGCGAAGCTCGGAGAATTTTTCGCCACAGACTGCACTCGAACGTCGATACGTTGCTTCTTGTGGCGGCCAACGAGCCCGTGCAGGGCCCCAACTTCGCGCAGACGAGCGAGCACCCCCGCGACACGAAGCTGCCATGTGGGGGTGCGTAAGGGGACGGCGAGCGTTACGAGGGCACGAACAAGGGTGGGGTGACGTGCAGCGAGCTCAAGGGCGAGCAATCCGCCCATGGAGAAGCCGAGCAGCACACATGGGGCGGTTGACTCCCGAAGTGGTTTCTCGGCGCTGGCGAGCCAATCACGCCATCCATGGGTCTCAAGCGCGTCGATGTTGGCATGGCCAGCAAGCAGCGGCACTTGAGCGCGGTAGCCGTGGGTTGCCAGGGCCTCCGCGAGAGGCCGAAGATCCCAAGGGGATCCTGTCAGCCCGTGGAGAAGTAGCGCCTCAGGTCCCTCCCTAGGACCGAGGGTGTAGGCGCTCTCTCCCGAAGATTCGCGGGCGGACCCGTGGCGAGGTTCGACAAGACCTGACAAGCGGCGCAAAGCTACCTCATATCCGCGAGCGATGATCGTGTCTGGACTGCTGTGTGACATGGTCGGATCGCGGCGTGACCCCGCAGTCGCGCCGGTCCCCCCACAATAGGCGAATGACGCCCATAGGCGAGGCCCGAAGCGGCCCGCCGTGTTTGACGACCCGTCGTGGTACGCTCGCGGAGTGTCGGACCCGGAGGAAGTGGAACGGACGGTGGATAAGTCGGAGACTGGGTTCTCCAGTGTGCTCGTCGTGGACGACGAGGAGCCTGTACGCCACATGCTTGAGATTCTGTTGCGGCGAGAGGGGTTCGCTGTGCAGGTGGCCGACAGCGGCGAAGCGGCGCTTGAGATCCTCGGGCGCGAGAAAATCGACGTCCTGCTGTCGGATGTGCGTATGCCCGGAATGGGCGGGCTCGCGTTGGTTGACAAAGTGGTGGCTGAGTTTCCTCAGATCACCATTGTCGTTATGAGCGCATTTGGGTCGATTCAGCTGGCGATGGAGGCGATGGGCCGAGGCGCCTACGACTACATCTCGAAGCCATTCAAGCAGGATGAAGTCGCACTGACCCTACGCAAAGCGGAGGAGCGGGAGCGTCTGAAACGAGAAAATGCTCGTCTGCGGGCGACCCTGAGGCAGGCGCTGGAAGAGAGTGACAGGCTCGGTCCTATGCTGATCCACAGCGATGGCATGCGGCGGGTCGCAAAGCTGGTACGAAAAGTCGCTCCCTTCAAGACGACGGTGCTTGTTCTCGGGGAGTCCGGGGTCGGCAAGGAGCTGGTGAGTCGGGCTGTTCATCGTTTTAGCCCGCGAGCGGCGCAATCTTTTGTGGCTGTGAACTGCGGCGCGATTCCTGACACGCTGATCGAGTCTGAGTTGTTTGGGCACGTTCGCGGCGCCTTCACCGATGCCGCAACGGACAAGGCGGGGCTGTTTGAGGAGGCTCATCGCGGCACCTTGTTCCTCGACGAGATCGGCGAACTTCCACTCCCGGTACAGGTGAAGCTCTTGCGGGTCCTCCAGGAGTCTGAAGTCCGCAGGGTTGGTGCGACGCGCTCGACCACGGTGGACGTGCGGATCGTCGCGGCGACATCGCGACCGCTTGAGCAAATGGTTGCGGACGGTAGTTTTCGCCGCGATCTATTTTATCGGCTGAATGTGATGCCTCTCGAGATTCCTCCCCTGCGTGAACGCAGGGACGACGTCCCCCCGCTTGTGGAATATTTTCTCACGCAGATCTCGGAGCGTCTGGGCGTAACCCTTGACGGTATACGACCGGATGCGCTTAAGGTCCTCTTGGCCTATGATTGGCCCGGAAATGTGCGCGAGCTAGAAAATGCGCTTGAGCACGCGGCCGTGATGGCGGACGGCACTTGGATCGATGTCGAGAGCCTGCCAGAGCGGATGGCGAGAGATCGGGCAGTCCCAAGCTTCGCTCTCGCATTGAGTGACGAGGACCTCTCGGTGAAGCGTGCCGCACGGCGTTTGGAACGCGAACTGATCTTGCGAGCGCTCGAACAGACCCAGGGAAATCGTACACACGCGGCGAAACTATTGGACCTCAGCCATCGCGCGCTCCTCTATAAGATCAAGGATTTTGGATTGAGTTGAGGACCAGCGTTATACCCGCGCATGTTTTGGAGGAGACCGGAAGCTCGAAAACGCTCCGATTTTGAGCGGCGAGCCGAAAAATGTGTAGTGGGCCCTCCCAGGATCGGACGAATTCCTTCACTTTTTAGGAGTCCGAAGACCTCCATGGGATGCTACGTGACGCGAGCCCCGCAGTCATCGCGTCTGCCGCGGCGACGATCTCCGGTATCATGATTCCCATTTTCCCAACGAACTCAACCACTTGGGTTCCCAGGTACCCCATCATAGGGAGACCCGGGTGCGTGGAAATTTACTTCAATGACCTATCAAATCCCTATCACTGTGGCTCAATTAGCTATCATTTGGCGGTTCGCGCCCCGTTGACTCGCTCCCCGCTGCATTGGACACTGTGTGGGCCGAAAGTCGAGGCCTCTCGAGCCCATGCCACCGACATCCAAAGCCCAGCCCAATGTGGCAAATGCCGCTCCCAGCGATCTTGGGGCAGCCAAAGGCGTACCTTCGCCTTCGTTGAACCACGGTTCCGGAGCCGAGAATGCACCGGGCGAGGTGCTCGATTCGGTCACCTCCACGGAGGTTCGCGCCAATGGCAAGGTTGGTGCCAAGTCGAGAGCAGGGACCCAACCGAACAACGTCCGCAAGCTGCGGCAGTCGGCGATGATGAGCAAGGCGGAGTTGGCACGGCGCGCGGGCGTATCTCCACTGACGATCGATCGTGTGGAGAGTGGTTGTCCCTGTCGGATGGACACCAAGCGCAAGATTCTCGAAGCCCTGGGTCTGTCTCCGTCCGCGCGGGCAGAGGTTTGGCCCGATATCGACAATCAAAGTTAGTTTTTAGATCGAAGCGGTCCATGCCTTGGACCGCTTCGTCGACCATGGGGCGCCTCCGGGACGAGACGGGCGGACCGCGATGTGCGTGCTCACGACGAATACGCGTCGATCCGTCTATCCATAAAATCACCAGCAGCCCAGGCGCGTCGCGCTTGATGGCTGTGGAAACAACGAGGGCCTGAACCATGGCGAAGCAGTGTATTGGCCTGGACATTGGATCGAGCTCAGTGAAGCTCGTTCAACTCAAGGTCGGGCGAAAGAACACAATCGCTCTCCAGAATTTCGGTATTGAGCCGCTGCCACCCCAATCGATCGTCGACGGGGCGATTATGAATCACGGTGCGGTTGTCGACGCGATTCGGGAGCTGGCCGGTCGCATTCATCTGCGTGGCAAGGACGTCGCCATACCGATCTCCGGAAACAGCGTGATTATTAAACGGATTACCATCCCACATATGGATGGCGCGGCGCTTGAAGAGCAAATGGAGTGGGAAGTTCAACAAAACGTCCCTTACGCCCGTCAGGATGTGACGGTCGACCACACCGTGTTGGTGGAGCAAACTCCAGAGGGCCAGATGGAGGTTTTGGTCGTTGCTGCCAAGAAGGACATCGTAGAGCAGTACTTGCAGGTGGTGCGCGACGCCGGTTTCTCGGTGTCGGTGGTCGATACCGCAGCATTCGCGGTACAAAATTCCATAGAGGCGAGCATCGGTTTTGCGCCGGGTGAAACCGTTGGGGTGATCAACGTTGGTGCAAGCACCTCAAGTATCAGCATCATCTCGAACGGAATGCCCGTGTTTAACCGAGAGATTGGCTCCGGAGGAAATACCTACACCGAGGCTATTCAACAGCGACTCGCGGTTGGAATGGACGGCGCTGAGGCCTACAAGGTGGGTGGAGCGACCACCGAGGGCGCCGAGGTCGTTCCGCAGGAGGTCCATCGGGTGTTGGCGCAGGTCTCCGAGCAACTCTCTGGCGAGTTTCAACGGTCGATCGACTTTTTTGTGAGCGACTCCGTCGATGGCAGCCTGTCGAGAATCTATTTGACCGGCGGGACTGCGCTCGTTCCGCAGCTTCCAAAGGCGATTCAAGACCGGTCGCGAATTCCTGTTCAGATTCTGGACCCCTTTCACCGAACTATCGTCGATGAAAAGCGATTCGATGTCGGATATCTCAAAGCGACCGCTCCGGTCGCGGCGGTAGCATTTGGCTTGGCGCTACGCCGACCGGGGGACAGCTGATGTTTCAGACGAAAACTGGCAGCCCGCGGCGAGGGCCCGGAGGTGAGCGATGATTCGCGTTAACTTAATTCCTTCGAAGAAAAAAAAGGGAAAACGCGCGGCTCCCAGGCAGCCTACGCCGATCAATACGATGATCTTGTTGGGGATGCTCGCCGGATGGAGCGCGCTTGCAGGTCTTGGGTGGTGGGTGCTCGAACAGATTGAGCAAGAGACTTCTCAGCTGCAGAGCACGGCGAACCGTCTCAAGAAGGAGACCAAGGCGATTGAGAAGGAGATCGATCTCGAAAAACTCCAGGCGAGCAAGGCGACCCTGGCCCAGCAGCAGGCTGCGATTGAGAAACTCACCCAGCAGCGCAGGACGCCGGCGCAGGTTATGCACGAGATGGCGAATATCTTGACCCTGGGAAAGAGCCCCGATGTGGACAACGAGAAACAGCGCCAGCGCGTCAATGAAGACCCCCGAGCGAAGCTAAACCCGGCATGGGATGGCAAAAACGTCTGGATCAAGACCTGGAAAGAGTCTGCGGAGGGAACGCTCCAGATCTCAGGTGTGGCCCGCGATGCCTCAGACATCAGCGAGTATTTTAAGAGAGTTCGTGCCTCGGCTCGTTTCGGCAATGTCGCGCACGCGAAATTTCGCCGTGACAAGGGAACAAAAAGTAAGAACGGTGCCCAGGCGTCGTCATACGACTTCACTCTATCCGCACGGATTCAGTATTGGGACTAGGAGAAGATCATGGCTTCGACCAAAGATAGGCTCAATCAGCTCCCGTCCTGGCAGCTCGGTGTCGCATTTTCTCTCGTCGCGCTTCTTGGATGCGGCGCTTGGTACACCTTGTATTTTGTTGACGTTGACGAGACCCGCACTCAGGCGCGGCGCTCTGTTGGGAAGGCGCAGGTCGCCCTCGACGACATGAAAAAACGTCGTGAAAATTTCAAGGTCGAAGTGGAGGAGCAGAAGGAGCGAGAGCGGGAGTTGGAGGCGCAAAAGGCCAAACTCCCCCTGGGGTCATCCACTGTGGATCACCTCATCCGCACCTTCAACCAGCAGGGCCGACTGGTCGGCCTGCACATTGAGAGCTGGGAGCCGGGCGGCGAGAAGAGACTGGATTACTATGCCAAAACGCCGATCGCTGTAAAAGCCAGCGGCACCTGGCATCAGGTGGGCGAGTTTTTTCGGCGAATCGCAGAGCTTGAGCAGATCGTCAACATCGAAGGGCTCACGCTGCGGCCTGTGCGAGCGCTGTCCGACAACGGATATCAGATGCTGACCGTAAACTTCGAAGCGAACGCCTTTCGGGCGCTCACTGATGCTGAACGCAAGGCGATGTCCGGCAAGAAGAAGAAAAAAAAGTCGCGTCGCAGAGGTAAGAAGGGCTGATCGCAATGCGAGTAAATGCATACAAGAGACACGCCCAGACCATTTTGACGTCGTTGTTGCTCTCTGGCGTGGCCTTCGGTTTCTCCGGATGTGGCGAGGACGAGGCGAAGTTGGCGACGAAGCGTGGCCTGGGAAAGAGAGGAAAGGCGGGTGAAAAGGCCAAATCCAAGAGGGATGAGGCCGACGACGCTGGGTTGGAGGAGGACGACAAAAATCGACCGGACCGACCAAAAATCATCCTGACTCGTGAAGACTTTTCCGCCGACGCGCGTGACCCCTTTCAGGGTTTCTTGGTCGTCGCCGATGAAATCTCCGGTGAGACCCTCTCCACAGCGAAGAGCCGAAATGTTGTGATGGCGGGCTACGGATTTGAAGACCTGACGCTGATCGGCATCGTCCGCTCTGGCAAAAAAGTCCAGCCGCGGGCTCTGTTTGTCTCCTCGGACGGGAAGAGCAAGACCATTCGCCAAGGTCAGTATTTTAGCCGTGCTGAGGTTCTTCTTGCGTCCGTGAATCACGACTATGTCGAGATCGAGGTGGTGGACGAGGAAAAGGCGCACGGAATGAACTGGCCGGTGGGCGAACGCCGCGCAATCTATCTGAAGAATGAATAGGAACGGCTGACATGAAACGTTTCGACAATCAATTCCCCATGAACGACGCCGACTCACGCAAAGGATCCGGGCCGCGACGGTCCACTCGTTGGACGCCGGGGGCCACGCTCGCGCTTCCTTTGCTGTTGCTCGTTGCTGTGGATACGAGCAGCACAGGGGCGGAGGCCCGCCCACTCGATCGAGGGAATTTATCCTCGATCGTGGAGCGAGTTTCGGCGGTATCCCCGTCGCTCAATCGAATCGAGAGCCTCTCTGTCCAGGAGACAGAGGACGGCTCAACAACTTTGCGCCTGCGGGGAAGCGCAAAACCAACCTTTAACGTCTATCGTCTGTCGAGCCCGGATCGTCTGGTGATCGATGTGTCGCGCGCTCAGAGGGGCAAAGTTGTTCCTCACGTGCCGGTCGATACCTGGGCGGTGGGCCGAGTGGCAGTGTCGACCGTGGATGACGCGGACTCGCGCAGTGCCCGAATTGTGATCGATCTCAAGCGGGCCATTAGCTACATCGTCGTGCCGAAGGGCGATGAGCTGATAGTCACGGTGACACCGAAGGAGATGCCTCCTGAGGCCTATTTTTCCCGCAAGAGCGCGGGAAAACGGAGGGCGGAGATCGCTACGCTCGAGGCCGCCGCAGATCGAAAAATGCGGGGGGCTGAGAACCGCGCTGAGGGGGCAGAACAGCGTGCGAAAGCGGCGGACGTCCGGGCACGGGCGGCTGCGAAAGAGGCGGAAATCGCCGAGTCGCGGGCACAAAAAATTCGAGCGTCAGCGAAGAGGCTGCGTTCCTCGGCAACCTTGGCCGCTGAAAAAGCGGCGATGACCGCCGAGTCGCGTGTCCGAGCGGCAGAGGGGAAGGCCACTGCAGCGGAAAATCGTGCTCGGCGAGCCGCTGGCACCGTAGCCCGAGCGGAAAGCGACGCGACGCGAGCGGAGGGGAGTGCGGCGCGAGCGGAGGGGCGCGCCGCACGTGCGCAAGGCAAGGCGAGCGAGGCAGAGGGCCGTGTTCGTCGAGCGCTTCGAAAAGCCAACTCGGCAGAGGGCAAGGCCCGCGCCGCAGAGGACAAGGCCCGAGCGGCGGAGGGTAAGGTTCGCGCGGCAGAGGGCAAGCTGACTCAAGCGGAGGGCAAACAGACTCAAGCAGAGGGCAAGGCGCGGGCGGCAGAGGGCAAGGCCCACGCGGCGGAGGGCAAGGCGCGAGCGGCGGAGGGCAAGGCCCACGTGGCCCAGGACAAGATGATGCTCGCGGAAGGCAAGGCTCGATCCGCGAAGGGCCGCATGTCCGTGGCCCGAAAACATGCGCGAGCCGCCGAAAACAAGGCGACGGCCGCCCAAGAGAGCGCCCTTGTGGCCGAGAACCGGGCTGTTGCCGCCGAAAAAAGAGCGACCGCGGCTGAGACTCGGGCGAAGCGCGCTGAACGTCGAGCGAAAAAGGCTGCAGTCGCGGCCCGCCTGGCGGAGAACCACGCCGTCCATGTCGAGCGGAAAGCGGAGGGCGTGCAACTCGAAGCCGAGGCGATGCTCGCTCAGGCAAATTTGGCCATGGCCAATGCAGAGGTCGACAGCACCCAGGCCGCAACCTCGCGCAAGCTGGCTCAAAAGGCTGTTGCTGACGCACGTCGTGCTCGTCGCACGCGAGACGGAAAAAATGCCAAGCAATCAAGTGAGTTGAAGCGCGCCCTTGAGCAGGCAAAGATCGCTGAGAAAGCAGCGCGTGGCCGACAGTCCGAGACGGAGAGACGTCTCAGCCAGCTGAAGGTCGATCACGCTCGACTCAAAAAAGCGGTGTCCGCCAGGGATTTGCGCAATGAGCAACTGGAGACGGTCATCGCCAAGAGCCAAAAGCAGCTGACCCACTATAGCGAGCAGGTGGCGACCGCTCGAAAGCAGTACGAAAGTCTTGGGGGAGCGGAGGGCGCGAAAAAAGCCGCTCAGAGCCGGGCCCAGACATTGCGTCTTCAAACCGCACATAACGTCTTGAAGAAGGAAGTTGAGCGACTTCGCCATTCGAAGGAAGATGCAAACGCCAGGACCGCGGCGGCCAACAAGAAGCTCACCGCACTTCGAAAAAAGGGCGCTTCGCAGATCAAAATAGCGAGAGCCGAAGCCGCGCTTGCAGCGGAACGCACACAGGAGAGAAAAGACAAAGTCTCTCTCGACAACAGGAGCCAGCGGTTGGCCGAGTTGGGACGCGAGCTCGCTCAGAAGCAGGAACGCATCGCTACTCTCGATACGCGGCGTAGAGAACTAGAGAGTCGTGGCAAGAGCCTGAGTCGCGCGAATCGTTCAGCCAAGGCCCATCTGGCGAAGGCCGAGGGCCAACTGTTGAAGCTTCAACGAACGATCGACGCCAAACGATCGCGGTTTTCCTCTCTCGAGACGAAGGTCGCCGGGGCCGAGAAAAAACTCGCGGCCACTCTTAAAAAGGGCGATGACCGGCGGTCTCTGTCGAAACGATGGGAGAAGCAACGCGAGGTCTCAGGGGCATCCAAGATACGTGGAATTCGTTTCGAGGATGCGCCGGGAGAGTCGCGGATCGTCATCGAGGTCGATGGACCGCTTGAATACGACGCGAGCAGCTTGACGCCTCATTTGGCCATGTTGAAGATGCCAGGGACTGCGATTCCGGAGGCTTTGGAGCGTAGCTTGGATACCAGCAGTTACAACGGTCCCGTGGGGATGATCAGCAGTTTCAGTGAGGGCGGCGATGTCAAGATCATCGTTGCTGCCAAACATGGTGGCAAGCCGAACATTGAGATTGATGCCAACAAAGGGAGGCTTGTCTGGCATTTCCCACGCACCAAGGGACGCGGTCGAAGCGAGGTCGTTAGCCTTGGTGGAAACAAGGTGAGTGGCTTCGCCTCTGCACCTGCGCCTCTGGCCAAACGAAGGCTCGGAAAGCGGTCTCGATGGCGTGGTGAGAGAATTGACATCGAGCTTCAGGATGCTCCGATCAAGGATGTATTGCTTCTGTTCAGCGATATTGGTCGTGTCAACATCATCGCGGGCCAAGGTGTCAACGGTAAGATCACCATGAAGCTCGCCTCGGTGCCCTGGGACCAGGCTCTGGACATTATCCTTCGATCGTTGGGACTCGGGATGGAGGCGGAAGGCAACGTGATTCGCGTGGCGAAGGCCACGACGCTCGAGGAGGAGCGGCGAAAACGGATCGAAAAGGCCGCCAGCGAAGTTCAGCTTCGTCCCCTGAATACTGAGCTTGTGCCGCTTTCTTACGCGACCGTCGGCGAGATGGTCCCCAAGGTGCAAAGTGTGTTGAGCTCGCGAGGAACGGTAACCCCGGATTCTCGAACGAATACGTTGATCATCATGGATGTGGCCGAGAATATCGTCATGGCAAAGAGCCTGGTGACATCTCTGGACACCCAGACGCCCCAGGTCTTGATCGAAGCCCGCATCGTCGAGGCTCGCACCAGTTGGCTGCGAAGTCTCGGTATCCAGTGGGGATTCGACTACATACAAAGTGCCGGCACGGGGAATCCAACGGGTCTGCTGTTTCCAAACTCCATGGGGGTCGCGGGCGGGAGTGGAAGCAACCAGTCGACGACGAATGGACTCATTCTTCCGGGGTCCGCCGCGAGTCCCAACTATGCGGTTGATCTCCCGGCACCCGTGGGCACGGGGGCCGGCGGAGCGGTCGGCTTTAGTTTTGGCAACATCGCGGGCACACTAAATACAAATCTCCGGCTGAGCGCTGCGGAAGATGAGGGCGAGGTTCGCATCATCTCTGCACCTAAAATTGTCACACTCGACAACACTCAGGCGCAGATCGAGCAGGGAGTTCAGATCCCGATCTCACAAGTGTCGGCGCAGGGCGTGAACACGCGCTACGTAAATGCGACGCTGGCGCTTCGAGTGACGCCTCATGTCACCAATGAAGGTTCCGTCTTGCTGGACGTGAACGTTCAAAAAAATGAGGCTGACTTCATCAACACGGGGGCGCGTGGGGATCCGACGATCCTTACCAAGAACGCCCAGTCTCAGATGCTGATCACGGATGGTGACACGGCGGTCATTGGTGGCATTTACACGCGCAACCAGTCGATCAACCGCAAAAAAATCCCATGGATCGCGGATATCCCGATCATCGGTTGGTTCTTTAAGAACAAGAGTGAGGGCGATACACGCACCGAAGTATTGATTTTCATGACTCCGAAAATCATCAATCGATCGACGAGCATTGGCGATGGCTAGGCACGCTGCCCATGGCCCGGCGATGACCCGGGCCGGGCGCGCTGTCTTCGTGCGTCGATAGGCAGAGAACATGCAGCCGACGATGTGTGAACACCCATTTTTTCTTGCGGGAATGATGGGAGCAGGTAAGAGCACCGTCGGCCAAGGTCTAGCGAGACGTTGGCGGTGTCCGTTTATTGATCTCGACATGCGAATCGAAAGGATGTTCGCGGCGAGCGTGACCGAACTATTCGCAAGGGGCGAGCCGGAGTTTCGCGAACGGGAGTCGGAGGCGTTGCGCTCGCTGGGTTTCGATCCTGGTTTTTTGGGAAGGCGGTCTGTCATCGCACTCGGCGGTGGCACGGTGCTGGCCGCGAGCAATCGTCAGTGGATGGCGGAGTGTGGGACGAGCATCTATCTCAAGGTCGAGGTTGTGGGGCTCGTTGTCCGCCTTCAAAGCCAAGAAAACCAGGATGGGCGGCCTTTGCTATCAGGAACTGGGGGCACGACTGAGCGGTTGAGCGATCGGCTTGAGCGATTGCTCATGGCGAGACGAGCAAACTATGAGTCCTGCTCAATTATCGTCGACGGCGGTCCTGAGCCGGACGAGGTTGTCGATCGAATCGAGTCGCTTTTCGGCGAGGTGGACTTATGATCCCACGAGATAGAGAGACTTCCCAATCTGCGATGTCGTTGCAGGTCGCCGTGCCTCTTCTCGACCGAGGGTATCAGGTGCGAGTTGGGGAGGGCCTCTTGGGTCGGGTGGGGGCTGAACTCCGTCGCCAATATGGTCGGGCACGACGCGTGGCTTTGGTGTCGGATTCGAATGTCATGCCGCTCTATGGTCCGGCTGTCTCAAACAATCTCCGGGTTGCTGGTTTTGAGGTCGTAGAGATCATGATTCCGGCCGGTGAGCGATCGAAGAACCCAGGACAGTTGTTTGAAGTTATCGCGGCGATGCTGGATGGAAGGTTGGACCGCAATGATGTTGTCGTTGCCCTCGGAGGTGGCGTAGTGGGCGACCTTTCAGGACTTGCGGCTTCGTTGTTCATGCGGGGCATCGCCTTTGTCCAATGTCCGACGTCCCTATTGGCTCAAGTCGATGCCTCGGTGGGGGGCAAGGTGGCGGTGGATCTCGAGGCTGGAAAAAATTTAATTGGGGCGTTTCATTTTCCTGGGGCGGTCTTTATCGACCCGGGAGTGCTTCGAAGCCTTCCCGACGGAGAAACAGCCTGCGGCCTGGCGGAGATGCTCAAGCATGGTGCTCTCTTTAGTGCCGACCATTTTCACGATTTGGTTCGTTCCGCCGACGCTATTTATGCTGGGGATGAAGCCGCGCTTACTCGTCTCATCTCCGCGTCTGTTGCGCTAAAGGCGGCCTGCGTGGGCCGCGACCCCCTCGAACGAGGTGAGTCTGGGGCCGGTAGGGTTGTGCTCAATTTGGGCCACACGGTCGGTCATGCGATCGAAAAAATGTCGAATTTTGCCTGCAAACACGGTGAAGCCGTAGCGTTAGGACTGGTGGCATCTGCGCGGATCTCGGATGCGCGGCAGGCTTCGGAGCGCAGCGGGGGTCGCTCGGGAGGGGGAGGGGCCGAGAGGCTGGAGCCGATCATCACGGAGGCCTTGGTGCGATTGCGGCTTCCCGTCGACCTTTCCCCGTGGTTGGCCGGGGGGAACGCGGCGGTGATGGAGTCTGCACTCGCTGCCGACAAAAAACGTAGTTTTTCGCATCTGTCCTATATTGTCTTACGTCAACTTGGCGAACCTGGCGTCGTTCAGCTAACGGCCGCTGAGATCGTCGCTTTGTTGCGAGCATCCTAGGACGCTTGCTAAGCTTTGTTTCGTTCGCAGCGGTCGGTATTGGTATGGCAACAAGCATCCTAAGAAGTGTCCTCAGCGTCCTCGCCCTCTCCAGCTTGGTTGCACTCTCGTGCGCCGAACAGGAGGAGTCGCTCTATGTGGTGCATGCTGTTCCGATCGATCCCGAGGGGTGCAGTGCGAATCCGAGCAGCGTTGGGCAGGGTTGGGATACGCTCGATTTGTCCTTCGATACCGGTTTCGTTGTTGCCTTGCAGCTCAAGAACAACCTGATGAGCGGCAGGACTTCCAACAGCGGGATCGACGACTCTGAGATGTTGCTCCGCGACGTGGATGTCCGTTTAGACATTCCGCAGCGGCCGGATCTGATCGAAGCGATCGCTGCTGTGGACCCGAGTTTGGTCGAGTTTAATTCAGTTCTGGCCTCAGACTCGATTTCCGGTCAGCAAGAGAGTGTGGTCGCAGTCCGCATACCCCCGGGGTCCCTCGACGCGATCGGCACTGCCGTCGGTGGTACCTTCGGCACCGGATCCGACTTGCGGATCGGTCTGACGGTGTCGATCGTTGTGCACGCGCTTCGGGCCTCCAATGAGCTGGGGGGCGGTGTCGGCAAGGTCGAAGCTCGGGAGTTTGTGTTCCCAGTCGACCTTTGTTTTAACTGCCTCCGAGACTGCTCCACATGTGCCGGGACCTGCACGGACACCGAGGTCGGTTCGGGTGGTGTTTGCGGAAACGCGCAGAGCGTTGCGACGGTTCCGATGGACTGCATTGCCCCATAAATCCGGGAATGCCGCGCAGGCGAGCGAAAAAAATTCGGGCGCGTCGAAGGCAGTGTTCGAGCGCCACACTTGGCGTGAGCCAGACGACGACGTGCGGGTGCAGGATCGACTTCGTAGGTGCTTGACCCAGGCCCAGGGCCCTGCCAACCTGCCCGTGGATCCCCCATGCGTGAGACGCTACAGAAGATCGTAGACAATGCCCCTGGCGCGAAGGCCGCAATCCTTATGGGGTTTGACGGTATCACCGTCGAGTCGGCTTTGGCGCCGGAGGTCGATGACGATATTGAGTCCATGGCCATGGAGTTCTCCTTTCGGTTTCTCGAGCTGCGTGCCGCAGCGGAGAGTCTTGAGATGGGAGCGCTCTCGGACATCACGATCAAAGCCGAATACGGCACGCTCTTGGTGCGTTGTCTCAATGATGAATATTTCGTGGCCGTTCTTCTCGGTGACGCGAGATCCTTCGGGAAGGGCCGCTGGCTGCTGCGATCTGCGGCCGCCTTCCTCGCCAGTGAGCTTTGAGCGCAGGTCTCAGCATGTCGCTACCTGCAACAAGGAGCACCAAGATCTTGGTGCTCCACGGCCCGAACCTAAATCGGCTTGGCACGCGTGAGCCTGCAGTGTACGGCCGGATGAGCCTGACCGAGCTTGACGAAGGCCTCGTTGAACTGGGGCGGGAGCTCGGCCTCGATGTGCGGTGCTCTCAGTCCAACCACGAAGGTGAGCTGATAGACCAGCTCCATCGCGCTGCGACGCCCATGCAAAGCGATACCCACGCAGATGGGATCATCCTGAACCCGGGGGGCTACACACACACTAGCGTGGCCCTCCATGACGCTTTGCGAGCGATCGATCTCCCCTGCGTCGAGGTCCATTTTTCGAACCTTTACGGCCGTGAAAGCTTCCGGCACATCTCCATGACCGGAGCCGCTTGTGTCGGTGTGATTATGGGCCTCGGACCTGATTCTTACGCGCTCGCCCTGCGCCATCTAGCTCAAGCCCTCGCGGGATAATCGCATCCCTGAGGCGCCGGATCTTCAAAATGTCAGACAACGACTCCCAACTTCCAGACCTTCGCTACGTTCGTGAGCTTGCCAAGGTGTTTCGTACCTACGGCCTCGACGAAATCGAGATCGAGACCGGCGCACAGCGCATTTTGTTGCGCCGTGGCGATACCGGCCCCACGGTCACACAAACGGCTGCACCTGTCGCCGTGGCTGCCCCTGCCGCGCCGGCAAGTGTCCCCGGTGGTGCCTCGGAGGGGGCGGACGCGACAGAGACGGGAGACTTTATTACGTCCCCGTTTGTCGGGTCCTTCTATCTGTCGCCGACCCCTGACGCAGCCGCCTTCGTGAAGGTGGGCGACAGCATCAGTACCGGCGAGACCGTGTGTATCGTCGAGGCGATGAAGCTCTTCAACGAGATCGAGGCGGACTTCGCCTGCGTGATCGAAGAGATTCTCGTTGTGAATTCCGAGAGCGTCGAATTCGGCACCAAGCTCTTTAAAGTCCGTCGAGTGTGAGCCCGCCGTGAAAACCTTCGAAAAGGTTCTTATCGCCAACCGGGGTGAAATCGCTCTGCGGGTAATTCGCGCATGCCGAGAACTGGGACTCAAGACCGTCGCTGTCTACTCGACGGTCGACGAGCACGCGCTCCACACTCGATTCGCGGATGAAGCTGTCTGTATCGGTCCTGGGCCAGCCGTCGACAGCTACCTAAATATTCCAAACATCATCGCCGCCGCTGAGGTGTCGGGTGCCGATGCGGTTCATCCCGGCTATGGGTTTCTCGCGGAACGCGCCGACTTTGCCGAGGTGGTCGAAAAATGCGGGATGACCTTTATCGGGCCGGGCCCCGAGCACATGTTGGCGATGGGCGACAAGGTCAGGGCTCGCGAGACGATGACCAAGGCCGGAGTTCCCGTGCTTCCGGGCACTGGGGTTCTTCAAAGCGGTCAAGAGGCGATCGAGGCGGTCGAGCGGATTGGTTTGCCGGTCATCATGAAGGCTTCGGCAGGCGGTGGTGGGCGCGGCATGAAGATCGTGACCCGAATGGAGAACATCGTTCAGACGCTCGCTACGGCCCAGGCGGAGGCCGCAGCGGCTTTCGGTTGCGGAGATATGTACATCGAGCGCTACGTGACTAGCCCTCGCCACATCGAGGTCCAGATCGTCGCAGATCAGTACGGCAACGTGATCGATCTGCTTGAGCGGGAGTGCTCGATTCAGCGGCGCCATCAAAAAGTGATCGAAGAGGCCCCCTCCGCGGGTCTGCCAGAGGCGACACGGGCTGCGATGTGCAAAGCCGCAGTGGAGGCTGCGAGAGCGATCAACTATCGCTCACTGGGGACCGTGGAGTTTCTCGTCGATGGCGACGAATTTTACTTCATGGAGATGAACACCCGCGTTCAGGTCGAGCATTGCGTCACCGAGATGATTACGGGCGTCGATCTGGTACAGGCCCAGATCGAGCTTGCTCAGGGCCGAGAGCTCGGGGCGCTGAATCGCGTGCACCAAGCCCGCGGACATTCGATCGAGTGTCGAATAAACGCCGAGGACCCCGTGAATTTCGCGCCACATCCAGGTACGATTACGGCGCTGCACTTTCCGGGGGGTACGGGGGTGCGCATCGACAGTCACGTGTACCAGGGCTACAGAGTTTCTCCGCACTATGACTCCATGCTCGCAAAAATCGTTGTTCACGCTCCGACCCGCGAATTGGCAATTCGCCGGATGCGACGCGCCCTTGGGGAATGTGTCGTCGAAGGCATCCGGACGAATATCCCTCTGCATAGATGGGTGCTCAAGCAAAAAGCTTTTGAGGACGGTAAATACGACACTCATTTCTTGGAGTCCCACCTCGACAGGGATGCAATTCTGGTCGAGGCCGATCAGCACGCTTGATCTCATGGGAGATCGGCGCCCGGCGAAAGGAACGATCCGCGGTGGCATTTCGACGTGAGAAGACGCTTCAGGCGGCTTCCAAATATGCGGCCCGGGGACAGCACGACCGGGCCGTTCGAGAGTATCAGGCGATTGTAGATCACGATCCCAAGGACATTCGTTCTTGGCTGCTGCTCGCAGATTGTTTGGTCCGCGCGAACGAGACCGAGAAGGCGGTCGAGCGCTACTTGCAGGTCGCGCGCTATTACGCGGCTGACGGGGACAACCAAAAGGCTCTGGCCGTCTATCGCCAGGTCCTTAACATCGACGGAGACCGCTTGGATGTTCAGCTGCGGTGCGCCCAGTTGTTCGAGAATCTCAAGCAGTTTCCGGACGCGATTGCAGGCTACGAGGGGGTTGCGCATGCCTATTTTTGTGGCGGCAATACTCGCGAGGGTTTTAGGATTTACGAGAAGGTCGCCGATCTTGAGCCCGAAAATGTAGCGAAACGGCTACGCCTCGCCGAGCTTTATTCCCGAGAGAATAGGGTCGAAGAGGCCGTTGTCGAGTTTGCACGGGTGGCGAGGACTCTCTTGGACGCCGGAAAAAAGGAGGAATATGTTCGCGTTGCGGAGCGCCTCCTTTATCACCGAGCGGCCCACGAAGACGTTCAGTTTGAGTTGATCCGTGTCTATCTGGATATTGGTGAGGGGCGCCGCGCGTTGGTCAAGCTCAACCGCGTGCTGCAAGAATCGCCCTCCGATGCTCGGGCGTTGGAACTTCTGGCAGAGGCTTTTGTCTGCCTCGACAAGATCGACAAGGCGGTGAGTGTCATCCTTGAGCTTGTTCGGACCGAGCGCGAGCGTGGTGGCTCGGGAGAGCATCTGGCGCTTGCGGTGCTACAGCGCGCACTTCGTTGGGCACCCAATGACCGGAATATTCTCGCCGCGCTCAATGAGCTTTCCGGAGAAACTCACGGCGAGGGCATGGATGGGAGCGCCGTCGAGAGCTCGTTGTTGACCGATCCCGAAGGACTCGATGTCGATGTCGAGCTTGATCTCGAACTTGACGACGTCGAGATCGAAGAACTCGACGATGTGGAGATCGAGGAGATCGAGGAGATCGAAGAGATTGAAGAGATCGAGGAGATCAACGACGATGATCTTGATGCGCTTGCTGAATCAGGCCTCGCAGCCGTAGGTTTCCTCCAATCGGGGCCCGAATTGGACGGGCCTCTAGAGACACAGGGGCCATCGCTTACCGAAGATGTGCTTTCGGAGGGACGACCCGCGCAACCTAGACACGGAGAGCACGACGCGGATCTCGATAAACAGCTCGAAGAGGTGCGGGTGCTTCTCAAGTATCAGCTCTTTGAGCACGCGCTTGCCCACGCCCAAGAAGTTGAAATGTCGGCAGCGGAACAGCCGTCTTTTTTAGAGCTTCGCGCTGAGATTTTTGAGGCGCTCGGTCGGCCGGCGGATGCGGTGACGGACTATGTTCGGAGCGCGAAGAACGTCAGAGCGAGTGACCCCGAGCGCGCGCTGACGCTGTTGGAAGCCTGCGTTGCACTTGTCCCTGAAGATCCTGCTGTACAGGCTATGCTCGTCACGCTCCGCGGAAACTTGGCGGGCGGGGTGTCCGCAGCTGTGGATCTGCTAGGCGGCGGGCGCAGAGACAATTCCCGTGAGGAGACCGCAGAACGCGACCCAAGGGATCACTGTGTATCGGAGATAGAACAACGGGTGCCGGGCGCCCGCGCAGAAGCGATTGAAACCCAGGCGGATCTCCGAACGCGCGAAGAGGAGGACCTTCAAAACGGAAGTGATTTTGTTGCTGAAGATGTCGAGCCTTCCACTCTGTCCGTTGCAGCGCCAGGGATCGGCCTCGGTGATGCGAGCGGGGTGGACCTGAGCGTGGCAGACCCCCGGCTCCAAGATGACCTTCAGCGCCTTGCTCGTTCATCGATCGTGCTACCGCCGCCGCCTTCAATCGGTCTCGATGACTCTGAATTTTCCGACCTCGTGGAGGCCGATGATGGTCTCGATGATGTGGAGATGGAAGACGAAGATATCGGGATGATCGATGATATGACGGCGCTCGAATCGGATGCCTTCGAGGTCGATGCTCCGCCTATGTCCGAGCCGGCGCCGATCGATGAGCAGCCCATTGTCGTGGAAGATCGATTTGGTCTTCCCGAAGAATCCGAATCAAGACGGCTGCCGCAGATCGATTCGGATTCCGATATCGGCGAGGAATTGGACGAGATCAAGTTTTTCATGGGGCAAGGGTTGAACGAGGATGCTCGTCTCGCCTTGGCGGATCTTCGTGTTGAGCACGGAGAACGCCCGGAAGTATTGGTGCTGGTCCAGGCCCTTGGGATGAGCGAACCGGAAGGACCGGAAGATCCACCATCTTCGGAATTCGAAGATGAAGACGAGGATGAGGACGATTATCTAAGCTCGATTTTCGATCCGGGCGGTGCGACTTCGCGTCTGGCGACGCCTTCGAAGCCCAAAGCTCGCGCCAAGATCGAAGATGGGGATGCTCGGACTTACTTCGATCTGGGGACAGCATATCGAGAGATGGGGCTCGTCGACGATGCGCTGCGTGAGTTCGAAGTGGCGTCGAGAGACCCGGTTTGGCAGGCGAAGTCGCTGGTGATGATGGCCATGCTGCAAAGCCAGCAAGGTGCCACCGAGTTGGCATTGTCCAACTTGGAGCAGGCGGTCGGCGTGGCTCAAACAGACGACGAACGTTCCCAGGCCAACTACGAACTCGCCGTCCTCTATGGCTCGCTCGGGCGCGCCGACAAGGCGCAACACCATCTTGAATCGGTGCGCGAGGGATTTAGAGATCGGGAGGCACGTCTGCTGAAATACATCGGCTGACGATGACCGATCGCTTGGCCCAAGAAGGGCCTTTGAGGGGGGCAGTCGAGCGGTGGAGGAGCGACTGCGCGTCGACTAGCTTCCGCCTTCGATGACTCGGAACCCAGATCGTCTGCGGAGGGCTTCTTTCTCTTGTGCGCCGGTCTCAGAGTCGACCTTGTCTTTTGCGATCGGGTCCTCAGCGACGGGCTCGACCCGTGCGAGACCGAGGGGAGCCGAGGGCGTTTCGGGAACAGGCGCCTGTTCTTCAGGTGTCTTACGCCGTTTGTGTCTTCGGCTTTCACCCTTGGCGCCAGACTCCTTGCTCGCCTTGACCGAGCTTGGGGCCGTCTCCGGATCGAGGACAAGCTTGCGTTTGCGCAAGACCGACTCGGGCATATTTTGCTCGAGCATAAGGCCCTTTCCGGTCTCGCGATCTGCGACGACATAGATCGATTCCCAGGGAAACGAACACCGTGTGACGTAGCCGTTGAAGGAGAGATCCACATCGAGGCCCTCTTCTGTGAAAATAATATCGAGGGGGTAGCTCGGGTCGAGATCGACGACCAACGCCTCTTTCCACTGTTCACGGATGAAGTCGGGGCAGACGACGCCTTCGTAGGTCACATTCACCTGGAGGCGGGGGCATGAGCCATTCTTGTGGATCGACTCGACCATGCGCTGAATTGGATGGACCATGGAAGCGGGACTGTAACGAATTAGGGGCAAAGGGGCCCGATTTTCACGCAGAGGACCGTTTATTCACCTGCCCGGGGTTCGAGCACACAATAAACTCCCGTTTTGAGGCGACCGCGGCGTGCTTGTGGCTGGTTGTGAGCATGCAAGAGATTGCGCTCATGTCGCGGACGGCCTCCGACAGGGATCGCCTATCGCGGCCTCCTGGTGCATGCTTAGGGCCGCCGTCGGCGTTCTCGACCCGACGGAGACAGCACACCGGGTTGGGTAGGGCCATCTTGGCAGCCGCGGAACGGTGGGGAAGTGACGACTGTGAATCATTTGAGCATGGAGCAACTTGCGCGACTCAAGACTCGGCTAGTGGACGAGCTTCGGGGTCTCGAGGCTGACACCTCGGGGCGAGAGCCACCCCCGGCAGGAGAAGATCCAGGCGACTGGCAAGATGCAGCGGCAGAACACGCCGGGCGGACCCAGGCCAGCAAACTGCTGCGACGCGCTCAGGATCGGATGGTCGTAGTGCAGGCGGCGCTGATGAGGTTCGACGTTGGCCGCTATGGAATCTGCGAAGACACCGACGAAGAAATTTCCTTCGCGCGATTGAATCTCGACCCCGCGGTTCGATTGACCGTAGAGGCCCAAGAAGACATCGAGCATCAGGACGCACAACGTCGGGCTGACGCCGAAGAAGAGACCGCCTACTGATGCGCGGTGGCGATGCTCCAGGGGAGCGATTGGTGTAGTCGACTGATACCGAGAAGAAGATAGGGGATTCCTCTTTGATCGACCGTAGAAACGAGATATGGGCGCCTGCGAAGGGCTACTATTGTTGGAATCCCCTTCGGAGTCGAGAACCTGGCCACAGATCTGGCTCGCTTGATCGCTGACGAGAAAGGCGACGAGACGGGCAACGTCGGGAGGAGTTCCCCGGCGCTCCTCCTGGCAGAGAGGGCGCCAAGGTATTCTCCATCGGGCGTAGATGTTGTCTGCGGGTGAACCACAGCAATCGACCCGTCGGGGCTTGGTCTAGGGGGTGCTGCCTGGTGATGTTGTGCCAACGGCTGCACTAGCGAGAGGATGCTTCGAACCTTGACGGCCCAGGATGGTTGAGCTTTTTGGGCCGTCGCGGTCGTCAAGTCGTGTTCGGAGGGATGGGCATGGGCGGCTACGATGATGTCCAGCCGGCCCTGAGTCTGAAAAAGTTCACCCACGAGGGCGGCAGGAACCGTGGGAGGCGGCGAGGTCGTCACATCGGATATGGGGCTCTCACAATCGTGGGGCGATCCCCCCAGGGCATCTCGGCGTCGTCGCGCGAAGTACGAGGGGCACAGACGACGTCGAGTTGATCGGGGACCCTCCTCTCCGTCGGCCGATATCGAACTCATCAGGGTCCCGAAGAAGCCCACGGACCGAGGAGGATCTCAAGGGAGACATTCCAGGCGGATACAGCGGCAGCGCATGCACGGACATTGTGCGGCTGGGGTCCGGGGCGCTGATGAGCGTCGGTTATGAAGACTGTTGGGAACCGGGGGAACCGGGCGATCATGACGATGGTTGAGCGCGAGTGCTCCGGCAAATCGACGTAAAAGCCGAGGACGTAGAGGACGTACAGGACGTACAGCTACCATCCTGAAATCACGAGCGGTGAGATGACGGCCATCGCTCCGGCGCGCGAAACGATGTCGGAGTTTTTCCTAGGGGGCGCGGTGGGCATTCAGGGATGGGTGGGGCGCTACAACCACACAAGCGGGGAGGTGTGGTCACACTTGATCGACCTCAACATCGAGGACGAGGACCGAAGCGCCGAAAACGTCGATGTTCATCGAAGAGATGTCGACACGACGCCTGCGGGCGGAGTTGTTGCCGCAGGGTATTCTTCTTATACCGAGGAACACTACAATCTATGGCTGGCCTCCTACGATGCGGAGGGGCAAGGCGGAATGTTGGAGACCGACAAGATAGGTGGATTTGACGCGGCGAGTGCGATCGCGGTAGACAATTTGACCGGGGATATTGTCGTGATGGGCGTAGTGAGCGACTAACGTGAATTCGAGTAAAATTTCGAACGGATTCATATTTCGAATTGTCGAATCCAGAAGGGTTCGCGCTGGTACAGTGCGGCGTGCTTTTGCCGACCATCACCAGGGCTACGTTGTGGCGTGAGCTTGTGCTGCCGGTGGCCCTCGTCGTCGCCAGCTCGGCAGGTGCAGTGGCGTGTGAACTGAAGGGCTCGCCGAACGCCACGAGCGAGGCGGCCGCGAAACGGCCAGTCGCTGACCGCGGCGCCTCGAAACTAGCAATATCTGAGGCCAGATCGATGCGTGTCGGTCAGGGGTCGAGCCGATTCCCATCGCCGGAACGCCTGGTCGTCTTTGGCGATGTTCATGGCGATCTTGCGGCGACGGTGTCCGCGCTGAGAATGGCGGGCGCGATGGACGACGACCATCGTTGGGTTGGCAAAGACATGGTCTTGGTACAAACGGGCGATCAACTCGATCGCGGGGACGATGAACCGGAGATCCTCGACCTCTTCGCAGAGCTTCAGCGGCAGGCTGTCATCGCGGGGGGAGCCTTTCACGTGCTCAATGGAAATCACGAGATCATGAATGTCAGTGGGGACCTTCGCTACGTGACGCCGGATGGCTTTCAAGACTACGAGGATCCGGCGGGGGGCTCGGACCCCGCCCGCCTTCCGAAACATATGCGGGGTCGAATGAAGGCCTTTTCTCCTGGTGGAAAAGAAGCCCAGCGTCTGGCGACGCGACCGATCGTCATCGTCGTCGGCGAGACTGTTTTTGTACATGGCGGGGTGACACCGCAGTGGGCCCGCTACGGGATTGAGCAGACCAATCTCGATGCTCAAGATTTTTTGCTCGGTAGACGCCCGACACTCCCGCCTGTGCTGGCGGCGAATGACGGCCCCGTGTGGAGCCGAGATTTTTCGGATGCCCCCGATGCGGAGGACTGCGCGCTGTTGGAACAGTCGCTTGCGATCCTTGGCGTCAAACGCATGGTTGTGGGCCATACGGTCGACACGAAGGGGATTCGTTCGGCCTGCGAGGAACGAGTTTGGATGGTCGACGTGGGTATGGCCGCACATTATGGCGGCGCGGTGGCGGTGTTGGAGATCCGCGGCGATGCCTTGCGTGTGCTCACGGGGGACGTTGGCGAGGACCTTGACGTTTCGCCATCACACTAGCGTCTGGAGCTAGTGTCGGTCTCGCCGTAGCTGCACAAGATCGGGCATCGCGGACGAGTCTTGATTCTCTTCATGGGGTCGTTCTTGGGTGTCTTGCGCCATGGCCAGCAGACGGCGGTCAAGGAGATGAGTGGGAGAGACGTTGCGGAGAGCGTTGAGCATTGTCGCCCGGACATTGGGGTGCTTGTGCTCGAGTTCTCGTAGCAGGTCTCCCATCGCTTGGCGCTGCATTCCGCTTTGCGATCCACACAGGTTGCAAGGCAGTATTGGGTAGGCGGCGGCGCTCGCATGTTCGATGATGTCAGATTCTGCACACTCGATGAGGGGTCGAATGACGTCGAAGCGGCCATCGTCTGTGCGGTAACCCGCGGGCATGGTCTCGAGTTTTCCGGAGAAAAAGAGGTTCATCATCAGGGTCTCAAGAGCATCGTCTCGGTGATGGCCCAGGGCGATCTTGTTGCACCCGAGCC
This sequence comes from uncultured Nannocystaceae bacterium, assembly GCA_964437075.1. Taxonomy (GTDB): domain Bacteria; phylum Myxococcota_A; class Polyangia; order Nannocystales; family Nannocystaceae; genus CAYTFJ01. The sequence continues at coordinate 31,608 of CAYTFJ010000039.1, forward strand.
GTTCGGCCGTGGTGTACAAGATCCCTCGGCGCATACGCGAGCAGACCGCGCAGTAGGATTTCCCGGAGCGGGTGCGCTCAAGAACGGTGGAGTAGGTGTCTTCCCGAACGATTTCAAAGTCGAGCTTCGATGAAATAAGCCATTTTCGTAGGGGCTCGCCGTCGTATCCGGGCTGCTGCTGGTCGAGGTGCACTGCGATGATCCGAAAGCGAAAGGGGGCCCGCTTGCGTGCGCGCTCCAGCAGCTCCAGTAGGGTGTAGCTATCTTTTCCCCCGGAGACGGCGACCAGTACCGTGTCGTTTTGCGCAAGCAGTTGGTATCGCGCGAGGGTCTTGGTCATTGTCCGCGCGAGGCGAGCGGTGACGGGGCTCGTTTTTTCACTCATGTCAGGTCCTGGTAGCTCCACGCCGGCGAGGCTCGACTGGGCGAGGGTCGTGCCCGCGAAGATAGGGATCACTGCGGTGGCAGAGATTTTGTGCCGACACTGCGCGTCAACCCCGGATGTGGTGGGCGAGGCTCCATGTACCACGCGCGAGAGTCGTCATCGAGGATGCGTGAGCGAGGCTCCATGATGGTTGCCGGAGGCCAGCCTGCGCTCAATGTAGTCGGACTTTCGGCAAGCGCGTCTTAGAACATGAGCATCATCGAACGGGATGTCCAAGACTTCTCCGTTGTGAATCCGGGCGAGAACAGGGTGACCCACGAGTGCGCGCATGAGACCGAGTTGTCCTGCGAGGTGAGGATCTCCATCAAGATCATCAGGCCCGCCAAAATTGAGCTGACGGCGGCTCTCGTCGTGGCCTTCCGAGGTGAAGACGTCGCCGATGGAGATGGCGGCGAAGAGGTCGGCCGAAGTACTCTCGGCCGTCGCGTAAACGCCGGGATGGTCGGCCTCGGGGTAGAAGCCACTCGAGCGTTCGATTAACAAAAACCCAAATCCAAGATGGTCGGCTACGGCCATGGCGCCGGCGACTCGATCTGAATCGAAGCCAGAAAATCGGCCGAGCTCTTGGTGCACGAGCTTCGAGAGTTCGGAGCTGGTGACCTGCTGGGTGTCGAAGCCCAGCGACTTGAGCCTGGGCTGGTACGCGTGTTTTGTATCGCTTACGATCAAGATCCGTATCGCGCTGTCGTGCCGACCAAAGACTCGCTCTGACAGGTCCTGGGGCAAAACCCACGAAAGTGTTGCGCCGACCAAACCGACGACGACTGCGCAGGCGAGCAATGCCACGTGGTTCTGCTCGTGTGAGAGGGGTGTGTCGGTGGGGGCGGAGTCATCGATCTCAAACTCTTCGAGAATCGTTTGGTGAAGGGCGAACTCAATATCGATGGCTCGGTATCGAGCGCGCGCGAGAAAAAATGTCAGGCCGGAGAGCCCCGCGAAGACCATCCACTGCATGACCGAGATTGCGATGGAAGCGCTGAGTTCTTCGTAGTGTGAGGCGAAGATCACAGTGCCACCAAGGGCGGCCGTGGCACCCATGAGGCAAAAAACGGTGGAAAACCGGCGCGCCAAAACCCCGTCTTGACGAAGTCGCTGATTGATTTCCATCAAGAACGTCGCCGTGCTCCGTTCGTACCCAAGATGAAGGGAATATCGCCGATACCATGAGTGAATGGCGGCCCACGTCCACGCGAGCATGCAGAGCATCGCCATGCTGACCAGTATGATGTCCGCCTCTCCCACCGCGGCCACGCAGACACCGAGAATCGGAATCACGGCAGCGATGAGCCAAGGTGTTAACGCGCGCAACGAGTCTCGGATGCCTCGGATGCCTCCGCTCGCGGGTGGCTCGCCGTCCATCTCGGGCGGTGCGTCCGGCAGGTGTGTATAAACCGATTCGAGATGGTCCCATGAAAGATCGAGGGGCGGGTCGAGCAACCCTCGTTGGACGAGATTCGTGCGTGAAGGTGTGTCGCGGAGGCCACGACCGCTCCTGTGATCGTGCATTATCTCGTCCGTTCTAGGGTTTTACGAAGGGCCTGGCGGGCGCGAGACAGACGTACCGAGACGTTCTTCTCGGAGATTCCGACCGCTTGCGCAATTTGGGTGTAGGCGAGCCCCTCAAGCTTAAGTTGGAGCACCTCTCGCAGTCCGAGCGGTAGGGCTGCGATGGCGGCCATGAGCTGTTCGTGCTGGTTGCGTTTCTCCAGCATCATATGAGGCGAGGGCCGGCCGTCGATCAGCTCGCCCTGGGGGATCGATGAGCGGCGTCTGCGAAGATGAGTGATCGCGCAGTTGTGGGCGATCCTAAATACGAAGGTTCGGAGCGATGCCTCCCCACGAAAACGTGGAAGAGCGCTCCAAATGGCGAGCGCGACCTCTTGGGTAAGGTCTTCACGCTCTGCTGCGGTTCGGGTGTAACCACCAGCGACGCGCGCGATGCCAGGACCGTATTCGCGCAAGACCAGCGCATGGCGGGATGAGCGCGGCTCGGATGAGGTGGGAGCCGTCGCCGGCGGTGCTGCCTGGATGGACCCTTCGTCGGTCATGGGTGGAACGGCCAAGGGCTGATGTCTTCCTGCGAGAACCGTCGGCGGCTCGCAGACGAGGGGGTCTTCGGGGGAATCGCGCGCGGCTCGTAGAGTCTTCGGTGCGCCGAACGGCCGTGCATAAGTGCGAAACATCGCAGCGGTGTTGGTCGCCCGTGTTGGGGAATCCCTACACAAGTTCCCGATCTTTGTTTGCGGATTTCACGCGCCGAAGGGTGTTAACGTTTCCTTGGTTCAGTGAAGGTTTGCGGTGAGGCGTCCGTGGCGTTGTCTAGGCTTGGCAGATTCCGATTTGCTCAAGCAAGATCTGCACCACCATCCGTTGCATCGCTATCCTCCGACCTTCTGTGAAGCCTTTCCATGTTTCGACGCAGATTCCCACACAGTGGATGGCGTCGACGATCACCTCGGTCGACGATGTCGCGACAGGATAGTGCTGCGGAGCCCAGCGCTCCTCGTCGGAGGCCAAAGATCGGTTGAGGGCGTCGATCGTCCCTTGAACGATGGCCGGTATGGGCTGAACGCCGTAGACCAAGGTTTGCCCGAAGGAGGGTTGAACCTGGGGATCGTAGCGTTTGTCGCTCTCGTGCAAGGTCGCTACGAGCACCGGCTTCTCATCCTCGACAAGGTCCATGAATCGGCGCGCGATTCGATATTCACGTTCATCCGCGTCATGATCGCCGGGGAAACAACGGTTGAGATCGAGTCCTCCTGGGGCCGCCCGAGTGCGCGCTCGGTAGGCTGGGGGATTCATGACTGGACACAAAATAAGCCTCCCGTGGGTCGGGCGAAGCTCATCCTCAAGTAGTTCTTGTAGCGCATGCACTCCGGCGATCTCATCGCCGTGGATGCCGGCTTGGATCAAGGCGGTGGGGCCAGGGTGCGGGGCATCGAAGACATGAAGGGAAAGATTGGCCTCAAGATGATGCACGCCGGGCGTGAGTGACATCTCTCAAGAATAGTGCACTGCGAGGGACGAGGGGAAGGGGTTCGGGCTAGCCCTTCGGAAAAAAGAGTTCGATGCGAGTGCAGCCAGGTTTTGAATTTATCCGTATTTCGCCGCCATGCTGGTCGATCACGCTGTGACAGATCGACATGCCCAATCCTGTCCCCGATGCCTTTGTGCTGAAAAAAGGCTCAAAGATCCGGGGTAGCTGTTGGGCCGGGATTCCAGGGCCTTGGTCGATGACGGCCAAGAAACAACCATCTTGCTGTTGGCCACATTCGACCACGATCATGTTGGACCGGAACGTGGTCGGGTCTGCGACCTCCGAGAGCGACTCCATCGCGTTGCGGACAAGATTAAGAACGACCTGCTGGAGACGTTGGGCATCCCCATTGATGGTCACGGGCTGCCCGTGTCCCTGGACAACCAGATCAAGGCCGAGATGTCTTGTCTCTTCGAGCTCGAGGGCGACCACTCGGTTTGCGAGTTGATGCAGGTCGAGAGGTTCTCTCATGAGCTCAGCGGGTCGCGCAAAGTTCAAGAAATCTGTGACGAGATTCGACAAACGAGAGATTTCAGCCAGAACCACGGTGATCGGATCTCCGATCTTCAGATCGATGTTCTCTCGTAAGAGTCGCCGTTGGAGGAGCTGAAGCTGGAGGCTCGCGCCGTTAAGAGGATTACGAATCTCATGAGCGAGGCCGGCTGCCAAGGTTCCGACCGCCGCGAGCTTTTCGGCGATTCGAGCTCGGTTCTCAAGATCTCGGCTGCGGCGTCGGAGTCGAACCTTTTCGAGGGCCCGATTCACAATAGCGATGAGCTCGCGGACGTCAAAGGGCTTCAATATGTAGGCGTTGGCCTCCCCTCCAACGGCTTCGATCGCGTCATCAATCGAGGCATTTCCAGTCACGAGCACGACCTCGGTTAAGCCTTCTCTTGCGCGTCGAAGTTGCGGGAGCAGGTCATGCCCCGTCGCATCCGGGAGTTGAATGTCGACCAGAGCCACATCGAAGCAAGCGCCCTCGTCCCGGCCCACGGCATCGATGGCCGCCGATGCCGTCGCCGCGCAGGTTACCTGGGCCCCCTCGACCTCAAGGATTTCACGAAGGTTCTCGGCAAGATCCTCGTGGTCGTCGACCACGAGGATTCGGGCGCCGACGAGCCTGGGACGGGCATTTGTTTCAAGAGGGGGGCGGCTCATGGGTCCAGAGACTCAATCGTTGTTCGCGGAGGGGTCCTGGGGATATCGATCCGTAGCATGGCGCCCCGGTGCTCATCGTGGGCGTGGGGTGGAGCCAGGCTGCGTCCTGAGTGGCAGCGTGCGATGTCCTCGACGATCGTGAGACCGAGGCCTGTTCGTGGGCTCGCACTTGACGGGACACCGATGCGGGCTTGGACATCTGCCGCGAGTCCCGGGCCATCGTCGAGGACATCGAGAAACAAGCGATCGTTGTTCCGGCTGAAGCGGAGCGTAATTCGGCCTACGCCCGCTTGCGCACAGGCAGCATTGGTCAGAAGGTTGAGGAGGGCCCGGTGCATCAACTGGGGGTCGAAATAGGCCTCCGGAGGATCAAAATCGATCTCTACCGCGAGCGTCAGGGTATCTTCGTGGGGGAGGGACTCGAACAGGCGGTCGGCAAAGGACACCAATTCGACGGGCTCTGGTTGGGCGCTCCGATGTTCAAGAATATGTGTCGTGGTGGAAAGAACTGCCCGGCACAGCTGGAGTTGGCGCTCGATCTTCGAGAGTTGCGCAGAGACCGAACGATCGGTGGTCGTGTCGAGTTGACCCGTGAGCCCGCGACGGACCAGGTAGAGCGAGGATTCGATAACGGCGAGCGGATTGCGAATATCGTGGGCGATTGCTCTCAATTCGAGAGCGGAGCCGGCGACAGCATGCGCAACGAGGTGATCCTGCGGGTGACGGGTCTTGTCCATGGTTGCGAAGGGTGTGCAGCTCGGAGCTTGACACTACCACGGCGCCGGGCGGGACCCGCACCGCGGGGACAGCCTCGATGCGAGCATTGTTTTGTTTACGGTGTTCTACCAGTGCATCAACAGCGTGATCCCGCCTCGGAAGGGGGCGACGGTCCATTGGGCCGTGGGCGTCGCAGTTTTTGCGGACCTCGTGGTCGTGGGAGGTCGTTTTGTGCGCCGAGTTTGAACGAGAGGCCGCGAGCCATCGCCGTGGGGGCGATGCAGGAGCAAGGGAAGTAGAATTCCGATCGCGGTACCGAGACCGGCTCCGGCGACGACATCCGTCAAATAGTGACGATCGGCCGCAACTCGAAGATAGGCGACGGTCGCAGCCATGGGCAACCCGAGGGACCACATCAACGGGGCGACACGATAGCCACGTAGGGTAGCGACTATGCTCGCCGTGACAACCGTAGAGAACGCGACGCTGCTGTGGCCCGACACGAAACTCATGTTCTGGTCAGGGTCGTCTCGGAAAGCGACCTTGGCCTGTGCGAAGTGAGCGTACGGTCGCTGGCGGGCGCTAGCGAGTTTGAGGCCTTGCGCTGACCAGGACGGATTCGGTGAGAATGAAAAAATCTTGATAAATTGCCCGCGCGGTCCCGTGGCGGGCAGCCCCAACGATACCGAGGCCCACCATGGCGAAGGGGACCGCGCCTAAGAGGAGATCGCTGGCGGTCGCGCTGACCTCAGGGTTGGCGCTCCGCAGCAACCCACGGGCACGAAGATCGGGTCCCGAGACGCGCAAGGAGCACCAGCGACACAGGAGCGGCGCGGTGGCATATTTTGTGGTCTCGGTCGTTAGCAAGAAGGCACCTGCGGCGATCGTGAGTGGGATGTCTACAGCGAGACGGAAGCGAAGATCGATGGATGGAGCCGGGGCGGGGGGCAGAGGCCGCGGACTTGGATCTGAGGCTTCGAGAAGCGCGATCAGGCTGCTGAGGAGCAGTCCATGGCAAGAGAGCACGATCGACGGTACCACGGTGCTGCGCGCCTGGCCTAGC
>CAYTFJ010000040.1:0-37891 GCA_964437075.1 uncultured Nannocystaceae bacterium
CGCCATCTCAGCCACCAGATCATGCTGACGGGGGCGTCGGCAAACATCGCCCTACGTGACCGGAATTACTCAGGATTTAGATGCGATCGCCCTGGGTCGCGGTCATCAAGAAACGAGGGAATCCCGTAGGGGGGCGGAAGGCTGTTCGAATTCGCGCATTCGTGTCCATTTGACCGGTGGTGACATTGAGACAGCGGTTATTCGTAAAGTTCTCCAACTGACGGTGCTGGTAAAATCCGACTATCGCCCCCATACGAGGCTTTTGCGGGCCATGTTCGGCATATTGATTTTCTTGCTCAAGATTTCGTAGATCATTTGATTCGCGTTTTTGCGCCTACGAGGATGGGCTCGTGCGATCTTGTGCTCAGGAATTTGTCGGCGACGTCGACCTTTCAGAATCTATCGTCGGCGTCGAAGTGACGGGAGATGGCCGAGGCCTTGCATTGGTAGGAGGGCTTCTTCGGATGCTGCCACGTCATGGCCGGATTTGGGCGATTCTCTTGGCAACAGTTTAGTTGTAAATTCAAAGAAAGCAGATAGGCTATGTCTTCCCATGGACCTCATCGACCGACTTACAAAGATCGCGGAACGTATACCTAAACAGCTGGAACATATTCAGACGGAAGAGGCAACAAAAAATGCTTTTGTTATGCCATTTATCAATGCGCTTGGATATGACGTGTTTGATCCTGTTCAAGTGATTCCAGAGTTCACCGCGGATGTCGGAAAAAAGAAAGGCGAGAAAGTTGACTACGCTCTGATGGTCGACGGCAAGCCTGCAATTCTTGTCGAATGCAAAAATGCTCATAGTAATTTGGATGGAGACCATGCCCAGTTGTTTCGCTACTTCACGGCGACGACCGCGAAAGTGGGGATCTTGACCAATGGCATCAAGTATCGGCTTTTTACCGATCTTGAGGAGCCAAACAAGATGGATGAGCGACCATTCCTCGAGTTTGATCTTACCGAGATCAATGATGTTCTGGCATCTGAGCTCAAGAAGTTGAGCCGTGATAGCTTTGATGCTGAAACGATGGTTGGCGCGGCGACGGAGCTGAAGTTCACACGAGAAATCAAAGGCATCTTACGTGAGCAAATGGCGAACCCCTCTGAAGAATTCGTTCGGTTTTTCGGTGCACGAGTGTATTCGGGTCGTATGACGGCCCAGGTAATGGCGCAATTCACCGACATCACAAAACGAGCTCTGGGACAGTTCATTCAGGAGGAGTTTAGTGCACGCCTCGAGCCGGTGCTCGGTGTGCAGACGACTGCATCCAAGACAGAAGGGATGACCTCTGATATTGCTGAAGATCTCGGTGTGGATTCTGACGGTATTGTGACAACCCAGGAAGAAATTGATGGCTACCACATGGTTAAGGCTATCGTCGCTGAAATCGTAGACCCCGAACGCGTCGCCATCCGCGACACGAAAAGCTACTGCGGAATTTTACTCGATGACAACAACCGGAAACCGATTTGTCGGATGCACTTCAACAGCTCAACAGTGAAATATCTTGGGTTATTTGATGCGGAGAAGAAGGAAACCAGGATCAAGTTGATTGAAATTCGGGATGTCTTCAAGCACTCCGTTGCGTTGAAGGCGGGGGTACAGAGATTCTTGGATGCCGAGGAGGCGAATCGTATCTCATCGGAGACCGGCACTTAGGATTTGACTGGTGGACCGAATCCTTCTGTGCATCGTGCCGCTTCCCGCATTTTTCGGTCTTTGGGAGTGTTTGTTGCAGGGGAAGAATCGAAGAAGTGCTGTTGGGAAGAACGATGTGATTTTTCGTCGTAATCTCGACATGAAATCAGCACGCGTTGTCTCGAAAGATGATGTCGATTGGCCAGTTCAGGGACGCATTCGTCGTGACCGGTGAGGTGTGGCTCTTTGCCGTCGGGCCATCTGAATCTGAACGCTAAAGGTATGAAAGACCCAAGATGGTCTCAGGAACAGTGGGGCAAGAGCATCGCGTATCTCGGGTGTGCCCGTTGAACGAGGCCGTGCTCACACCCGAGTTCGCGGCCAGCACACTTCAGCACCGGGGCTCGGGTGTCGCGGCACATTCGATGCGAGCAGGAGCGACACCATGGCCATGGCCATACCCACGAGGAACACGGCGTGGGGGGCGATCGCGTAGAGACTGCCGAGGGCTGCGGGCAAAACGACAGCAGCGATGTGATTGATCGAGAAGCTGATGCTCGCTGTGGCGGGGATGTCTTCGGCCGCGGCGATCCGCTGAAAGTAGCTCTTGATGGCGACGGAGAAGGAGAAAAAGAGGTGATCGAGCACAAAAAATAGGGCGCACAACCACCACGCTTCAATTTGCAGACCGCCGATTTCGTAGGGGTGAGGCCCTCGGAGGGCCACAAATGCGTAGCCGGAGAAAATTACGATGAGCCCCCCGTACTCGAGGCGCAGGGCGAGACGCTCTCCAAATACGGAGATCAGCGTGCCAATGCGTGGCGCAAGAAACATGGTGGCCAGGTGACTCGAGAAGTAGATCAGAGCCATATGTGAGAGATCGACGCCGAAGATGCTCACCATCATAAACCCTCCGAAGACCACAAAAATCTGCCGACGAGCGCCTCCCATGAAGGTCAAGGCATAAAAGAGCCAATAGCGGCGACGCAGGATAAGACGAGGGCGTTTCAGTGCCGAGCCGCTTGCGCCCTGGCTATACTTCCAGACCAAGGCGACCAGGAACACTGTGATCATGCCCGCCACAGCGTAGAGGGTCAAAAACGAAACCTCGAAGAGCGTCTGAGCGCTGAAGACCGCAACGTAGATCAACAGTGCCGTGAAGGACGATGCCGCCATGATTCGACCGCTGACGATCGGCATGGTGCCCTTTGGAAGCCACTGAAGGGTGAGCGACATGTTCATGGCCTCAAAGAAGTGAAAGCCGATGGACATAACCGAGGTCGTGATGCAAAGCCCTAAAAAGGTCGGGAAGTAGCCGGTGATGGCGACGCCGATTCCCAGCAGCGCGAGCGAAAGCAGGGCCAAGGTGCGCTCCTTCATGAGAAAGAGTACGAAGATGGAGAGAAAACTGAGCAGCCCCGGAACCTCTCGAATCGACTGCAGCATCCCAATCTGTTCGCCGCCAAAGCCCCCCATCGTCACGACAAAGTTGTCGAGCATCAGCCGCCACGTGGTGAAGGAGATCGTCGACGCCAAGGCCATGCCGAGCAGGCATGCTTCGGCGCTTCGCTTGGGCCATTGTGCGGTGAGCGCTCGAAAGCTAGGGGGCATGGCCGCAGTGGTAGCGCGGACCGAGGCTTAGCGCTCGGCCCGGTGGGTTGCGACCAGTTCGTCGACGATGTCAGGGTTTGCGAGCGTGCTTACGTCACCGAGTTCGTCGTATTGGCTGGCAGCAATCTTGCGGAGGATCCTACGCATGATTTTTCCGGAGCGGGTCTTGGGCAAACTCGAGGCAATTTGAATGCGATCCGGAGTGGCGATGGGACCGATCGCATCACGCACCCGCGTGCGTAGGGAGCCGAGCAGCGTGTCGTCGCAGTTTGTTCCTGGTTGAACTTGGACAAAGGCAAAGATCCCTGTGCCCTTGATGGCGTGGGGCATGCCGACCACGGCCGCCTCGGCAATGGCGGGGTGGGCGACCAGGGCGCTCTCGACCTCGGCGGTTCCGAGTCGGTGTCCTGAGACGTTGAGCACGTCGTCGACCCTTCCGGTGATCCAATAGTAGCCGTCCTCGTCTCGCCGGCAGCCGTCGCCGGTGAAATAGAGCCCGGGGAAGTCGGCGAAGTAGGTCGAGACGAAGCGCTCGTGGTCGCCCCAGAGGGTCCTGGCCTGGCCTGGCCACGGGCTTCGAAGACACAGCCGCCCCGAGACGCCGTTGCCTTCGAGAATATTTCCCGCTTCGTCCACCAAAACGGGGTCGACGCCCGGCAAAGGTAGAGTCGCGGAACCGGGCTTGCAAGGCGTGGCACCCGGAAGCGGGCTGATCATAATTCCGCCGGTTTCGGTCTGCCACCAGGTGTCGACGAGAGCGCAATCTCCGGATCCAACCACGTCGTGGTACCAGTTCCAGACCTCTGGGTTGATGGGTTCTCCAACAGTGCCTAAAATCCTCAAGGAGCTGCGATCGTGCTTGTGGACTGGTTGGTCGCCAAAACATGCGATCGCCCGGATGGCTGTCGGTGCCGTGTAAAAGATGTTGACGCCGAGATCCTCGACGACCTGCCAGTAGCGGCTGGCGTCGGGGTAGAGCGGAGTGGACTCGAACATCACGGTCGTGGCGCCATTGGCGAGCGGGCCATACACGATGTAGCTGTGGCCCGTCACCCAGCCAATGTCCGCGGCACAGAAGTAGACATCGTCCTCGCGCAGGTCGAAGACCAACTCGTGAGTCATGGCGGCGTAGGTCAAATACCCCCCCGTGGTGTGCACGACGCCCTTGGGCATGCCCGTCGAACCAGAGGTATAGAGGATGAACAGCGGAGACTCGGAGTCCATCCACTCGATCGGGGCGACAGGCCGTTGGGCGGCCATGGCCGTGTCGAGATCCAGATCTCGGCCCTCGACCATGGGAACTTCGTGCTCGGTACGTCGCAGGACCAAGACCTGCTCGACCGGGTTGCTCGTTGTCGGGATCCCTGCAAGGGCGCTGTCCACGGTGGCCTTTAATGGGATGTGTTTTCCACCCCGTAGCCCTTCGTTGGCGGTGACCACCACCTTGCAGCCGGCATCGATGATTCTGTCGCGTAGTGCCTCGGCCGAAAAACCGGCAAAGACCACCGAATGAATGGCGCCGATGCGTGCGCAAGCCAACATCGTGATGGCCAGTTCCGGGACCATCGGGAGATAGAGGCACACTCGATCGCCGCGGCGAACGCCGAGGTGTGTGAGCAAATTTGCGGCTCGATTGACCTGATCTGAAAGCTGGCGGTAGCTGATGTGCTGATATTCGCCGGGTTCATCTTTCACCCAGATGATCGCCGTTTTGTCGCCACGCTCCGCCAGATGCCGGTCCACGCAGTTGTGGGAGGCGTTGAGGCGACCGCCCGAGAACCACGAGAAACTCGCTTTGCGCATGTCGTAGTCGAGGACGGTGCTCGGTTCAACGAACCACGAGAGCCGACGCGCTTGTTCTTTCCAAAACTCGTCGGGCTCACGCAGCGAGCGGCGATGGTTGGCACGTTGCGACTCTAAGCTGGTGACTTTGGCTCGTTTTGCGATCTCCGGCTTGACGGGGACGGTCATGGCGTGAGGGTACCGACTCTGGCATCGCGGACGAAGACTTTTCTCGCGCAGGCGACGCTGAGGACGAAGGCAGGCCGACGGGATTGATTCGGAGCGCCGCTTATAGAACCATGCAGCCCCCGAGCGCCTGAAGATGCGTATCATCGACGAAACTATTCGGTTGTGGCAGTGGGTACGCCTGGGCACGTTGGTGTTCGGGCACCATTTCGTTAAGGTCATCGGCAATTGGATCGACCGAGAAGACGGGGTCATCGAGCAGCAGGTAGCAAAGCGAATGTCCCGACGTATGCTCGAGGTGCTCGGGCTGGATGTGCATGTGGAAGGTTTGGAGCATGTGCGAGACCTTCGAAACTATGCGATTGTCTCAAATCACACCTCGTACCTCGACTGGGTGCTCTTGCTCGCCGAGATTCCGCAAGGGTTGCGGTTCATCGCCAAGAAAGAAGCGACCTGGATGCCCGTGTTCGGGAGCTACCTGCGAAATCGGGGGATCTTGATCGACCGCAAAAAAGGTGCGTCGGCGCGCACGGTGATCCGAGCAGGCGCGAAGGTAGAGAGCTGGCCGATCGTGCTGTTTGCCGAGGGGACACGCAGCGGCGACGGCGAGGTCAAAAAATTTAGGCGCGCGGGTCTTCGGATCCTTGCAGAAGAAAAAGTGACCTTGGTGCCCGTGGTCTTGCTCGGGACCCACGAGGCCCTAGCGAAAGACGGACGCGCGATTCGCTATGGTCGGAAGATTGCGATGCTCGTGGGAGAACCGGTGGATTCGGCATCTCTAGGCGTAGAGGACTCGGTGAAGCAGGTGGAGGCACGGGTTCGTGCGCTTCATGCGGCGCGACGCGCGGAGTTTGTGGGCTGACGCGGGGCTGGTTCTCTTCTGCGCACCGACCGCTACCCGGAGTGGGACGGGGCGGTAGCGATGAAAACCAAAAGTGCGCGGATCGCAAATATCTCTGTTCACGCTCCGGGAGTAAAGTTGACGCGGACACTGAACGGATGATACAGAGCTTCGACTGTTCAGTGTGAGCGGTCTCGAAGGTTCAATGCTAGAGCAGTTGCCAGGCTTTCCCCGCGCACGGACCCTCCTTTCGGAAACACGGGATCCTCCTTCGAAATCAAGTGTTTCTGCGCGCGCGGGGGAGCCTGATGTTTGTTTTAGAGAAGCGGTCGACGGTTCACTCGCTCCGATCGTCGCAGCGCTGGAGCGGCTTGACGTCGCCGATGTGACAACGATTCGACGGGTGCCGCCCAGGGCCGGTCAACATGAAGAGTGGCCCACTTCGTTGGATCCACGCATTCGCGAATGCTGGGGAGTGCGCGGAGTGGCCCGGCCCTATCGGCACCAACGGCGCGCGCTCGATGCATTGGCCGCGGGTAGAGACCTGCTGTTGGCGACCGCGACGGCATCGGGGAAGTCGCTCTGCTTTCAGACCCCTGTTTTGCAGGCGGTGCTTGAAGACTCCGGAGCGCGCGCATTTTTCATGTTTCCAACGAAGGCGCTGGCGCGCGATCAGATCGAGGGCCTGCGTCGCTTGGTAGGAGAGGGCACCGCGCTAGACGGACTGATTGGCGCCGGTGTCTATGACGGTGACACTCCGCCGGATCAACGCCGAGCTGCACGGGCACACGCCCATGTTGTGGCGAGCAACCCTGACATGTTGCATCGAGCGGTGCTTCCGCATCACGATCGGTGGTCCGCATTCCTCTCAGGTCTGCGCTACATCGTCGTCGACGAGTTGCACACGTACCGGGGCCTGTTTGGTAGCCACGTCGCCAACGTTCTACGGAGGCTGCTACGTCTGTGTGCATTTTATGGCACGCGACCGCAAATTATCGCTTGCTCTGCGACGATCGCAAACCCGCGGGAGTTGGCCGAGGGGCTCACAGGCCGCGATGATTTTGCAGTGATCGACGAGAGCTGTGCTCCTGTTGGACCGCGAACCTTCGTGATCTTGAATCCGAAGGTCGTAGACCCACTGACGGGTGTTCGACGCGACTTTCTCAAGGTGACACGAAAGGTGAGTTCGCTGCTGGCAAAGGCTCGTGTGCCGACGCTTGCATTTTGCCGAACTCGCAAGGCGGTGGAGCTTCTGACTCGCTATTTACGTGAGGACGAGGCGGGATTGGAGCCAGGGGCCGTCTACGAAGACGGGGGCGCTCCGATGCAACCGCGCCCTTTGCATGCCGGACGAGAAGCCGCGGCTCAGAGCCGCGTGCGCGGTTATAGAGGTGGTTATCTGCCCGAGCATCGACGCGAGATCGAAGCTGCGTTGCGCAGCGGCGAGGCACAGATCGTCGTGTCCACCAATGCTCTCGAGCTTGGGATGGACATTGGGGGCCTCGATGCGGTGGTGCTGGCGGGGTATCCGGGTACGCGCGCGGCGACGATTCAGCGGTCGGGTCGGGCGGGACGCCGCACCGAGCCGGCCTTGACGATCATGGTGTTGTCCTCGGCACCTCTCGATCAGTTTATCGCCGCGGATCCGGGTTTTTTACTCGATGCATCGCCTGAGCATGCACGTGTGGATCCGGACAATCCGGAGGTCCTGATTCCGCACCTCCGTTGTGCGGCGTATGAGCTTCCCTTTAATATTCCAGGGAGGGCATCGAGCGACAGCTATGGGCCGCTGGCAGCGAATGAGTTGCATGCTGCGCTCAATTACCTCGACGAATCTGGAGTGCTTCACGTGGAAGACTCGCCGGTCTCACCGACGGGAAAAGTGCCAGGCAGGGTACGGCGTTTCTTTGCGGTCGGCTCTGATTATCCTGCGGAGAGCATCGATTTGCGCGGTCCTCACGAAGAAAATTTCGTTGTGGTGGAGCGGCCTCAAGAAGGGATGGAATCGGGTCGGATCCTGGCAGAGGTCGATTTCCTCGATGCGCCATCCTACATTCACGTCGGTGCGATCTACGTGCTGGAGGGGCGTTGCTTCGAGGTCCTGCAGCTCGACTGGGATGCTCGCAAGGCCTTTGTAAAGGCTGTGCAGAGCCAATACTACACGGAGGCGGTCGAAAAACTGCGTGTTCGTATGATCGACCCGGGGGACGAGGGGAGTCCCCGCGAAGACGACGGGCCATCGTTTCGGGGGATCGCCGCGACCGGATATGCCCATGTCGTTCGGGCGTATCCGATGTTCAAAAAGCTGCGCTTTCGTACCCACGAGACCGTTGGTTCTGGGCCGATCAATCTCCCCAACATCGAGCTTCATACTGTCGCGGCTCTATGGAGAATCCCCCATGCCGCGCTCGCCCAGCTTGGTGATGCACGCCAAAGAGCTTCAGTCGCGCTTGCGGTTGGACACGCGATTCACCACGTGGCGGCGATGGTATTGATGTGTGATGTGAGCGACCTTGGTCACGCGGTTGCGTCGGGATCGGACGATGCATGGGCGATCTCGCCGTCGTCAGGTGCAAAGGCCCTCGTTGAGATGGCGTTGACAGCGACAGGGCGGCCGACGATCTATCTTTATGATCAGGTCGCGGGTGGTGCCGGATTTGCTGCACATGCGCATGCGCTCGGTGCAGAATTTTTGCGCCGCGTGTTGAGCGTCGTCCAAGGCTGTCAGTGCGTCGGGGGGTGTCCTGTCTGTGTGGGGATGGAGTCGCTTGCCAGCCTCGCGGATCCTCAGGCACAGGATCGAGGGCCGTGTTCGGGTGGAGTGCGGGATGATGCAACCACAGTGCTTGAGTCGCTCATCGAGGCGGTGATCTCTTGAGTTTTCTCGCCCGGTTGGCCCGGACACGAGGCACGCAGAGGGGGATGGAGTCGATGGCGAGGCTCGCGGCCCCGATCTCCGAAGGGGGTCCCGGGTATTCCTGTGTACGGAGCGAGTGGTCGTGCGCAGGGGCAGGGGTTCGACCCAAAGTCTTGGGGGATGCTGTCGAGGGCGTGACGATTCCAGATCTTGGTGAGATGGCAAGGGCATTGTCGTTGCTGTCGAGGGAGAGCGTTGATACCCAGGGGTTTTGCCCGGTTTTTGTTGATCTTGAAACTACGGGATTGTCTGGGATGGGGGCGATCCCCTTTGTGATCGGGATTGCAACGATCGCAACCGATTCCACGATTGGCCCGGCTTCGAGCCACGCCGGCTCTCGACTTGTTGTTGAACAGTGGTGTCTGGAGCGTCTTGGCGAGGAAAATGCGATGTTACGTGCATTTGCGGAGCGACTTGAGCAAATACAACCAACGCACCTGTTCTCGTTCAATGGCGCGAGTTTCGATATTCCGCTGTTGAGACGGCGTTTTTCGTTTTATGGGATCCCGGAGTCGGCGCAGGGCGAAGGACTCGCTGCCCACCACATCGATCTCTTGCACCCCGCTCGTCGGCTGTGGCGCGATGTTTTGGAGAACTGTCGACTCTCCACACTGGAGCGGCGTTATTTGGGAATCCATCGGGTAGGAGACCTTTCCGGAGCCGAAATTCCCGAGGTTTTTTGGGCATGGCTACGCGCGCCGAATTGCCCGGAAGCACAGGCCCAGATCACAGGGGTGCGTGTGCATAATCAGATCGACCTTGTGGCACTTCCTGCGTTGGTCGCCCGGTTGGCGCGCGATATCCTAAGACCGCCGGACCTTCGGGGGGTCCTATGCGCGGCGCGGCATCTGACGCGGTTGGGAGGGAGTCAGCATGAGCGCGCGGCGATCGCCTTGTTGCGGAGAGACCGGTCCGGCGGGTTGTTGGCGACCGAGCTGCAGCGCTGTGTGGCGTTGTTCGAAGCGAGCCTTCTAAAGCGACATGCACGGCACGAGGAGGCCGTGGGATTGTGGGAGCTCTTACGCAAGTCCCATCCAGGAGATCCCGAGGTTCACGAGGCCTTGGCGAAAGACCTTGAGCACCGCCGACGCGATCCGGTGAGGGCCCTGCGAGTGGCGAGAGCGTCCTCCGCGCCGTGTGCTCATCGAGTGGCTCGGTTGGAGCAGAAAGTTGGACGAATTCGGAATGCAGAGGGCGGATCGTCCTAGGATGTGTGTCGCTCGCTCGCGCGCTGGACACACGTGTTACCTTTGGGTGGCCGGTGAGCCAGTATCTACGATTGACGAAGACCCTGACCCGAGTCGCGCTGTCCGCATCGCTGACGGTTTCTGTGGCGAGTGCGGGATGCATGTCATTTTCGCCGCAGCTACAGCCCACCGACTTGGCCGCGCTCGAACGCCTCGAAGACCGTAGCGAGCGGGAGAGCGCCTACGTCGAGAACGCTATTTATTCACGGGATGAGAGCCGAGAAGGTCGCTACGTGAAAGGCACCAAATTCGATGCTACGCCGCGAGGCTGGCAGTCTCTGGATGTGGTGTTGCGCTCCGATGCCGTGTCGGCGGCGGCGCTGCCGGAGCGTCCACTCCGAGCGAGCCGCATTTTGTTGGGCTTGGCGCTCGTCTCGGCGCTTGTCTCCTTCGCCGGAATCTCCGCGAGCGCCCGAGAGGGTCTTGACTTGAATGAGATGAAAGGGACCGGCGTTTTGCTTTTGGCGGGCGGTGTCGGGTTGGTCGGGTTTGGGCTCTCGAGTGGGATCACCTTCGGACGCGCTCGGAAGGGCTATGAGCGGGCGGTGAACGTCTACAACGACAGTCTTGGGCTCCGTCTCGGTCTATACACCGCGGAGGGCGAGTACATTCCACCTGAGGGGGTGATGGTGGACGAGGAGGGCTTCATCGTTCTCGACCAGAAGGAGGTTCAGTTTCTCGATAGAGTTGAGACCGCACCGGAAGCGATTCCAGGGACGCCCGTGCCCACCGTGGATGCGGAGTCGCCGACGCCTTCCTCTGAGTTGACGGAGACCGCGGCTCCCACGGAGACGACCGAGTTCCCGAAGCCGACCGACATCCCGGAGCCGACCGACATCCCCGAACCAACGGCGGTACCGCGACCGCCACCCGCTACCCAGTATCCAGATGCGAAGAAGGCGCCTGCCCTGGACGAAAAAACAGGCTCCGAAGAGGTCGGCGCCTCGGAGCGCGACTCTGTCCCCGGTGAGGGCGGGCCGGCGGGAAGCCTACACGAGGGGGCTCGCGGAACCTTCGCAAGGTCCGAGAACGACCCGTTGCGACCAAACCACGCCTTTTCCAATCAGCGGGGCTTGACGCTGCTGCCACGTAGGTAGTCATCTCATCCCGTGCAAGGCCCAAAGAAACGGCGCTCGGATTTCGGACGGCGGTGGCTCGCCGCCGTAGCGCTCGCTGGCAGCTCCGCCGGGTGCGTCACGGATGCCGGACCTGAGCGAGAAATCTCAGGACAGTTTCTCTACGAGCGTCACTGCGGCCGTTGCCACGGGGTCGCGGGTGTTCCACCGGAGGGCATCGAGGGCGTGCCGGTGTTCGCGGACGCGAAGGTCCTCGCGGCGCTGTCCGATGAGCAGGTCGCGGGTGTTATTCGTGCGGGGCGTCCTCCTCGTATGCCCGCATTTGGAGAACAGTTTCTCGAACCGTCGCGGCGAGTGTTGATCGCCTACACGCGAAGCCTTGGCAGGTCTGCGGTGCCACCTGCGGAAAAATTAGTCTCCGCCAAGCCTGAAGGTGGGGACCGAGGAGCCTCGAAATAGGATGGGCATCTCCCGATCGGCCGTCGGGGTTGAGATTGTTTGGTCCGGAAAATACGCGGACGACGGTACCCGTGCGCCCTTGCCGACGCCCGGCGCCTTGCCGCGGCTCGAGGAGCGTCTACCCGCGGTGGCTTCCGTAGTTGAGGGGGGCGAGCCCGCGAGTCTCGAAACCGACGGGCAGCTGATACAGGGGGAGAATCTTGCGGTTCTCGCTTCGTTTGCCGCCGATCGACCGGCGTCGATCGACCTGATGTATATCGACCCGCCCTTTAATACGGGGTCTCGTTTCAGCGTGCGTCGTACGGTTGGCGAGCAAGAGGGGTCGATCGAGGTACCGGCTTACTCCGATGCGTGGGAGGGCGGTGCGGCGGGTTTTTTGTCCATGTTGGATCCTCGACTGCGTTTGATGCATCAACTGCTCGCGGAGAACGGGAGCCTCTACGTGCACGTAGATCCTACGATCGGGCACGCGGTGAAGATCTTACTCGATGAAATTTTTGGCCCTGGCTGTTTCCAACGCGAAATCGTCTGGCGTATTGGCTGGCTCTCAGGTTTCAAAACGGGCGCGCGTAATTGGATTCGAAACCACGACCTGATCTTTTTTTACGTCAAAAATCCGAGACGTTTCACCTTCAACAAAATGTATACGCCCTACCCCGAAGGCTATCTGAGACGGGATGGGAAACCGCCGACGGGCAAAGGATTCCCTTTGGACGACGTATGGAACGCGAATGAGGCCGAGTTCGGCTTGGCCAGCAGGGACTCGCTAGACTCGATTCAAATCAAGAGCTTTTCGCGGGAGAAGACTGGCTGGGCGACGCAAAAGAACGAGAGCATCTTGCGTAGAATCGTACAGGTGTCTTCCAATCCAGGGGATTTGGTGGCCGATTTTTTCTGTGGCTCCGGGACCACCGCTGCGGCTGCTCAGGATTTGGGGCGTCGCTGGATCGTCTGTGATTCTTCCCCGGTGGCAGTGCAAATCACTCGCGCGCGCCTGCTTGATTTGGGGGCCCGCTTTGACCTGCTCTCGGATGGCGATGGGAGCCAAAGCGAGACCCACGGCTTGTTGTTCGACGTTCGTCTGGGTCCCCAGGGATGCCTAAAAATACGTGTGTGGGTAGAGGGGATTCGATGGATCCCGCTGCCGATATCTTCGGTTGACTCGGTTGCCAGCGTGGCCACCACGGAAATGGAGCAGAGACTGAGGGCGCTGTCGGACGGGGGCGTGGCGGGGGATTCGCTCGTGGAAGCTTGGGCCGTGACCAGCGAAGAAGATCCCGAGACGGTGCTCTATGAAGCCCATCGTGGTCACCGCGATCGGACCCTAAAATTGGAGTCCCCAGATTTCAGCTTTCCCGAGGGCTGTAGAGGACTGCGAATCGTTGTGTGGGATCTTTGCGGTCAGCGAAGCGTTCAACGGGTGTCGCTCTCCGAGCACTTCGGCGAGGCTACGAAGGGGATCTCGTAGCGCCTGCCGTCGATCTCGATCGCGGGCCGAAGATCCTCGATGTCGAGGTGGTTTGGATTGGACCATACAAACCAATCGGCGAGTGCCATCTGAGCGCGATTTGTGAAACGAGCGTTGAGTGGGCGACCGCTGCGTCGGGCTGGAAATTCGCAGCGAAGCCCGCCGACCGCGTCCTCCCGCAAGGTGTCTGGAACCAGCGGTAGGCTCCGTCCGTCGTCGATCGTCAAGAGCGGTCGCTTGTCGACCGAGGCCACGCTCAAGACACGTAGCGGGAGGTCGCGGACTGTGAGATAGGCCCATTGTTCCCCCTCAGGAGTGGCCATGCAGACAATCTCTTCGCCATGGTCGCTGAGATCGAGGCAGCCGCGAAGGAAATGAACGACTCTTGGGTGTGTGACTTCATCGCCCTCAAAGAAGAAGCGGCCCATGCCGTCCATGGTCAGAGGCAGGCCTCGACGCAGGATCTCCAAGGGCGTCTGAGGGGCTCCCATGGCCGTAGACTACCCCCGATCCCCCCTCAGAGGCACCCTCTCTACGATCGATAGGAACCGCGACTGGCGCATCGTGCCTGTGCTAACAAGCCGCCGTGTCACTCGTCGTTCTCGAGCAGATATCCCTGGGTTTTGGAAAAAAGACCATCGTAGACAAACTCGATCTCCGTATTGGGGAGCAAGATCGAATTGGTCTCATTGGTCCTAACGGCTCTGGCAAGTCGACGCTGCTGCGCATGTTGGCCCAGGAGCAGAGCGAGGATGCCGGTAATATTCGTCAGAGCAGCGATCTGCGGCTGGGATACTTGCCTCAGGACATCGCGCTGGGGTCGGGCGTTGGCCTTCTGGATTTCGTCCGGCGGAGTGTCCCTGGGCGAACAGATCTTGAGGATCGCTTGACAAGTGCCGAGACCGAGCTCGCGGTGGTTCAGGAAAAACTTGAGGCTCAGATGGCGGTGGCTCCGGATGCCCACGCGGAAATCGAGGCGACGACCGAGAGTCTAATGGCGCTCGCCGGGCGCATCGCGGATATTCACGAGCACCTCACGCATCACGATATGCACTACTCGGATCACGAGGCCATGCAGATCCTCGCTGGACTCGGGTTCGAAGGTGAAGACCGAGATCGCGACATTGGCGAGCTAAGCGGTGGGTGGAAGATGCGTGCCGTGCTGGCGGCTCTGCTCTTTCAGCAGCCCGATCTCCTATTGCTCGATGAGCCTACGAACCATCTTGATATGCCATCGGTGGCCTGGTTTGGTGATTTCCTGCGTCGCCACAAGCGTGCCTTTGTCTTGATATGCCACGATCGGGAGTTTCTGAACGAGCAGGTCAATCGGGTGGTCAGCTTCGAGAGCGAGGGGGTTCGTCAGTATCGCGGGAACTACGACAAATATCTCCGGCAGCGAGAAGAAGAGGAAATTGTTCTCGAGAACCAGGCCCGCAACCAGGCCCGCGAGCGCGAGAAGACCGAGCAGTTTATCACCCGATTTCGTGCACAGGCCAACAAGGCTCGCGCGGTTCAGAGTCGGGTTAAAGCCCTCGAAAAGATGGGCAAAGTCGCCGTCTTCGAGCGGCGGAATGTGATTCGATTCACCTTCCCTCCATGCCCGCGGACAGGGGCTGAGGTTATCAAGATTCGTGGGCTCAAGAAGTCTTTTGGCGACCGGGTCATTTTTCCCGGGCTTGACCTCAATGTTATGCGTGGCGAAAAGATCGGAATCATCGGCGTCAACGGGGCCGGAAAAACAACACTGTTACGAATGATCGCATCGGAAATTGGCATAGACAGTGGTGAGATTGAGCTCGGTCACAAGGTCGTCGCCGGGCACTACGCCCAGCACCACGCTGACGCGCTTTCTCGAGAGCTGACCGTTTTTGACGAGGTCGCGTCCCAAGACCCTTCGGCTGGGCAGACTCGCGTGCGCTCGATTCTGGGTGCATTTTTGTTCAGTGGCGATGACGTCGACAAACGAATCGGCGTGCTTTCAGGAGGAGAGCGTGCTCGGGTCGCGCTGGCGCGCCTGCTGATCAATCCCGGAAATTTGCTCTTGATGGACGAGCCGACCAATCACCTTGACCTGGAGTCGAGTGAGGCCTTGGCGGAGTCTTTGGCGGAGTACGACGGGACGCTGCTCTTTGTGAGCCACAACCGTAGTTTTGTCCGCCGGTTGGCCACCAAAATTTGGAACGTCGCGGATGGCACGGTCGATACCTACCCCGGCACCCTCGATGAGTATCTTGACGCGTGTCGAGAGCGGGAAGCGGGGACTGGCGGTGGTGAAGCTCTTTCGACTGGGTCCTCAAAGCCGACACGTGGGGAAGCCGGATCTCAGGTTCGGGCAGCGAAAAAATCCGAGGGAAAGCAAGAGGATGTGCGCAGTCGGCACCTGTCACGGGATCAGAAGCGTGAACAAGCACGGAAGCGAGGCGAGCGGAGCCGGCGGCTGGCTCCGCTGCAAAAGCAGGTCGCAGAGTTCGAAGGAAAAATCGCGGATCTTGAGCGAAAGCAGAAAGAGCGCGGTGCGAAGCTTGCGGATCCCGCCATCTACGACGACCCTGCGCAACGGATTGAACTGCTGGGCGGCTATCAAGCGGGAGCGGAACAACTCGTAGAATTTGGTTCGCGCTGGGAGGCTGCCCAGGAACAGCTAGAGGCACTAGAGGCTGAGATCAGCCAAACTCAGCTCTGATCGGGGATCTCCGAAGTGGGCGCGGATGCTGTGCGCTTTCAATTTCTTGGGAACCTTGCCTATGCTCGGAGCTGAATTATGAGGATCAGCGCGAATTTTGATGGGGGTAATATCGAGGTCTTGGACGCGAAAAATTCGGGCAACGTGCGCCTGAAAATTCGGCCCGACAAGGACTCTGAACACATGCAGTGGTTCTATTTCCGAGTGACGGAAGCCCGGGATATGGAGCTAGAACTCGCCCTGACCAACGCCTCGGAGGTGAGCTACCCGGCAGGGTTTGAGGGCTATGATGCTGTCGCGTCTTACGATCGCGATCATTGGTTTAGGGTGCCGTCGAGCTACGACGGCAAGGTCTTGACGATTTCCCACACTCCCGACATGGACTCCGTCTACTATGCGTATTTTGCGCCATATTCCATGGAGCGTCATGCCGATCTCGTCGCGGATTGTCAGTGCTCACCACGGGCTCAGCTCGAAGGTTTGGGATCGACACTCGATGGCCAAGACATGGATCTGCTACGGGTCGAGGACCCGACGTTGCAGCCGGCGAGCGGCGACAAGAAAATTTGTTGGATTTTTGCGCGCCAGCATCCGGGGGAGACGATGGCCGAGTTTCTCGTTGAAGGTGTGCTTGAGCGACTCTTGGATGAAGAAGATCCGGTGGCCCGTGAACTTCTGCGTCGAGCCATCTTTTATGTCGTTCCAAATATGAACCCGGATGGCAGCCGAAGAGGGCACCTGCGGACCAACGCCGCTGGCGCAAATCTAAATCGAGAATGGGAGACTCCGACGATGGCTCGTAGTCCAGAGGTGTTCTTGGTGCTGAACAAGATGCGTGAAACCGGTGTGGATTTCGCGCTGGATGTCCATGGTGATGAGGCGCTCCCATACAATTTTATTGCGGGTTCTGAAGGTGTCGCTTCGATCGACGATGAGACGCGACAACTTCAGCGGGACTACATGGCGGCCTTAGTCGTTGCGAGCCCAGACTTTCAGACTGCTCAGGGCTATCCCGTCGACGCGCCAGGCGAGGCAAACCTGAGTATGGCGACCAATTGCATCGCAGCGGCTTTCGACTGTTTGTCGATGACGTTGGAGCAGCCGTTCAAGGACACGATCGAGACCCCGAACGAAGAGGTGGGCTGGTCGCCAGATCGTTGCGCGAAATTGGGCGCGGCCAATCTGGATGCCTTGTTGCAGATTATCGACCGGCTCTAGCGAACAAAAAACTGACCGCGAGAGCGGGCAACGCCGCCGGGTAGCATTGCCGATGCTACCCGGCGGCGAATTCGTTGAACTATTTTTTGGACTTGGACTTGGAGGAGAAGCCTCGATCACGCATGAGTGCTTCAATTTCGGCGTCTCGTCCTCGGAAATCTCGGTACGCATCGGCAGGATCGACGGCATTGCGTGGTGAGAACAGAAACTGGACGAGTTTCGTGGCTTGCTGGGGGTCGTAGAAGCCCCCCGGTGCCTCTGCGAAGGACTCGGCAGCATCCGCGGTGAGAACGTCGGACCACATGTAGCCGTAGTATCCGGCTGAATAGCCTTCTCCAGAGAAAATATGGCTGAACTGGGTTGAACGGTGGCGCATGACGATCTGTTTGGGCATCTTCAGTTTGGAAAGGGTCTCGCGCTCGAAGGTGGCGGGATCGATCCCTGTCGGATCCGTCATGTGATAGCGCATGTCCATGATCGCAGAGGCCAGATACTCTGTGGTGGAGAAGCCCTGATTGAAGGTCGAGGCTTTCTTGATCTTGGCGATAAGATCCGCAGGCATCGGCGCCCCCGTCTTGTAGTGTACGAGATAGCCTTGAATCACCTTGTCCGTGAGCAACCACCGCTCAAGCAGCTGAGAGTGGAACTCGGTGTAATCACGCACGCCGTTGTTGAGGGTCGGGTAGGTGACCTTGGACGAGAGCGCGTGCAAGGCATGACCAAATTCGTGGAAATAGGTTGTGGCATCATCCCAAGAGATCAACACGGCCTGGCCTGGAGCCGCCTTGCTGAAGTTGGAGTTGTTCGAAGACAGCACGGTCTTCGCTCCGTCGAAGGTTGCGTGACCTCGATAGGAAGTGGCCCATGCTCCGGATCGTTTTCCTGGGCGAGCGTAGGGATCGAGGTACCAAAGGCCAATATGTGTGCCGTTTGACTTGTTGGTGACCTCCCACACTTTCACATCCTCGTGGAAGACAGGAACCGAACCTTCGGGGACGGGAGTGAAGGAAAAGCCAAAGAGCTCACCGGCGACCATGAACATCGCCTCGCGTAGTTTGTCGAGTTGTAGGTACTCTTTGACCTCGTTGGAATCGAGGTCATATTTGTCTTTACGGACTTTGTCGGCATAGTAGCGATAGTCCCACGGCTCGATCTTGATCTTCTTGCTCGTCTTGTCGGCGGCGAGTTCTTTGTCTGCCAACGCCTGCATCTCTTGAACCTCTTCGTGGGCACGGGCGATAGCCGCAGGCCAGACGGCCTCGAGAAGCTCGAGGGCACGCTCTGGAGTTTTCGCCATTCGGTTCTCAAGGCGCCATTCGGCATAATTTTTGTATCCGAGCAGCGTGATGCGTTCGTGGCGAAGCCTGAGAATCTCGGCAATGATCGCGTTGTTGTCGAATTTATCGCCGTTGCCACCGCGGCTGTAATAGGACCGCCATACCTGCTCACGAAGTCCACGCTCATTCGAGTAGGTCAAGAAGGGGTCCATCGAAGACCGGGTATTGGCGATGGCAAACTCACCGGCATGGTCGCGGTCGGTGGCGGCTTTGGCCGCGGCGGCTTTGACGGACGCAGGCAACCCGCCAAGCTGCGATTCGCTGAGATACAGGACGTAACCTTCTTCGTCCGCGAGTACATTGTTGCTAAATTTGGTGTGCAGCTCCGCGAGACGCTGATTGATGGCCGCGTAGCGTTTCTTGGCCGCGGGGTTTAAGGTGGCGCCGTTACGAGCGAAGCTGTCGTAGGTCAGCTGTACAAGACGCTGCTGTGCGGGGCTGAGCGATTTTAATTCGGGGCTGTCGTGTACCGCCTTCACGCGGGAAAACAGTCGTTCATTTTGAGTGATTTGCGAGCTGAATTCAGAAAGAATCGGTGCCATGCGCCCCTGGATCTCACGAAATTCGGGTGTTGAGAGGTTGGAACTCCAGATTCCCCAAAACGAAAAAACCCGGTTGAGACGCGCGCCCGAGCGCTCTTGAGCGACGATCGTATTTTCGAAGGTCGGTGGTTCCTGGTTGTCGGCGATAGCGTCGATCTCGGCCAGGTTCTCATTCATGGCCAACGTCATGGCTTTCTCAAGATCCTTCAGCTGCATTTGGTCGAAGGCAGGGACACCACCGTAAGGGCCGGCCCAGGCCGCCAACAGTGCGTTGTTCTGGTCTCCAGAGGCTTCAGCAGAGGGAGGGGTCTCGGTCGCAGCGGTGTTGTCGGGGACCACGGTCGGCGTCGGGCCACATGAGAGCACCGATGTGCCAAGGAGAGGCAGCACAAGCAGTGCTGAGGCGAAGGAAGGGATGGCGGAATTCTTGCGGCGCATGATGAACCTCGAAGCGGTGCAAGCTCAGGGATGAGTGCGGGCACCGGGAGATGAAAACGCGCAGCCTATCGCGGATAGAGAGTCGTCGACCACCACCGCGAATGCCGCTTGAGGCGACCAAGGCCCATCGATTCAGGGGTCTATCCTGTGGGCCCCGCGGGTAGGCCGTCAGAGAGGGCGAGGGAGGGGCGGTCGCGATCGCAGATGCGAGCGTCGGCTGGGCCGACGCGTCGGCCTAGCCGACGATGTGAGAAACCGTACGTGCATCGACTCGCCTGGGTCCGCGAGTCGATGTGGACCGAGCGATGTCGCGGACGCGAGCCTGGCGAAGACTACAGGCGTTGGCCTAGCCGATCTTCTTTCGCAGTTTTCTCAGCTCTGATTTTGCGTGAGAGATGTAGCGCGATTTTGGAGCGGCATGATCCAAGTAGTTCTGATAGGCGGTCACGGCTGCTGGGAAGCGCTTGTGCTCCTGCTCGATGACACCGATCGTCAGCCAGCAGTCGGCTTGATGAGGGGCAACCTGAACGCAGGATCGAGCCGTTTCGATCGCCGCGTTCATATCCGCCTGCTCGAGCTGGACTTGAGCGAGGATCACCAGTCCATCGGGATGCATGGGTGATAATATCAAGGCAGCCTCGACCTCGGATTTTGCCCGGCTCAGCTTGTTGCGTTGATAGGCCCTTTTGGCCGCATCGAGGGCCGTCGTAAAGGCTTTGATGTCCGCCGGCGATCGGGCCGCCACCTCCTGCGGCTTGGCCAGCGGGCCGGCTTGCGGGGTAGAAGCCGTCATCACGGGCGTTTCGGCGGGTATTTGGGCCGTCGTCGGGAGCGATTTGACCTGAGGTGCTGCTTTGGTCTCGTTTTTTTGCGGGGCGGCCAGGGACCCTTCGCGGACGCCTTCAGCAATCTCGATCGGGGCAGTCTCCGGGGTTGGCCCGGTGGCGAAAATCGACGCACGAAACATATAGAGACCAATAATTACGACGACACTTACGCCCAAGCCGACGGGCACGAGGGGGATGGAGCGGCGTCGAGAAACTGCGCTCGAAAAATCGCCGTCCATTTCGTCATCGTCGTCATCGTCGTCATCGTCGTCGTCCATGTCGCCAAGAAAACTCGACTCGAAGCTCGTAGCGAGGTTGGTGGATCGGGCGGTGGTTGGCGTGACCGATTCCACGGCATGGGGCGTGGGCCCGCCCCGGAGGCGCTCGTGCTTAGGGGGGTCCAGAGTGGAGTCGTGACCCTCGTGATCTTGAAACCCATCTTCTCCGAGTTCTCCAAAGGTCCCGGTGGAATAGCGACGAGATTCCACCGCTGGCGCACTCGGCATGCGCACTGGTTCCGAATCGCGGACGGCTGGAACCGAGCGAGTGCGGAGGTCTGTCTCCGGGTTCTCGTGAACCGTCGCAGGCGCTGCGGGCTCGCTCGGATGGAGAGCTTCTACCTGTCGGGTGACCTCGACAGATTTCGTGGGCTTGACGGGCTCCTGCGAGGCGGTGCTGAGCGGCAAGGTCGAGTTGAGATCAGCGATGGGAGCGACCGATTGTCCGCGTGTTTCGCTCATGTCCGCCCGGACTTGGACGGCAGTGGATTTTAGTCGTGTGATTTTGTGCGCGACTTCTTCGAGGACCGCCTGTTCGCCATGGGTCGATTCCACCGGTCGCCAGCCTGGCGCGAGCTCCTCAGGCGGCTCCGCGGACAGGAACATCCCACTCGCGTCGTTTCCAGGGCTGGGTGCGCGGGGCGAATCCCCTGAAAGATTGGTGTGAGGGGCTGTGTTGCTGGTCGCCGCCAGGGTTGCTGGGCTGGACCTCTCCGCATTTTGCTCTGCCCCCAGTTTCGCGTGGTTCGCTCCGCGATCGATCGACCACTCGGGCCGCTTGCTCGGGTCCAACCATTCGCCGCAAAAGCGGCACTTTGCCGCCGCGCCCTGGATCGTTTCTGCACAATACGGACAAATTTTCACGGTTTTTACAGCGTAACACAGACGAGCAGCGAGGCTGGAACAATGCCTAGCGCGCAGCCCGAACCACTTTTGGGACTCGTGGGATCGATGCCTAGTCCTGCGTTGGACGAGGTCTTGGGCGCATGAGAAAGGCGCGGTTCTTCCGCTCTGCGCCCACGATAGTTCATTGTTCGTATCCCTGGATCAATGTCAGTATCGGAGTGTTCCAGTCGGCGCCGGATCCGATCCGATTCGGGGCGTCGTGCGAAAGACGGAGAGCGCAACCGAGGGCTGCCGCCGTGGGGCTATGCGCGGGGGACGACGATAGGCTTTTCAGAGTCCCAACACGGGACCCCGAAGAGTCCGTCGCACGGGCCGATTGGGCCAAACGGATTCCGTAGTGGATTGATTACTCGGAGAGAACTTTTTGGACGAGCTTTCGAGCGAGATCGCCGTCGAGATCGTCACGATGATCTTTCATGAGCAGTCCCATCATTTTGCCCATCATCTTCGGACTGTCGATGCCGTTGTCCTTTGCAACCTGTCGGACCAGGGCTTCGGTGGCGAGTTCATCGAGCTTTGAGGGCAGGAATTGCTGGCAAAACTCAAGCTCGTAGTGGGCTTCGTCGAGGGCCTCTGCTCCCCGCTCCCCAATCGCGGCGAATTCGGGGATCGCCTTGCTTACCTTTTTTGCATAGGCGGCGATGTTCTTCAGCCAGAGTGCATCGTCATCGGCAACATCCGATCCTGATTTCAACTCCAAGAGCACCGTCGTCTTGATCATTGAGATCACATTTTTGGCCCTCTCATTCCGTGCGAGTCGTGCCTCGCGGAAGGCGGCGTCAATCTTCTTTTTGATGGTGCTCATGGCCCGCGAGACTACCCGACTTTGTTCTGGGATCCACGTCGATCACCGCGCGGGATCCGGCGCTAATCCCCGGTGAAGCGAGGAGGCCGGCGTTCCGATTGCGCGGCGCGGGCTTCTTTGTGGTCGGCGCTCGCGTAGGCGCGCGTTCGGGCGCTGGCGTGTCGCTGGAGGGCTTCGCTGGGAAGTTCGATGGAGTCCATCGCGCGAAGTAGCCTGCGGTTCTGACTCACGCTTTGGGGGGCCAGGCTTGTGATTCTTTGGGCGAGCAGGAGGCTCGCGTCGTCGAGCATCTCCGAAAGCACGACACTGTGCAGGGCCCCCGCATCATCGGCCTGTTGGGCGCTTAGCGTCTCTCCCGCAATAATTAGGCGACGTGTGGCGGCGGGCCCAAAGACATTCCGAATCCGGGCGAGACCTGCCGCGTGATAGATGACTCCGAGTTTTCCGGCCGGTACACGAAAGCTCGAGTGTCGGACGGCGAGACGAAAGTCGCAGGTTGCTGCGAGTTCGACTCCGGCCCCGATCGCGTAGCCGTTGATTCCGGCGATAAAGGTCGCGTCAGCAGCGACCATGGCCTTCATCGCTACGACAAGCGAATGATCAGGCAATTCAGGAGAGTTGGGCTCACCGGATGTGTTCTGTTGCGCGTGGGAGCCCTCGGGACTGAGCTTCGTGAGATCGAAGCCGGCGCAAAACGCGGTATCTCCTTGGCCGCGAAGAATCACGACTTCGCCCGAAAGACGGGCGCTCGACTGGGCGATCCATCGAAAATCTTCTGGAGCAAGAGCGTTTCTGCGTTCGCTCCGATGAAGGGTCCACCTGCGAATTCTCGGGTTCGCAGGATCAGGATGATCCTCGGCGATGCCCAGGGAGGGGGCGGCCTTCGGAGCCTGTCCTTGGTCGTTCGTCACGGGGCTTTGTTGCTAGGCTTGTCGCTGGCCTCGGTACTACCCTGAGGTAGGGGAATTACGATGCCATCTTTTACGTCCGATGCGGCGCCAGCCGGCGGGGCGGACTTTGGCGTGTAGTTTGCGCCCTCGAGAAGGGCTTGCGCGCCACGAAGCAACGCTTGCGCCTGGGGGGAGTCGGGCGTTTGCATAATTTTTTTGCGACGAGCGTAGGCGCGTGCACGACGCTGGTCTTTCGTGAGGCTTTTTATATCGGCATCGATGAGGGCTTGCTCGTCGGAGGTGAGCGGGCCCTCGGGTTCGTGTTCAATGAAGTCAGGATCCCCTCGCTTCGCGGATCCGAGCGGGCGGTCTGGCGGGACCACCTCGGCGGCTGGATCGGCCTCGACGGCGACGGATTTTGTGGAGCGGACAGCCGCTGGTTTTTCGGAATTTGCCATTGGGGCCGCCTTGGCCTCGACGGCATCTTTCGAATCGCAGGCTGCTGTGGACAAGAAGACTGTTGCGGAGAGCACCCAGGTCATTCGCATCGCGCGACACTACCAGCTGCGAGCATGGCTCGCTACTGCCCGCCCGATCGCACGATTTTGGGTCGCCAACAGGACCTATGTCCCGCTGTTCAGGGCCCACGACTCGGCGAGTGCGTGAATAAGCATGCCAAGTTCAGTTGTTGAGAGCCGTCGTGGCCGTTGTTTGTCCGCGGAGAGTGGCCGCTAGGGCATCCGGGATCTATGCTGGAGATCGGGATGATGGCGATGAAGAGCAGGAGTGCATGCTCAGCGGGGAAGTTCGACCGAATTGGCCCGGCAACTGTGCTGTTTCGCCGAGTAATTCTCGTTGTGGCATGGAGTATAGGCCTTGGCGCCTGCTCGCATCCACAGCCACGAGATGTTCGGGTCGAGACCGGGACCCCGTCGAAGACGCTGCGACCGGATGAGGTGGCGAGGCGCACGGTTGGAGCGGTCGGTGTAATCACGACGGATGCAGGGCGAGGCATGGGCTTCGTGATCGATCCCTCGGGATATTTTTTGACAAATCGGCACGTGATCGAAAACTCAAATCATATCTCCAGCGTGGTTTTTCCAGGGCTTGATCCTTCGTTGACCTTTCGTTCCGTCGACATCGTCTATATCGACCCACTGCGCGACTTGGCGCTGCTGAAGATTCATGGGTCGAAAGCGTTGCCTTTTTTACCCTTGGCGACTGGAAGCGGAGGACCGATGTCCGCCTACATCGCCCAGAAAGATTCCGTTCTCCTTTTGTCTCGGGACTACGCCGCCGAGGCGAAAGTTCCGAAGGGAGGGGCGCAATTTTTGGGTCTCGTGGCCTATCTTGGCGAAATTCGTCGGGTTGAGGTCTACAACCCGGCGGCCGGACCAGGGACGTTCTTTAGCGTGACGATGAACGTCCAAAAGGGGCAGAGTGGCGGACCCGTTGTCGATCGATTTGGACGGGCTGTAGGCATTGTGACGTGGACACGGAAAGATCGCACTGGAGGCTTCGCCGTCCCGATTGGTGAAGTGAATCGGATGATCGAGGAGCGGCCGAATCTCGACACCGAGACCGCACACATCGTCCGTGTTCGCCAACGTGTTGAGCAGTTTGTTGCTGCGGTCGATCTTGGTGATCCCGACCGAATCCGGTCAATGACCTCACCGAGTTTGGCGCGGGCGCGTAGGGAGTCGATCGTTCCGTTGTTGTTGGAACGCGCGATGGTAGCGACGCCCGTTCTCCAAAAATATCTAGAGTCGCTGGACGAGGCGATCGTCGAGGCCCAGCAGTCGGACACGAGCCCCTTTCCCAGGTTCAATGGAATCACCATGGCTCTGGGGCGCCCCGAGTTTGTGAGGGGGCTCGGCGTGCAGGGGGTATCGAACGCCACGGTGTTGGCATTTTTTTTCGAGTTTGGTCAAGCCTACCTTGCGGCGCGGTATCACGGTGAACTTGGCTCGAAACGCGCTGTCGAGGTGGCCCTCGAACGAGTCCACAGCCTTGAGGCGGCACGAAATTTTGTGAGGGCGGAGACCATGTCGGTCTTCGAGAATGGCGTCTTCGAGGTTGAAGCGGTCAAGATCGTTCGCGGGCAGTTTGCACCGCGTGCGCTGGTGACCGTGGGGCGTCGGGCGGGGTCTGAGAAAACGAAATACGCGTTTCAGATGCGTTTGGAGTGGGGCGATTGGTACCTTGGCGAGGTTCAAAAAATCGGTGCGAACTGAGTGCAGAACATGACGGACTGGAGCGCCTACTTGCGGTTTCTTCCGGGGGACCGCAGACTTCCTTTGCGGTGACTGTGCCAAACATTGACCTTCCCGCGGGTGTCTGCCTATCCGAAAAATATACGGCATTGCTAGGCATGCGACGCCGAGCGGAGTCTCGTCGCACCTGTCTCGTCGAAAGACCTGCCATCGGCCCGGCCGCGGATGCATCGGTGGCGGTCTCAATGCGAAGGCTCGCAGCTCACTTTCCGGGGGCGCTGCGTGAGTTGGATCGGGTCTCCACGTCGGAGCTCCTGACTCGAAGACAGAGCTGTGGTGAGATTCCACAGCCATCGTGGGTGCTCGTTGTTGAAAATTATCATTACCTCTGGCGTTGCGTCCGGAGACAAAAATCTGGATTCGCCATCCAATCTGTTTCTGAAAATTTCAGACGCCTTCGTGGCGAGCTCGTTGAACTTACGGAGCGGATTCAGGGGACAAACGGTGTTCAAAAAGGTGGGCTCAACGATTGGGTCTTGGCTCACGCCGGAGCGGCCGAAGGTGTGAGTGCAGATCAGGTACGAGCGTTGTTTGACGGCCGGGCGCAGGTGAGTCGTTTTTCAGCGGGGGATCCCAACGGGCAGGGGGGAGTGGGGCTTTGTCACCACTGCGAACATCGCCGAAGTCTGCGGTCCGCGCGAGGCAGCGAATTCCATCGTTGTGGTCTCTATAAGACCGATCCTCGTCGAAAAAAGTACCCACCGCTGCCCGTTGTCGCCTGTTCAGGATATTCTTTTCCGCGCGAGGGAGGGCCGGTTAACCCTCGCGTGGAATCCACGTCTGATTGAGCGCAAATCCGGTCATGTCAGAGTAGGTGTAGGCGCCCGTGAGACCCGAAAAAGTGTCGAATTCACCGGTGTCGGGATCGAGTCGAAAGGCTTGGGAGCCGTCCGTTGTCCCGCTACCCGTCCAGGTTCCTGTGACGCCCCAAACACGGCCCGCGTTGTCGATGCTTATTCCATGTACGTGGTTTGGGAGCTCGTAAATCGAGATGCCGTCGAGGGTTTCGGTATCGAACGACGCGACTCCAAAACGGGTGTTTGTGACGTCGAGTCGCACGGGCACCCAGATGCGTTCCTCCGCGTCGGCCATACACCCGCCAAAGTCGAAGCCAATGATGCGCGAAATGCCGACGGCGTCAGGGGTTCGGGTGATCCATTGACCCTCGTCGGGATCGAAACGGCCTAACACGACGCCGCATGACCATGGCCGTCCTTCGCCGTCAATAGTGAATCCGTAGGAGAAATGCTCCTTAGGCCATTGGTCCACGGAAAGGTCCGTGCGACCGACTCGAACGATCACTGCGTCATTTCCGAACGTTGTAAACCAAAAATTGCTGTCTCGATCCACGGCCCCGCCGTAGGCTCGGTAGGGGAACTTTGCACCGGGAGAGTCGTCTTGGTCGATCGTGAGAACAAAGGTTGTTTCGCGCTCCACGATTCCGCTGTCGCCGTCGACGAGCATCACCGTCACCCCCGTTTCATTTTCTTGCTCGCCTGCGAGCCACACCTTTTCGTTCGTGGTAATTCTTGAATCGGGATCGGTTTCGCCCGAGGTCCACGCGACTGCACGTTGACTGTCGAAGTCGGTCGCTAGGTACCAGGCCACGCACTTGTCAGGCCACGCGCTGACAAGGTTGGGGCCATCGCTGCTGAGCCCCCCGGGGGGACAGTTCGTCGAGCTTCCAAAAATTTTAACGAGCCCACCCTTTCGGTTGGCGACGACGACATCTCCCTTGATACTGACCGATGTTCGCGAAGGGTCGCCATGGCCGTCCTCGCTCGTCCAAAAGCGGCCCTCCTCGATCATTGTGTCGGTGTTGATCTTCGACACCTGCCCAAGCGGCGAGTTGGCGATCCAAATGTAGGGGATTCCGTCGGTCGGCTCCTGAGGGATTGTGGGACCGAGGTCGAGCCGAAGTTCGCTGCCGTCGAGGTCGTTGCCGTTTCGACCCGTCGTGCCGTTGCCGTTGCCGTTGCCGTTGCCGTTGTCGTCGCTGTCGCCGTCGCCGCCGCGAGTCTCAGTACCGAGGATCACATGGCTGAGATCACCGCAGGCGAGGGCCCCTAGCAACGGCGCGTACAGGGTTGCTCGCGCGAGAACGTCGCCCAAAATTCGGAGTCCCAGCAATCGCGGCTCCAGGCATCGATTGGCCTCGAGGAGGGATCGTTGTGACAATAAGAGGACGCGCATGGCATCAGCGCCAAGAAAATTGGATATTTCCTTGTGAACGGGTGTCGGACCACGATCGTAGCACGGCCAAGAGCGGTTCAAGACGAAATCTAGCGCGGACCAAGGGGGGCGGAGCGCGATGTTGGTTTTTGTACCCTAAAAAATTCGAGTTTCTCCGCAGCGTGGCAGGCGTTGCAAGCGGATGTGAGCTGGCGGAAAGATCGGTCAAATGCATCCAAGTCCTTGGCGTGAATTGCGGTATTCAGCTCAGTGAGGCCGTCTTCAAAAAAATTGGCGTAGGAGGGGGCGCGAGCCGGTCGCCTCTGTATGGCCAGCTCCATCGTTAGACGTATCTTCTTGATTTGGTATGCCGCGAGGGCCCAGTTGCCGGCGGATCCTGACCAAAAAAGTTCACCGTAGCGGTACCCGACTTCCCACATGGCGAGATCATTGCCTCGTAAATGACGGGCGATGGTGTCGATCTGCTTGTGGGTTGAACCCTGAAGCCACCCATCCTTACCGGCGGCTCGTGTTTCGATTCGATCCTGTGCCAGTGGGGAAGGACTGGAGTCGCAGCCGCAAAATAGGAAGAGCATGACAAGAAAGTAAGTTTTGAACGTTTTCATGAGACGCTTCGCAGGGGCAGGCGGTGAGTTTGTGCCCACCGCGCGCGCGGCACCCGGCTGGGATCCCGCCGGGCCCTGTGGGGAAGCACCCACGGAAAAACGTAACAAAATTGGCTATGATGAACAGGCTCATTGTCGGTTCTAGCCCTCTAAGGCCACCTGCAGTAGTGTTGCTCGAATGGGAGAATCTGGCTCGGATGTGGTCGTCGTTGCGCTCTATCATTTCGCGCCCATGGAGGCCCTCAAAGAGCTCCAGGTACGGCTACTGGAGCAGTGTACGAGGGCCGAGATCCAAGGGACGCTACTTCTTGCAGGTGAAGGCATCAACGGGACCATCGCGGGGGATGACGACGGGGTCGAAACGGTTTTGGCTTTCCTTCGTGCCCAGCCGGGTCTGGGAAACCTGGAGCACAAGCGGTCGTTTTGCTCGCGTAATCCTTTTCACCGCATGAAGGTTCGTCTCAAACGTGAAATCGTGACGATGGGCGACGACGAAATCGATCCGACGCGGCGTGTGGGCACCTATGTTGATCCGACGGACTGGAATGAGATCATTTCCGATCCGGAGGTTATCGTCGTCGACACCCGGAACGATTACGAGGTGCGAATTGGAACCTTTGATGGCGCTGTGGATCCGGGTCTGGTCTCGTTTCGAGAGTTTCCGGAATGGGCGAAGACCCATCTTGATCCACAGCGCACACCGAAGGTGGCGATGTTTTGTACGGGGGGTATCCGCTGCGAAAAGGCATCGTCGTTGCTCCTGCGCGAGGGATTCTCAGAGGTCCTGCACCTGCGAGGAGGCATTCTTGCCTATCTTGCAGAGACCGAAGAGGTTGATAGCATGTGGAACGGAGAGTGCTTTGTGTTCGATCAGCGGGTGGCGTTGGATGCGGATCTCAAGCCGGGGGAGCATCGGCTCTGCTTTGGCTGCCAAGAGCCTGTCTCAAAGAAAGAGCGGGAGTCTTCGAACTACGAGGAGGGGGTCACGTGTCCGCGCTGTCATACCCGGACGAGTGATGAGGAACGTCGTCAACGTCGTGAACGAGTTCAGCAGGTCGAGCGCGCGCGCGCGCGCGGCGAAAGACATATTGGCGGGCCCATGCCAGGTCGGGTATCATGTTAGCTTCGCTGTTGTCCTGAAGAGCGAAAGTCGAACGGAAGGTCGCAGAGTTCTAGCTCTGCGGGCTTGGGGCTTTGCGACGGTCGCGGGCGGCATCAGGCTTTGCACCGGCGTTGCCGGGAGACGGCTTCTCTTGCGCCTCACCGGCTTGGGGCTCGGCTTGGGGCTCGTCTTGGCGAGGACGCGGAGACCTGCGCCTCCTCCTGCGTCTCTTTGGCGGCGTCGGTGAGGATTCGCCCTCGGGGTGATTATTGGACACTCGGGAGTCGGGGGAGTGGGTCTGTGGGCGCTCGGGGCTCGGTTCTGGTGGATGCAATGAACGTGTGCGGCCGTCGCTTGAACGCACGCGGACCTCAACGGTCGGCTTGGTACCCTGAGGCGGACGCTCGTTGTTGCCGCCGTTGCGAGCGCCCTGATGGCGCGGTCGGTCCTGCGTGCCACCATTGTCGCGGCCACCGCGGCCACCGCGGCGAGTTTGTGACCCGTATCGCGCGTGTTCCCGTTCGCTCTCGTTGATGTGAGCGAGCACGTCTTTGGTATTCGCCTGCCGCCGGTTGTCTCGATACTGGCCTCGGAGCTGGGTCTGAGGCTGAAGTTCGTTGCGCTCGTAGAGGTCCCAGATCTCGGGGCCATAGGGGAGTCGGGGATGACGAACGACGCCCGACAAAAAGCTGTGCAAATTGTCGACGTCACGTAGGAGAAGTCTTCGTGCGTTTGAATTGTGTGCGGGGTCGACCGCCTGTGGAAAATCGATGATCACAGGGCCATTGGCTCCCATGAGAATATTGAGATCCGAGAGATCTCCGTGAACGATTCCGGCACACAACATACGCACGACGTCCTGGAGAACGTGGGTATAGACTCGTCGTGCTTCGTCAGGGCCTAACGAAAGGTCGCCAAGCCGCGGGGCGGGAAGACCTTCCTCGTCGCAAATCAGCTCCATGATGAGAACCCCCTCTGAAAAGCTGTAGGGGGTCGGCACGGTGACGCCGGCATCCCGAAGT
Source organism: uncultured Nannocystaceae bacterium (assembly GCA_964437075.1). Classification (GTDB taxonomy): domain Bacteria; phylum Myxococcota_A; class Polyangia; order Nannocystales; family Nannocystaceae; genus CAYTFJ01. The sequence continues at coordinate 30,352 of CAYTFJ010000040.1, forward strand.
CGATAGATCACGTCGACTTCGGCGCTTCGCCAGGCGGCCTCGTCCTGCTCGCGACCGTAGCGACTGCGTTTATGCATGGCTCGTCGGTCCCGGCTGTTCCGTACTTTTCGCCCTTCGGTATAGTCAGCGCGGCTCTTGAAGCTGCGCTGTGACGCCTCTTTATAAACCTTCGCTACGCGCTGTTCACCTCCTGAAATAATCAGAAAGAGCTGTGCTTCTTTACCGCTCATCAACGGGCGGAGTACACGGTCGATGAGACCCATCTCGATGAGTGACGCCAGACTAGCAGGAATCCGCATGGTTGCTCCGTAGAGAGTTCGTTCGTAACAGAGAACAGACTTGAGGGCTAGACGTCAGCGTGGCGCGAATCGTGTTCGCGGAGCCGAATAGCGAAGAGCGTGAATCCCACGGTGTCCATTGGCCTAGATTCCACGACCCCGAGGGTGGGGCCCGGAGTCCGAGAAGGCGGTTGTTCCGATGGGGACGGGCGTGAACTCACGCATATTGCCCGTCTCCGGGTGCAACAAGTCTGTCATGAGGGCTGCGAAAAGCTGACAGTCCATAGGTTTACGGACTGAGCGAGTTGGACCCATGCCAATAACCCGCTGGACGGAGGGATCTGTCGGTTCGTCGGAAACGACGATCGCGGGCATCTCAGGAAAGATCTCACGGACGGTACGAAAGACACGCGCGGCGTCGATCTCTTGAAGCTGCCAGTCAAGGATCATGAGATCGATCTGGTCGCCCATTTCAGTGACGAGAGTCATGGCGGCCTTCGCATCGTTCGAGCAAATGGGAGCGCAATCGGTGGTCTCGAGAAGCTCCTCGATCTCATCAAGGGTGTCTTGATCTTCGGTGATGACGATGACGACCGGACCCACCGGCTCGCCGCGCAGCACCGGCCAGTTTACCGGTGCTTCCTTTTCTTCGGAGGGGGCCAGCGGCAGCATGAGCGTAAAAGTTGTTCCCTTACCTTGGGTGCTCTCGACCAGGACCTTTCCTCCATGACGGGTGACCGTGCCCTGGACCATCGCCAATCCGAGACCGGTGCCCGAACCGACGGCTTTCGTCGTGAAAAATGGATCGAAAATTCGATCGAGGTGATCGCTTTGAATGCCGGATCCAGTATCGGAGATGGTGATGACAGCGCTTCGTTGGATGCCGTCGGCGGCATCGACGGTTCCCGCGTCTGACTCTGAACAGGGGCGCGATGTCGTGGCGAGCCCGATGCGAATATCGCCGCCATTGGGCATTGCGTCCACAGCGTTGAAGATCAGATTGGTCACACATTGCTGAAACAGGAGCCGATCGACATCGATCGAAACACTGCGTTCCAAATCGAGGCGCAGGTGAATCGTGCTGGGTAGGCTCTTGGACAACACCGGGAGGATCTGGCTTTGGAGCAGTTGACGGGCATTCGACCGGACGGGCTGAAAGGTTCCTTGACGGGTGTAGGTGAGCAAGGCGCCGGTAATTTGTGCAGCGGCCACCGCCGAATCCAAGATCCTTCGCCCGTAGCGGCTACTTTGCTCCGGGGTCGCTCCCTCGGCGATAAGCTCGGCGAGACCGCGTATCGGTGTAAGTATGTTGTTCAGCTCGTGGGCGAGGCCCGAGGCCATGGTACCGACAGTCTTCAGTTTTTGGGCCTGCATCAGCTGCTCGCGAGAATCCGCGAGTTCTTTTGCCTTGCGCTCAAGGCGTCCTGCCAGGTCGTGGCGCTCTCGGTTTAGGAGGTCAATGTTTACGGCGAGCCGCGACTGCAGGAGCCGGTCGCGAAAGTGAATTCCAGATCCCATCGCCCATGCGACGAGAGGGAAGATGACCTCTAACGGGTAGGTGATGGTACCTAGCGTGGATCGTGGACCGCTCATTGGGACAAAATCGGCCCCGAATACCCACAAGCCGGCCATGGCGACGACGGCCATCATGCCGTTGAGCGCGGGGTGGATCAGGAGCCCGTTCCACAGCACGATCAACGTGATGGCCACAATCGAGTCCATTCCTGGGCGCGCGGCCACATCCGGAACAATCGATCCCAGTGCGAGCATGCTCATGGCGATCACGAGTATGCGTAGATGGGATTCTTTTCGCTTCCACCACCAGGCCATCCAGCTGGTGACGCTGCACAGAGCCAGCGAGATCTGAGCCGGAAGCGAGATGACGTCGTTGGAGAGCAGCGCGTAGGCAAGGGTTGTCGCGGTGAGTACCCCTGCGGCAAAAAAAGCTTGACCGTGCACGCGCAGATAGCTCGCGCGGATGGGCGGGGAGGATACCAGGCTGCGGAGCATATCCTGGGTGTCGGAGGCTCCACCGGGATGCCCGAGAATATCCGTAGGACTGTCTCGTGGGTCAGAGGGGGGGCCGCTGTCCATGCCCGTGATTCTACTCTCATTTCTACGCGACGTTGGGTACGCTATCGCCCGCAAGAGTTGGCTTCTTGGGTCCCTCGGCACGAAGTTTCTCCGTATTGGCTGAGAGGGTCCAGAGGAGCTCCAGCGTCGGGCGTTGACCGTCGCTAGGGACCGCGCAGGACAGCATCGTAGGTGTCGCGGACAATCCTGGCGGAACGGTGCCACGGCGTGGAGGCAGCGATCTCCCGATTCTTCAGACCGGCAGCGACGCGGCGATCTAGGGTGGTGAGCGAAGCGGCAAGCGCTTTGGAGAGCGCTTGGGGGTTGTCGGGCTCGTAGAGTTCATTTTGACTGTCGCCCCCGAGCAGCTCTTCGATCGAAGCCAGCCGCGGCGCGACGACCGCTCGACCAAAGGTCAGGGCGAGCATGATCGACCCGGATGTCAAGGATCGTCGAAAGGGGAAGACCGCAAGATCGCAGGCGGCAAGAAGGTTCGCCAGGCGCTGATCTTCTAAGAAACCAAGCTCGAGCGAGACCTGTGTGTCATCGCCGGCCAGCCGCCGCAGCGTCATGGTCTCCGTCGGGTCGAAGACCCGCCCTGCAATATGCAGTCGTGCATCGGTGGGCGCGCGGCGCTCCTGAAATGCACGGATGAGCGCAGGAACATTCTTGTAGTCTCGAATCGCTCCGAAGAATAGCACCAGCGGTGTCGAGCCGGGCACCGTAAGTTCTTCGCGTGTCGTCCCTCGATCTCCTGGAGGATAGGCCCCATCGTAGTTTCCGTGAGGCATGACGACGATCTTGTCGGGGGCGAGAGCAAAGAGTCGCTGGGCTTCGAGCGCGGCGGCTGCTGAATGAACGACGATCCGGTCCGCTTCCTGTGCCATCCGCAATCGCACCGATCTGTCGAGGGTGGGGTGGCTCTTGTCGTGGCCTTGGAGATTGTGGCAGGTCCAAATCACTCGCGTACCCGCACGCTTCGCTCGGGCCACAAGAGCGAAGAATGTTCGTGCCGACCACGGGGCCATCCATGGATAGGGCGCGGCATAGGCCTGATGGGCCCACCCGATGTGCAAAATCGAAGGGCGCTTTAGCAAGGCCTTCGCCAGACTGGGGAGTCCGCGACCCGCATTGTCCGATAGGATCGACTCTCGCGTACAGGCCTCTTGGAGGAGTCCCATGTAGGGGTTTGCGAGGAACGCCGGCCAGTGGACGACATGCAGCGGGGGGAGATCGTCAGATCTCGGGCTTGGCGTGTTCGACTCCGCGTTCATCGTTGTTTGGTCCTCGCAGGGGCGTGGCCGTGTTGAAAGGCGGACTTGACTTCAGAGGGCGATTGTTGTCGGCGGGCACGGTGACGGTCGGCGGCTTGACTAGGGACTTGGCTCCCACGCGATAAGTAGATCGGCGGACGAAAATCCATGGACTCGAGCAGTGAGCGAAGTCCGGATAGGCAGTGAGCGAAGCGCTTGCTCGAAGATGGCGAAGTGAAAGATCTCGGGAAAGGTCCACAAATTGCGCAGACGCACCTCGATGGAGCATGGGCCGCGGGGGACGATGATTGCCCGTCCGGACGACAAGGGGACGTAGGTTTGTGCAGCATGGCGGATAAAAGCTCCACAGTCGTTCCCCGCAAGATCTCCGACAATTCGCCCCAGGGAGGAGGAGCGGACGGTGTCGTAGGCCAAAAATCCCTGTTGGCGGAGGCCCTCCGCGGGAGTGAGGTCGGGGTAGGCCAATCGAGAAGCCTCAACGAGTAGGCGCATGTATTCCGCGACAGGGTAGGATTTGAAAGGGAAATAGCGGTCTCGCGCAGACTCGGGGCGGACTCCGGCGCGCTTGACTGTTTGTTCTACGGTGCTTTGCAGCACCATTCCGCGGGTGAAGGTTCCTTCAGGAACCGCGGCCAAGCGATCCTTGAGCTGGATATCCTCCAGGAAGGTGGGCACCGAAAACTGGAGAGACACCTGGTGTCTCTGTCCCTGGATCGCAAGATTCTTGGGCGAGGCGTTGGTGCCTGCATCGGGAGGCGTGGTCGTCTCGGGAGAGGGGTGAACCGAGAGCATGGCGAGCTTCAGCTCCCCGTAGATCTGATCCATACACTCGAAGCGGTCATCTCGACGCGGTAGGAGGCCACGCAGCAAGAGATCGCAAATACGTTGGGGGATCGTCTCGCGTTGGCCGTGAACGGTTCGCGTCTGGGGCACGTTCGAGACGAACCCCCGTTCGGGCAGATGTCCGAAGAGCGCCCGAAAAAGAGAAACGCAAAATGCAAATTGATCGGCCCGGCCATCGACTTTACTGCCGGATTCCTGTTCGGGAGCCGTGTACGCTGGAGTTCCTGCGCGCCGCGATGGCGGGTTTTCAGATCGATCGGAGGTTTGCAACGAAATTTGCGAGGGAGCGGTCGTTGGGGGTGAGGCGCCCGCGATTCCGAAGTCGCAGATCCGGGCCTCTCCGTTCGCATCCAAAAGGATATTCGCGGGCTTGATGTCGCGGTGAACCATACCCGTCCGATGGATCGCGGCGAGTGCGTCTGCGACTTGAACAAAAAGTTTCAAGACGATCGTTGTCGGCAGATCGTCGCGCTCGATGGCATCCTTGAGCGAGCCTCCTGGGGCGAGTTCCATCGCCATGAATGGATGGCCGTTTGTCTCGCCGATCTCGTAAATCGTCAAGATATGGGGGTGGTTGAGCTGGGCCATCGCCCTCGCCTCGGTCTTGAATTGCGCCGTGAGTCGCGCGGTGCACTCTGCTGGGGCTCTTCGAATCACTTTTACCGCGATCTCCCGATCGAGACCGCTGTCCCACGCGAGGTAGACCTCGCCCATTCCACCCGCTCCAAGCTGGCGAAGCGCTCGGTAGCGGCCAATCATGGCGCTGGCTCCCATGACGAGATCACCCGGTGAAGAGAGCGGACCGAGATCACCGTCAGTCGTAGCTTCGTGGATGGTGAGCCCAGTCTCCTCCGCGATCGTTTGAATCTCAGTTTCCAACTCACGGTACGCTACCACTCTCGATGGCCGCGATGCCCGAGATCACTCGATTGCTTGTCGGGGCGGGACGAAGAGACGTAGGCGGCACAAAGAAAGAGCGCAAGAGGCGCTAGTCGCCTTTCTGCTCGGTCGTCGAGACCAAGCCCGTCTATGCATCGCGCCGTTTCCGCGACATCGTTCCGTCCCGATACGATCCATGTGAAACCCTCGAGGATCCCATTCGTTTTGGTGGCTATCGGAACGATCGTGGCCTAGTCTTGATAGCTCCTGGATGAATCATATGCGCTGGTGTTACCCAATGATCTCTTTCGTCGCTGTTGGTCTTTCCCCCGGGTTGCTCCTGGCGGCTGAGCGCCGTTTCGAGCCGACCGCGAAGGATGTTCCTGCGATTTCGCAGGGAATCCCGGTGGGAGAGTGCGGCTGGCCCACGACTGTCGCCGTAACGGGCGGCGGCGGGTTGTGCACCGGGAGCTTGGTACACCCGCGGCTTGTGCTCTACGCGGCGCATTGCGGCGCGGGCAACAAGACGATTCGGTTCAGCAATCGGGCGTTTAGCGGCGGAAGGACGGTGTCAACGTCGTCATGTCGGACGAATCCTGATTATTCGGGAGAACCGAACGATCAGACAAACGATGGCGCGTATTGCGTGCTAAGCCAGGCGGTCGACTTGCCAATTACACCGATTCTTTACGGGTGTGAGAGAAGTGAGTTGACAACCGGGATCCAGGCGGCGATCGCCGGTTTCGGCGACAGCGGCGCTCAAGGCGGATCGGGGACCTTGCGCTGGGCAATGACGACGATTGAATTGGTAAACTTTAGTACCAATAAAACTGTCCATGTGGGTGGAGATAAACCGACGATTTGTCCTGGGGATTCGGGCGGTCCGGCTTTCATCAAGTTGGATGATGGCGTTTGGCATGTGTTCGGGATTACGTCCACGGGGCCGGAAGGGGATTGCGGTCAGTCTGGGAACTATACTCATTCGATTGCATCGGGTCATGTGCCTTGGATCGAAGAATCGTCCGGAATTGATATCACACCATGCCACGACAGGGATGGGTCGTGGAACCCCGGTCCCGATTGCGGCGGTTTTTTTGGGAGCGGATCACAGGAATTTGGGTCGTGGAACAATTGGTGCTCAGGAACGCCAACCAGTGGGCTTTCGAGCAACTGTGGTCCCACCTACGGTACCCCGCCGGAGGCAAACAAACCTGAGGTCTCGTGGGTTTCCCCGACTTCAGACATCTCGTTGGCGGCCGGAGATGTGATCGAATTTGAGGTAGAGGCTAGCGACGACACCTATGTCAATGAGGTTCAGCTGTTTATCGATGGCGAGCAAGTGGCGACAGAGCAAACCCCGCCCTATGGCTGGGATGAGGTGATCTTTCCCGCCGGCCAGTACGAGGTCTATGTTAACGCCGAGGACTACTGGGGGAATGTTTCCACAACGAAGACTCTGGTGATCTCGGTTACAGGCGATGGTACCACTGGCGACGGGGACGGGGACGGCGACGGCGACGGGGACGGCGATGGGGACGGCGACGGGGACGGCGACGGCGATGGCGATGGCGATGGCGATGGCGTTGGAGATAGTGGAGATGGGACGGGAGACGGCGGAGCCTTAGAGTCATCTGGGAACGAAGGAGGCTGTGCGTGTTCCTCTCAGGGCCTCCCAGGCCAGTTCCCCCTGTGGGTGGGGTTGATGGGTCTGTTCGCGTTTCGGCTCAGAGACCGGGATTCGAAGAAAATTCCAGTGTCAAGGAAACTGTAGATTCGGTGCTGGAAGTGGGTGAACTTGGCTCGGTTTCGAGATAGGGTTTGCCGCGAAGGCTTTGGAGTCGGTGCCGTTTGGTTCGGACAACGTCCAACCGAACAACGTGGCGCTCATAATTTTACAAACCAGGTGGCCGGGCCTCCGCTCACCCCATAGTTCCCCCGAATACTGGATCGTGCTTCCACGAGCTATCGAACAGCGCACGGAAAATAGGGAAAGAACATGAAAAAAGAAAATCTCAATCTCGAAATCGCTCCGTTACGCCGTCGTCTCGGAAGTTTGGCCATGTTGGCGCTGGTGATTCCCCTCTTTGCCTGTGGCGAGGACTCCGAAGCTCCTGCTGAAAATGCGTGCACGACCAACTGTGGAGACGGAGACGGAGACGGAGACGGAGACGGAGACGGAGACGGAGACGGAGA
>CAYTFJ010000041.1:0-37874 GCA_964437075.1 uncultured Nannocystaceae bacterium
ACGTGCAAAATTCATCGTTCCGTACCAATCGGGTGGTTTTACGGACTCAGGACACGAGCGCTTCCAAGACCCTCGTGCGTGTGTACTTGTTGCCACCGAGTGTTTTGGATGTGATCTTTACGAGGTCTGCCAACTTCGAGCCGTCACCGAGACCTTGGATGTCTGCGCACACCTGGGGGAGCCAGCATCCGTCGTTGGGCTCAGGTTCGGTGGCCAAGGTGAGGGTTGCCGCATCGACGGCTGTGTAGCCCAGGTCGCTGTGTGGGGCGAGGAAGGTTCCTAGTTTGGCGGCTGCGTGGTCACAGACCCTGCCGAAATCGAGGCTGTCAGGAATCGGACACTTATCCACCCGCTCGGTGGTGAGACCGTGGAGTGAGGCGGCGGTCATGAGAGGGGACATCGCCCAAGGATTTCGCGCGGGGACGGCCCCAAGAAATCGTTGAATATGTGGTCTGATTCCCATTGCGGAGAATTCGATGGCGCTGGCGATGATCTCGCTTCGCTCGAGGACCTTGTCGCGCTCCCAACGGAGCCCCACTTCGAGGGTTTGGATGGCGGTCTCTGGAAGCTCGCTCTGCTGTTTTGCGGGCACCCAAGAAAAGTTTGCATTGTCGTAGTTCCAAGAGCGAGCGACGAGGGCCGCGACAAAATGCTCAGGAAGTCCGGCCTGTCTAGCGAGGCCCCGTATTTTTCGCTGGGCTTTGGGTGTCTGGTTTCGTTCTTGGAAGATGGCTTGTCGCATGGAGGTCCGAAGGCGATTTCGACCGGTAGCGGCCGAAACGAAGGTACAGCGCCGGGAGAACCAGCATGTTGAGGGCGGTCGAGGTCGCGAGCCCGGTGAGGATGACAACGGCCATGGGCGCTTGGATTTCGCTTCCGGGGTCTCCTGCCGCGAGCATCAAGGGGACCAGGCCGAGCGCGGTGGCGATGGCGGTCATCAAAATTGGGGCGACGCGTTCGACGGAGCCGCGCAGCACAGCCTCACGAGGATCTCGAACGCCTTCGTGCTCGATTAGATGTGCGAAGTGGGAGACCAGCATGATCCCGTTGCGAGTGGCGATGCCAAAGAGTGTGATGAATCCGATCATCGAGGCGACCGAGAGCACCCCCCCTGAAATGAACACTCCAAACACCCCACCGATGAGCGCCAGGGGAAGGTTGAGCATGACCAGCAGGGCGTCACGCGCCGAATGCAGGGCAGAGACGAGCAGGACGAAGATGCCGAGTATGACCCCAGCGCCCACAAGCAATACCGTTCTTGAGGCCCGTTCCGCACTTTGAAACTGGCCTCCGTATTCGATGCGATAGCCTGGAGAGGGGGGAACTGCGGTGTGGACGACGGTACGAATGTCTTCGACGACGCTCCCGAGGTCGCGTCCGGCGACGTTGCACGAGACGACGGCCTTACGTTCGACGTTCTCGCGGGAGATGGTGCTTGGGCCAAGATCTCGCCGGAGTTGAGCCACGGCGCGCAGGGGCACACGTGCCTGCGAGGGCGTGGTGATCAACGTGTTGCCGAGGCTTTCGAGGTCGTTGGGTGCGGGGTCGAGCCCCACGACGACGTCGAAGCCGACATTGCCCTGGACCACGCGCGAGACCGTGAGACCTCGGACTCCGGCTTCCATGGCCAAGGACGCATCTTCGATCGTGAGTCCATAGCGAGCGAGGGCAACGCGGTCGAACTGTGCGATGAGGGTGGGGACCTCGGACTGCTCCTCGATGGCGAGGTCCACGACGCCCTCGACCGTGCCCATCGCCGCCTTGGCTTGTTCCGCGAGGCGCCGCAGCGTGTGCAGGTCGGGTCCAAAGATCTTGACGGCGATGTTGGCCCGGGTGCCGGATAGCATGTGATCGATCCGGTGCGAGATCGGCTGTCCGATGATGATGTTGGCGCCGGGGATCTGCGAGAACTCTTCGCGCAAGGCCGCCAACAGAGTTTCTTTGTCGCGTGTTGCCCCGGATTTGTTTTCCGCGAGACGAACATCGATCTCGGCGGCATTGACCCCTTGCGCGTGCTCGTCGAGTTCTGCGCGGCCAGTCCGGCGGCTCGTGGAGGCGACCTCGGGCTGCTCCAGCAAGATCTGCTCCGCCCAATTGCCGAGCGCATTCGACTGTTCCAACGAAGTGCCTGGAATGGTGATGACGCTGATGGTCAGTGCACCTTCGTTGAACTCCGGCAAAAATGCCCGTCCGGAGAGGCCGAGGACGACGAGTGCACCGCTCAAGAGCGCGACACAAACGACGCTGATCGATCTCCATCGGCGTAGTGTCGTGGCCACGAGGGGAGCGTAGAGACGCTGCAAGAGCCGTGTGGCCGCGGGTATCGTTTTGCGATGAACGGCGCGAGATCCTGGCAGGAGCCACAGACATAGAACAGGAGTGACGGTGAGGGCGACGACCAAGGAGGCGAAGAGCGACACGATGTATGCGAAGCCGAGCGGGGCAAGAAGCCGGCCTTCAACACCTTCAAGAAAGAAGACTGGGACAAACACGAGGCCGATCACGAGGGTCGCAAAAACGATGGATGCGCGAATCTCTCGGCTGGCATCAAAGACTACGGCGCGGGCGGTTTTACGCGCTTCTGCCGGAAGCCCCGCGTTCTCGCGCAGTCGACGGACGACGTTTTCGGTGTCGATAATTGCATCGTCGACGAGGGCGCCAACCGCGATGGCCATGCCGCCGAGGGTCATGGTGTTGAGGCTCGCACCGACCACCTGAAGCGCGAGCACGGTGCAGATCAGCGACAGGGGAATGGCGAGGGCCGTGATCAGGGTCGCGCGTCCGCTGGCAAGGAACACGAGGACGATCAACACCACGAGCAGCGCTCCATCTCGCAAGGCCGCCGTGACGTTGTGAACGGCGCGGTCAATGAAGTCCGCCTGGCGAAAGCCCGCCCGTTCGAGGTGCATGCCTGACGGCAAGGAGGCCTCGAGGTTGTCGAGGACCTCGTCAATTCGACCGGTGAGTGCGAGCGTGTTGGCGGAGGGCTGCTTTTGAATGCCGATGACGACCGCAGGCGAGGCTCCGAACGAGCCCTCTCCACGTTTTTGTGCCGGCGCCCAGGCGATGTCGCTGACCTCACGCAGCGCGATCGGATAGCCCTCGGCGGAGCGCACCCTCGTGTGAGCGAGGTCTTGGGGGCTCTGGATGCGACCGAGGCCGCGAACAACACTTTCTTGGGCCCCCTCGACCAGAAACCCGGCCGAGGCATTTTTGTTGCCGTGGGTGATCGCATCGATGACGTCGTCGAGTGCGACGCCCCGCAGGAGGGCCTTTTCGGGGTCGACTGCGATGCGCAAGGTTTTCCGGTCGCCGCCGATCGGGACCACCTGGGAGACTCCGGGGATAGCGAGCAGGCGGGGACGGAGGGTCCAGTCCACGTAGGTCCGGACCTCCATGGCGCTGTGTCGCTCAGAGGTCGCCGCCAGGAACATGATCTCGCCCATGATCGAGCTGACAGGCGCAAGGATTGGAGCCTCGACCTCGGGGGGCAAGTCCGAGGCCAGCCGCTGGAGTTTTTCTGAGACGGTCTGGCGCGCTCGAAAGATGTCGGTGCCCCATTCAAACTCCACCCAGACCAGGGTGATGCCAGCGCCTGTCGATGAGCGGATCCGACGGACCCCGGTCGCACCGTTTAGGGCGCTCTCGATCGGAAAGGTCACCAACGTCTCGACCTCTTCGGGGGCCATCCCATGGGCTTCGGCGATCACGGTCACGGTCGGTGCCGTGAGATCGGGGAAGACATCGACAGGAGCGCGAGCAGTCTCAACAGCGCCCCAAATCAGGAGCACAAAGGCCGCCGTCAGCACGAAGAGCCGGTTGTGAAGCGACCAGCGGATGATGGAATCGATCATGGTGGAGCCTGCACCTAGTGCGCGTGACCGTGGCCGGGCGGGGCGGTTGTGGCAGAGGTGAGCTTGACGGCGTAGGCGCCCTTACCCACCACATGCTCGCCCTCGACCACGCCTTCGATGATCTGTACCCGGCCGCCGTCGTGGATCCCGGTCTTCACCTGCCGTCGCTCAAAGGTTTCTCCCTCGGTTTGCACAAAGACATACTCAAGACCCGCATCCAGGAGCACGGCCGGCGATGAGACACACAGCGCATCGATGCGTTCGCCGGTGGTGAGATGGGTCTCCACCGAGGCACCGACCCGCAGGAGCCCGGTCTCGTTGGGCACAGAAAAGATAACCTCGACGGTACGGGTCGTCGGGTCGATGAGGCCGCTGCGGGTGATGAGAGCCTCATGATCGAGCTCGACCCGCGGTCCTTCGGTACCGGGAATCTGAAACCACGCGCCATCGATCGTGGCGATTTTTGCGAGATCGATCTCGGGAACGCGTGAGGACAACCAGAGCGTTTTGGGATCCACGACCCGAAACAAAGGGGTGCCATCTTCGACAAAGGCCCCCGCGACCGCGCGGACTTCGAGCACAGTGCCCGAGAGTGGAGTTCTGACGTCAACGCCTTGGGCCCCTCGCCTGCCGGGGCTTTGCACCCGTTTGTATTGGCTCCAGCGCCGTCTCGCGGCCTTGAGCGTGGCACGGGCGGTGGCTTCGGCATGCCGAACTTCGGTGGCGCGGCGTTCGGGTATGGCGCCGCTCGGCAGCAGCCCCTCGATACGCTCGCGCTCCCGAACGGCATGTGTGAGGTCCAAGCGAGCGGAAGCGACATCAAGGTCGAGGGAGGCGACATCTTTCGCGCCGTCGAGACGCGGAACGAGGCGTGCGAGTACGTCGCCGCTGTGTACCGAGCTTCCGACGATCGGGAGCGCGCTCTGGGCTGGCACCAACCGTCCGGTGGCAGGCGCCGAGACCAGCAGCTCGCCGTCGGCGCGAGGTACGAGCGTGCCATAGGCGGTGAAAGAGGGTCGTAGGGGGTGGGTGGCGACGACTTCGGTCGAGAAGTCGACTTTCCATTGTTGCTCTTTAAGAAACTGAATTGACCCGTGGTCTTCGGGGTCCGAGGGTGCCGTCGCGGGGGCGTGCGGAACGACTGCGAAGGTGCCTAGCTTGTGTTCCGAGCGGTGGTCGCCGGATTCGAGAATGATCGTGAGCTCTCGCTCTGTGCCGCGGATCGGCTTGACGACCGGGCCAAAAATTCCGGGGCTCGTCATCGAATCTGCCACAAAACGTTCTTCTGCCGCGGCGCCGCCCGAGAGCACCACGGTGACCTTCCCCGAGCGGACCGGCCGAAAACCATCGAGCCAGGTCATGTGGATAGCGAAGGGGGACTCGTTGCCGACCACCAAAAGGGGGAACTCGACAAAGAGCTCAAGGTCCGCGGTCCAAACGGTGCGTGCGAGGGTCTCGCGGTGGGCACCATGGTGCTCTCCACCCGCATGACTGTGCCCTCGATCGTGGTCGTGGGGCTCTGAGGGGGGGGGGACGCAGGCGCATAGCGATAGGCCGAGGAGGGGCACAAGAGTCCGTCGATGCATACGTTTCACGCTAGGGGTCCTAGGGGCTCGGCCTCGTCGATGTCTCTTGGCATTTTCCTACGGCGCGCGATCACTCGCCGCTCCAGGCAGGCGAGCGATTCAGGGCCTGCCTGATCGGCGACGTCAATAAATGCTGTGACCATCGCGTCGATCTCGCCATGGAGCAGGGTTTCGACGACCTCTTGGACCGCCTCTCGACGAAACTCTTGTCGGGTCACGGCAGGCTCGTAGATGAACGCGTGGCTGACCTTACGTCGCTGCAACAGCCCTTTTTTGTGCAAGCGTTTCATTGCCGACTGCACCGTGTTTCGAGTGATCGAGCGGGTCTCCACGAGTCTACCGTGGAGCTGCTTCGCATCGGCTCTGCCTATATCCCAAAGCCGATCGAGCACAGCGAGTTCAAGTGCGCCGAGAAGCCCCCACGCGGTAGGGCGCATGTCGGTGCGGGATGGCACCGAGCGAGAGTGCGGGAACAAAGACCGACTGTCAATCGGCTTTGGTGTCCAGGACACAGAGGGTCTCATCGGAAACCTCCGTTTTTTGTCACGGCTCTTGAAGACTGAATGGCACGAAGTTCACAGATTTTTTCTCGACGGTGGCCAAGCCGACGCCAAGCCCATCGTGGGCACAGGTCGTCTCGCGCTGGGTAAGGAACTGGGCTAACAGTCCTTCATGCTATGATCCGAGGTTTTCGTTGGGTGATCGATCGTCGGCCAATTTTTTCGCAGAGTGGGGCCGGGCTAGCGATTTTTGTCACCTGGTTCGCATTTTATATGCTCACCGGAAGCCGAGAACGGCCGTGGGGCGATGCACAGGTCATGTGGGATGTCGCGGTGTCGATGGCGGATCGGGGGGCGGTCGATATCGCTTTTGAATGGCCACCCATGAGCCACAAAGGTGAGGGGGGGCGCGTCTATTCTCAATACGCGTTGTTGCCGTCCGTCGTTCAGCTTCCTGGCGCCTATCTGTGGTTGTTGTGTAAAAATTCGAGCGCGAGCCTGGCGACGTTCATGTGGCCGTTTTGTTGCCATCTCGCACCGGCGGCCTGCGGAGCCTGGGTGGCGAGTCGATTTTATTCTCTCAGCCGTCGACTCGGCGTGGGTCAAAGAGCCGCGATCGTATCCACCGTCGCACTGTGTTTGAGCACCGGGCTTTGGGTCTATTCGCGCTATGCCTATTCCGAGGCGTTGCAGGCCGCCTGTGCTCTGGGTTTCGTGGATGCACTGTGGCGGTTCTGTCGAGATCCACGGCCGCGTCAGGCGCTGTGGTTCGGTGTCTGGGCCGGTCTTCTTGTGCACGCGAAGCTCGTCTTTGCGCTGTCGGTCGGGGCTGCCGCCGTGTTGGCGACCTATGTTGTTTGGCGCAACCGAAGGCGCGGCCTGCTGCGTTGTTGGCTCGCCGCCTTGGCGGGCGCCTTGCCGTTGGCCGTGATCTGGGGCCTATACAACCACATTCGCTGGGGTGCCTGGGACATGACAGGGTACGAGAGCACGGTTGCGATGACGGCCGGCGAGTCGGTTTTGTGGGGTCTTTGGGGCCTCTTTGGCTCCCCGGGAAAGAGCGTGTTTTTGTACAATCTTCCGCTTGTCCTCGCGATTTTTGGATGGCGTCGCTTGGCGACCCAAGAGCGGCTCTTTGCCGCGTCTGTCGCAGTGACGACGGTGCCTGTGGTGTTGCTCTACTCAAGTCACCTCAACTGGGGCGGCGGATACTGCTGGGGGCCCCGATATCTACTCTTCGCGGTGCCGCTGTGGATGTTTGGTTTTTCAACGCTGTGCGAACCCGTGGGTGAGGGCCGCTTTGGGTCGCGCCTGAGGGCCCTTTGTATCGTCGCGGCGTTGGTGTGTGGGGGGGCCGTGCAAGTGCTGGGGAATGCATTTTATTGGGACCACTACATAAGAATCGCCAACGAGGCCAAGGTGCAATGGCTTGGTTCACCGGATCGGTCCGGTGCCAGAATCCCAGCGCGCGGGCGCGGCCACTGTGATTCCTGCTTCGAAGACATGCACGCCTTGCTGTGGCTTCCGCCCTTTTCGCCCGTCGAGGGGCATCGCTGGCTTCTGCATCACCGACTCGCGGGCGACGACTGGCGCCGAGCCGAACAAGCGGCGCCATGGCATCGATTTACGACGAAGAGTGTCTCGATCAAGCGCACCTATCGACGGGCTCGATGGGACTGGTGGGTTTTTTTGTGGCTCGACGACCTGCCCAAATATCGGGCTCTTGGCATCTTCTTGAGCTGTATCTTGGCCCTGGGCGTCGTCGCAGGGGCGACGGGTTGGTACGTGCGGACGAGACCCGGGGACTCAGGTTGATCTTAAGGGGAATCGAGCGGGAGTTTCATGGGCTCGGTTTCGATTTCGGGCGCGCAGGCGCGGCGAATTTCCGTGACGAGAGGGAGGTTGGATCGCCGCAGAGAAAGTTTCTCCGCCACGGCTAAGCCGCGCTCTCGCTGCCCGAGTCCGCACATCGAAACTCCACGAAGTGCCGCGCGCTCTTCGACGAAAACTCCGTTGGGGTAGCTGCGTGCGTGTTCGTCGAGGCCATCGAGAGCCTGGGCGTAGTGCCCCTCGGAGATCTCTTTCTTGATGGCCTCGATGATCTCGATCTCAATGCGGATGCTACGCTCGGAGGGGACCGGAAGGACGGTACGCGCCAGCTCTTGGTTTTCTCGATCGACCGGGTCCGGGACGGCTTCTTCTGTTTCTTCTACGGGCGAGGTGACCGGAATCACAGCCGGGGCAATGTCGGCCGTGACGGTTGCGGCCTGAGCTTCATGACGGGTGTCGCGGCCGTGAGGTCGTGCACCGGTCGGTTCGACCCCGCCGTTGTTTCCGACCCTCGACTGAATAGCGAGGAGCGTGCACAGCCCCAGGCCCGCTGTGACCAGGAACACTCGAATCGATCGCGCGAGGCCTGCCGAACCTGGGGCCTCGATGTCTGTGGGTGTGCCTCGCGTCTCCCCGGAGTCGATGTCATCCATGGTTTGGTCTGAGCGTTGTTGGGGTGTCATGCGCCGGTTGCCTTGGCGAGCATACAACCCAAGCCGTGGTTGGAGTCTAGCCATGATGGGGCCCAAGATTCAAATCGGCGACGGATCTGTCCGATTCGCGGGCCGTCTGACGTGAGACTGTTGCGATCCCGAACAATCGCCCCGGAGGGGGGCGCTCTCGCAGCTAGTGAACCATTTTGCGCCACCGCCGGCGGGCGGCGACGGTAAAGTCTTCGATCAGGGCGTAGGATGCGGGTAAAAACACCAAGGTCATCACCGTGCTGGTGATCAATCCACCGGTGACCATGATTGCGATGGAGTGGTAGTAGATTCCCGCCAGCGTGGGGTGATGGATCAGCATCGGGACGAGGCCGAGGATGGTCGTCGACGCGGTCATGAGGATCGGTCGCAATCGATCTTGGCCGGCCTTGCGCAGGGCCGCCTCTCGAGACAGGCCGGCGCTGCGCAGTTGAGTGACCTTGTCGACCAACATGATGCCGTTGTTGACGACGATGCCGATCAAGATGAAAAGGCCGATAATTGCGACGGTGTCCACGGTCGTATGGGTAAGCCACATGGCCCAAGGTGCGCCGATACAGCCGAGCAAGCAGGTGACCAGGATACCCAGGGGCTGAATAAAGCTCTCGAACAATGAGGCCATCACGGCGTAGACGAGCAGCAGGGACAGCGCGAGATTGATGAGCATCTCGTTTTCATCCTTTTTCTGACGCCACCACTGAGTTCCTCGGCCCGCGCTGTAGCCCTCGGGCATATGAAAGGCATCTCGGGCTTCGCCAAGCGCTCGATTGTTCTCGCGCGCGTCTGCCGAGAAAAAACGCACGCTCATGCGCACCTCGGTCGATCGGTTGACCCGTTGAATCCACCAGGGGCTGCGCTGTATCGTCAGTGTGCACAGACTCTCGAGAGGGACCTCGGCCCCGGATGGCAGGGGGATACGAAGCTCTTTGAGCTCAGCGATTCGCGGACCGTCGGCCTCTGGTTCTGAATCGAGATCGGGGTCCGTCCCCAAAAGCGTGCCCAGCGAGTCCTTCGATTGGTGGATGGTGGCGAGTCGGCCGGCGGAGAGGCGCAGTTGGAGCTCTCCATCTTCGCCGCGAACCTGCCCGAGAGGGATCCCTTGAAATGCCAGGGAGACCGAACGAGCGATATCGGCAGCGCGCAGGCCCAAGCGGTGAATTCGCTCGCTGTCGAGCTGGATCAGAATCTCGCGGTGACCTTCGTCCAGCGGTCCGATGATCTGGTCGTAGCCTCCGGCATCGGGATTTTCAGAGTCGCCACGGCGGAGCGTGCGTTTAAGGTGGTCGGTGAGCTGCCCCGAGATGGCCATCAGCGTACCCATATCTTCGCCGCGAACAACAAATCGAACGACTCGGGGATCTCGGTTGCGCCGCCAATGTCCTTTCCCTTCACCGACGTGGTAGCGGACGCCGGCCTGTTCGGGCAAGGCGAGTGAGAGCTGCTGCTGGAACTCCGACATTTGAGTCTCGCTCTCAATGTCGACCAAGGGGTAGACGTTGCAGTTGCCGCCCCAGTCGCGAAAACGGCAGCTCAGCGACTTGATACCGAGCCGTTGCTTGCGCTCTCCGTCGTCTCCCAAGAGCGCGGTCTCCATCACCTTGAGATGCTCCTCTACGCGTTGGTAGGAGCTGCTGCCGCTCATCTCCAGGCGAATGGGCACGCTCATGGTTTGGTTGTCCGTGCCCATGTCGATCTCCATCTCTTGTGTGGGAATGGCTGCACTGGAGCAGATCAGCAGACCGACGGTCAATGTGACTCGCGGGTACTGCAACGTTCGGCTTATCAGCCACGCGTAGGCACGGGCGAGGGGGTCCAAGATCCGGTGTTGGGTCGGTCGAGGCGGCCTGCGCATGAGCTTGCCCATGAGCAAAGGGACAATACTCTGCGAGATCAGCAAACTGGCGATCAGAGCGGTGACGAGGGTCATCCCGAGCGGACGCAGGTAGTCGTACATCGAGTTTCCGGCCTCGCCGATGATCATCGGGAGAAACACGATCACGCTCGAGAGAGTGGAGGCCATGGTGGCGAGGCCGACCTCGCGGGTCCCCATACGCGCAGCATCGGCGGGTTTTAGCCCCTCTTGCAGGCGCATTTGTATCGCTTCGACGATCACGACCGCGTTGTCGATAAGCATACCGATGCCGAGCACGAGGCCCAGCAACACCACACAGTTGAGTTCTTCGTTGCGCAAAAACAGCACACCGCAGGCCGCAAGTACGCTGAGGGGGATGCAAACGGCGGCGGCGAGCGTTGTCCGCCAGCGGTGCAAGAAACAAAAGAGCACGAGGATGCCGATGATGCCGCCGATGATGCCGGTGTTTCGCAGGTCACCGAGGGTGTTGAGAATAATCTCCCCTTGGTCCACAAAAACAACGACCTCCATGTCACCGAGAAGAGGGTCGGCGCGGAGGGTATCGAGCGTTTTGCGGATCTCGGCGCTGACGTCGACGACACTCGCGCTTGCGTCGCCATAGACCGAGACGTTGACCGCGGGGCGACCGTCGAGGCGGCTGCCTCGTCGCCGCTCGGTCGGGTGGATCGTCACCTCGGCGACCTCGCGGAGACGGGCGGTGCTGCCGTCCCAGGGCGTGGCGTCCACGGAATTGTTTGCTGCGTTCGCCGGTGTTCGCGGGAGTGGAAGGGCGGCGTAGCTCTCTTCGTCGGCCCGATACGCAGGGCTACGGATCCCAGAATCTCGAGCACCGTTGCGCAGGGTCCCGAGGCTTCGAGAGCTGCGGGCGGACCGAACCTCGGCATTGATTGTGTCGAGAGCCACCGAACCTTGTTTCGCAGCGTCGATGTCGACCGCGATTTCAAGCTCGTGGGCCTCGACTCCGTTCAACTCGATCCGCGCGACCCCATCGATTCGTTCGAGGGGGCGGACAATTTTTTGTTGAAGAAGATAGAAATCCTTGGCGAGGTCGCGATCTGCCGAGAGCTGAATCTCCATCATCGGGTCGTCATCGGCGCCCGCCGATGAACTCACGGTGATTTCTTGAACCAGCTCCGGAAAGCCCGCGCGCGCCCGGTCAAGGCGTTCGCGAAGCTCAAGTTTACGGGCATCGATGTCGGTGCCGGGCTCGAACTCAAGCTTGAGATTCACGCCCCAGGAGCCGCTGCTCACGCGCATTGATCGGAGGTCGCGCACGCCGGCGACATTTTCTTCGAGGGGGCGGATGACCTCTCGCTCCAGGACCTCTGGGCTGGCACGAGTGACGTCGACCTCGACTTCGATTCGGTGTGTGCTCTCGCTGGGCATGAAGGCCAGCGGAAGCTCAAAAGTCGCAAGAACTCCCAACAAAAATAGCGCGACGAGGGTCATCCCCACGGTGACGGGCCGGTTGAGGGCGAGATCGGATAGGCTCCAGCTACGCACGTAGGACTCAAGGATGGCAGGTCATCCCGCTGGGGTCACCCCCATCGCGCGGGTCATGCTCTAGAGCATCGAGCTGGTGGTCGAGCAGCCGCTGCCAGAGCTGGCGGTGGCGGGCCTCATCTTCGCAAGCCTGGCTCAGAACTTGGCGGTTGGCGCGGTGCTCCTGTCGCAGCCACGCACCGTAGAGCGGATGCGGAGGCGACATGATGTTGAGGCAGGGTCCCAAATAGTGGTAGCAAATATGGAGCGGAGGGCGCCCAAGATCGTCGATAGGCCCCGAAACTTGGAGTTCGATGTCGGCGCGCGGGACGAGCGGATTCGCCAAGGGAGGGGGGCTGGAGCTGCGTTCGGCGGCCATGACGATGTAGATCGTGCCGCGTTCACGCGCCAGGGTCTCGGAGACGAGCGACCACCCGAGGTTGTGAAGCTGGCAGCGAAGGGATGCGAGGGCTCGGTAGCGAGCGTTTGGTTGCAGGACGATCCGACCGCGAAATCGTTTGAGCCGTGGATCCTCGACGATCTTCGAGATGCTCGCGCCCCCCATGCCGGCGATGACCAGGGTTCCGTAGCCTTCGAGTTCGGCATCGAGAATTGGTCTGAGGCCGTCGCCCTTGCGGAGAATTAGCCGATCTCCACAGGCAAGACGTTCGAGGGTTCGCTGTGCCTCCCGCAAGGGACCGTGCCGTTTGTCGGTGCCGAGGGCCTGGGGGATTCGGGCCTCGGCCAAAAGAATCGCGGGGAGTCGGGCGTGATCGGTGCCAATGTCGATGAGGGGCCGACCGGGTCGAATTAACGATGCGATCGCCTCCAGCCGAGGTCCCAGCGAGGGCGCCCGCGAGGCGGAAGCGGGGGTCGACCGCCTTGGGAGTGTCGTTGGATCGCGTTCGACTTTCACGGGCTACCGTGAATCTTTCGCCCAAGCATCTCTGCGTCGGCCCGGAAATAGCGCATAGGCGCAGGGGATGACGACGAGCGTGAGTATTGTCGCCACCACCAGGCCCCCGATCACGGCGATCGCCAAGGGACGGCGAAGCGCGGATCCCTCTCCCAGCCCGAGGGCCATGGGGAGCAGTCCGAGCACGCTGGTCGCCATGGTCATGAGGATGGGACGAATGCGGAGTTTTCCGGCCTCGAGCAGCGCCGTGGTGACGCCGAGGCCGCGGCCTCGGCCTTGGTTCACCGCATTCACGAGCACGATCGCGTTGTTGACCACGATACCCCCGAGAATGATCGCTCCGATCCCGACCATCGCAGAGATCGGAGTGAAGGTAAGCGCACAGGCCCCGATGACCCCGACGATGGCCAAGGGGACAGTCCCCATGATCAATAAGGGGTGGTGCAGGCTCTCGAAACTCGAAGCCATCACGACGTACACCAAAAAAATCGAGAGCAGGGCGGTGTAGGCCAGGCTCTTGAGCGATGTTCCCATCTCTTGGGCCTGGCCTCCAAGGTGGCTCTGGACGCCTTGTCGGAGCTGTTCCTCGGGGCCAAGCTCTTTGTGGGCGGCCTCCAGAGCGTTTTCGACCTGTCCCGCCACCCCTCCAAGATCGTTTCCTGCGAGGCGTGCACGGATGCGTAACCCTCGGCGGCCATTGATTCGGCGAATCTCGGCCGGTCCGTGGGCACTTTCGAGTTCGGCGACGGCGGTGAGCGGAATCGGTATGCCGTTGCGGAGACCGACTTGGACGCGCCCGATGTCAGAGACCTTCGCGCGATCGACTTGGGGAAGCACGACTCGAATGTCGAGCTGCTTGTCGGCGGCATGGAGCAAGCCGGCGATGTCGCCCTGAATCGCTCGCTGCACGGCATTGGCGGCTTGATCGACGCCTACACCAAGTCGGCTCAGGCGTTCGCGGTCAAAGAGGACCCGAACCTCTGGGCGACCGGTGAGGTCGTCGGCGACGACGTCGTTCAGCGCCGATACTTTCTGCAAATAGGGCAGAACTCGGCGCGCGTGCTGGGCCGCGTCGTCGGTCTCATCGGCGAAAATTTCGACCGAGATCGGCGCCTCAAAAGAGAAGAGCTCGGGGCGACCCAAGAGCAGCGAGATCTCCTTGTCGGGGACGGCGGAGCGCAGCGTTTCAAAAATTTCCTGTTCTACGGTCGCAAGATCATTTTCTCCGACGACATTGGGGTCGAGCTGAATATTGAGCTGCGCGAGGTGAGTGCCGGAAATTTGTCCGGTGGCGGACCCGCCCTGCGTAATGCTGCCGATTCGCGCGAAACGGGTCTTGATTCGCGGGTCGGAGGCGAGCGTCGCCATCATCGAGCGTGTGACCGATGTGCTGCGTTCGAGGGCGGTCCCTTGTGGCATGGTGACCTGCACAAAAAACTCGCCCTGGCGAATCTCGGGAAGCAAGGTCCGCCCGAGCTCTGCACCGAGTGTGAGCGTGAGGCCGCAAAGCGCGAAAGCGGCGATTAGAACCAGGACGCGCAGGCGTAGAGCGACCTGGAGGACGCCGGGGTAGAGCGACTCAAGAGCCTCATACGCGCGTGTGGCCGGCAGAGCGAGCAGGCGAAGAAGACGAGCCAGCAAGGGGTACAGCCGTCGCAGTGGCCAGAACAACAGGGCCGGAAGCACGACGAGCCAAGCGAGAGGGGAAAAGGGAGGAGGGTCTGTGACTCGATCCTCCGACGAGGTCTCTGTCGAGCCGCCGAGCGCCTCAAGCACCGGGACTACGGTCAGGCTGACGACCATCGAGGACAAGATGCTGAGGCTGACCGCGAGGCTGAGGTCGCGGACGAGTTGGCCCGCGACCCCTTCGACAAAGGCCATCGGTAGGAACACCGCGACCGTGGTGAGGGTCGAAGCCACCACCGAGCCGGCGATTTCTGCGGTGCCGGCCATCGCGGTCCATCGCCGGCTGGCACCGGGGTGTTGTTCTCGCACGCGGGCGATGGCCTCAAGGGTGACGATGCTGTTGTCCACCAGCATGCCGATGCCGAGGGCGAGGCCCCCGAGGCTCATGAGATTAAGCGAGACATCCCCGAGGCGTAGGGGCACAAAGGTGGCGGTTACCGAGATTGGGATCGCCAGGGCGATCACCATGGTGGAGCGCAAATTACGGAGAAAGAAAAGGAGCACCGCCACGGCGAGAAAACCGCCGAGCAGGGTGTTGATTGCCACCTCCTTGATCGCGGCCTCGATAAAGCGCGATTGGTTGCTGAGCACGACGAGGCGATGTCCTTCGGGGAGTTGAAGGTCTTCGATTCGGCTTAGGAGCGCCATGGAGACGGCGACCGTGTTGGCGTCGGCCTCGCGGAAAACACTAAGCTCGATGGCCTCTCGGCCGTCGACGAGGACTCGCTCCTCTCGTTCTTTGGGCGAGCGCTCGACGGAAGCGATGTCGTCGAGGCGCAGTTCGGCCCCCGCGCTGCTGCGCAC
The DNA here is from genome assembly GCA_964437075.1 of uncultured Nannocystaceae bacterium. Lineage (GTDB taxonomy): Bacteria > Myxococcota_A > Polyangia > Nannocystales > Nannocystaceae > CAYTFJ01. The sequence continues at coordinate 15,233 of CAYTFJ010000041.1, forward strand.
AATAAGCTTCGCCAGCTCTTGCGCGGTCTTGGCTTCGTGAACCGTACGAATCAGGTAACGATTTTGCTGCTCGGTGAGAGCACCGCCGGGTTGGTTGATGTTGTCAGCCTTGATCGCCTCGACGACGTCGCGCGGATCGAGGTTGAGGGCCGCGAGGCGATCGGCGTCGAGCTCAACTCGAATTTCATCCTCGTCGCCGCCGTGTAGCTGCACTCCTGCGACCCCTCGGACGGCTTCAAGCACCCGCTTGATCTGGCGATCGGCGACATCCCGGAGGTTGGTGCCGTGTGCGAGGGTGGCGTCGATCGTCAATGCCAGGCGAATGATCGGTTCTTGGGCAGGATCGTAGCGAAGCACGATCGGGTTCTGGACCGCTTGAGGCAGGCGCACCCGGTCGAGCTTTTCGCGGACGTCGGCCATGGCGACGTCGATCTTCGTCCCCCAAGCGAAATTTAACATGACCTCGCTTGTGCCCTCTTTGGAGACCGATTCCACATCCTCGACGCCCGGAACCGCGCCGACCAACTCTTCGATCGGGAGAGTCACGAGTTCTTCGACCTCGGCCGGAGCGGCATCGTCGAACTCCGTGCGAATGGTGATGCTCGGATAAGAAAGATCGGGAAGCAGGTCCACGGGCATACGCGTGGCGGCGACCAGCCCGAAGAGTAAAATCGCCACGGTGATCATGGCCGTCGTCACGGGGTGAATGACGATCGCCTCGATCAATACTCGTGCGAGAGAGCGTTGTTGTCCCTCGGACTCCACGCTTGGTTCTGGGTGGGCCACCGGTCAGTGACTCTTTTCTCGGCCCTTCGAGGGTCCATGGCCTTCGGCGTCGGAGGGAGGCGTCTGCCCAAGTTTCTTCAGGGCCATGCCTTCGGTGATCCCAGAAGCATCTTTGACGACGACCGCATCGGTCTCGATGCCAGAGATAAGCTCGATCTTCTCTTTGCCCTCAAGGCCGGTCTCGACCACTTGGCGGCTCGCCTTGCCGTTTATAAGCAAATAGACGTGGGGCTTGCCCCCGACCTGAACGATGGATTTTACTGGGAGGGTGGCGACCTGGCGGCGAGCTTCGAGCAAAACCCGAGCCCGGACGAAGGCCCCAGGGATGGCGGAGTCGGGGAACTCGATCATCCGCACCGTGAACTTGATGGTCCCCGTGACGGAATCGACGATGGGGGAGCGGCGCAAAACGGTGCCTTGAAATAGGGTGCCATCGAGCAGTTCGATGGTGACCGCGGCCTCGATCTGCACGCGAGAGGCCTCGCGCTCTGGGAGGTGAAGGTCCAGCTCAAGGCCGCTTAGATCGACCAGTTCAAACAGCACATCGGCACTGCTGGCGAAATTTCCGATGTCGACGGTCCGAGCCGTGATGACTCCGGCGAAAGGGGCGCGAATCGTAGAGAGCGTGGCTTGGTGCTTCGAAAGTCGGGCGGCAGCTCGCGCGGTCTCAAGCGCATAGCGCTGCTTGTCGAGTTCTTCGCTGGCGATCGCGTTACGGGCGATGCTCTCGAGACGGCCCAGCTCCTGCTTCGCATTTTTTTCTTGCATGCGGTCGCGTTTGGCCGCGAGGGACGCCGCGCGGCCGTCGAGACGGGCGAGCAGTTGCCCCGGTTCCACACGGTCTCCCTCCTCGACGTCGAGGCTGCGGATAATGCCGGCTTGTGTGGGACGAATCTCGGCCCGGCGCAGGGCCTTTAGGTTGCCGGAGGTCCGGTGATAGCGCTCGATGTCGGCCGTTTCGAGGCCCGTGAACTCGATCGCTAGCGCGGCCTGTTCGGGCTCGCCCCCCTTGGTGCCGTGTCCCTCCGGAGGCCCCGCGGCATCACTGCAACCTGTCGGTCCCGCTGCACAGAGTGATGTGAGGACAAAAAACGACAGCGTGAAGTTGCGGCTAAAGCGGTGCTGGGTACAATCGGCGAACATAGGGATTGGCTTCAGACGCGCCATGGGTACCCCTGTTTTGGGCGGAAGTGGTAACAAAGGGCATGAACGAGAGTCCGCAATATGCGCCGGAGCGTGAGTTGTTGTTGGCGACCCACGATTTCCCCTGTGCGTACGTGGTGAAGGCCTTCGGTCCCGGGGAGCAGGAGTTTCGCCTGGGGGTCAAAGCTGCGATCTCGGGGGTGATGGGCGACCGTGCCGTCTATTCAGAGCGCCAAACGCGCTCTGGCCGACGTGTCTGTATTAGCGCGGTTCTCGACACAAACAGCGTCGACGAGATAATTGCCGTCTACGAGGCACTGCATGCATTGCCTCAACTTCGGTTCATCTTGTGAGCTTGCTCTCTCAAATTTATGCTTTATTCGCGGCGGGTTGCCAGCTTTGGTGCAAGCCGTCGTCTACTCAAGAGCTAGGCTCTTGTAGCGCCCTCAACCTCAACCCGTAGCGAAAGAATTGCCATGGCTATACGTTTTGTTCTCTCTTCTTTTTCCTTGTCCTTGATGTTGCTTTCGGCCTGCGGTCCCAAGGCCATGCGCGGCGGTCCCGACACCGAAAATCCGAAGCTCGATGACGGCGCGATGAGCACAACGCTCGATCGCGCCGATGTGCAATATCTCGTCGATCAAAACCTCGACGCCATGTTTACCTCAGCCTTTTGGGGCCGTGACGTGCAAGGGGCGATCGGTGACCCACCGGTGGTTGCAATTTGGCCGATCACGAACGCCACCAGCGAGCATCTCGATGATCAGATGTTGACCTTGCTCTCCGCTATTGAAACCAAGCTTGTGAACAGTGGCGCGGTCAATGTCGTGAGCCGCGAGCGCCAGGCCGAGATGGCGGCGGAGGCAGGTGTGCAGAACATGGCGGCTTTCGACCCGGCGACGGCCGCCACTCTCGGAAAACAGATCGGAGCGAAATACTACATCACTGGCAAGGTCACGTCGGTGGACGAGCGAATTAAGAGGACGCGGAGGCTCCAGTACACGCTCTTCTTGCAGGTCATCGAGGTCGAAACGAGCATGATCAAATTTCAATTCGAGTCGGAGCGCAGCAAGGCCATCAAGGGGTGAGCTCAAGAACCATGACGACTCGAAGTGCGGGGTTGAAGCGGGGTGTTTGTGCAGGTGCGCGGGTGCTCGTGGGTGCCGCGTGGCTGAGTCTGTGTGCCTGCGCGACCTATTCGGACAAGACCATGGTCGTCCGTGATGCCGCCGCTGCCGGAAATCTTGATCTCGGAGTTCGCGAACTGAACCGCGCGATGAAAACGCGAGATGGCGAGTTGCCGCAAAGATGGAAGCGCAATACGGGATTGGTCGTTCTTGAGCGGGGGACAGTGCTTCACGCGCAGGGGCAGTGGCAGGCCAGTGCGCGCGATATGGAGGCGGCCGAACGTGAACTTGAACTGCTCGATATCTCGAAGGATGGTCTAGGCAAGATCGGTCGCTACATCTACAGCGACAGCTCCGCCAAATACAAGACGCCGCCGACGGAGCGCTTGGCTCTCAATGCGCTTAACATGCTCAATTATCTTGCGCGTGGCGATCTCGGCGGTGCCCGTGTGGAGGCCAAGCGTTTCACGACTATGCGCGAGTACTTGAAGCAGTCCGACCCCGACCGTGCACAGTTGGCCTTCGGATCGTATTTGGCAGCATTCACCTTCGATCGCCTCGGTGAGTACGATGCCGCCGCGCGCCACTATGATGACGCGCTTCAAGTGCGTGAACTTGCTGGGCTGCGCGGTCCTTTGGCTCGTCTAGGCACTCATACTTCGTACCGGACCCCGCGGCTTGCGCCTTATATGGATCTGGCGGGGCTACAAGATAATGCGACACCCACCCCAGGGCCGACTGGAGTCCCGAGCGAGATACTCGTGGTCGTAAACACCGGCCGGGTACCTTACAAGGAGCCGCGGCGAATCCCCATCGGTGCTGCCATCGGTGTTGCGGGCGCATATTTTACAGGAGACACCACACTCTTAGAGCACTCCGCGATGAAGGTGGTGGTCTACCCAGAGCTGGTGGCCCCGGGAAACGTCTATACCGCCGCGGCCGTCCAGGTCGATGGTCGTGCGATGAGGGTTGAGATGGTCAGCGACCTGGGGGCCGCGACGGTCTCGGAGTTTGAGGACCTGAAGCCACGGATCATCGCCTCTGCGATCACGCGAATGATAGCGAGGGGTGTCGCGGCCGAAGCGGCTCGGGGAGCGGTGAGCGAGGGACCGGTCTTGAGCTTACTCACCGCGCTTGCGGTGGAAGGCGCGATGGTGGCTCTGGATAAGCCGGATACCAGGTCTTGGACGTTGCTACCCGACAAGATACACATGGGACGGGTGTCGGTGCCCGCGGGGAAACACACGATTGTCGTGACGCTTCACGGCGAAAATGGGCAACGTGAGCAGCGCTCGATCGATGTCGATGTCGCTGAACATGGATTTGCCGTGGTCGATGTGACCACGCTTCGCTAGTTCGCCAGGCGCGGGTTATCCGAGCTTGTAGGCGTCGGACTGGAGCTCAAAACGCTCGAGCCAGCGATGAATCTCTTTTTGGTCGCGTTCCATGGCCCGAGCCACCTCTGCCGTGTTTCCGCCGCTTCGAGCCAGCTGACTCACCAGCTGGTTGCGCAGCTCCGTGACGGTCTCGGGGCTGTCGGGCATGTCTCGGCGTCGATCGAGGATCTCTTCAAGGACCTCGCGAGTGATTTCGCCACCGGTCCCGGCAAGAATGGATGCCGTGGCCAGGGTCTGACCCAGCTCTCGAATGTTGAAAGACCACCCGTAGCCGAGAATTCTACGAAATGCCGGGGTGGAGACACGAACCTGGCCACCATTTCGTGTCTTACACAGCGTGCGGGTGAGCACTCCAAGATCTTCTCGTCGGTTGCGGAGCGGGGGAATCTCCGCCTCGAATCCAGAGAGTCGAGAATAAAGATCTGGCCTGAACTTGCCGCTCAGGACCATATTGTGCACGTCCACGAGCGACGACGAGATGATTCGAACGTCAAAGGGCTCGCGCTCTGTTTTTCCAGAACGTACGATCTGACCGTCGGCGAGGGCGGCCAGAAGTTTTGCCTGGGCCTGGCTCGTGAGTTCGCTGAGTTCGTCGAGGTAGAGCGTGCCGTGGTCGGCCTGCTCAAGGAGGCCGGGAGACTCTTGCTTGCTTCCTGAGATCAATCGGCGGCGCTGGCCAAAAAGAATCGGATCGATACGGTCTTCAGACAGCACCGCAAGGTTTGCAGAGACAAACGCGCCTTTGCGACCGCTGATGCGGTGGATCGACCGCGCCGCAACTTCTTTTCCGGTGCCTGTTTCACCACGGAGCATGAAGGAAACGTTGCTGTCCGCGAGTTGTGCGAGAGACCGATGAATTCCGCATAGCTCGGGGTTGCTGGTCTCTGCGGGGGCGAGTGAACGCACCGGCTGCGGAGGAACATCGTGCATGGCCAACTCGCGGACCACCCAAAACGATCGTCCGACCTCAAAGACCTGTCCCGGGGCGAGACGGGCGAGCCCCGGAACGCTCTGCCCCTCGATGTAGGTGCCGTTGCGGCTTTCGAGGTCTCGAAGATCGAACTCCATCTCGCGGTCGGTGGTGACTACGCGGATTTCGGCGTGCTTCCGGCTGACCCAACCCAAGGGAATTTTGATCTGCAGTACGCCGTCGCAGCGCTCAGAGAGGGTGCTCTCGCCGGTGCCGCGACCAAAGACGATCGTCGAGACGCTATCGATAGGCCAAATCTCCCCAGCACCCGAGAACTGATTCTCGCTTGAACCGATGAACACGAGCCAAGCATGAGTGTTCCGGGTTGCCGTCGGAGACGAAAGAGAGTCCTCGGATAACGTCTGATCAGGAAACTGAGAGCTCATGGTTGAAAGGTCGCGGTTGTGGAACGCGCGTGCGCACTCTAGCAGCCTTTGTGCCGAGAATCGCGTGCGCGCAAAAGTCGCTGAGCCAAAGTTCCTGCACAAAAGTGGCGGGCAGGTCAGGTTCGTTGGATTATCGTCACGGGTCCGACGGCCGACAACGCGGAAATGATCATGACACTGAAAAATTCTAGCTTTCTCGATGTTTGCCAAGGTAAGGCGCCTTTTCGGACCCCAATTTGGATGATGCGCCAGGCGGGTAGATTTTTGCCCGAGTATCGAAAGGTGAGGGCCAAGACCACGTTTTTGGAGCTGTGTCGCACGCCCGAGCTCGCCGCGGAGGTCACCGTTCAGCCGATCGATCGACTCGACGTGGACGCAGCGATCCTATTTTCCGACATCCTGGTGGTGTTCGATGCCATGGACGTCAAGGTGGATTTTAGGCCCGGTCCCGTGGTCGAGAATCCGGTACGCACGGCGGCGGATGTGAAGCGATTGCGCTTTGGCGATCCCGGCGACGATGTTGGTTACGTGATGGACGCGGTGCGAGCGTGCAAAAAAGCACTCGATGACCGCGTGCCTTTGATCGGTTTTTGTGGGGCTCCGTTCACGACCGCGAGTTACCTCGTTGAGGGGGAGAGCAGCCGAGACTTCGTGAACATCAAGCGACTGATCTTCAGCGAGCCCGCGCTTTTTGGTCGCTTGATGGAGGACATGAGCGACCTCCTTGCTCGCTATTTGCTGGCGCAGATCGATGCTGGCGTCGATGCTGTTCAAATCTTCGACAGCTGGGCGGGGGCGCTCAGCCCCGAGGACTACGCACGACACGTCTTGCCGCACACCCAGACCCTAGTTTCGAGGGTCAAAAATGCGGGGGTCCCCGTGATTTTGTTCGCTCGGGGCAACGCCAATATTTTGGGGTTAAGCGCCCAGGCGGGGGCCGATGTCTTGGGCATCGATTGGAGCATCGGGATGTCGGATGCGATCGATGTGGTCGGTGAAGAGACGGTTGTGCAGGGGAACCTTGATCCGATGTTGCTGCTTGGGTCGCCCGATCTGCTGCGCGAACGAGCGTTGGCGGTGGTCGAGGCCGGTCGCCGTGCCAAGGGGCATATTTTTAATCTTGGTCATGGCATCTCAAAATTCACAGACCCCGAGATGGCTCGGTTGTTGGTCGATACCGTGCATGGTGCCTGAGCGGCGCGAACGAGGGTCCATCGCGCGAAAGCTTGGGTGGCTGGCGAGCGTGGCGTTTTTTGGCGGAGTCGGGTGTCGGAGTTTCGCTCCCGCACAGACGGCGATCCCCGAGGATCGTCGTGCTGCGGAGCGCCAGTCACCGGCTCCTTTGGAGGCGAGCAACAAGGCGCTTGGCGAGCGGATCGAGTTGGCCATCCCCCTGTTTGAGGGTGGAAACCTTGAGCTCAATCGCTTGCGGGGTCGCGTGGTTGTCCTCGAGCTTTCCGCCAGTTGGGAGCCAGGGTGGAAACCGATGCACGTCTATTATGGGGAGCTCATCGAGAGGCACGGGAGAGACAAGCTAGCCATTATTGAAGTCGCGTTGGACCCCGATACCACCGCATTCGAGACCGAGATCGAGCGGGGCGGGAGCCCTGCGGTGATACGAGGTTGGGATCCGATGGGGGCGCTTGCAGCGAGACTTGAGGTCGCGCGCTTTCCCTCGGTGTTTGTTTTAGACGCGGAGGGCCGGATTCTCGAGATAGCGAGCGGCTATGAGCCCGGTCTTGCCGCCCGTATCGACGACGTCGTGATGCGCGGCCTAGTGGGGCAGTGAGCCTGAGGACTGACGGGGTCCTTGCGCGGTGGCCATTCCATCTCGGAGCTGCAAAACGAGGGCCTGGACCTGATCCCACTGGGGCTCAAGGTTCAGGGCATGATCGAAGTGATCGATGGCGCGAAGTCGGTCATGGTTGCGACCGCGCTGCTGAAGGGCAAGACCCAAGTGAACATGAGCGACGGCCAGACCAGGAGAATGACGGACGGAGAGTTCCAGGAGTCGAATGGCGTCGTCGTTTGCGCGGGCTCGCAAAAAAAGGTGACCCAGCTCGTCGAGCATCGGCCCGTCGGCATCCTTGGCGAGGGCAGCCGCTTCGATCCGAGCGGCTTCAAGTTCTCCGCGAACGAGGAGTCCACGGGTGTGATCGAGACCCGTCTGCCCAGGTCTGGACATGAGCGCCGAGACCCGCCCAAAGCGCATTCGACAACTTTCACAGAGTGTCAATGGGGCGGTGTCGAGGGAGGCGACCGTCGGGTCGCTGCGCATGACACAGCTGCGATCTTCATGATGCGGCAGTCCCATCGCATGCCCAACCTCGTGCCGAACAAGCTTGACGACGCGTTCGGAGATCTGATTCGCGGACCCGTGAATCCGCGAAGTCGAGATCACCGCGACCCGGTCGGTAAGGCTGCCCAGGCCAAAAACGTAGGGCCGTTCACCTTCATAGATATCGACATCGGTGAGCATGAGCTCGACGTGGGCGTCGACCGAGCGTCTTCGAAAGATACGCTCGAGAAGCGCGCGGGCATCGAGTTGCTGGCGCGCTTCGTTCCATGCATGGCGGTAGTCTGCCTCCGGCTCCTGTCCGCGTAATTCGCAGCGGACCGGCAGAGTTTGGAGCAGGCTTCGGCATGCCTGGCGCAGCGTCGCGGGGCTCATCGGCCCCAAGGACGTCACGACGACGAGGGGAATGCGCGCGACCTCGACCGCGCGATGGGCGGTTTGGGTGGTGGCAAGCACGCGGGGGCTGCCGAGCATGGCGATGAGCATGAGCGTCAGGGTGAGCATGCTACCGAGAGCCGGCCGCAGGCTGTTTGGCCGCAATTGTGGCCGAAGGCCGGGAACTCGAGTCCTATCACGCATCGTCGGGGGCGCTGCCAAATTGGGCCGCGGCTGTTTTGTACCCTACCGATACGAGCCAAACCTACCAAGCATGAAGTGTGGGAACTGTAGGTCATTGTCAGATCGGGACGAGATCCGGAGTCGCTCGGTGCGCCCGCGCATGGATGGAGAGTGGTGAGTGAATACCGCGGTCTCCCCGCTCCACTTGCCTCGACCTTGTCCATTGCGCGAAGTGCGAGACCGCGGTCTCTGAGCGTACACGGCCCCGCGGTCTCTTCGCCCGAGGGCATCCATTAGGTCGAATCGGTCCACTAGCGGTCCAATGGCCCCGTTCGTTCGTCGTGCTTTCACTGGCGATCGATTCGTGGTTCCTATTCCGCGTGACCAACGACCAAGGGCGCCAGCGCCGATGGACCATCGGCGAGCTGCTTTCCTGGACCATCGAGCGCTTCAAACAAGTGGGGATCGAGGAGGCGCGCGTCGACGCCGAGCACCTGTTGGCGCATGCGTTGAATCGCAAACGGGTGGACCTCTATCTTGAGCACGATCGACTTTTGGCAGAGCATGAACGAGGTGGATTTCGTTCACTTGTTCGGCGTCGCCTAGAGCGGGAACCGGTCGCGTATATTGAAGGTGTACGCGGCTTTCATGCGCTCGATCTGGAGTTGAGTGTCGATCGCCGGGTCCTTGTACCCAGACCCGAGACCGAGCATCTCGTGGATTGGGTCTTGGAGAGCCTGTACGAGCTTCCTGAGACGATATCGCCATCCGAAGGACCGAACGAAGAGACGGAGACCGCCGCCGATGGCGACGACGAACTTCAGGCGATTCCGACTGAGAAGCAGTTGCGCGCCAAGAAAATCGTGCGCGATGGCGCGAAAATCCTCGATGTCGGGACGGGAAGCGGAGCGATCGCGCTGGCCTTGAAACACACCGCTCCGCAGCTTGAGGTTGTGGCTTGTGACTTGTCGACGGATGCTCTGGAGGTTGCGCGTGCAAACGCAAAGCGGTTGGGGCTCGAGGTTGAGTTTGTTCAATCCGATCTCTTTGAGGGCATGGGGGCGAGCGGGCCCTTCGATAGAATCGCCGCGAATTTGCCCTACATTCCGAGTGCGACGATCGAAGAGTTGTCGCCGGAAGTCCGTGACTTTGAGCCGCGAATGGCCCTGGACGGTGGGGAGGACGGATTTGAACTGCTGCGAGCGCTTATTGCGCAAGTCGCGAACGAGCAGGGCTTGGTCGCTGGAGGTCAGCTCTTTCTCGAGATCGGGATCGGCCAGGCCGAGGCGACCCGAGCGTTGCTCACCGAGGCTGGTTTCTCGAGCGTGGTGGGTCGCCGGGACCTTGCGGGGATCGAGCGGGTGGTGGCTGGAACGTGGTCGGGGGCGTAGCGTGCCGATGCGAACAGCCTGAGGTGGCGCTGATTTTGTCGAAAATTCGGCCGGTGCCAAAAATCGGCCTAGCGTCTGCCCATGCGCGGTCGATTTTCACTCGTGATGATGCTCCTGCTGCCTCTTTTGGGTCTTGGGGCGCAAGCATGCGCGACGGGCGATGGGATGGTCGACAAGCTCTACGACACCACGCGGGCCTACAATCGTTCGCTGCGTTGGGCCGATTTTGATCGCGCGTCAGAACATCTTCCGCCGGCATCGTCCGATGCCTTTCTCGACCAGCATGACCTGAGCCGGGACAAGCTCGTGATCATCGACTATGAGATGATGCGGCTTAAGGTGAACAAGCAAGAAGGTACCGCTGCCGCCCGCGTGCAGGTGCAATGGCACACCGATGATCGACTGATCGTCGAAAAGACTGTCGTCGATCAGGTCTGGCAATGGTACGAGGGTCGTTGGTTTCTCGTCGATGAGCGCCGGATTTCAGGGGAGCCTGTGGTGATGTTTGCAGAGGGAGAGAAGATCGCGGGCGTCGAAGAGGATCACCCCTATCTTCCCGGTCTGATTAAATTTCGTGAAGAACGAGGCATTGGTCTGGAGGGCGCGGAGAAGGCCGCCTGGGAGCGCGAACAATAAAAGATCGCCAAGGCTCAAAAGAAGGCCGGCGATGGCGCTCTCAAAGGTGTTGACGGCAAGTTTGGGACCGTCGCCACCGATCGATCCCCGGTATCGTTCAACTGATGGGCGGACGGGTCTTTGCCGCTCCGCCGACGATCAACGCTCGACGTGATTTTTCTCGTGTCATGGTCCGCCGGCGGCTGTATAACCGAGCTTGTGGATGGAAGAGCGTAGTCGGGAGCCGCCGGAGAGCATGCTTGCGGGTTCGCGCCCGCGAGACCTAATTGGCGACATTCACCGGCAGCAGCGGCGCCAGGTGCTGGTGCGTTTGGCCATGGTCTTGGCCTTGGCCGCAGTGCTGCTGGTGATAGGCGTGACTCTCAAGGTGTTTCACGACCGACGGCAGCGCGACCAAATTCTGGACGCGGCGCGCTCGGGCTTCGCCAGTGGCACGGCGCAGGACTTGGGAAACGTCGCTGAGCAGTTGGAGGCAGGCCTCACGAATCACGGTGGAGACCCTTGGATGTTGGGATCGCTGGCCCTTGTTCGCGCGCAACAATTCGCAGAATTCGGTGAAGGGCGAGAGTCGGCCGCGGCAGCACTGGAGGCGCTAGCGACCCTGGGCGGAAGCCCGACCCATGACGCATGGCTCGCTCGCGCGATGGCAGCCATGGAGGCTGGAAGGCTTGCAGATGCGAGGGAGGCGTTGAGGCTTGCAGATGGCAGTCCCGATGCCCACAGCATCGCCGCGGATCATGATATTTGGGTTCAAGGCATGTTGTCGCTGGTCGAGCCCGAGGGCGACTACCGCCAAGCCATCGAGAGGCTGGAGGCCACCGCTCGTCCGGACGCTTCCATCTCGAATCGACGGCTGTTGGCCGCGCTCTACATGCGTGTCGGAGATGGCCACGCGGCCATCGAAGAGCTGGCGCTCGCCCGCGAACGCAGCGTCTCTCATATGGGGATGGCGGCGGATGAGGCCCTCTACAACGGGGTGCTTCGCCAGAATCTGGGCGGCGTGGCCTCGCTCGCAGAGCAGCTCGATGGATTTGATCTGAGTCCGCGAGACCAGGCCCACGCCAGCCTCGCGCGTGGGGTGGTTCATATTCGTTTGGGAGAACTCTCCGAGGGGATCTCCCGGATCGAAAAAGCCTGGGTCGCACTGCCACGGTGGGACACGTTGGCCCGTAGCCTGGCCTTGGAGATGGCTGTGGAGGCCGGAGATGCCAAGCGAGCCACCGTCTGGATCGAAGAAGCCGGCCTCAGCACGGACGATGCCGCGATTTTTCGTGCATGGGTCGCTCTGATCGAGGGGGATGTGATGGGAGCCTTGGCGGACCTGAGCAAGCGGCCCCAAGAAAACCCGAGGGTCGCGTTGATTCAGGGGTTGGCGTTGATCGAGCAAAGGCGCTGGGCCGAGGCGGATCCATGGCTAGAACGGGCAAACAAGCTGCTTCCTGGCCGTATCGACGTGGAGGTTGCCCTCGCAAGGGCTCGAATCCGCCGCGGAGATCCAGCGGTCGCAGGGCGCCGGCTTGAGGGACTGACTCAAGAAGAAGCCCACGCTCCGCGAGCTTGGACGGGCCTCGGTGAATCTCATCTCGCGCAGGCCACCGAAACCGGGATCTCGGGGAAACAAAGAGCGAGCGAGCGGGCCCTGGCCAAACAGGCGTTTGAGCAGGCTGTTTTGCGTGAACCGCTGCCGGCGGAAGCCTTGTTGCAGTTGGGCGAGCTTGCGGACGGGCGGCGCGTTGCCGAGCCGAACGCCGTCGCTGAGGCGATCGACTATTTTGAAAGGGCGGCCGATACCGGCAAAAAACTCCCACGGTACGCAGAGCGCCTGGCCGCCTATCTGGCATCGATGGGTTTTGACGACCGGGCCGTCTCGATCTTGAAGGATTTAGAGGGCCGTCCGGGGTTGGGGCACGAGACCCACTTGCTTGCGATCAGACTGCATCTGAGAATGGCCGAGGTCACGGACCTGGCGAAGATCGACACGCTGATCGGTCAGGCCAAGGCCGCCGGGGCCGATCCACGGTCCATCGCGCGGGCGCGGGGGCATCTCGCTTGGATTCGCGGTGGCGAGGCTGCGCGGGAATCGGGGCGCGAGCAGATGCGCAAACTGCTAGAAGAAGATGCTTCGGACACCGAGGTCCGCCTGCTCTACGTGCGTATGCTGATGGATGGTGGCGACCGAGATCGTGCATCTTCGACGATTCGGCGCGGGTTGCAGTTCTCGCCCGCGACCGAGCACGGACGCCTGCATCTCGGCTGGGCCCGTATCGAATCACGCTCAGGCAGTCGTCGTAAAGCGGCGTCCCGAGCCCGTGCGGGATGGCTGAAGATGTTGGCCGCGAACCGACCCGCACGAGAGCTGCTCGATGCCGCAGAGCTCACCGTGCGTTACTTTCATCGCGACAAGAAGCCCACTCAGGCTCTCAGCGTCGGGCAAAAACTAACGGCTCGTGTGCCGTATCACAGCCGCTCATGGACGATTCGCGCTCGTGCAGCCCTGAAGGCCAATGAGTCCGTTGATGCGCGCGATAGCGCCAAAAGGGCCCTGCAGATCAACGACAAAAATGCGGCCGCCCACGAGCTCTTGGGGCGCTGTCAGCTCCGTTTTGGTCATAGAGATCGGGCGCGGGCCTCGTACCGGCGGGCGATCGAATTGGCCAAGGGCACGCCGGAGGAGAGCGACTATCGCTCTCGCCTGCGTCGTCTGTAAATCCTCGCAAGCGAGGGTTCCCCGCCCACTAGGTAGGAGGGGAGGCCGAGGGTGTAGGCTCCACCGACGGAGTGGGTGTGTCTTGGGGGGTGGGAGCGTCGGGGGAGGGAGGATGAACGGGCTCCGTAGGCTCCGTCGCCACAGGTGGATTCTGGGGCGGTGATGCTGACAGATCTTCTTCTGAAGTGTGTGTGGACTCCGGAGCGGGGACCGGCTCACCCCGTACTTTCTTGAAGCCGCCCGCAAAGATGAAGATGCTGGTGACCACCGCCGAGAAGACCAGAGGTGGGAGGTTTTCCATTCCTTCCATGCCCCGCATCGTTGGGATTGTAGCGAGCACACCCGCCGCCATACCTCGTGGCAAGGAGACCGTGATCAGCTTGCGCTGGCGAGTGGTGAACTCTCCGCCCCCGGTGAGGGCCATGACCACCGGGATCCGTGCCGCCAGGAGCCCGATGCCGATCACAACACCCAGGATCAAGAGGCTCCAGGGAGGCCCGAGCATCAAGCCGATGTAGGTGAAGAAGAACGACTTGATGATGAAGCTCATCTGCGAATGAACGATGCGGACCGAATCGTCCAATTGCAGGGGGTGTTGGCCCGCTGAGAATCCGAGTTTTTTCATCAGCGCATCGGCGTTTCCGACGATCACTGCGAAGGTGAGTATGGCCATGGCCGGGCTGCCTCCGAAGGATTCGACCGCGACATACAAGAGGATCAAGGCCGCAATCGTGACGGGATAGGCATGTGTGCTGCCACGGAGGAGCCGAAGCACTGGCATCCATGCCCAACCGGCTGCGGCGCCGATGAGCAACGCGAGCCCAAAGTTCTTGGCAAGAACGATCGCGGAGTCTGCCGCGCTCGCGTGACCCGACATGATGATGTCGATCAGCGAGACGGCCAGAACGATGCAAAGGGAGTCGGTCAGCGCGGACTCGAGGCCGACAAGATTCGATACTTTCTCTTCGACCTTTGCCACCTGCATCGACGGCATGATCACAAGGGAGCTAGAACCTCCAAGCATCGCCCCGACCATGAGGCCCTTGAGGAAAGTCCAGTTGTGAAGCAGCCCGCTCCATGCTGCGAGCATGGTGATCGCCGCGATCACCAGCGTCGTCGAGATAAAGCCAAGCACGGCCATCACCGAAGCCCGCGGCGCGGCCTTGACCAATTGGTTGATGACCAGCTGGCTTCCACCATCGAAGAGCACGATAATGAGCGTCAGCGCTGCAAACAGCGGGAGGATGGGCTCAAGCTGTTGGGGGTCTACAAATCCGCTGACTCGCAGAACGACGCCTGCACCAATGAGCCACACGACGTCGGGAATCTGTGTTTTTCGAAAACTGATCTCGCCTACGGCTCCGAGCAAGAAGAGCCCCGCGAGGATCACGAGATAGACAATTGGGTCTGTCATGGATCGGCGGCAGGCTACCGCGAATGCGAGGGCGGGACACCCAAGACACTCTCGCGGTGTCCGACCTTCTGGGCGGGTGATTTACACCGACTGCCGACGGGTGCTGAGTGGACATCGACGCAGGGTTTCACGAGGTCCGAGTGTTTCTGTTTCGGCGTCGAGGGGGTCGGTCGCTGCTTGCGCCTGGGTGCTGATGCGGCCACGATGAAGCGCAGTGCGAGCGATACAAACCCGTGAGGTCCCTTTTCCGTGGCGGCTCGGTCGAAAGACCGTGATATGCGCGCTCTCGTTCGTCGCGCTCTCGTCCGTCGCAGCCTGTGGGAAGACGCCTCCACCAAGGATCTCTGGTCGGCTGTGGATCGATGCTTTTCCGACGGGGCCAAAGACGTCGATTCATGCCTTTGCGCTAGGCGACATCCGTGGTCGAGCGGTGGGAGCCTTCTATGAAGGCTCGATGTTTCGCGGTCAGCACGATGCCTTCGCCTGGAAACAGATAGGCGCCCATGACGCTACGCTACGACTGCTTCAAGATGGGCTTGAGTACCCGATCGAAATCCGGAGCTGCGATCCGAGCGCCGGATTCGATCTTTGTATACAAATGGGCGGCGATCCCAAGGGTGTTGGGCGCTACCAGTCACGCAGACGCTGGGCGCTGCCCCATGCGGGGCATTCTCAAACCGCAATTGATCCCGCTCAGCTGATTGTCGAGTTGGCGGAGCAGGATCCGGATCTCCAATGGCGGCCGAGCGGTTGAGGGATTCCTCGGGTGCTCTAGCCGATCGGGATGGTTACGGGCGGCGAGGAGGGGTCGCATCCCCACTCGAAGTTGTCGAGGAAGATGTAGCTATCTAGAATCGAATCAGACAAATCGAAGATGGCAAACACGAGGGTGATCGTCTCGCCTGGGACCACGCCTGCGGTGGTGGAGAGCCATTTGGTACTCGCGTGCTGGCGCATGCAAGTGTCTGCGAGTTCCGGTAGGTTTCCGGCATCGTCCTTGAAGTCGAGAAAGCCAGCGTTCAGTGAGATGGGGTTCCCCTCGCCGTCGAAGGAGATGTTTCCGGTCCACAGCTCGGACTCCAGCCAACCGACGTACATGTCGTTGTACGCGGAGCCGAAGTACTCTGGATACTCTGTCGAGAAGAATGCGAAGTCGTAGGAGAAGGAGGTCGCGCCCTCTGGAACTTTAGTCACCATGCGCATCTCCGTGTAGTCGTTTGCGGAGCTTCCAGCCTTCAGCTGGTCTTCGATGCTGTTCGAACAGTCGCCGGTCCCAATCAGAGAGGGGTCTGCAGTGCAGTCAACATCGCCAACCTTTGTAGAGACGATTGGCGGAGGAAGCGCAGCCCCGACGTTGTAGTCTCCGAGGTCGTCGTTGCAGTGGGTCGGCATGGTGTTGCCGTCGGTTGGCGGAGTTGGATTGTCGAGCTCAATGACGTGGCCGCTGCCAAGTACTGCGAAAGCGGCTCCCTCTGTCGGGTCCCAGGTCGAGGTGTTGCCAAACTTGGTGCGGACACCGATCGCGGTATTGGAGCCGCGGACGGAGATGTCATCGGGCGTGAACTCGCCCGGACAGCCGATGCCGATCGCGGTGAAGGGGGTCGCGCTGCTGCTGTCGCAAGGAGTATGCTCCGTAAGCTCACACTCGTCGTTGCAGTCCGGGTCATCGGGCGGGCAGTCGTCCCCGACGTCGCCGTTTGAACCGAAGTCGAGCCTGATGTTGTTGTCGCCATCACCGTCGCCGTCGCCGTCGCCGTCGCCGTCACCGTCGCCCTGAGGGATGTGGATTCCGCCGTCGTTGCTGTCTTCAGCCTTGTCACCACACCCGGCCACGGTGAAGGCCAAGACTGCAACTGTTCGTGTAGCGCGCATCCATCTCATAGGCCGGAGCCTAGCACTGCCTGAGAGCGGGCGACAAGCCTCGTAGGTCGAGCAATCGATCCATAATGATGCTCAAAGTGCGCTCATTTACATTCTTCGGTCTTGGGTCGAGCGACCGTTTGGCCGTTCCTGAACGGTGGTCGGGAACCACGAGACCGAGTCGATTGCGGGGTTTTAATTACATAGTTTACATTGTGATTTGCAGGGAGAACTTCAGGTATAAGCTGGTTCTGATGAGTGAAGAGCCTCCCGAGACATTGAAGCCGTGGCCGACGGTCGGTAAGACACCCAAGCTTTCGAAGCTTGGCCCGCGTTTTTTTGCGTTTATCGAGGCGCTCGACGGCCCGGTTGTGTTTTTCGATCTTGAGACGACGGGTACGGATACGCAGCGGGATCGGATCGTCGAGATCTGTCTTTTGCGCGTGTCGCCTTTGCCCGTGGGGATCGAGAGCCCGCGTACTTGGCGGATTAACCCAGAGATTCGTATCCCGAGCGAGGCTTCGGATATCCATGGCATCTACAATGCAGATGTAGACAGTTGTCCGACCCTTGCCGACATCGCCGATGATGTGCTGGCGATCATGCAGGGCGCGATATTGTCGGGATTTGCCATTACCCGTATGGATCTTCGTATGTTGCAGACGGAGATGGCCCGTGTCGGAAAACGTTTCGATCCAAGCGGTTTCAAGACCATCGACTCGCAGGTGATTTACCATAAGCGCGAGCCTCGAAACCTCTCGGCCGCGGTGCAGTTTTATTGCGATGAAGAGCTAGAGGGTGCCCATGGCGCCGAGGCTGATACGGTGGCGAGCTTGCAGGTCTTCGCGGGGCAGCTGCAAAAGTATGAAGATCTTGAGCTTGGGGTTGAGGGGCTGCACGAAATATCGACGTCTCTAAATGCAGCCTTTGTGGATGCCGGGCGACGCTTTGTCTGGAAAGACAAGGAGCCCGTGTTTAACTTCGGAAAACTTCGAGGGCGCAGCTTGCGATCGGTGGCCGGCGATCCCGGTGAGCGCGACTATCTGCGGTGGATCGTTCAAGGTCCGTTTGAGGCCGACACCCAACAGCTGGTTTGCGAAGCGCTCGAAGGGAAAATTCGCGTTCATAAGGGGACGTGAAACGACGCTTCGCGCGACGATCGCATGCGCGGGGGCGGCGCTCGTGTCCCTAGGAGGTTCGTAATTCGCAACCGTGGGCGACTTCGCAGTAGACTCGATGGACTTGAGCGAGATCGAGCCAACGGTTAAGTTTGAATCCCTGGAGCTGCTTGTGCAGGAGCTGCTGCTACAGCGAACCGAGGGTTTAGAGGGTCTTCAACTGGCTGCTTTCATCGATGGATGGTCGAGCCTGCTCGACCTCGTGCGGCGGACTGACCTGATCGTGCCCGAAGCTCGCCCCGATGTGGCGGATGCGCTTGCGCTTCTGGTCGAGCGGGTGCGCGCCGCTCAAGCCGCAGTCTTGGACGACGGCACGGGCTGAGCGAGATTACAGCAGGGCTGGACGGATTTCGCATGTGCCGCGATTCGTTGATCGGTCTAAAATCGCTCAACGGGCCCCACTGCATCAAGTTCTGTGTCGGTTAGGGGACTTGCCGTCTTGCAGGAATTTTCAGCATACGTGATAAACAGCGCGATGATGGATGCGGTGGATGCCAGCTTGCGGGGCCTCGAGCCCACGACCTTGTGGCAACAGTTTGATGCGCTGCGGAAAATACCGCGTGCGTCGTTGAATGAAGAAGGTGTGCGTCGCTACTTGCGTGGTCTCAGCGATGTCCAGGGATGGCAGTGTCTTGAGGATGGTGCCGGCAACTGCGTCGTGAAAGTGCCGGGGAGGGGCCGCGGCGTGAAGAGTCCACCGCTAGCGATCCAGGGTCATATGGACATGATCTGCGAAAAGCTTGGGTCGGTGGAGCACGATTTTGCAAAGGACCCGATCTCGCTTCAACGGACGACCCGAACGATTGATGGTGTGGAGCGCCAGGTCTTGATGGCTCAGGGGACAACGCTCGGGGCGGACAATGGTATCGGCGTGTGCACGGCACTTGCGTTGGCGCTCGAGCCCGGTCTCGACCATCCGCCGCTCGAGTTGGTCATGACCGCGGACGAGGAGACGGGAATGACCGGTGCCGCGAATCTCGATGGCACCTTGGTCACCGCACGACGCCTGATCAACCTCGATGCCGAAGAGCAAGGAAGCATTTATTTGAGCTGTGCGGGTGGCCGTGATTTTACGGCCCGATGGCTTGTCGAGCGAGAGGCGGTCGGACATGATGACCAGCCGCTACGGATCATTGTAGGCGGTCTCAAGGGTGGACATAGCGGGGTTGATATTCACTTGAAACGCGGAAACGCGATCAAGTTGTTGCTTGAGATTCTAAGTGATCCGCGTGTGGAACTCGACGGCGTGCGGGTGGCGTCGTTTGATGGTGGCGGTCGAGACAATGTGATCCCGCGGAGCGCCGATCTGCGTCTTTGGTGTGTACGCACACGCGTGCGTGCGCTTAAAGAGAAGATTGCCGAGGTCGCCAAGACCGTAGCGGAAGGGCTGGGTCCCGCCGACTCTGGCTTTTTTGTGCGTGTCGAAGGGCTTGATGCCAAAGAGTGTCCCTTGCCACTGGAGTCCTCGACAATGCGTTGCATCATGAAAGTCATGGGGAAGATTCCAGACGGTGTGCTCGCTTGGAGCCAGGTCATCGATGGTCTCGTCGAGACAAGCACCAATCTCGGAGTTGTCGAGACTCTCGCAGGCGAGTTGCGTATCGTCAGTCTGACACGCTCCTCGAAGGCCGGTGCGATCGAGGCCGTGCAGGAACGTATGGAACGGGCCGTCGAAGCCGCCGGTGGCACCGTAGAATTTTGCGGGGGCTACCCCGGGTGGGAAGCCGACACCGGGGGCAGTCTCTTGAAGCAGGCGGTCGCTAGCTACGAGCGACTCTTCGCCGCGAAACCAGCACTCAAAGCGATCCACGCGGGGCTCGAGTGCGGGATCCTGGGGGACAGGATTCCAGGGGCCGAGATGATCTCCGTGGGTCCAGAGCTGCGGAATGTACACACGCCCGACGAGGCCTTGGTGCTTGATTCGGTTGGACCCTATTGGACATTTGTCTCCAACTTGGTCCGTGACCTTTGCGAGGCGCGCGATAACCGACCCGAACAAAGCTTGGCTGGGACTGCGGGCCGCGCTCGCTAACTGAAGGAGGCGAAACTCGGTGGCAGCTCTGGGCTGCGCGTGGCTGCGACCGAAAGGTGGGGGCGTGGCCACGCGATATGATGTTTCACGATTCGCCGCTTGAGGGCGTGCCGCGTGATACCCAACAGATTCGCGGCATCCACGATACTTCCGGCCTGCTTAAGGGCTTCTTCACATAGGCGGTGCTCTGCCGAGGACAGGTTCAGAGATTCGATGACGACGGGCATAGGCGCACAGTATGAGAAACGCGCATTCAATAAAAGAAAAAAAAGACGAATCCCTTACGAAAACAACCAGGAATATACAACCGCGCAGCTCGCGACATCTCCAGATTTGTATTTATGAGCAATTCAAATCACAGATTGGTCTCCATTTGATAGGCTCATGTGACCGCCGGAATGTGACCTTGAAATTGACAAGAGGAGGCGGATCGGACCGCTTGCATCGCTTGTCCTAGGGGTACACTTGGCTACTGTCCCCGGTTGTTGCTGCCAAAGATGGATTCTCTCGCGCAAGTCACGGTTCGTACCGACCTCCCCCACGCGATTTGTGTCCTTATTGTTGACGAGGACACCGACGCTCGCCTTCAGCTGGAGAGCGAGTTGGGCGATGCCGGGCACGCCACGGATTCCGTACACGAGGTCCAAGATGCGATCGAGCGCCTGCGAACGCAGGCCTACGACCTGGTGATCTGCCGCGGCCGGCCGCAAGACACTGCGGGGCATCGTCTCGTGGAGTGGATAGGCAGTCGCTCGCCCTCGACTCGTGTCATCATTCTTTGCGACGAAGTCACAGCGGCTCTGCGGGCCCAGTACACGCCATCACTGAACGTATCTCTGCTTGAAGGGCCGGTGGACCCTTCACAGTTGTTGGAGCAGGTGGAGACGCTCGGCGCTCGTCGGGGGTTCTACGGGAACTTTATCGAGGTCGAGCTCTTTGACTACGTACAGATGATCGCGCTTAGCGGTCGTGACAAACAGATTCGGGTGACGACGCCCCGCGGTGAGGGGAAAATTTGGTTTGAGCACGGGGATATCATTCACGCGATCTATCGTGAGACAGAGGGAGAACAAGCGTTCTACGCGATCTTGGCTGTGGGCCGAGGGAATTTTCATGAGGTCTATTTTCGCGAACCTCCGCGGCGGACCATCGTTGGATCGAGCACACATCTATTGATGGAAGCCGCACGGATGATGGACGAGGGGACGCTTGGCCACGGCCAAGAGGCCACCAGGAGGCGCGAGGACCCACCGTCGACTGAATTCCCAGAGGATGCCGAGACTTCGTTTGCGGGGCTCGCAGAGGATGCCGAACCCGAGTCCGTGAGCGGATCGGATGCCGGCCCTGGCGAATCGGACATCTTCAATGAGGCAGGCTTGCACGCCCAGGGCGAGGATCTTTCCGAGATTTCAGGGGTGTTGGTCGTGCCTCCGATTCCCCCTCAACCGGCGTCGCCATCGGCCAACGATGTTGCGAGCGCCCCCGCGGCAGACGCCAGTTGTTCGGGGGCTAGTTTGCTCGACGACCCGGAGACGCGAGCATTGATGTTGGGCCAGTTTTTTGAGTACGAGGGGGTCAATGGGGTGGCCATCGTGTCGAGTACCGGGAAGGTGCTCGCGGAGGACATGCGCAGCAACTCGGCACTTGTGACCCTGGCTGGCTTCTACATGCGAGGCGCGGCGAGGATCTCTCGGAACTTGGGCTACAACGTTTTTGACGGGATCGTGGCGCGCTCTTCGACCGGGCAACAGATGGTGATGGTGAGTATGGGAGCGACCTCTGCGGTTCTCTCGATCGAGATCGGTTGCGACGCAGACGCCGTCAGACGCGAAGTTATGGGAGTTGATGGATGAACGACTCTGATCACGTTGTGCTTGAGATGTTGGAGGAATTTGGGGCAATCCACGGCGTTCGGGGCGCCTTGATAGCGACCAGCAGCGGCGCCTTGGTCGATGGGCAGGGATCAGGTGTGGGTCCGGTTGTGGCCAACGATATCGCCAAAACAGTACGGAGGGTCGTCGTTGCCTCCGCGACGGTGGGCTCGCCTTTGGATGAGTTGCAGATCAATTTTGGTGTCGCGCGCATGATGATCGTGCCACTTCTGCACGAAACGACCCTCGTCGTGATGCTGGAGCGGGACACCGCGACCGAGCCGGTCAATCGATTCTTGAGCTTGGAGCTAAATCGCTTAAATGCTTTGCTCGGGGTCGCGATGAGCGATCCGGACGAAGCGGAACTGACTCCGACGAGCGACGAAGTTTCTGAGTTGATGACCGGCGAGTTGGGGCCAGTGCTGGTGCGAATTCAAGAGTGCCTTGCGGTTTACCTGCAACGAGCGGGCATCGCCGACAGCGATGCCACCGGCCTGATGCGCACGCAGATGCAAGAGTGGTTGCAGTGCTGCAGCCCGTCGGCCTACACATTTCCGCTCTTGCTCGATGGGCTCGCGCAGGAATTCAATCAGTGTCCGGAGCACCGCAGCGAGTTTGTTAGCGATGTGCACGCGATCTGGAGCGAGTCGGGGTCGACGGGCGATTCGATTGGTTGACGACAAGCGTTAAAACCGAAGACCAAAGCTTAGACGATACTGGTGATACACCGGTGGAAATCCCCTTCCGGTGAACGCCATTCCGGCGTTTGGGATGAGAACCGCCATGGACAGGGTATCGAGAACAAAGGCCGTTTCTTTTGTTGGGGACCACCACTCTAGCAGGCCGTGGACAAAGTCGGATTTCGCGTCGCACCTCGTCCACCAGCGCAT
>CAYTFJ010000042.1:0-16263 GCA_964437075.1 uncultured Nannocystaceae bacterium
TTTTCTTGGACATATTTCACTTCACGGGTGTCCGTGAAAACGGATCATACTCACACCGCCTGTCCAACGAGCTCCACCCTTGAAAATCCCGATGTCGTTGTTTGATTCGAGTCCTTCCTGCGCGAACTCGTGTCAAATTCCCTTGCTGCGATCCACGGATGAAGAGTCGTGCTCGCCACGCCCTCGGAGCGAGCGAATGCGGACATCGAGTCGCCGCTCGTGTTCCATCTCTCCACCAACTCATCGATCTCGGTCTTGCTTCGCCGTGTGACTTTCCTTTTCGCTTTTCTATCCATGCCGTTCGCTACACCGAAAAGCATGGGGTGTGGCGCAAGTGGTCTGTAAGGGGTTTACTTTCGATTCGACGGCGTCGCTCTTCGGAGTCCATGGTCATCTCACGAGCGTTGCAGTTCGTCGTCTCGGGGTCACGACGGGGAGCAGCGAGGTGCTACCGTATTCGAGCGATGTAGACGTGATTGCCCCTGGCGTTCTTGGGCAGGTGTTCGATTCGGCGGCGTAGCTCTTCGGGGTCGGTGGTCAACCCTGAAGCGTTGCAGCTTGCCGCATCGGAATCACGACGGGGAGCAACGAGGTGTTACGGATGGGGAGCAGCGAGGTGTTACGATACAGCGAGGCCGGAAGCCTGCGCTATTGCGTAGACTCCCGGCCTCAAGACCGTCGAGGAGAGACCTTAGCTTCCGATACGAAGCCCAATGTGCCGGCGCGCCTCGAAATAATCCTCCGAGATGCTGTAGAGCACGAGCTCCTTGATTTTGTCCTTCGGAGACATCGCGCTGCCAAGCTGAGTCTGCTCCTGCGACACCATCAATGCTGCGGTCGCCAAGTCACCACTCAGCAGAAGGCCCACGCGATACCCGGTAAGTTCAACCGCCGCGGCCCAACGCTTGACGTCGGTGGAGCCACCGGCCTCAATAAACTTATTCATCAGGCTCCGTAGCTGATCGATGGACCCCTGGCTCATTCGCCCCGTGATCTGACGAGCGATCTCGTCCAAGGCGGCGGTGTCGTCCTTAACGCTCATTCCACAAATTCGCATACAAGCCATGAACGCCTGCTTGAGGTTCTGCGGCGAGCGCTCAAGCGCGACGTAGGCGTAGTGCGGCGGATAAAGGTCCATCATCTTTCGACCGAGCGCGAAGGCCAAATGCTGCTCCTTCAGTCCCCGAAGAAGATTCTTAAACACAACGACCGTCGGATGGACCTGGCCGTCGCGCTTAATGTTCATGATCTCCATATCACCCGGATCGTTCGGCCGCTGGTACACATCCGGCTGCTGCACATTGAGAACATCCTTGGTGTACTTCGCCATCTGGGAGAACAACGAGGGATCGATGGAGATATCCACCCGCTCATCGGGCTTGATGGTCGATGGCAACTCCCGTCCGCGCCACGCAGCGAGGGCGGGAGCAATCATTCCGAGCATCGCCGTAAGCAGGCGATCCTGATCCGGGTGGAACACATGCGCACGCATGACACTCTCACTCAAACGCTGACGGGCCTGCACGAAGCCTTCGGGCCGATACTTTTGATGAAGCGCGATCTGTTCCGCGTTGGCTTTCTTCAAGAACGCCAAGACCGAGGCTACACAGAACGCCTTGTCCGTCTGCCCTGACTTTGAATAGATCTTGTAGAGCGCATGATAACTCTCGGTGCGGAATGGTTCGACCGCGATGAGAATTTGATGCTCGCGCACCGCTTGGGTCACGAACTCTTTCGGGTTCTCATCGAGCAGCTTCTCATACAGTTCGGCAAGCACGACATGGCGGCTGGAATTTCCAGGATCGAGCTTTGCGGCGATCTCGAAGGCGGCGGCAGCAGACTTGAAGTTTCCAAGTCGTGTTCGATAAATCTCACCAAGGTTGGCCCACAATGTCAGAACCAGCCCCTCTTGCCCGGTCTTGGGCAGGCGCTTGAGCATCTTGCGATAGGCACGCTCAAGCGTTTTCCAGTCCTTTGACTCCGTCACCATGGTGTCAACCGCCTGAAATGCCTTCAAGTAGGTTGGATCCTCATCCAACACCCTGTTGAAGCGGTCGATGGCCTCGTCGTGCGCCTTCAACTCGTCGCGCAACAGAACTGCTGCGGTGTAGTGATAACGGCTCCTTCGCAGGGGCTCTTTCTCGATCTCCAAGATACGATCGATGATAGCGATCGCATCATCCCACTGCTTGTTGCTCGTATGGAGGTCCAAGAGTGTATGTAGTAAGGAGAAGTCGCCGTCCCGCAGATCCAAGGCGCTCATGTAGGCATCCGCGGACTTACGGGCGTTGTTGAGTCTTTCTCGGTACATCGTGCCGATCTCAACAAGCAACTCAAACTGCTCATCCATGTCGGCGGTATCGCACAGGGCCCGTTTCGCCTGGATCACTCCTTCCCAGTCGCTCGCCTCGCGCTGAAGGTCGATCACCGCCTCAATGGTCGGCCGATTGAAAGGTTGAACCTCAAGGGCCTTCTCAAGGTAGTTCAAGGCCTTTCGGACCTCTCCCTGCTGACGTTTGATCGAACCGAGACGATAGTAGACGAGGACGGTGTCGTCGTCGCTCTGGCTGTCTCGATGCTGGACAAGAATCGTCTGGTAGAACTTGAAAGCCTTCTCCCAGTCCTGCTTTGTGTACAGAAGGTCTGCCATCCCCACCAACACCTCGTGGTCGGTGGAATCAATCTCGTAAGCACGCTGATACTGCCGGAGCGCCTTATCACCGTCATCGAGAGACCGAGCGGTACGTGCCGCCCGCGAGTAGAGATCCCGCAATTCTTCGTCATCCAGCTCCAGCTGCTCCGACTTTCGGCTCAGCATGTCGAAAATAGGATCAGCCTCGGCAAACTGATTGGCCTCGAAATACATACCCGAGAGCACCGTACCGACCTTGATATGCTCTGGATCGATGGCGATGGCCTGGGCGAACTGCTCGCGCGCACCTTCGATATCCTCAAGCTCCTGAAGAAAGATAAACCCAGCTTCGGAGGCAAAATTTGTCTTCTCGAAGTTGTTGTTTGAACACTCCGACGCCTGTCGAAGAATTCGCGCGGCTTTCAGCCAGTCGAAACGAGCCTTGTACAACTCCGCAAGAATCGCCATGGCGGGCACATGACCGGGCTCCATGGTCAAGGCCTCGTTGAGACGCATCTCCGCGGTTTCCTGATCTTCCAGTTTCTCGAAATACACCCGGCCCATGCGGGTGAGCAGGTTCAGGCGCGCCTCCGGGTCGGTATTGAGGACCACGAGCCGACCCATCGTCTCGACCGCTGAAGGCCAGTCCTCGATGGTCTCCTGCAAACGGCTTAGGGTGTTGGCCGCTGCGAAATGGTCGGGATCCAGGCCGAGAATCTCGCTATAACACTCAATCGCGCGATCGACATCTTCGATCTGTTTCTCCAGGGTCTCCCCTAGTGCCGACAAGAGATCGATCTTAAGTTTCGGATCCTCGTTGGCCTCGACGTGACTGCGATAGGTCTCGACCAATTCAGTCCAACGTTCGAGCGAAGAATAGAGCTCTTCAAGCTGCCGGTAGGTCGCGTCCCGCTGCGGATCCAGCATGACGATTTTTTCGAGCACCTCGGCCGCTCGCTCTCGGTCTTCAGCATGTTCGATCAGCGCCGCGGCCATCTTGTCGTAGATAGCGACCTGCTCATCCACGTCGGCGGTCGCATCAAGCTCGACCTCGAGCGTCTCCAGGTAGTCATCGACGTTACCCCCGGACATATACAGACGTTCCAAAGCCTGTAGTGCGTCACGGTCCGTCGGCTCGGTCGCTACAATATCCTTGTAGGTCTCGATCGCCGCGGCGCTGTCGCCAAGATTTCCCTCTTGCACGGCACCGATACGTTTTTTCACCGCCAAGATCAGGTCAAGATCACTCATCACGGCCTGCCGGCTAATCAAGACCGTGACCAATTCGCTCCACTGTTCCTTCTGTTCATGAAGGCGCGCGAGCGCATCGAGTGCATCCATGCTCTCAGAATTGATCTCAAGCACTCGCCGATACGACTCGATCGCCGCATCCGCCAGGTCGAGGCTGGTTTCTTGAACCTGGGCGAGATCTAGCAATATCGATGCCTGGGCCTCTGGCTCTGTTTCGAGAGGAACGATCCGAACCAAGGTCGCCGCGAGTTCACTGGCGTTGGAATCTCGACGATGAAAATTTGCCAGCTCCCGGAGGGCATTGACGCTCTCTGGGTTGAGTTCGAGGGCCTCATGCAGGGACTGAATTCCGTAGTCAGGGCGGTCGAGGTGCTCTCCGTACCAGCGACCGATTTTTACCCACAACTCACAACGCTCACGTGGATTCTCAATCTGCGTGACGACCCCATTATATTCATTAAGAAGCTCGGTCCATTTATCCGTCTCCGTGGCAATTCGCTCAAGCTCCCGCGAGGTCTCTTCGTTCGCGTAATCGATATTGAACGCCGCCTGCAGCACCTCGAAGGCGCTTCCGGGGTCTTCAAGGTTTTCTTCGAAGACCCGCGCCGCCTGCTGGAGGTAGAGGACCTCCTGACCTGGACCGTCGAAATTATCGGAACAAGCGAGCAGATGCTCAGTCAACTCTCCCCACATCTCCTGGCCACGGTAAATACTCTCGAGGGCATCCGCCGCCGGTGCATGGGAAGCGTTGATCTCGAGGATTTCCATGTAGGCGCCGATCGCCTGATTTTTATCTTCAAGCTTCTCCTCCCACATCGATGCCACCTGCATAAGTACGTCGACACGGGAGTCTTCGTCCTGCAGGTGCCCACTCTTACGCTCCAACACCGTGATGGCCTCGCTCCACCGCGCCTCGGTCGTGAAGAGATGCTCCAGAGCGGCAAGCGCCTCCATGTCGCCTTCTTGAATTTCGAGCAATTTGCGCCAGGCGCCAATCGCCTCGTCGGTTTGCATCAGGTATTCACCCTGAATACGTCCGCTCTGAGCGTAGATATCACGCATCTGGGCCTCACCAAGAACCTCTATGCCTACCTCTGTGAGGCGATCGAGCACATCGATCAGCTCCATCCACGCCTGGCTTTGCTCGTAGATGCCTTTGAGGGTCTGCAGAGTCGGCACATTGTGCGGGTCGATCTCCAGCGCGTTCATCCATGCATCAAGAGCGGCTCGATCTTTACCCAACCGCTCACCGTAGGTACGACCAAGTTGTTGATAGGCGGTGACGCGCTCTGCCCCTTCGACCACATAGACCTGCCGTTCAAGCACATCGACAAGCTCGTCCCAGCGCTCGGCCCGTTCGTGAAGTTCGATCAATGCGTTGAGAGCCACCGAATCTTCTCCACGAAGGTCCAGTACGCGGTTCCACAGGTCAACAGCATCATCGGAGCGATCCAGACAATCAGCCGCAATCTTCGCCATGTGCTGGTAACACGCGGCCATGCCCTCATCGGTGTTGGCGACATCGACCCTCTTCTCGTAAATCGAGAACAGCTCGTCCCACCGATGTTGGCTCAGATAGAGCGACTCCAGGCTCTCGAGCGCTCGAACGTTACGAGGATCATTCTCAAGGACCCGGTTGTGGGCAGCGATCGCTTGGTCGACATTGGCCAGAGACGACTCGAAGACCTCGGCCAAACGCAGCTCAAGCTCGACCAACAGGTCGGTGGACATCTCAATTCGAATACGCCGACGAAGCACCTCTGCAAGATCATCGTTGAGTCCCGCCTGGCTATAAATGCGGTCAAGCGCAGCCAAGGCCCCTGCATGTTCGCCATCAAGCTCCAATACCTGGCGATAGGCGACGAGCGCTCGCTCAGTGTCACAGAGCTTGGTGTCGAGAACCTGGGCAGAACGGTTGAGAACTGCGAGCTTGATCTCAGGCGATACGCCGTCTTCTTCTTCTAAGATTTGTTCGGCAACATCGACGATGTATTCGAACTCCTGTGTGGCTTCCGCCAGGCGATCCACTTCATCGTGAATCTGCTCGCTGGTGGGGTCATCCATATATGCGCGCAGCCACCAAATATAGGCATCGCCAATATCGTTGAGTTTATGCTCGCAGATTTCGGCGACATTTTGGATCACCGTGAATCGAGCGCCTTGATCATCGAGCGCCGCGAGACGAGCATCTCCTAGTTTGACCAAGGCCTCCCAGCGCTCGGCCGAATAGTAAATCGGCTCAAGGATCTCGGCGATCTCATTCTGATGATCCCCCTCGGCGAAGATCAGCTCCAGCGCGGTGAGGCTCTTCTCATGGCCCGGATCGATATTGAGAATCTCCTTGTAGGCCTCAATCGCATGGGCAAGATCGCCAATATTGACGTGATAGATCTGCCCCATACGGAATTGAAGCGCGACGCTCGCTGCTTCCTCGTCGGTGACACGTATCTGACGCGCTAGATTCTCGACGAGATCGGTCCATCGCTCAAGGTGAGTAAAGATGTGGTCAAGAGACTGTATCGCCTCAAGGTCTTCGGGCTCTGACTCAAGGACTTCGCTAAATCGCGTGATCGCCTTGTCAACATCGTTGAGCTTCTCAAGCTGAATACGAGCGATCCGCTTTAGCATCGACACCTTGGCGACCTGGTCCAGCATATCATCCGCTTGTTTGGCCAGAAGCCCCGAGAATTTCTCCCAATCGCCAGTGACCTCAGCGAGGCGCTGCATTTGCTCGACGGTAGTCTCGTCATGGGCGTCGATCTCGAGCGCGCGGGCATAGGCATCGAAGGCCATGTTGAAGGACTGCCGATGTTGTTCGTGGATTCCGGCGATCTGATGGAGTCGTTCGATACGCGCGATCGGGTCCTCGGTATGCCGAGCCATGACCTCGTAGAGGTCTACAAGAGGATCCCACTCGGCAAGTTGAAGGTAGAATGGCTCCAAGACCAGTGCGGCCGTCATCGGCTCGCTGTCACCGTGAACAATTCGATTAAGCGCCGCCATCGTCGCGGCGTGGGAAGGATCATGATTGAGTACCTCCCGGTAGGCCTCGACGGATCGCACCACATCACCGAGCTCCGTCTCCCACAACACGCCGATACGAAAACGCAGCTCCGTCTTCGCTTCGATTTCGGAGACAACCTCAATTGCGCCCTCCAGAACCTGCAGCTGATCTAACCAACGCTGGGCCTGACCGAACAAACGGTCAAGGGCCTGAATCGCCTCATAGTCACCAGGTTGAATATCGAGAATCCCCTGATAGGTGTCGATCGCCCGGTCGACGTCCGACAGCTCTCGATCGTAGACTTGACCGAGTACTCGTAAAGCGGCGCAACGCTCCTCATCACCCTCGGCCAGTTCGGTCTTGCGCGAGTAAACATCTTTCAAGGACTCCCAGTTTTCGAGGCCCAAATAGAGCTTCTCAAGTGCATTGAGTGCCTGCGCGTCTGCATCGTCAAGAGCCAAGACCTGTTGGTAGAGTTCAATAGCCCCCTCGGGACTCTCCATCACGGTCTCGCGGACGTTGGCCGCGTAGAGCAGAAGCTGCTTGCGGTCAGCAGGCTCATCGACCATGTCGGCCTTGCGCGCCACAGCCTGTACCAGCGCGTCGAAGCTGTTGGTTGTGCGGTGAACCTCGATCAAAGAGTCGATCGCTGAAAAATTCGCGGGGTCAAGCTCCAAGATACGCTCGTAACTCGCGGCAGCCTTGTCGGGCTCAGTCAAGGTCGTTGCGTAAATTTTGGCAATCTTGTCGAGCACACGAATGCTGAGCTGATCATCAACGACGTCTTTGATCGCATCTTCATAGAGCACGACCAATTCAGGGAGCGAACCCATCTGGGTGGCCAAAGTATCGAGACGCCGCTGAGTGTCTTCGTTGGCGGGATCTTCTTTCAGCGCTCGTCCCATGGCCGCAAAGGCCTGCTCGGGCTTTTCGCCGGCAATCTCATACAGCTGACCGATCTCCTGCAGGAGCCTAATTCGCTCGTTTGGATCGAGTGAGCGAGCAACCATGATCTCGTAGGACCGAATCAACTTGGTCCACGCGTTTGTCTGGCGATAGATAGGCTCGACGATCTTCGCTACGGACAGCTGATGGTCCTCATTGTCGAGCAGGCCTTCGAGCGCGTCCATCGCCTTCGAATTGTGCGCATCAAGCTCAAGCACCCGGCGATAGATATTCACCGCGTTCTCGGTCTGATTCAGCCGGTTCAGACGGACTTCGCCGAGCCGTAGACTCAATGGAACCTGGTCTGCCTCGTCGGTCGACAACGCCAACTGGCGATCGAGTACCTCGGCCAGCTCGCTCCAGTTTTCGTGTGCCTGATAGAGACGATCCAGAGCGACAATCGCCGGCATATTCGTCTCGTCGTCCGCGAGAATCTCGTTGTAGGTCACGACGGCCTCGTCGTGCTGTGCAAGCATCTCGACCTGAAGATGGGCGATCTGAAGACGAAGACTCTGACGCTCACTCTCGTCTTCTTCCAGGTTCACCTTACGACGAAAAATATCGAGCAGATCGCTCCATGCTTCGTTGCGCTGATAGAGCGCCTGGAGAGCGTCCAACGCACGGGCGTTCATCGGGTCAAGGTCGAGGGCCCGGCGGTAGCTCCCCACAGCCTTCGATGTATCGCCTAGCTGAGTGTCGTAGACCTCCGCGAGCTTTCCAAGCAGCGGAAGCATCAACTCGCTCGGCAGGTCCTTGGCTACGGCTTCCTCGTAAAGACCGGCAAAGTCGCCCCAGCGCTGTTCAATGGTAGCGATATTTTCCAGCGCCCCCGCAGCAGTCCGGTCCTCAGGGTCTTCGCGAAACGCGCGGCTGTAGACGTCAAAAGCTCGACTCGCGTCACCGATCGCGCCGCCAAAAATCGTCCCCACACGCAACAAGGTCTGCAGACGTGCGGGGCCCTCGTCCCCTGCGGCGGCTTGAATCTCTAAGCAAACCACCAGCTGCTCCCAGTTTTCACGACGTTCGAGCACCGGCACCAAGATCGTTGCGGCCCTTAGCCTCAACTGATCATCCTCGAGCCAGCTTTGAAGCCGTGCCGTCGCATCTTCGTGGTCCGGATCCGACTCAAGAACCTGGGCGAACAACTCGACAGCATCGCTCGGTTCATTCAGTTTGTCGTGCT
Organism: uncultured Nannocystaceae bacterium; assembly: GCA_964437075.1. Classification (GTDB taxonomy): domain Bacteria; phylum Myxococcota_A; class Polyangia; order Nannocystales; family Nannocystaceae; genus CAYTFJ01. The sequence goes on from CAYTFJ010000042.1 coordinate 9,016, forward strand.
GAAGCACGCCCAGCCGATGAGTGAGGACGAGTCTCGCCGACTCGTCGACGGTCGTGGCCTCATCCTCGCTGCCGAGTTCCAGCTGACGACGGATCACGTCGGCAAGTTCGGGCCATTGCTCCAGGCCCAAATACATTCTGTCTAGAGCCACCAGCACCACGGCGGGCTCGACGCCCATGTCGAGTACGCTCTTGTAGGCGGACACAGCTTCCTCATGGTGTCCGAGTTGCTCGTGAATACTACCGATCCGTGTCTGAATCCGGCGTCGGTCATCGTCAGTCTTGGTCAATGACAAGTTGGTATCAAGCACACGAAGAAGATCTTCTTCACGTCCAAGGGCCAGATACAGACGCTCAAGCGATGCCAATGCGGTCGCCTCTTCAGGGTCGATGTCGATGATCGCCTGGTTGCTCGCCAGCGCCTTCTCTAGGTCATTGAGGTGGGTTTCGTAGACATCAGCGAGTGTCGCCCGGATCGCCAGCCCGGCGGAATCCTGCTCATACTTGGCGATCGCCGCCTCGAAACTGGTGACGAGCTCCGCCCACAAACCCGTCGCCTGGGCGAGTCGACGAAGCTGATCCGCGACATCGGTATCGGTATGGTCCACTGCAAATGCGCGTTCGAAATAGTCAAACGCGAGCTTCATGTCATTGGCGATCCGCTCGGCCAAATCAGCAAGGCGCACCAGCAATGCCTGTTGCTCACCGGCGTCTTCCGTATGCGCAAGCTTGATGCCCAAAGGCCCCGCTATCTGTCGCTCGTCGTTTGCCGCCTGGTAAAGTTCGATCAGCGCCTCGGCCAACGGAAGGTTGTTGTCATCCTTGATCAGCGCCTTCTCAAGGGCACGAATGGCCCGTGCGGAGTTGTCGAGCCGAGTCTTGTAGAGCTCGGAAATCTTCAGCATCAGCGGGGTCCAAGTCTCGCCCTGTGCACCATCGGATTCCCGTTCAAGTACGCGAATCAACTCGGCCCATTTGTCCTGCTTCGCATAAAAATCCTGCAAAGAATCCATGTCGCCCTCTGCCAGATAGAGCTTCTTCAGGGCATCCTGCGCCCGTCGGTTGTTGGCATCGATGCTGTGCAGTTCTTCCCACGTACGAATTGCCGCGGCATTGTCGTGGACTTTGTCGGAGAAGAGCAGTCCAAGTTTAACGAGGTACTGACTCTTTTTGGTGTCGTCGTCGAGCACCGAAGTCAATGTCTGTAAAGTCTCGGCGAGCGCTGCCCAGTCTTTTTCACGTTCCTGGACATGCTCAAGATGTTCAAGGGCCTCAAGATTGGTGGGGTCATCCTCGAGCACCGCGAGCCACAACTCAATCACCACCGCGGTCTTCTTGATCTTCTTGGCAGCCGTGCGTGCCACTTCGAGCAACTGACGCTGCTTCTCTTCGGGGTCATCGATCAACGACAACTCCTTGCGCTGAACCGCGACCATTTTCTCCCAGTAGCGACGCCGTTGGTAGAGTTCCTTCAATTTTCCGATGGCTTCGAGATTGAGCTCTTCGTGCTCGAGCACCGCCTCGAAACTCTTGATCGCCTCGGCCTGATTGTTGAACTTCTCAAGAAAGAGATTTCCGGCCTCGAGATACAATTCGGTCTTGGCTGATGAGTCCTCTTGCAGTTCAGCTCGACGCCGAATCCTGCCGATGAGGTCGGGCCATCGCTTCATCGTCTCAAATTGTTGCTGTTGAGCCTCTACGACGGTGAGCAACGCAGAATTATCGCCAGTGGCTTCGACAAGCTTCTCGAGATTGGCCAAGGTGGTAACCACCAATCCTGGCTGTTTCAGACGTTGCTTGTAGAGATCCAGGACTTCCCAATAAAGGGCGATCTTTGCCGGACCGTCCTCGGCATACTTGATCTCTTCCTTGTAGAGGTCTGCGACATTGCTCCACTTGTTGTTGGCAACATAGAGCTCTTTTAGCCGTCGGCGCGGGAAGATCTTTGACGGCATCTTGCTCACGGCATCGCGCCAGGCATCGAGCTGACGTTTTCCGCCCTTCGATTCGAGACTCTGCGCCTTTTGAATCAGCGCCATCTCGTCGTCGGAAAAACTCTCGTCGGCAAGTTGCTCCGCGAGCGCCACGCGAGCCGCATCGGCAGCTTGCTTCGCCGCGGCTTCGGCCTCGGCCTGCTCAGCCGCGGCTTCCTTCGCTGCCTGTGCCTCGGCCTCAGACTTGCGTGCGGCCTCCCGTGCAGCTTCCGCCTTTTCGGCGGCTGCCTTTTCTACGGCGGCCTCTTCCTTGGCACGAAGTTTTGCGACGTCTTCAGCGCTTGGTTCTCGAGCCTGATCAAGAGGTCCATGAGCCTCCACAAACTCGGTCACCAGTGGATGGGCTGGGGCCCATTTCTCCGTCAACACAAATAATTCCCGTGCGACGACGATGTCATTTTCGGTCCGCCAGGCCAATTCGGCGGCTTGAAGCGCGAGCGCTCCAACTTCGTCTACGCCATCCATCGCCGCGATCCCAGTGCGTGCGAGGTCGACAAGGCCCTCGGTCTGCTTGTTTTCCTCGGCGTTCTCCTTGACCGCCTTGTAGGCTGCGAGATGCCACGGAAAAGGTCCAGCGACCTCGCCCGCATAGGCAATATCCAACGCGCCACGAAAGAACAGCGCCGCGATCTGTGACTTCTGCCAACGAACTTGCCACGTGTTGGCAAAACCAATCAGCAAAGTCAGCGTTTCGGATGGCTCCTCCGTGAGAGCGACTCGCCGCTCATGCAGCGCTTGGATATGGTCGAAGTTCTCTCCTGCCGCGAGTAGCGTCTCCGCCACGAATCCGGCCTCGCCATTGGACGGATCTGCATCCAGCGCCTTGAACAACATCGGAAGCAGCCGCGAGTCCTCGGGTGCCTCCTGATGTAGAATACGGGCAGCCTTCAAGTAGAGACCCGAGAGCGCGGCGCCTAGATGGGAGACCTCGGCGGTCGCGGGGTCATCACCGCCTGTGGCGGTATTGATCTCGCTCACCAATAGATCGAAGGCCGATTGCCAATCGGAGCGGTCGTAGGCGGTCTCTTGAGACCGCGCCTGATACATTGCGTTGCTCGGTTCAGCTTCGGCTGCGGCCTGAAGAAAACTCTTCGCCGTATCAACCTTGCGAAGATTCAGCATCGCGGTCCCGTAGGCATAATTAAGCCCGGCTGCGCGAGTCGGGTCTTGATTGTTCTTAAGCTCCAATCCCATCAAGCGCGTCACCATTTCGAGGTGAGCCATCTCTTGATAAATTTCTCGGGCGTGCTGCAGCGCGAGCAAGTTGCTCTGGTCGAGCTTGAAGGCCTTTTGGTAGCACTGCATGGCTCGCGCCTTGTCGAGCAGAATCCTTTCGCAAGTGCGAGCAAGATCAAACAGTGCGCTCGACTGCTCGACTGCCTCGAGTTGGCCGGCGTCGGTTTCCACCTCGTCGACGATGGCGTTCCAGTCTTGGACTTCTTTGAGACGTGCCTTGATCCGCTGCGTGACTTCCATCTGGGCTCTATCCTGCCAGCATTATTCGTGGAATTCACTGGCTAGACGGCGATTTCTCACGATCGTCAAGCGGGAGAAATCGCGAGGAAGACGGGGCTGAAGCGAGCGACCACCAAGAACGCGCGGCTGGAATTGGGGACCCCGGCCCAACTCCGGCCTCGTGACGAAGCCCATCTCGAAGCCCCGGGACCACGGCGATCGGCGCGGCCCGAGGAACGGGCGAACCGACGTGGCCTGCGGCCTTTCCAGATGGTTACGAAGTGGAGGGGTCTCGACCGAGGATTCACCGCGATCGCGGTCGGCCGCCTGCGCTCGGTAATGCTGCAGCTCCGAGCACGTTGGTTCCGCGTTCGATGCCAGCGGGCGTGAAAGTCCGAAACGGAACGTCGAATTTCGGCCACGTAGGTACGAACATCACCGAACTTCTCGATTCAGCATCGAGCGAGAACGGTCCTAGTGGCTCCGGGCGACTCCACGCCAAGGGCCCCTCGGTTGCGCTTGATACAAGATCTTCAGCAGCAGGTGCTCGTCTGCAACAAACTCGCGCTTGCGGCCCCCCCGTCAGCGGGTGATACAAAAAACGCCCGCCTTGAAGCGAACGTCTCTCTAGCTTTAGTGGGTCCCGTGTGTCTCGCACGCGCTGGGACACACGCGCAAAAGTGCCCTGATTGGGGAGGCTGGACACTGAGGTCCGCGCCTCGCCAATCGATGCAGGCCCACAGTTCCCGAGTGCAGCTCGGCTAGATCACGTCCTGCATGCGGGCGAGGGTGTCTCGCGCCGCTTTTTGAGTGTGCTCCGGCGTGGTGGCGCCGGCCTTTTGAAGAAAGAGCTCAAGGTTTTCGGCGGCGTTCTTCTTGTCTCGCATCTCAGCGTAGGCCATGCCGAGGCTAAAGAGCACATCGGGCCGGTCGGGATCGATCGCCTTCGCCTTGCTCAGGGCATCAACGGCCTCTTTAGGCTTATTGAGGTTGAGCTTCGCACGCCCGAGGCCATTCCACATGCCCGCGTCGGTCTCATTGATTTGAGTTCCCACGTCGAGCACCGTCATCGCCACATTGGAGAAACCGTAGTCGATGTACATGTTGCCCAATGACACAAAGGCGTCGGCATAATTGCCGTTCAACTTGATGCATGCGCGATACGCAGCATCGGATTGTACCGGTTCGTCAAGCCGTTCGTGCAGAACGCCAAGCTGGTACTGGGCTTTATAGAGAGTCGGATTGTGCTTGGTCGCCTGCTGCAGAGAGCCGATCGCGTTGCGATACTTTGAGTCCCGCTCCGCCGCCGAAACGTCTTTGCCTTCGCCTTGGGCGATCTGGACAATGGCGAGTTCATACGAATAGTCGCCAACGGGCGCTTCTGCGCTGTTGGTGATTGCCGCCTTGTAGGCGTTCTCCGCATCGACCCAACGCTCCTGTTTACGATAGAGCTTGCCAAGATTCAGATGCGCTTGGGCGTGGGAAGGATCTGTCTTGATCGCCTCTTGAAGCGCCTTTTCGGCACCTGATAGATTGCCCTTTCGAAGCTGCTGAATGCCAGTATTCATGCGATTGATAGAATCGACACGATCGTGCGATTCGCAGCCGGCAAGAAGGAGTGTGACGTTCAGAAGTCCGATCGCGAGAAATTTACGCATGTGCAGCACCTTTCAGAGGTGCGCGATGATAGCGATCCGTGTTCCCGGATACAAGCCCAGCCGCCGAGTTACTGAGGTTGTATCGAATTCTCCCAAACCGCTGAGAACCCCTGTCCCTCGACCCACATCCGGCCGACCCCGGACACACAAGGGCCGTTCGACGCCCCACTCCAACTCGACGCGCCTAGGAGATTGCGAGATCATGCCCTGGGTGGCGGTGACGCTCGGCGTGCACCGCGGAACCATGGGCCGCACAAATCACAAAATTTGTCCATTGGGACAGATCGCTTCACGCGTCTTATCCGCGTGTGTAACGCCATGCCAACCAATAAAAAAGGCCCGAAAATGATCCCGGGCCCTTTCTCCATTTTCGTCGGTCAACCTGGCGAGAGGTTGAACGGATAGGTCACGATGACGTTGCCACCGCCACGAGGTTTCGGAAACTTCCAACGTTTCACCGACTTTGCGATGCAATTTCCGACATTTTTGTCCTTCAACGAGCTCTCCTGAACCGTTGCGCTTCCGACCTTGCCGGTCCCCATAATCACGAAGTTAACCGCGACTCGACCCTGAAGATTGGGGTTCTTATTCAAGCCTTGGTTGTAACAAGACCGAACCTCATTGATGTGCGCTCGAACGATACGGCGGATAATGTCCTTGTCCAACGCTCCTTGGACCTTTGCCTTCGCCTGACGAACGCGAGGCACTCGTTTGCCGCGACCACCGAATCCAGCACCTGAGCCGCGCCCATAACCAGATCCGGTCCCACCGCCGCCGCCTTTGCCGATCAACCCGGTATTTCCAAGTCCGATGGTCCCCTCACCCGTACCACCACCACCGCGACCCGTACCCACAAGACCGAGTCCGCCAACGCCGTAGGCTTCACCGATCTCGGTACCCGTCAATCCGCCCCAAACATCTTCGTCATCGTTGCCGACCGCGAAGGCCCCCCCGTATGGAGATGCCAAAAAGTGGCCGCCTTGCATTTGCATAACGCCGAGAATACCCGCTTGGCGCGCAGCCATGTCGGGATCGAAGTTACGTGCCATCTGTGGAATCGCGTCCTTCGGCCCCTTCATGGCATAGAGCCCGGACTTGCTCTTGCTGGTGGGCTTACCCATCTTACCCTCTTCGCCCTTATGGCGCTGACCGGTACCACCGGCCTCGTCATCGGAGTCATCCTGATCCTCGGGCGGCGGCTCTTCTTCTGGAGCCTGATCGGGCTGGTACATGTAACGGGCAAAACGATTTTCGCCGTTGTCATCCTCAAGATCGAAGGCGAGGATACCGTCAGGGATACTGCGGGCCAGCTGCCAGAGGCTGATCGCAACGAAGGCAGTTCCGCCGACATAGGCAAAAAAGGGCCAATCGGTCTCCCCGCGCCCAGCAATGATCGCGCCGGGATTCACCGAATTCACATGAAATGTAATATCGCGGTATTTGACCCGTGCACTTGCCCCAGGAGGGAGCGGAAAGCTGTAGGAAGATCCGCCGGCGCCCGCACGACCAGAGTTCACAAGCTCCTTAAGATCGATGCGCTGACCGTTCATGGTCACGTCGCCGGTCATTTCCTGTGAAAAATTGAGCGTGAATTCGCCGGCGGTTGTCCGTACCAGAGGAAACTCGGCAGCATCAGGAAGCCCGCCCACGGGAACGTGAAACACGGCCGAGTGGCCCTCCCCGATGGTGTAGTTCGTCACCACCCGATCGCCAATTCTCATTCCGCCGCTGACTAGTGGAATGAGGCCAAGCAGCGCAAGAGCGACGCCGATTCCACCAAATTTGGCGGGCGATGCTGGCCGCACCGTGGTTGTCCCATCGTTGTACGCCCGCATCTGCTTGTCATAGCCCTGCCAGTCCTTATTCACCTCGGCGGTGAAGAGACCGATTCCGGAGACCACAAGCAGTCCTCCGATCGCGGCCAACACAGGCCCAATGGTCTTATTTACTGTCACCTGACCGACGTGGGTCACATCCAGCACCGTTCGCTCATACATGGCGACGACCTCTGCGACCTGACGTCCGCTTTGGTCTTCGACGCCGCTCAAATCAATCTGGGTCGATGCTGCGCCTGCCATTGGTGCCGCGGCCATCGGTGCCGCGGCCATCGGTGCCGCGGCCATCGGTGCCGCGGCAGATGCG
>CAYTFJ010000042.1:16363-36049 GCA_964437075.1 uncultured Nannocystaceae bacterium
GGCCATCGGTGCCGCGGCCATCGGTGCCGCGGCCATCGGTGCCGCGGCAGATGCGGTTGGCACCTGAGCAACGGCTCCGGCCTCAGAAATAGCGATCTCGATCCGATAAGGCCCAAACGTCAAAAAGTCACCAGTCTTAAGGCTGGCGTTCTTGTCGATGCTCTGTCCGTTGAGGATCGTGCCCCCCGTACTTCCGAGATCGATTACACGCACGTCACCGCCGGACACCTCGATCACGGCGTGCATACGTGCGACCGCCTCGTCATCAAGACAGATGTGGCTGCTTTTAAGCTTGCCGATCTTAATGACTTCTTGGTTTAGGCTCTTGGATTCGACCAGTTGGTCGCCGCGGAAAATCTGTAGCGTCAGGCTCTTGGTGGACATGTTGGGTTCCGAGGTTCGTTACGGCGTTGCGGGTCGGTGGGGCGGTCCGGATTGCCGAACGGCAGGTTGGTTACAAAGGGGTCAGACAGCCCCTTTCAACAAAGGTTCCGTCGGGAACAAACTATTTGTGGATTCGTTGTGCCGTCGGAGCGCTGGCGACTTGACGGCGTCACAGGGCGCTAAATCGGATCAGATGTCGTTCGACAGCTTGATCAACTCGGGGATGAAGTGCGGTCGAATCGTGATCATACTTGCAAATTTTGAGTTGGCGCGTGCAGAGAGATTTGCGCCATCGGGTGACAAAATCTCACCGTCGACGTCGTCGTCCTCGAAGTCATAGACGGTCGATCCGCCGCCGCCTGGATTGCCACCGACACGTGCCGAGGAATCCGCGTCCGAGGATGGTGCTGCCAGCACATTGCCGGACGCGAATGAGATGGCCAGGGTAGCAGTGGCGGTCAGTCGAATAAGCGTATTGCGCATGGTCTTGTCTCTCAGATCTCTATTTGCGTAACGAAACGCAAGACACCCTACCGCGGTAGAGTTGTGCGTGTAAACGGTTTTGGTGTTTTTGGGTGCGAGCTTCTGGGGCCCGCGGTAACATGGCTTCTGTCGTGCCTTCTGGAAGCGCTTGTGTCGCTAGCAGTGCACTACCGCGTCCAAAACCGCTACGGGAGTCAGAAGTCGTTTCCAACCGTACCCCACAATGAGGCAACGCCCGCCACCCACTGTGGGTGTACGGGCTTTGACGTTAGCGACTTGACCTCGCTGAATGCGGGCCGCTGCGACTAGCTACCCCTTTTTCTTGGGAGCGCCGGTCTTCGCGGGCTCGGTCTTAGGCGCGGGAGCGGCCGATGCGGCCGCTTCGGCCGCGGTGGCCTTTTTCTCCAGTGCGAGCAAACGCTCGCGCTCCTTCTTGTTGGCGGCAGCTTCCGCAGCTGCGATTTCGGCGGCCTTTTTCTCCAGATCCTCCATCACACGAAAGGTAGCGATCGTATCATCGATAATAATGATACGGTCTTTGGAGTCCTTTACGACGTGCTCGTAGTCCTTGTTCGTCGCGGCCAGGGACACAGCCTTACCGAAATGCTTCTTTGCGGTGTTGTAATAACCCTCGATCTGAACCTTATCGACGCCGTCTTGGCCGATCAGGTGTTCTTGATTGAGAATACCGAGGTTGTACCAAGGCCGGGGATCGCCACCTCGCAGTTTGGCGGCCTGGTTGTAGTACTTCTCTGCCTCTTTGAACTTCTTTAGACCGCGCATGGTCACACCCATCGCTATGACGGGCTCGATATTCGACTTGACCGTCTTGTCCTTCAGCGCGATCTTCAAAGACGTCTCGGCCGTCGTATAGTCGCGAAAGCGAATCGAGATGAAGGCGATGTTCAGATGTGCGTCGACATTTTTCTTGTCAACCGTTACGGCGTGCTTGAAGGCCTTAAGAGCATCGACCTGGTTGTTGTCTTGCATGAGCAACAGACCACGAAGATTGTAGATGTCCGCGCTTTCGTCGCCTTGCTCCTTCAGCACGCGCAACGCTTGGGTCACAACCAAATTTGAAAGCACCAGATAGGACTTATCTTTGATGCGTCCTCGGTCGTAGTAAAGACGTGCCAAATTTTCGTAGGCCGCCCGGTTGCTCGTATCGACCGCGAGAACATTTTGGATCTGCTTCTCAGCAATCTTAAAGTCCTCCATCTTTGCCTTCTCTGAGTAGCGATCTCGATGTGCGGCGGCAAGATTATTCCGTGCAGCGAAGGCTTGTACGGCATCTGCCTTCACGGATTTATCGAACAGCTCCAGAGCTTTTTTGGAGTTGCCCTGCCGCCAATACATGACCCCTAGATTGTTGAGCGCGAGGTGATATTTTTGCCCCGCAAGCTCCTCGTAGATCTTTTTCGCTTCGTCATTTTTCCCGCAACGCTCGTACACGACAGCTGCGTTAAACTGGGCGATACGCATCGATTTCTTGTTCTCGCGATAGACCTTTGAGAACGCGGTCGCAACGCGACCGCATTCGTCGCTGCTGATGGTTCCGTCGGCGTTGGCCTTGTTGTAGACCGCGACGGCCTTATCAAAGTCCTTACGCGCTTCGGCGCTGGCTTTCTCGCTCTTCGCCCCTGCGCCGCCTGCTCCGGGGTTGTTGCTTCCGCCCTTGTCCGTCTCGCAGGCACCAAGTGCCAGGACGAGGCCACCGATGGCGAGGATTTTCGTGGTGTTAGGCATGATCATGCTTCCTTGGTCCTCAATGTGAGTCCTAGTTCGTCGCCTCGTCGTCTTTGGCACCGCCAGCAGCGGCCGTCTTGCGCTTCACTGCGCTCCGTCGGGAACCGTCGGCGTCTGTAAAGACATCGACATGTTCGATCTTCGATGCGGTGTATGTCGACGTACCAAAACTCTCGTTTGTCGCCGGGTAACGTTCCGCATCGCGCTGCTGCATCTCGTCCTCGCACAGGCGAGAGAATTCATTGAAGTATTGAAACTTCGTCGACCGATCGATGCAGTAGGTAAAGGCGTCAAGTGCCTCCTTCTCCAGGGGCTGCGCAAAGTCTGCCAGCGCATCGCAATAGGCCCATACCGATTCCTGAGTCTTGAACGAACTCGGGACTTCTGCGCGATACAGCTGATCGGAGAAGTTCTGCTGGACGGACGCAGACCGGGCTGCGGCTGCGAGAATCCATGCCGGACTCCCGGTCCCCTTTACCTTTGCGTACTGCTCGGTAAGGGACAACGACAGTTTCTTCTTCTTCTCGAAGAACTCGCCGAATCGTTTCTTCGAATCAGCGGCCGTCTTGACCTGCTCGTCGTATTCCTTTTTCCACTTGGGCACGTCGGGATCGTTTTTCCACTCCTCGACATTGAAATCCAAATTCGACGGCATCTCGAGGGTCATATACTCCTCGTATTCTTTGTCTGCCCGATAGACCATCGCCATTCCCCACGCGTTGCGGAATGCGTCCGCGCGTTGGAGATCTTCGGCGGGGATTTTCATCTCGCCCTTGCCCACCAGCTTTAAGATCGATGAGAATCGTTTTTGAGCCGCGGCGGCCTGTTTTTTGTCACGCTTGTGCACCGTGATGATGCCCTGTGTCGCGCTTCCGCAGCGTGCCGGAGGTTTGAACTTCTCGCGTTTTCTCTTCTTCTCGGCTCGCGCCTGGCGTGCTTCAAGCTTTTTACGTCGCTCGATCTCCTCAACGCCAGAAATCACGCGCTTGCGTTTGATCGACATGCAGCTGTCTTGGACAAGCTCCTTGGCGCATGAACGTCGCCAATCGATCTGAGCGACGACCGCCTCGGCAACTATTTTACGATCCTTGCCCCCCTTGGACCCGTAAGTCTTCAGGTATTCCTCTGCGTGTTTACGGCGCTCAGCGTCTTCCTTGATGAGCCCGTGTCGCGACCAGAAGATTTTCGCTGCTTTCGCTACATTTTTTCGCTTGTAGACACCCTCGTATTTCTTGAGGTTTTCAGCGGCTTTTTCCTGCTCGCCGAGCCCCAATCGAAAGAGATACGCATTTTGCAGAGCGTCGGACGCTCGCTTGTCCTTTTTGTAGCTCTCGGCGAACTGCTCGTAACGTTGGGCAGCATCAGCGTAGTAGGCAACCGCCTGATAGGAGCCCGCAAGGAAATGCAGGGTATCCTTCGCATGCTTGCTGTCGCTGTGTCGGTCGAGGAGAATTTTTCGAATCTGAATGGCTTTGCCGACCATGTAGGCGGCATCGAGACAATCCGCTGCATTCCACAACAACGTGTCGGCACGATCGTGTGCCTCGTAGTCATTGTAGACCTGAATGAACTGATCGGCGCACTTCTTAAAGCCATCGGCATCGCCGTATTCCTCGCCCTTCACAAAGGCCGCTCCTGCGTCGCGGTAGGCCATGCCCTTTTTCCAACCGATCCCGGACAGCAAGATGGGAACAGCCTCTTTCACCTGGCTGGCCTCCGGGTTGTTCCAGACCTTCATCTTCTTGAACTTTTTGGCCCAAAGCTCGAGTTCTTCGGAAGCGGTCACGGTCTGCTCGGGTGAGTTGTTGGTGTCGACCCAACGGATGGTAAGCAGATCGAGAAGCATCTCAGAACACCATGCGGCGTAGATCTGGGCCTTCGAGACCCCGTCGAAGGTCGTGATGATCTCTTCGAGGAGCGGCTTGGCCTCCTCGAATTTATTATGGATCATCATGAGCTTCGCCCGGTGATACATAATCTTGGGCAGCTCCTTGTCGTCCTTCTTGGTGACGTATTTAACGTAGACGTCGTACGCCCCGAGCATCGAGTTCTCGGCGTCGGTGTAGTCCGACTCTGGATACAATGCTGCCGCGTCTAGCTTGGTGTTTTTGTCAGCCTTGGCCTTCTTCTTCTTCTTCTCACGATAGACGCAGACACCTTCGGAGTTCGTCTTGCATGATTTTTTCTTCCCGCCAGTCTCGTCGTAGTCGAGCGCATTTTTCATGGCCAACATCTGGCCATAAGCGGAATCCGTGGTAAATTTCCCCTTGGGGTCGGCCTCTAGCGTCGAAACCCAGACCTCATTGGCCTTGCGGAACTGCTTTTTCGCCTTCTCGCGAGAGGCGTCATCTTTCATGTTCCAGTTGTTCTCCGCCATCGCCCAGAGAAGCTCGCCATAGTAGTAGCGGAGCTTGTAGGCGTCTTTTTCAGCTGGAAAAACTGAGAGATAACCGCCGTAGGCAAGCTCGGCGAGTTCATAGGTACGCGGGAGCTTGGTCTTTTCAGCTTCATCGTGCCACACGCTCGCCATCTGATGAATAGTGTCGCGCGCATCGTCTCGACACTTACGCTTCACGGCCTTCTTGTGGCTGCCATCCTTGTACTCGCTCCAGATCTGTCCGAGCTTGTCTGTCTCCTTCCACTGAACTTCTTTGTTGTCCGTGGCCAGAGTGTTGACGACGATCCGTCCTTGCCATTCGCAGATGTCGGCATCACCATCGAAATGGTTCTGTAGCTGCTTGTAGATATAGGTCGATTCAACATACTGCCCATCCCCAAAATATTGGTTGGCCAACAAGGTCATCATTCGGCGTTGGTCGTTCTCATCCTTCTGGGGTCCCACACCCCACTTCCCGAAAAAGTCCCAAGCTTTGGATGGCCTTGAGGCGTGCACATAGGCGCGCACGAGGTCGCGCCGGGCGTCGCGCCGAAGCTGTTTTGCATTGGCCTCGGAGCCCGCACGACCTTCAATCGTCGCGCGAATCGTCGCGACGAAGTAGTCGAGGCTCTTATCGAAACGCGCTTCGGCGGTTCCGATCGGGTTCAGGTGACACCACGCCAGCTTGTACAGAGCATAGGCATAGACGGGGCTGTCCTTGAACTGAGTCACCTTCTCGTAAAGGCGGATCGCGTTTTGGATTTTATTCTTGTCGAAGTAGTAATCTGCAAAGGCCAGGTAGGCTTGCGAGATGTACTGACTGTTGGGATAGCTGTTGATCAGCTGCTGGTAGGCAGCCTGCATCTCCGTCTCTTTGCCCAACTCTCCCAGCTCGTACGCGTAGTAGTACAGAGCCTCGTCCATTCGCTTGAACGAAGCGAATGCGGGGTCGTTCACAAGAGCGGCGTAGACGCGTGAGGCTTTAAGGCTTCCGTCTTTGGCGTCTTTCTTGAAACGCTTCTGCTTATCCTTGAGCTGTTTTACTTTCGCCTTGTTGTTGGCGTCCTCAGCGTCGTAGATATCCTCGTACAGTTTGCCGGACTGAAGGTCGAAGTAGGACTTCTTCTCAAGGTAGTGGTTGGCCAAGCGAAACAGGAGGTCCGGATACTCGGCATCGCTCTTGTCGGTTGTCTTGATCAACCGCTTGAGCATCCCGATCTGGGTGTCGGCCATCTCCTGGGCGACAGCGGCTCGCTTCTTTGCGAATGCAGCACCGGCCATCATATTGACCTTGCGCTCACGTGCCTTCTTCTCGGCAGCCTTTTGTTTCTTGAACTTGGTGTCCAGCTTGATGTTGCTGCGGGTCTTCTTTGACTTGCGGTCGTACTTTACGCCGGAGTCACCCGAGGCGGGCGCCGCGGTTGCGGCGGTTCCCGTGAACAAAAACGCTGAGAGGCCAGCGGCCCCGATGAGGCCGAGTTTCTTAAATGTCTTACCCTGCATGATGGATTGCTCCGTCCGAGGCCGTGCTGGCCGGTGCGTCTCGCCATCGGCGAGACCGGGGGGGATGCCGTGTGCTGCGCGGAACGAGGACTACTCCACGCAGGCGCTGGTGATCTTGTAGAAGTAGTAGCCGAGTTCGTCTTGCCAGTACTCGCCGTTGTAGTTGTAGATCTCGTGCTCTTCATCGACCTCTGGCTTGCTAGAGACCGTGTCGGCTTCGTCGCCAAGAAGTTTGAGCTTGTTGAGAATCTCGTATTCAACCTTGATCGCTTCGCGCTCAAGCAGCTTAATTTCGCTGACCTGTGCAGCAAGACGTTGACGTGCGATCGCCCCGGTGGCCTCTTTCGCCACGGAGATCGAGATGTCGAGATTCTCTGAGATCAAGTCTCCCAATCCTGAGTTTTGCACGTCACCGCTCAGCTCCTTGAATTGCTTTCCGGCTTCGAACTCGAGACGCTCAACAAAGGCGTAGTTCTTTTCCAGCGTCTTGTCCTGCAGCGACTTACGAGCGACGGTCTCTACAAAGGGATCGAGGTCCGACTTACCTTCACGAATTTTGACGGTCAGTTCGTAGAGCTCAAAGTCTTCTGGGGCTGAATCCAACACGCCCTGCAGGTCGTTCTTGGTCTGGACGTAGCGCTCGGAGAACTCGTCGATGGCCACTTTGGCGGGACCGTAGCGGCAGTTGAAGTAGTAGGTGACGGCTTTGAGTACCAACGCCTCCGGGTACAGATAGTCGTAGAAGAAGGGGGCGTTCAGCGTATGAACGTAGCCCAACGTACGCTGGTAGTGGCTGTTTGCCTTTTCTTCTTCGACTTCGACCAGCCGGAACTCTGACCATGCGGCAGCAAAAACTGCGTCGAGCCAATAGGGTGACTCGGTAGGCACCCTGTCAAAATATTTGATGCCGACCTCGAACTTCCCGACCTGATAGAAGATGTAGCCCAGCGCGATGTTGGCCAGCTCGTCAAAACGTTCGTTTTGTTCCTCGAAGTCGAGCTCGGCGGTGGAGATGCCGAGTTTTTTCTTCTTGCGATCGGACATCTTAGAAAACTGTTTTGCGCGGCCCTTCTGATCCCCTTGCGTCTTCTTGTGCAGCTCGATGTTTTGCCGAAGCACGTTTTTGAAGGCCTCAACGGCTTCGGGTCCGTGGAACTCGCGAGTCTCGGCTACGCCGAGGAAGTACTGCGCCGGAATATAGAAATCGTCATTTTGAGGGACCTCAGAAAGCAGCGCAATCGCCTGTCCAAGGTCTCCTTTCTGGTAGTAGAATCGACCAAGAAGATAGAAGAGTTCGTATCGAACCTCGTCGAACGCCTCATTTTCGAGGTCGCTTGGGCGGTAGGTACCGATCTTCTCGAGTACGCCGGCGCCCTCAGGCAACACCCGCGAGAGCGTGGCGAGCCATGTGAGCGTCAACGCGTGATAGGGGTGCTGCGGACCCGCGACGACGATCTCGTCGAACACAGACAACGACGCAGCATAAAATCCAAGATTGAAAAGCGATTTTCCAAGCCAGAATTTTGCGCGAGCCGGGTCACCTCCCTGAGAGGCGTCCGAGATCTTTTGAAAGGTAAGCGCCGCGGCCTCATAGCTTTTGGCTTTGTAGGCGGCCTCGGCCTGGTCCTGCTGTGCGCTGGGATCCCCCTCGGGAATCGGAGGTCCAGCTTCGGCCGCACCAGGCGATGCATCCGGAGCGCTAGGTGGGCCACTTTTGGGGGCCGCGGGCGGTCCTCCTCCGGGCGGAGGCGGCGGTGCAGCCTGGGCGCTCGCGGTGACGAGCGCAAGGCCAGCAAAAAGAGGCAGGAACTTGAGGAGGCTGAGCTTCGATTTCTTCATCACGCTACAGTGGTGTATGCGGAGGCCCTAGGCCGGGGCTGCGCGACCTTACCAGCGCCCCCGCCGAGATCGCAAGCGCCACTCGAATTCATTGACGCGGGCCTATGAGTGGGGTGACTACCGATCATTGCCCTCCCTCCCCCATGCTCGCTCACCAGCATTTCACCCTTGCCGACGCGATCGCGTCGGCCCCGATACTGCCTGGAATCCATACACGGTGGCCCTAGACGGGCCCGCTGGGTCCGCCAGCGGAGCACCCGGTGTCCCCAGCACTCACGGTTCTGGGGACGCTGCGTGCTGGGCGCCTAGTGAGTCATCGCGAGTTCTTTGGTCCTTCGCTTGGAGATCTCTCATTTCGCCTCTCTCGAAATCGTAAAACTACAATAGCTGGCGCACGTAATATTACTAACATCGAATCGCGAGATCTTTGGGGCTTCAAGAAGCCCCACGGCATCGCTCAGAGAGCGCCTGCGAGGAACCCGGCTTCCTCGGATCGCCGGGCCACGGTTGTCTACCTCCGGCTTGCACGCGGTCAGTCGAAACGCCAGTCCCCGACCAGGGTGGAAAGACGGCGACTTCAAAAAATGTTGTTCCAGCGTCCTGCATCGCCGCAAAGCCATTTTCTCGCGGCCAACATGCCCTTGACCCCGCCGCAGGGACGTGTAGGATTGCGAGCGCAAACGTCCCTGTGGACGCGCGTGCTTCGGTCACCTCGGTGGCTCAGGCGCAAGACGATTTGAGAGTCGAGAAGAACGCTGATGGCCGCCACCTCCATGCATTCGCTGTTTCTTGCCGCTGCCCACGTAATGGTGGGAGGGCTCCTGCTCACCGCTTGCCCACAAGGCGACGTCGGTGCGCCGTGCAACCACGGCACGTCGCAGCCGCCCGTAGGTATGCTCGTAACCTTCCCAGCGCTCAGCTGTAGCAACCTCCTGTGTGTATACGGCGAAGAGCAGAAAATTCCTGCCAACGCGTGCAAGGCCGACACCGACTGCAACAACAACGGGGAGACCACCTTTGTCTGCAATACAAAGGACTCCGAGTGCGCGCTCAACATGAATTACGTGCTTGAACGCTCGATGTGCTCCATCGATTGTGAGTCCGACGCAGACTGCAAGAACGACGGGCCCACGCACAAACCGCTGGTCGACGATGAAGACACCTCGTGCGCGGACGGCTTCAAGTGCAAGGTGCTGATGGAGCTCGGAGAATTTTGCTGTCGAGCGATGTGCATCTGCAGTGACGATCTTCCAGCAACGGCGCTCGACGAGGTTGCTGAAACCTGCAAGCGAGGCGAAGCCGAGTTCTGCGAATACGACGACAAGTAGAGAATACCGAGCAGGGTCAGGCGATGCCTGGCCACATAGGCTGTGTTCGACGAACCAGATGTTGAAACCCCAGGCTACCTCAAGCTCGGGGTTTTCTGTTGTTCGATTGCAGCTCGTTTCCGTGTGTCGGAGTCACGAGCCTGCATCAAAGGCATCGCGCCACCACTCGACGCGCTCCGCGACGATCGTGATCACGTCGAAACGCACAGCGACCTGCTCCCACAAGGCGTGGCCAACCAGCCACCCCGTGGCCGCGCGAATCAAATGCCGGCGTTTTGCCCGGGAGATGGTCTCGATCGGGTGACCACGTAGGTCGTCCTTTCGTGAACGGACCTCAACAAAGACGATCGTCCGACTGGACTCGTGTGGGTCAACAAAGACCAGGTCGAGCTCCCCCCCGGCAACCTCGACGTTTTGAGCAAGCAGTTCAAGCCCTCTCTCCTGGAGAAACTCACTGGCGCGTTGCTCCTGTCGCCGCCCCCGCGAACGTGTGGATGAGCCTTCTGTTTCCGATTTTGGCGCCACGCCATCTTCATACGCCAAGCCTTTCCCACAAAAAAGCCACCTCTCGGTGGCCCTGCGTCAGCAGTCTTTGTGGGTGCTCCGGGGAGCGACCCCCCGCTACTTCTTCGCGTGTTTCTTGCTGTAGTCGATCTTCTCGCGGATACGGGCCGCATTGCCGAAGCGATCGCGCAAGTAGTAGAGTTTTGCGCGCCGTACACGACCTCGAGTCACAATCTCGATCTTTGTCACGCGGGGCGATGCATCTGGCCAGACACGCTCGACACCGACACCGTCAGAGACCTTGCGAATTGTGAAAGAGCCTCGAACGCCCTTGCGGCGACGGTGAATACAGACGCCCTCGAAGACCTGGATACGATCCTTCCCTCCCTCAGAAATCCGAGCGTGAACCCGGACCTTGTCTCCAGGACGGAAATCGGGGAGGTCCGTGCGAATGGAGGACTTCTCGATGGCGGCGATTGTCGGGCAGCTATGGCTCATGACTGAAGAGTTCCTGATCGTTGGGTTCTTTGCCGGACCGGCTCCGGCGAAGTTGCAGCAGTGCTGCGCGCGTCATCTTGAGAACCCGTTCGCGCTGAGGGTGCGAAACATCGGTGATCAGACCGCTGTTGGCAAGTCTATTTCCAATTTCGCCCTCACAAGGAATGCGTATATTACGCATTTTGTCAATCTTGGAGAACGCGTGCATTTCTTGGGTTTGTTTGTGCGGTGCAAGCAGGATCAACGGTGGAATAGCGTCGACCCGATGCATCGTCTTCAGACAGTCTAGTGCCACCTCAAGACGCGTTTGTGGACCCGCGGAGGGCTCCGGCGACGCATCGAGGTGCACCAGCCATGGCGCCCTATCGTGGTCCCGTCGAACACGCTTGCGCAGCTGAGAGAGATCTCGAAAGTCCCGGCCAGAACACAGCGCGCGGACACCATCCAGGGCCGATCCTAGATGATCGAGAACATATTGATCATCAACCGCCAGGTAGATCGGGTGATCTTGAGAAAGCTCACATTGAGGTCGAAGGTCTGGCCGTAGATCCCACGTCCGTAGGCAGGCTTGATGGCGGCGCCACTCGTCAATTGCGCGATGGTCGCCGCTCTGCAAGACCTCGGGGACCGTGCGGCCGCGAAACTCAGCGGGCCGAGTGTAGTGGGGATGTTCGAGCAAAGTACCCTGCAGCCCCGCCGAGTTCGCCTCGGCAAAACTCTCGTGCCGCGCCGATTCTGGATTGCCAAGCACACCCACACGCAGACGCGCGACAGCCTCGATGATCGCTGCGGCCGCCACTTCTCCACCGTTGAGCACAAAATCACCGAGCGAGAGGCACTCGTCGACGTGGTCCTCGCGAACCCTATCGTCGATGCCCTCGTAGCGAGCACACAGCAGACCTATGCGTTCATGCCTGGCAAGCCGCTCTGCAGTTCGCTGGTCAAACCGCGGAGCGGACGGGGTCAACAGCACTCGATGCATGGGCCCTCGCTGCGCTTGAACATCTTCAAGCGCAGCCACAACCGGCGGCGCCGCGATCAGCATGCTCCCGCCCCCCCCAAAGGGTGTGTCGTCCACACTACGATGACGGTCGGTGGAATAGTCTCGATAGTTGGTGCAATGCACCGAGAGATGGCCTCGCTCGATGGCCTTGGCCATGAGCCCCGCGCCCACAAACCCCTCGATCAGCTCGGGGAAAAGCGTAAAGACCTCAAAGGTCAGCCCCCCCCCCGGTTGAGGCCTCATGACGTTTCTAGCGCGGCCGGAAGCAAACCCTCAGGGAGGTCAACCAACACGCGCGCGTCGGAAATATCGATCAGAAAATGTGGAAGCACCGGCAGCAGCCATGTCTTGCCCCGCCCCCCTCCGCTCACTCCATACCGGACCTCAAAGAGATCCTGCGCCCCATTGCTCGCCACACCCACGATCGTCCCGAGGACCTGCCTGCGCTCGCTATGGGCCGCCGCACAGACCGCATCTGGCCATGCCCGCTCCACAGAACGACCCATCAAGTCCGCGAGATAGAACTCGTCGTTTGCCAGGTCGTGAAGCGCCTCGCGCTCCACCCAAACCTGCAAACCACGCAGAGCTTCGGCATCTTCGCGCGTCTGCACTCCGGCCACACAAACTCGCAGTACCGATGAACCTGGCTTAGGTGCGACCGACGACACCCGACAACGTCGTACCTCTCGACCTTCCGGGTCCCTCAGACTCAGCTCAAGCCCCGCCTTTACGCTGGTCGAATCCGCATCATGGAGACGTAGGCGCAAGGCCCCCTGAATGCCATGGGCTCCCATAACGTAGCCAAGCGCAAGCGCACTTTTGTTCTCGCTACCGTTCACAGCCAACCCATAGACCTTCGGCCAGCGCAGCCGCCCATCACTCGCTACTCGAGGATCTCAAGGTCAGCTCGTTTTCTGACCTTGGAGGACGCTGCATTGAGAATGGCCCGCATGGCCTTCACGGTGCGGCCCTGTTTGCCGATCACCTTGCCGAGATCATTTTTCGCCACTCGAAGCTCAAGAACAACGGTCTGTTCGCCTGAGATGTCCGAGACCTCGACCTCGTCGGGTTCGTCTACAAGGGCGCGTGCGATGAACTCGATGAGTTCTTTAAGCGAGACTTGGTCTGCCATGTTGATATTGCCTCCGAGATTGGGAAATCGCGTAAATGTCGCGTCTTAGACGAGGGGGGAAGCGCGAAGATCCTCAAGAGCATCCCACATGCAGGCGGGGCGAGCAAAAGCCAAGCCACTCCACTCCGCACGCGCACTTTCTCTCCGGCCGCCCGAGAACGACAACTGCACAAATGCCGGGCGCTGTCCGCCGTGGTGATATTCGAAAACATCACCCGTCTTCGGCTCCTAGCACGAAGTGCTAATGCCAGCATTTTTAGGCACACGAGCCAGATGCCGTATGCCCAAAAGCGCCTGTCCGACCGACGACCGCAACAGCCCCCGCGGGGCGCCGCTAGTCCGAAGACTCGGCTTTGCTCTGTCGGCGCAAAAGGCGCGCCACTGTGCCCGTTGGTTCAGCGCCTACGCCAAGCCAGTAGTCGATGCGGTCTCGCTTCATCACGACACCACCCTCCTCCTGACGGGGATCGTAGGTCCCGAGCTTTTCAAGGAAACGACCGTCGCGTGGCGCACGTGCGTCCGCTGCAACAATCCGGTAGAAAGGTCTTTTTTTGGCGCCACCGCGGGCGAGCCTGATCTTGACGGCCATTGTGTACTCGTAAAGACTTCGGAATTCGAAGGGTGCATGAGGCTAGCCGCAGGCGAGGGCTGGGTCAAGCACATCACACCATCATGAACGCTGAGATTCGATCGCGCTTTTCTCGCACTCCGGACGCCGCACTCCGACCCCCCAAAGCCAGTGCAGAGCACCTGCATACCCAAAGGAGGCCGTCTATCCGCTTTTTCGTGGTGCTCGCTACCCTCGTTTTTGGGTTCGTCGCGCTCGCCTGCAACCCTGCACGACCCAGCGGCTCTCCCGCTAGCGAGAGAAGAGATCTACCGCCCGAGCGATCACCACACACCATCGACATCTTCGCTTTTGGGCGTTTTCAGGGAACGATCGCCCCTTGCGGCTGCACTTCGGTGCCGCTTGGCGGCCTTCAGCACGCGATGGGCTACATCGCCGCGGGTTCCAGCGCAGGACAGCGTCTTATTCTCGAGCCAGGCTCACTGCTCTTTCCGGATCCCGATGGATCCGAGGCCCCCGACGACGGCGCGAGCTGGGCTCAGGCAGAACAGCGGGCAGATCTTCTGGTGAAGCAGCTCAGTCGTTTTGGCCAAGATTTGGTCTCTGGACTGGGTCCAACCGACTTCAGCTCCGCCCATGGCACCAGGGCCCTGAGCCGCTGGAAACTTCCACGTGTATTAACAAATGCGAGTTCCCCTCTTCCCGAGGCGGTCCTAAGCCATCGCGTGGCCGACCTCGGCCACGGCGTCCAGGCGGCCATCATGGTTGTTGTCGATCCCAGAGATCGGGGCCCCGAGGACCTCGATTTCCCGGCCCTCGAGGCCCCAAAAACGGCCCTTCGTAGCGAACTTCGCTCTCTGCGCGAGGCTCACAAAGGGTCCATACAGCTTCGAATCGCCATCGTACACGGCCCCGCAGCTTTGGCGATGTCGCTCGCCCGCGAGCTTCCCGAACTCGACCTGGTGGTCGTCGCTGGAAAGATCGACAACGTCGATCGCGGGCGCAGCGGCAGCCCCGTCACTCGCATCGAGACCAAACATCCCGACGGTGCCCCGGATGTCACCTGGGTCATGCAACCAGGTGATCGCGGCCAAACATTAACCCACCTACGGCTGTCCATGGACGCGGCCACGAGCGTACTCTCCCCCCCCGAAACGTGGGTACTCCTCGAGAGCGACGATCAGGTGGCCGAGCAACTGCGCCAGGTCGAACGACGACTGAAGAAATTTGAGAGCGACCCAGACGCCGATCCAGGCTTCATCGCACGCATTAGGGCTGAACGTGCCGAGCTCAAACAATTACTTGGGGAAAAGCGTCGGTCCGCAGCGCCTGTCACGGCAGAATTTCGCCAGGTCGCCATCGACTGCACTCTGGCCACCGACGGCCAAACAAAAAAGGCGCTACACGGTTACGACGGCTGGGTTGCAACCGCGAACCAAAAGCGCTTCGCGGGGGTCAAAGCACCCAAGGCAGCTCAGGGCCAGGCGGCCTATGTCGGCACCGAGGAATGTTCGAATTGTCATGACGAGGCCGCCGAATTTTGGAAAACGACGGTACATGCGCGTGCGTACGAGACCCTGGTCGCCGCCAACAAACAATTCGATCTCTCCTGTGTCGGCTGTCACGTCACGGGGTTTCGCGCGCCTGGCGGCTCTGAGGTCGTCGAAAATGAAGGCCTTCGCGATGTGCAGTGCGAGCAATGTCACGGTCCGGGAAGCCTACACGCCGACGACGATGCCATCCCCCTAAAGACCGCAGTTCCCGCCGACCTTTGTCTCCAATGCCACACGCCGGAGCACTCTGACACCTTTGAATACGACGCCTATTTGCGCGACATCCTCGGGGAGGGACACGGCCAAAAGAAACGATCCCAGCTTGGTGACGGCCCCACGGCCCACGCCCTGCGCGCAGCCGCCCTCGCCAAGGCTGCCGCGTGCCCAAAGATGTAAGCTCCAAAAGACGCCGCAATGCAATCTCGTCGAATTTATTTTGTCTCGCTCGGCTGCCCAAAAAATCAGGTCGATACCGAGGTCATGCTCGGAATTTCCAAGGACGAAGGTGTCCTGCTGGTGGACGACCCGAGCGATGCCGATACGCTGGTCGTAAATACCTGTGGTTTCATCGAGGCGGCCAAGGAGGAATCGGTGGACACGATCCTCGATCTTGCCCGTATCAAGAACGAAGATCCCGAAACGCCAAAGAAGTTGGTCGTCACCGGATGCCTTAGCCAAAGGCACTCCGACGCTCTGGCGATCGAGATTCCGGAGGTCGATCATTTCCTTGGCAGTGCGGATATGTTGGGCCTACGTGCGGTACTGCGTGGTCAAGGCAAACGCATCTCCGTCTCGAAGCTCGATCGTCGAGCCTACCTCTACGACCACGATGCCCCACGGCAGACCTACGGCAGTCCGCACGCCCAGTTTGTCAAGATTGCGGAGGGTTGCGACCGCCCTTGCGCATTTTGCATCATTCCCAAACTTCGTGGACCGCAGCGATCACGGACCGTTGAGAGCCTGGTGCGCGAGACCGAACAGCTCGTCGAGGCCGGCACCAAAGAAATCGCGCTCATCGCCCAGGATCTTACGACCTACGGCAGCGACCTGCGCGGCCGAAATCTACCCGAATCCGATCTCGTGATGCTGCTCGACCGTCTCGGAGAAATCCGTGGGCTTACTTGGATCCGACTCCACTACGCCTATCCGACGACGACGACCCCCGCGCTGATCGAACGAATCGCAGAACATCCCAAAATCGCTAGTTACCTCGACGTTCCGCTTCAGCACATCGATACGGGCGTCTTGAAACGGATGCGGCGCGGATACACAGAGAAATCCGTACGTGAGCTTGTCGAGCGTCTTCGCACCGCGAAAAATCACATCTGGCTGCGCACGACAATGTTGGTTGGCCACCCCGGGGAGGACCAAGCTGCCTACGAGCGCCTTAGAGATTTTGTCGCGGAAGGCGAAATCGATCATCTCGGAGTCTTTCCTTGGTCGCGCGAAGAAGGCACCGCTGCCGCCATGTTGCCCTCACGTGTCGACCAAGAACAGGCCGATACCCGTGCCGCGGAACTCATGCAGATCCAAGCCGAAAACCGCGATGCAAAGCATCGATCGATGCTCGGCCAAGAACTCGACGTCATGATCGACGGCGAAAGCGAAGAGAGCGAGTTTCTACTGGATGGCCGACATCAGGGCCAGGCCAGGGAAATCGATGGAAAGGTGATCCTCTGCGACGGAACCGGAGCCCCCGGGACGCTTGTACGCGCCCGGATCATTCAAAGTAGCACCCACGATCTTGTCTGTTCTATGGACCTCGAGCGATCCCCCGACGACCCGAACGACCTCGACGATGAAGACTAGATCGCAGCCCTGTTCAGCGCCTCTACGGCGCTGAACAGGCGGTCAACTTCGCAAGGATCGCCGCCCCCACTGGATGTGCGGGGCGCAGCAACAAGGCGTGATGCACACTCTTACAGGCCTCGACCAAGTGCTCGGTCTTTCGCTGGACGTGGGCCCGAAATGCCCACGCGTCTGCGAGGTAGGGGAGGTCCTCGGTCAAACCCCGGGCGACGCTACGCGCCGGACCCTCCTGCTTGATCGCTAGCCACATCGAGGCCACGGCCTCAGCGGCGACAAGGCGATGAGCCGCGGACCAAGACTCGTGTCGCATGCTCTTCCAGCCTTTCCAAGCTCGTGCCGCCGCGCGCCTTCGAACTCCCAGGTGGGTCTCGTAAATGGCCACCCGAATCTGCGCATAACCAAGCCCTTTTTTGGGCACCCTTCGCAGCGCGCGCCGCAAGCTGTCCAGCGCGACCTGGGTCTCGTCGAGTTGAGCGCCCAGGGCGGCTTCGGCCAAATGAAGCTCAACTCGAAGCCGAGGCTCAACCTCTGAGACGGCGAGCTCAGCCTCGATCGCCGCACGGCATTGGGCAGCCCGAACTTCGAAATCTCGAGGATGGGACCCGACCAGCCAGCTCGCAGTAGCGACCAGACCCATCCCCGAATCCGAAGCGGCACTCGAAGTCGAGCCCACCTCCGGGTCGAGCCACGCGTAGTCCTGGGCGCTCATCGCCCTATGCTCGAATTCCGCGTGCTGAGCCTCGATAACTACAATTTCGTCACGCTGTGTGGAGTTCAAATTTCTGACACCCGACTTGATCAGCAAAGCACGCCCCTCACCAAACAATCCACGGCGAATCGACTCCAACCCGAAGCGTCCGACATATCGGGGCACCGAAGGACTCGCCGTGGCAGCTCGCTCGAAGAGAGCGAGTGCAGCCAGCCCGCGCTCAGGGCGAAATTTGTCCTCGCGGGACTTAAAAATCGCCAGTTGAAGCGCGGCTTCAGCCGGTGTCGCCTCGCGCTCAAGCGCCTTCTCAAAAGCGATTTTCGCGGCAGCAGTTGAGGCTGGCAGTGGTGGATTCGATGAATCCTTACCCAACCGCAGCTCGCCGAGAGTCGTCCAGCTACGCCACATCCACGAGAACTCTCCCATACGCGATTCCATCGTCTCTAGAGCCGAGCGACCGTCATCGACGTC
The DNA here is from genome assembly GCA_964437075.1 of uncultured Nannocystaceae bacterium. Classification (GTDB taxonomy): domain Bacteria; phylum Myxococcota_A; class Polyangia; order Nannocystales; family Nannocystaceae; genus CAYTFJ01. Next base: position 34,271 of record CAYTFJ010000042.1, read on the forward strand.
AGGACCGAGCCTCAAAGTGAGCAACCGGCGGAGATGCTCTTCGGCGCCGCTCGTACCCGCCGCAGGGAGAAGACGTCGGGCGTCATCCAACAAACCTTGCTCGATCTTTCCGAGCGCACGCACCAAGGCGACCCTCGGCGAATCCACCAGCTCTGCGAGCTCCCCTGTGGCGTCACCGTGACGACCGCCAAGGGCCGCAACCCAAGCCCGATAAAAGGACTCCACCCTCGGGTCGATTCTCCGCTCGCCCCCGGCCGAAAGATTGGCGAGCACAAGCGCAAGATTGGGCCGGCCAAGCACAAGGCTGGTCGAAAGCACAAACTGCCGGGTCTCAGCATCCCATGCTGGCACTTGCTGAAGCGCCCGCTCGAAGGCCTGCCGGGCATCATCGCCAGCCTGGGGTCCCCCTTCGCTAAGCCTGTGCCAGCCAGACGCTAGCTCCAACCGAGCAGAATCATGGGGCGTGAGCGACCGATCCGCGACCATTGCGGCCAGTCGTCGCCAGTCGTCAACCACGGACGTCCCCCCAAACTCCGCGTACAACAATCGATCGACAAGCAGTCCGACACCTTCGGGAAGCTCTTCGATCTTCGAGTCTAAGATATTGAGGGCCGACGACAGATCTCCGCGCCGCATGGCCATCGCGGCCCTTGCCCGCGTCTCAGCGACATCGCCGAGTTCGGCAGGCGTCGTGGTTGCTCGTTGAAGATTTTCGGCCATCTCCGGCAACAAAAGCCCCGGACCGTTTCTCGCCAGATGAAGCTGGAGCCAGCGAACAACCACTTCTTGATCGGGGCCCGCTGCCGCAGTGCTCGCAGCCTCCGCGAATTGATAGGCCTCGTCCCATCGCCCCAGCCGATGGTATTCGATCGACCGAGCCACGAGACTCCCAACACAATCACGACCTTCCCCCTCAACCGAGAGCACCGAGGATCCCATCGATGCCTGCGCGAGCCCTCTCCGAGCCTCTACCAAGTCTCGGAGACAAAGCGACCCGAGATGGGATCCAAGTATCTCTAGATTTTTTTGGAGTTCAATCTCAGCGCGAGCCAAAGCACTCGGTCCGCCTCGATGAAGCTGCTCCCACGCCTGTGTCATCCCCTCTTTCAGCTTTCGCTCACGTACTACGAACCAAAGTCCACCCAGGAGCGACACCACGCACACCACTGCGATCGACGATACAAAAGCCCAGCGCCGTCGCTCTTGCCGCCTCGCCATGGCCGCCGCATGACGCTCAGCTTTTTGCTCCAGCCTCAGTTGAGAAATGAGATCCAAACTGAGCGGGACTGTAACCGACTCGAGCTGCGCCGATCCCTCGTGTTCACGCTTCTTTATGTTGAGATTTTATTGAATTTTATATTATCAATATTACCTAACTAAATTGAAATCGCGGAAACCTCCGACACCGCGACACGCCGAATCAAGACTTGTGGACGCCGTATCCCACATGTGCCGCGATCCGGCCCCATCACCTGGGCTACGGGTGTCACGGCATGCCCCGGAGAGGAACGCGCGCAAGGCGTCGCCCGCTGCCCGCCGCTCATTCAGTCTGTTCGCCCGAAGCGAGCCCTCGACGCAAGTCCTTCGTTGGATCCACAATCATCTTGGCGCTATGGTGGGGGCGATGGCCCATGCAAAGATTCTCGGTGCCGCGTCGGCGCTCGCGCTCTCGTTGTCGTCCCTCGGCTGTGTCGAAGATGACGACTTCCACGATTCTGGCGGCTCGGGTACCGGAGGAGATGGAGACGGCGACGGCGACGGCGACGGCGACGGCGACGG
>CAYTFJ010000043.1:0-35843 GCA_964437075.1 uncultured Nannocystaceae bacterium
AAACGGCGGGCTACATGATCGGAATTATACGGGATTTAGATGCGATCCCCCTGGTCTCGATGGGGGTCTCTCGAATGAAAAAGAACTGTGGTTCATGTTGTTGCGGGCGTGTATGCGCAATGAATGTTCTGCAAGACTTATTTAGGTCGAGAAAAAATAGTGAGTGTATTTGCGATCCTGGCTTGTGTGCCGTCAGTACGGTTTTTGTAAAAATACATCCAAATAGATGGTCTTCATCCGAGTACAGTGTTGATGGCGGCTACCGTGACTTCGGCAAGTGTGGTGAGGTCGTCGCGGCTGATGTTGAGCGGCGGCATCCAATAAATTGTGTCGTGCAGGGGCCGAAGAAGCACTCCTCGTTCGAGTGCCGCGCGCCTTAGGGCGAGCCCAAGCCGGCCATCAGGAGGTAAGGAGCGGCCGCGGGCCGGATCGACGCGGAGCGCGGTCACGAGACCGGATTGGCGATGTTCGACGACGCTTTCGCATGCGGATTCAACCTCGTGACGCAGCGACTCCATCCATGAAATCCGCTCACTTAGGTGAGCGATCGTCTGTTCTTCATCAAAAATTTTCAGGCTGGCGAGACCTGCGGCGCAGGCGATTGGATTGCCTGTAAAAGTATGGCTGTGCATGAAGCTCCGTTCGGGGCTTCCTTTGAAATCATCTTCAAAACCTCGGCGGATCAGGGTCGCGGCGAGGGGAAGAACCCCGCCAGAGAGGCCCTTGCTCAAGCAAAGAAGATCGGGTGTTACGCCCGACCAGGTACTCGCAAACATAGAACCCGTTCGACCAAAACCGACAGCGATTTCATCGGCAATGACATGGATGCCGAGTCTTTGTGCGGCCTCCGTAACACGTCGATAGTAGCCACTACCCGTCATGGTCATCTTTCCGGCACACTGAATTATGGGTTCGATGAAGATTGCAGTGAGTTCTTCTGCGTGACGTTCGAGCAGCGCGATCGCTGTGGCGGTCTCGGGTGCCGTGGCGCCGGAGTCTTCACCAAGATCTTGGTGGCTGTGGTTGGCGAGGGCAGGGGCAGGTAGGTAGAGAACATCAACGAGCAAGGGCGAGAAGAGCTCGCGATAGGTATCATGTCCGCAGACGGAGAGAGCACCAAGGGTTTCTCCGTGATAGCTGTTATGGAGCGCGGCGAAGCGTCGGCGCTTGGGCTCGCCTCGTTGAATTCTCGACTGATAGCTGAGTTTAAGGGCCACTTCGATCGAGGCGGATCCGCAGTCCGAATAGAACACCTTGCCGTAGCCAGGCGGCGCTCGGTGGAGGAGCTGCTCTGCGAGCGCGACCCCGGGTTCGTGTGTGAACCCGGCAAACATGACATGGTCGAGGCGACTTACCTGGGTCTTGATAGCCTCTTGGATCGTCGGATGGCCATGGCCGTGCAGGCAGGTCCACCATGAAGAGATCCCATCGAGAATCGCCCGGTCCCTTTCGTCGTAGAGCCAGCTTCCGAGTGCGCGAGAGATCGCGATGGGCGGTGTCTCTTCGAGGTCCCGAAAGTGGGTGGCCGGATGCCACAGCGCCTTCGCGTCACGTTCTTCAAGTGTCATGGGTCGTCTGAGCCCTGAGAGGCTGGTGAGGGAGAATTTGCGGTGCTGGTGGAATCGCTGCTGAGCCGCTGACGAAGGTGGGAGACGAGAGGTAAGTCCGGGTCGGCATCTGCCCACAGCGCCGCGACGGTTTGAAGCTTCGCGCGGCCCAGGGACAGCGCTCCTTGAGCCCGGTCGACCTCCGCTTGCAAGAGGATCGCCCAGGGGTCCCGAGGGGCGACGGTCATGAGGGACTCGGCGCGCGTGCGTGCGCGTTCGAGGCTGCGGCGTTCTGGGTCGGCAGCGCACAGCGCTGCGCTAATATCGAGTTGAGCCATGTAGGTCTCGAAGGGGGCCGGTAGGTGATGCAGCATTGTCGCGCTGGCACCGTGGTCAATGCAGTCTCCGAAATTGAGCGACCGCTGCCGGCCTGCGATCGTGCGTTCGAGGGCGGTCATTGTTTCTTTGTGACTCTCACCGATCTCTCCACCCATCCACAGACTATGGACCAAGCCGGGACCAAGCTCGGCGCAGCGTTCCGGGGGAAGCTCGAACTCATAGCGTAGAGCGTATCCGCACCACATCGACAGCATGGCCTCGTGATAAGGTCCGTCTGCGTAGACGTCGACTCGTTCTCCGCCCGCGATGAGTCTGCCGGCATCGAGCTCCAGTCGGAGTCCGGGACGAGGATCGATCGCCGAGACTGCGTCCGCCCATCGCTGGGCTCGATCGTGTTTTCCGATGCGCTCGAAAAACCATGATGCCTTGAGCATGACCGAAGGCGCCTCGTGGCTGGTGAGCAGAGCGCCGTTCATCGCCGTCTCAGCATCATCGAGATCCCCGAGCGCGATTCGGAGGTCAATATCGGCGAGCTTCCAGCGGACCGGCAACGCCACATCTGTCCCAAAGTCGGGAACGTTCGCCAAAGCCATCTGGACGAGCGCGGCTTCATTCTTGAGGGCCAAACTAGGCTCACGGACGGCCTCAAGGCGAGGCACGAGCGACTGGGCGACCGCGAGCGGGAGATAGTTGCGGCCGACGGGCGTCGTATCGTCGGAGAGCAGCGCGTGAAGCTCTGGCGAGAGCGCGTAGCGCGGCTGGCAGGCGTGGCTGGCCATGGAAACCCAGTGGGGTGCGCCTCTCCATGATTCGCCGCCTTTTGCAGAGGATTCTCGATCGACACTCGCCGCGCAGTTGGCCTGTCGTGCGGAGTTGCTCCCTAGATCGTCTTCGATCGTAGCACGCCAAAAGGCGACGGATGCCGAGTGGGGGGCCCGGACCTCGAGCCGCTGAAGCTGGCGGAGGGCGGTCTGATGATCGCCGACGTCATAGGCACGGGCGATCGCCCCGAGGTCGCCCACGGCGATCGCGTTGGGTAGGCCCATCTCCGTCCATGGATCGGTGGGTTCGTGAAGGGTCGCGGCGGCTCCGCTAGCGACGAGGACGGCCGACAAGGCTACGGCGACTCGTGACCATTTTTTTGCAAGCGGGGCGACGAAGGCGGCGGCTGCGAGAGCACTTTGAGGTCTGTCTTCGGGATCGGGTGCCATGCAGCGCGAGACCAGCATGGAGAGGTTGCGCGGCGTGTCTTTTCGACGGCTGCGGACCGGCTGGGGTCTCGTCGTTCGGAGTCGCTCTAGGAATTCTCGGGCATTCGCGGCATCGATCGGCAGTATGCCGGTCAACATTTGGTAGAGCATGACGCCAAAGGAGTAGAGGTCTGTTTGGACCGTCGCGGGCGAACCGTCCCAGAGTTCGGGGGCCATGTAGGCGGGACTTCCGAAAATCGTACCCGCTTCAGTTCGAACAAGAGATCGAGCATCCGCGGGCTCGGGCGGAAGCGCGGGAGCGGGTATCGTATCGAATCCGGCGACGCCAAAGTCCATGACGATCGCGCCGCGGTGAGTGAGCATGACGTTGGCGGGCTTGAGGTCGCGGTGGACGATGCCTGCCTGGTGTGCCGCTTCGAGACCTGACAAAATTTCATAGCTGAACTCCCGAACCTCCCGTAGGGTCATTGCCGGGCTGTCATTTCGCTGAGCGAGATCGATCAACTCGTCGAGCGTCTGCCCCTGCAGGTACTCCATCGAAAAATAGGGGAGACCATGGGCCTCACCAGTGTCATAGATCCGGACGACGTTTGGGTGGGTGACGGAATGCGCCAGCGCCACCTCGCGTAAAAAACGGCGGACGGTGGCTCGGCTCTTTGCAAGGTCAATACGCAGGACCTTGAGCGCCACATGTTTCTTCAGCAGTCGATCGCGGGCGAGAAAAACCTCGCCCATGGCTCCAATGCCGAGCCGGCGCTCCAAGAAATAGCGGTCGCCGATAAACGCGCCAACTCGCCATCGGGCCCGGGTCTCGCTGTCCTCCTCGAAGCCTGGGGCGGGAAGCTCGGCCGTTCTCTCGCGCGACGGGAAATCGGGCGTGGCGGTCGGAAACGGCGGTTCAATGTCGACGGTTGTTGTCCGCCTCGGGGACGTCGGGCTTCGGCGCTCGGTCTCCTGGCTTTCTTGGTCCTCCCGCTTGGCCAACGTTTGGCGAGGCAGAGGGTCGAGCTCAGCCGTTTGATCCGTCGGGAACACCGCGATGAGTCTAGAGGATCTCGCACACTTCGCCCAACCAATTGATTGAGGCGAGAGCACCTCCCGTGGGTAGCCGTTGCTCCGAGGGGCTCTGTGGCGGTTCGGGCTCTGTGGTGGATTCGTCCGATCGGGCGGTTCGGGCCCTTTTGCGGAGACTCGTCGCTGCAGAGTTTCGTAGGGCTAGAGACGAGGGGGCCCGCGTCAGCTGTGCAAATGGCGCGAATCGAGTTCCGGTGGCTAGGGTAGGCTTCGCGAGGTGGAGGCTGAAGACAGCAGGCCGGCCCAGCCGGGCGCGAAGCGATTTTGGACACGCGGCTTGATCTTGTCGGTGCTGGCCAGTGTGGCATGGGCATTTTTTCTGTTCGCCACGCGTCCGACCCCGAGTGTGGCGCTTGCTGCCAACAACTCCGATCACTATTCGCACGTGGGAGCGGCGGTGATGGCGATCCACCACGGCAGCGAGATCTACAGGCATCCGACCGACGATCTTTGCCTTCGGCCAGCGAGCGCCGCGAGCCCGCTCTGGGCGCGGACGATCGAGGCCGCACGGGAACTGCGGGTCGCTCCGGTGGATATTTGTTTTGTTCGTGGAGGCTGGACTGACGTTCCGCTTGTCGTGAATTGGGGGCGTTTCCCTCGACCGTATCCTCCGGGAAATTTGTTGTTGTTTTTACCCGTGGGCTGGGCCTACGCCCACGCGGGGATTGGTTTCGCGCAGGCCTGTGCATGGGCAATGGGGCTCATCTTGTTGTTTGGCCACGTGGCTGCGCTTTCGTTGTTGTTTGCAGTGAACCCCCGGGGACTCGGGTCACGCTCGCTGGCAGCATGGCTGAGCGTAGTTGCGGGCGGTGCTCTCGTCTTGGGTTGGAGCTTTGCTGGTTTCTACGATGGTCTGGCGGTGGGTCCGCTTTGTCTGGCCGGGGCGGCCTGGCGGGCGAGGAAACCAAGCCTCGTCCTGATGTTTTTTGGGTTGGCTTGTCTCGCCCATTTTCGTGGGCTTTGGTTTCTTCCTCTTGGGATTGGCGCGTTTTGGAGAACCATCGGCGCTGTCCGCTTGGGGAAGCTCTCACCCGGGATGGGGGGCCAGTGCTTGACAGGTATCTTGGCAGGGGCGATGGCGGCGATGAGCCTGATTTGGGTTGCGCCCTTTCTCGCGGAGTTTCCCGTCTCGCATCCGCTACAGATCAGCGTGATCCACGGGGCACCGGCCCGCTCGCTTTTGGCGCTTTTGGCGCTTTTCTTGGCTGCGGGTGCGGCAGTATGGCAAGGCGGCCGGATGCTAGGGTTCTGCGGAGCCTGGGCCTTGCTGATGTGTCTATTTGCCCCGCAGGCCATGCCGTGGCACGCGATCTCATTGGTGCCGCTCTTGGCTCTTGTTCCCCAGCGGACTGGCAGGGAGGCGACCATTTGGATGCTGTCGACATTGATCTTTGTGGGGATCGCCGTCCAACTGTTGTTTGGTGCGTCGCTGTGGCCCACCTGGATCGGGCTCTTGTTGTCGCGCGGGGGGGTGGGTTGAGGCGGTCCCCCGCGGCACTACGCCCTTCCTTGGCATAGTATCGCAGGTTGCCATCGCTACAAGACATGTACAGCCTCGTATCGAGCGATGCACTCCGCAATCGGTTCACGGTGGCGGATAGACCGAGACAAAGTGGAAGCCGTGAGTCGCCGTTGTCCAACGAACGGTCAGCGGCTACTCTTCGCGGGAATACTTTCATGGATATCCTCACAGATCTGAATTCCGATAGCGATTACTCCTCTCGAAAGCTGCAGTTCATCATCGGAGCTTGGGTCATGAGTGACCCTGTTGAGCGCCTGATAAAGCTACAAAAGAGCAAGACAAAAATCTCCGTCTCGGATGGGGATGTGAAAGAAGAAGACTACTCCAAGCAGTCGATCTACTCGCTCCTCTATTCGATCTATCGAACGGTCGGCGAGGTGGAGAGCGAGACTGGCGAGTTCTACGAGATGACCTTCAACACGTGGGGCTACGCATGGCCCACGGAGTGGGGCACCAATACGACGATTTCGGCCAGTGACCCGCAGCGGTTCGGCAAGAATGCCTACACGGGACTCTTTGAAGCCGCGCCGGTCAAGCGATACATAGAGGCCCATGATGGCAAGGTCAATATTGTGGAGATGGGGTGCGGTACCGGTGGCGGCGCACATCATATCTGCACAAATGTCCTTCCAAAGTGCACCTATGAGGCGGTCGACATGCAGGCTGCAGCGATCAACACCTGCAATCGCCGTCATGTCCCAAAATGCGGGGGACGACTCAAGGCCACCTGTTCCGACGCGACACAACTCAACATTCCCGCGGGGTCGGTCGATTTTGTGGTTGTCAATGAGACCCACGTCACCGAGCGTGCTGGACGGGTGACCGCGGAGGACGAGCGATTCTTCTCGACGGCTTTCAATATGCTTAAACCGGGCGGTTTTCTGGTCTGGGGCAACGCAATTCCTGACAACACTTGGCAGCCGTGTTTCGAGTATTTGGAGTCGCTGGGGATGACCAACGAGGCGGAACTCGACGTGACAAAAGAAGCGGTGCAGGCGCGTGACGAAGATGAGGCGCGTGTCGAGGCGTTCGTGAATTCGTGTCTCGACCGATTCCATGCCTTCAAGATTCCTCGCTACGGAAAGCGCAAGCGCAACGAGGCGCGACAGGCCATGCGGAACTTCTTTCGCGACCCAGGAACCAACCTTTACCGGAACATGACGGACGGCACGGACACGTACCGCGTCGTCGCGTTCAAGAAGCCCAGCGACGCCGTTCGCTAGCAGGCATCGTGGCTTCGTATCGAGCGACGGGCGCCATTTGGCTGGCGGCCGCGCTTGTTGTCTTCTCGTCGACTGCCTGCGTTGGCGCCGGAGATTGCGGAGAGGCAGCGGTCGGGGACGGTTGGGGTACGTTTCGTGCGGCGCGAACGCCGATGTGGACGAAGGCGTATGCGTATGCGTCTGCGAAGTGGGACATGCCGGAGATCCCTGCCATCGCTGCAACGTCGACCCACTGTGGCTGATTACCGGCCGCGGCGACGATCCGCTCGGCATCGAATTGCTGCTACCAATGTGAGCCTACAACCTTCGATCTTGAGAAAATTCGCGGTTCGGAGACCCGAGAAATGTGATGGTGCTTGCGGGCACAACCCCAAGAGTTCTGGCCTCCGCGATGACGTTATCGACGGCTGTCGTCATGCCTAGCTGAACTCCTTGTTTGTTCGTCGAGAGGTAATTTAGATAGGCGCACGGCTAAACCTTTGCGGCGGTGGTGGGCTTGTGAGCGGGGGGGGCGGGTGGCATAGTTCGCGCGCTTGTCGATGGCCTCTCGCGTGAGAGCCCATCGACGACAAGTTTGGAAGAACATGTTGGAGATCGCTCAACTTCTCGAATCAGCCCTGGCACACAACCAGACCGGCCTGCGGCAGGCGGCCGCACAAAGCTTATCAAGGATGGCCCCAGAGATGACCGTCCGGGAGCTGTTGGCCAGTCAGCCCGGTGACGCTATCCGTACGCTTACCCTAAGTGAGCTAGGTGCTGCATTGACTTCGATGGTTCGTCCCTCGGCCGGCCGTCGCATGCTCGTCGATTCTAGCAAACGTGCGATCCCCCAAAGTTCGGAGGAACAAACCTACAGGCAAATCCTTGAGGTTCTGGCGGAGGGTCCTCAAACGATCGGTCAGTTGGGTAAGGCTGTGGATATTGAGACGGCCGAGCTGCGCGGATATCTTGCTTGGATGAAACGCATGGGAAAGATTGCCTCCAGCGGGCGTGCGCGCGCAACTCGCTATGCTGCAGTTTAGGGCGGACCTGGGCTCGCTGTGACTTGACGGTCGTCGAGGGAGTGGGTGCAATATGCGCAATTCATTGCCGGCATGGTGCGGAAGGATGTTAGCCTCACGCGGTGACTCGCAGTGGCCAGGACCCGAAGACCTTGATGGGGCGGGTTTTCGATTTGAACGACCTCGTGGGCGACGGCCGGCCAGGCGGGGGAGCTTTGGCTCACGTTCGTGCGAAACACCATTGGGTGAGAATGGCCGGCACCGCGGGCAATCGGTTCTGGGGTCGATGATGGGGAGCGGAGATGAGCTGTGATGAAAGAGGCTTGCGGGTCGCGGCGCTAAAACACGACCTGGCCAAATACGTCGCTTGGACCTCGGCGAATCTTTCTGAAGATCTGTGGCATGGGCCGCTAAAACAGGAGCTGGTTGAGGCGCTGCGCGACGATATCCTACGTACACGAAAAGGCCGAGAGCGAGTCGAGAGCGCCTGGGAAGTCTGGCAGGCTTTTGTTCAGTCTGGGCCAACAATTGAGGAGCCGGAGCTTCAAAAGGTGGAATCCGCGGTCTATCGGCTGCACGCTGCCGAGCCGCTGATTCGCGCGGGGGATGCCGCTCTTGCGGACGAGAGAGAAGATTTGCGAGCCGCTCAGACTGAAATTCGAGTTCAGTTGCGCAATCTTCATCGACGGCTGATGCGAGAGGAGTCCTAGAGAATGTCGTCGATATTGATCGTCGATGACGAGGACAAGTACCTGGAGCTGTGTCGACGGCACATGCCGGAACACCAGTTCTTGGAACCAGCCCGCAACTATCGAGAAGCGCAGGCGGTGCTTGCTCGGTCGGCCGATCGGATCGATCTGCTCTTGCTCGATGTTCATTTCGATATTCCAGAAGAGGACCTGCTTCCGTACGACAAGGTTGAGTTGCTCGCCCATGGAAATCGAGACCGCGCGGTGGAGCGCCTGCGTCGCTCCCAAGGCCTACGAATTTTAGATCGACTGCGTGCCCAACATCCTGATCTTCCGGTGATCGTGATGACTGCGCGCGATGACCTCCCGTTGGAGGCCGACGCCGAACGTTTGAACGCTCAGGACTACACCTATTTTGTTGACGACGAGTATCTCGACGCGCGTTCGCTAAAGGTGCAAGTGGACGGAATCCTCGCCAAAGGCGAGCGTGTCGAGGACGATGGCCCGTTCTATTGGGGAGCGACGGCGCTGATGCGACGGCTGCGGCGCAGGGTTGCGATCCTCGCTCGCGGTCAGCTTCCCATCATCATTCAAGGACCGACGGGCGTTGGAAAAAGTCTGCTGGCCCGTCGGCATATTCACGAAAACTCGCGTCGCTCGGGTCCATTCGTTGCGGTCGATCTGTCGACGATTCCAGAGAACCTCATGGCGGCGCATCTGTTTGGGGTCGTTAAGGGGGCCTACACGGGCGCGACGCACTCACGAGAGGGGGTCTTGGGCCGGGCCGAAGGTGGGACTCTTTTTCTCGACGAGATTGGCAACCTTTCTCTCGAGCTACAAAAATCGCTGCTCCTGGTTCTTCAAGAGGGGGCATATTGCCCGGTGGGTGCGGTGGAGGAACGTATCGCAGATATTAAGTTGGTGGTCGCTACAAACGAAAATTTGTCGACAATGGTTCGGGCTGGGCGATTCAGAGAAGACCTTTTCATGCGCCTAAACCCGGCGACCGCGGTGACACTTCCGGCGCTGTGCGAGCGGCGAGACGATTTTGGCGAACTTCTTGAGTTTTTTGTTCGTCGTGTGTGTGCAGAGAGCTACAACCATGACTTGTTTGTGCAATATCTTGACCAGCGTGGTCAGCCCACGCCCGCGGTAGGTGAAAACGTTCGCGTGACGGTGGGTCAAAAGTTGCCAGCAAGAGGCGATCCCTCTCGAGTTCACCTCTTGTTGCACCCCAGCAGTTACAACTTGTTGCGCGACTACAACTGGCCAGGTAATTTTCGTCAGTTTGAGATGTTGCTGTCCAATCTTCTGACCTTCACGTTGGTCGATCTGGTTGAAAATGCCGACGTGATCGAGCCTGAGGGTGCAGACAGCCGATTCGATGTGATTCCGATTCAGCCACGTACCGTGCGTGATCTTTTGCGTCCCTGGGATGACCACGTAGGAAAATCGACGCCGACCTCAGAAGATGGATCGAGGATCGAGATTGACGTCGAAGCGGCATCAAGCCTGAACAAGGTGAGTCAGAATGTAGAGAGGCAGTATCTGGAGCAACTCTTTAGCCTTCATGGGGGTGATCTTGGAGCGATCGCTCAACATCTGCTCGGGGATGCTGGAGCGGGGCGTAAGGTTCAGATGCGCATGAACCAGCTGGGGATCAAGATCCGAGAATTGAAGCGCGATGGGTCCCGTCGGCGATGGTGATCGTCCGGCATGCAAGACCCTTGCAGGGGAAGGGGAGCCGTGGGTAGGGCCTTCATCCCAGAGGCCGCGGCACCCGTGCGCCGCGGCCTCTGGGTGCTCACGTCATGGGTGGCGGTGCTGCTCTCGGCCCCATCGGCCGTCGCCGCTCCACCAAGTCTTCCGCTTCCGCCGATGCGAGGCCTCGACGCCGATTCGAAGCTGCCGGCGAACATGGACGATATCGACAGAGTTCGCGCCGATGCCCTGCTTGACGCGCGATACGCAGAATCGATGGCCCGCGCGGGAAAAGCGACGGATCAGCGTCGTTGGCGAGACGCGCTTGGTGCTTACAAAGCGGCCCTCGACACCCGGCCGAACGATCCCCGAGCATTGCTTGGTGAAGCCAAGGCATGGAAGAGCATCGGCGGGAAAGGTGGAGACGAGCGCTGTCCGAACAACGCGATCGAGTCGTTGATGGCGCTTGAGATGTATGATCCCCAGGGGCTCTGGCGAGCTCAACGGGGCACCGCGGTCGAGTGGATGCTGCCGAAAGGGTGCGACAACGTCTACGCCTCCGATCGTCTGAAGCGCGCGCTCGATCTTGCCGAAGAAGCACCCGATGCCCTTGGGCGCCCCGCCGATATTCGGCTTTGGGCTGCGAGATGGCTGCGGGATAGCGCGATAAAGGGTCCATTGGCGCATCAAGGAAAGCGCGCGTTGCAGTTGATCGATCGTGCGCTGGAGCAGCTGCAGCACTACTTTGCAGAATCTCGGGCCGTCGGGCGGTCGCCGAACGTCGAAGGCTATGGACTGCAGGGGCAACTCTATCGTGAACGGGGTCAGTCCAAGGAAGCGGTCGCGGCCTATAGCAGCTTGCTTGCGGGCCTCGTTCCAGGTTCTGCCCAGGCCGCGCGTGTCCAGAGTCTGGTGGATGAGCTCGAACTGGAACTCACGGTCGCGGATCTGCAGCGGTTTCAGGGAAACAAACCCAAGCCGGAGGCTGAGCTAGCCTACAACCGAGGGGTGCAGGCGCTTCGAGACGAACAGATCGGTCTGGCGCGCACGCTTCTAGAGGAAGCTGTAAAAATTTCGCCCCTCTACCCTAAGGCCTACTACTACCTTGGTGAGGTCTACTCGCGGACCAAAAAACTCGACAAGGCGATCGACGCCTACAACAAGGCGATCGCCATGAAGCGCTACGATTACGCTTCACATGTCGCGTTGGGGCTGCTCTATCGGCGAGAATATTTTCGTACCGAGGATGAGAAGGCCCTCAAACATCTAGGAATCGCCCTCAGTCTCCGGCAAGACCTCCATATTCTGCGGTTCTATCTCGGTGAACTTGAGGCCAACCGCGACAAAGAGCAGGCGAGAGAGCACTTTCAGGTGTTCATCGAACACACGCCTGCGGCCGATCCCCTCGTTGAGAAAGCCCGAGAAGCGCTGCGTGGCCTAGAGCGCCAGAGCATTGAGGCGCGTCCCTTTCTTCCGCCAATCGCGCCGGATGCCCAGGCGTTGTTGGACCCTGAGCTTCATCGGCTCTTGAACGAGGCGTATGTTCTCGGAGCGGAACAGGGAGATTGGGACCGGGCGGAAAAGAGCCTGTTGCGGGCTCGCGAGAAGTTTCCGAATGAGACCGCGCTGCTCAATCGGCTCGCGTCCGTGGTCGATGCTCAGCAGAGGCCGGGGGACGCCCGGATGTATTGGCAAGAAAGTCTCGCCGTTGATTCGGAGCAGACCGAAGTTCACGAACGGCTGGGCATCATGCTTGACACCGAGGAGGGACTCGGCCACCTGCGAAAGGCGGCATCGTTGGGGTCGATGATCGCTCACTACAAGCTGGCGAATCGATTGTCTGATCAATTTGATCTGCTCGCGGCTTCAGAACAGCTCGATATTTATCTAAGGGAAGCAGGGGAGAATGGCGTCTATCGCGACAGTGCGGTCGCGTTGCGCTCACGCTTGGATTCGACGTTTTTGAAAATTTATGTCGCGCTTGGCCTGTTGCTCGCGCTGGTGCTTGGAATCCCAAGCGGGATCATGTACCGGAGGCTTCGAGGATCATCGTTGACCCAGCTGCTTGAACGATCACCGAAGAGTTTCCCTGAGATCGCTCGGATTTTGAGCCTTATTCGCCATGAAATATTGAAACACAACACGGCCTTTCTGTCGGATGTAGGGAGCAGCCTCGAGAAGGATGCGCCCGACTCGGCCGCAAGGGCCTCGCTGCTGGCGCGGCGATTGTTTGGTGAGCGAGACCCCTCCGAAGAATCGAAGGCGGAAAGACGCGGTATCCACGGTCGGTTTTTAGGCTACGTCGACGAGCTACAGAAGGTCGGCACAAGCCACGGCGTGACCCTGAATCTTCGTCGTAAAGACCCAATTTTTAGCACGATGATGCGAGCCTTTCGAAACGTTGCGGAACACAGTGAAGACCTTTGGCAGACATCGCGGCTTCGCCCCCGGAAGAAAATGGAGCTTGGGCGTGTGCTCTTGCGCAGCGGTGATGTTCTCGGGCGGCGTGCGTTCGAACGGCTCAGCGGTCTCATCCGCTCCTTGTGTGTCGCGCGTGTTGATGCGGCCATGATCGAGGGGATTTTAAAGCAGGTTCTTTCTGAGGATCAGTTCGCGTCGATCCTGCTGGCGCCGCTAGAGATCGAGGGGGAGGGGGAGGACGTACGTATCTTTCGAACGGACCTCGAAGACATTTTGGTGAATGTTTTTCGTAATTCGCTCCACAGCTCTTTGAAATTCGGTTGTGCACCTGTGGTCCTGGGAGTCTCTCTTGTGACTGAAATTGACGAGATCACAGGGCTCACAAGTCTCGCAATTCGAATCAAGGACCGCTCGCCTGAACGGCTGACCAACGAGATGTTGCGCGGGCGCTATGTGGAGCGCGGGATGGGAATTACAGCCGATTTGCTCTCTAAATACGATGGTTCAATCACAGTCGAGAGCGAGGATGGGTGGGAGAAAGCAGTCGTGCTACGATTCTTTGTACTTGAGGAGAATCTCCGGTGAGCCATTTCGATCACATCGCAGAGGGACCCAAGGCCGACGGTAGTAGTGCGATTCGCGTGTTGGTCGTCGAGGATGGGAATGAATACATCACGAATCTCACAACCTTCGTGGCGGAAGGCATGATCTACGAGCAGGCCCAGTCGGGAGCGGACGCCTGCACGATGGTAAACAAGGTCGATCCTGACCTTGTCTACCTGGACATGCGTTTCGATCGTACGCCGAGCGATGCGCTGCTGGGGGATTTTGTCCAACTGACGAGTCGATTTAACGGAGACATGGCCCGCGCGAGACGATTTCAAGAGGACAACCAAGGGCTCTTCATTCTCCGTGCTCTGCGCGAGGCGGGCTACCGACGTCCGGTGATTCTTTCGTATGATTTCAGCGGCGAGCAGAGACGTTTTCGGGCGCTGAGCGGGAGGGACCCCGCACTGAGCTTCTGTCCTGACTACGCCGATGCCCAGACGATTCGTGACGCGATTCGGCACGCCGTTCGTGGCTAGCCATCACTTTTCGTGGGCGTGTCGAACTCTCTGGTATCGACGGGGGTGAGCCGCTAGATTGCAGTCGTGAGCTCATCGGAATCAAAACTAGTGGATCCTCGTGCCCACGTCCCGGCGATTCGCGTGGCCATGCTCCCGCGGGATACGAACGCGTACGGGACCATTTTCGGGGGGCATATTTTGAGTTTGATCGATCAGGCGGGAGCCGTGGGGGCCCATCGACATGGTGCTCGACGCGTCGTGACGGTGGCGATGGACAAGGTGGAATTCAAGCAACCTGTCCAAGTCGGCGACATCGTGAGTTGCTATACCGAGCTACTCCGTCTCGGCAGGACGTCTGTCTCTGTTCGGGTTCGGGTCGTCGCCCATCGGCCCGAGGACCTCGAACGTTCGGTGGAGGTCACTCAGGCCGACGTCACCTATGTGAACATCGACGAGACCGGCCGTCCAATCGCTCTTCGATCGGGTGCCGTGAAGGTCTAGGCAGTGCTGTGAATGCATCGTGCCCGACTCAAGTCGTATGGGGCTGGATTCACGAATGTGTCTCGCCTCAGACGGCGCTCGATCCTTGCGTTTTCATTGTGGGCTTTGTTCGTGGGTTGAGGGGCTGAGCTGTGCGTTTGACCTTGCGTCATCCCCCGCCGTCGACGCTGTCGGGGCCCCTTCGTTGCGCGTATCTTGAGGCGCTTGCCTGGTCTTGCATCGGGGTGCCTCTGGGGCCATGTGCGCGGTTGTTGACGGAGGCGAGAGGGCGAGGTCGACATGGGAATGCGCTGCAGTGGCACTTCGGACTTGAAATGCACGACGGTCTCGCTGAGCTGGATTGGGAGCGACGTATCGAAATTAAGTTGGTGTCGGTCTGGACTCGAGCGGACGGCAGTTTCGCATGTGACAAACTGAAGGTGTGCGACACTGGAGTGAGTCCCTGGGAGAAGCTCTCCAATGTTCTGTGGGTGTTTGCCGATCGTCTAACTCGAGTGATTGTGGGGGCGCGGATGACCCACCTCGCGGGTAGCGCGCTCAGTTCGCTCGCGGCCGCCTGGCGCATGGACCCCCACTTCGATCATCCCTATCTTTTTGTTGAGGCTCGCGAGACGAAGGAGGGTAGCGCGCCAGCGTACTATATCGCGGCGCGGTGGTTCGAGGACGAAGGAATCCTCCCGGCCAATCCGCACCGGATCGGCTATCCCTTCGACTCAAAAGTTTGGGGAAATCTCCGCGGTGAGTCGGGCGGGAGAGACCCGCTGGTGACCGTTGTTGGCCGCCACGAGCGGCATCCTCGCTGCGGCCGATGTGGGGCCTCGATGCATGCGAATCTTGGCCAGCTGAACGAGCGGGGTTGGGTACGTGCTTCCCACATGATGCCCTTGGCGGAGCCTTGTGCTCTGCACGGTCATCTTCTGGTCGCGGCCGAGCGCCTCCCGAGCCCTGCGTCTTGCAGCGCCGCCGAGATGGTCGCCGGGGTGGAGGCGCGGGTGAGTCGATCCCAGCTGTGGCGCCTGGCGGATCGGGTCCTAGAGCCGGAAGATCACATGCACTGACACCTGCTGGAACCAAAAGAACTACCCAGGACGACGACCAATCGTCCTGGGTCTAAGTCAATCCGCACCGACCATAAGAATGCGCAAAAAGCGCCATAAATAGCTAAGGACCAGTGAGCAAACAGGCTAAATAGAAAGAAAAAGCTAGATCAAGTGAAGCCAAGTAAAAGCTAGAATGAGAGGTCGTTGTCGATGGTGAGCCGCGGTGTCTCCACGACAGCTCCGTAGTGACTCTTTGTCTCTCGAATAGGCAACAGCTACTTGCACGTGGTGAACCAACTCATCAAGTTGTTGAAATTAATGAATTGTTTTAAATTTACCCCTATCTCTGAACAACTTCGATACTGGGCTATGACCAAGATGTCCGACAATGCGGCACGATTGCCGTGTGGGCTATGACATCAATGTCCGAGGCCGAGCGTTGTGTCGAGGGGCCTCGGCTCGCGGCCCTTCGTGGGTAGGCGAGACCAGGTCGAACTGCTACAGCAGCAGCTGTGAGCAATACGTCTGGCAAGAATGTTCGGTTTAAAGCGACGGTTGTGGGGGGGACGGGCTATGGCGGTGCAGAGCTGATTCGTCTCTTGCTTCAGCATCCGGAGGTTGAGCTCACGCGGGTGACGAGCATCGACAGGGTCGGCGAGCCGCTCGAAGCCGTGCATCACAATCTGTGCGCCACAGGCATTTGTTTTGAAGAGATGCCGATCACCGCGGCCGCCGAGGGCGTTGATGTCGTGTTTCTTGGGCTCCCGCACAAGGTGAGCGCGTCTCTGGCGCCGGATCTCGATCGCATCTCAGCGAAGGTCATCGATCTCTCAGGAGATTTTCGTCTGTTGGACAAAGACGTTTACGCCGAGTTCTACGGGATGGAACATCCCCACCCGGAGCAATTGACGCGTACCGACGAAAGCCGCTGGGTCTACGGACTTCCTGAGCTTAACCGAGACGCGATTCGCGGGGCTCGGCGAGTCGCTTCCCCGGGGTGCTTCGCCACGACGATCGCCCTGGGGCTGATCCCACTTGCTCGTGCTGGGCTCCTCGAAGGCAACGTGCAGACCGTCGCGGCGACGGGATCCTCTGGGAGTGGGGCCTATGCAAAGGCGGGGACCCATCACCCCTTGCGCGCGAACAACTTGAAGACCTACAAGGTGCTTTCCCACCAGCACACCCCTGAGATCGAGCAGACCTTGCGCATCGCAGCGGGTGCCGGAGTCAAGCCTTTTGCGCTGAATTTCGTTCCCATGTCCGCGCCTTTGACGCGGGGCATCCTGGCCACGAGTTTCGTTGAGATTCCCGACGATATCGGCGAAGAAAAAATTCAAGAAATTTATGCCGAGGCCCTCGGTAATTCCGCCTTTGTGCGACTGCTCAGTCCCGGCCCGCGTTCCGCTGAGGTTGTTGCGGTGAAAGGCAGCATGTGGGTTGATCTTTCTTGGACGCTCGGCAGGACCTTTGGTGGCAAGCGCCAGCTTGTGGTGACGACAGCCCTCGATAACCTTGTAAAAGGCGGCGCCGGGCAAGCTGTACAGTCGATGAATCTTGCGCTCGGCCTTCCCGAGGGGGCCGGCATCGATGCTCCGGCGTTGTGGCCATGAGCAAGACCGCGGTACTCAAGTTCGGCGGGGAGGTCGTCGCCGATGGCGATGCTCTTGGCGACGTCATGAAAGAGGTCGCCGAATTGGTCAGCGAGGGGTGGAAGTTTGTGCTTTGTCACGGTGGCGGTCCCCAGGCCAATGCATTGCAGAAACGTCTCGGGTTAGAGCCTCACAAAGTTGGTGGCCGCCGCGTGACCGATGACGCGACGCTCAGGGTTGTCAAACAGGTGCTCGCCGGAGAGGTGAGCGTCGATGTCGTGGCGGCGGCTGCCGCAGTCGGCATCAAGGCCGTGGGAATTTCTGGAGTGAGCGCGAGCCTTGTGAGCGCCTCGCGGCGCCCCCCCGTGGTTGTGAGCGGCGGCGGTCCAGATCCGGTCGATTTTGGTCTCGTGGGGCAAGTTGAGGCTATTCACCCCGAGATTATTGAGCACTTGTGGGCTGGCGGCTACACCCCCGTGCTCAACTCCTTGGGCATAGCGAAGGGGGCGGAACCGGGGCAACCTGCCTGTGCTGTTTACAATATCAACGCCGACACCGTGAGCTCAGCGGTCGCCGGAGCCTTGCGAGTTGATCACCTGTTCTTGATGACGGGCGTTCCGGGGGTTCTTCGTGACAAAGACGACTCGTCGACTCGAATTCCTCGGTTGGATGCCGCAGCCGTGCGTGTGGCGATCGATCAAGGTGTGATCGTCGGTGGAATGATTCCGAAGGTCGAAGAGGCGCTTCGGAACCTCGATCTAGGGATCGGAGCGATACATATCCTCGGCGCGACGGGGGGGGCCTTGCGTGGGGAGGCCGAGTCTGCGGGCTCATGTGGAACCGTGTTGTTGCGGGCTTAACTGCGCGGGTTTCGCTCAAAAAGGGGGCGGGTCAGGGGCCGGCCAATGTTCCGCGGTGCCAGATTGGAGTAAAAATACAGGCACGATGGTTGAAGATGCTCATGCAACCGGCGGGTCTCGCCAAGAACTTCTCTACGACGAAAATGTCGCGACTCCGAGCCACGCAGAATTTGCGAGGACCCTGGCGGCAGAAGTGGGCTCGGGCTGTTTAAGCACGCTGACTCACGATGGGGAGGGCTTTCCCTACGGATCGTTCACGACCTTCGCAATGGAGGGCGGTTCGCCAGTTTTTTTGATTTCGGAACTCGCCGAGCATACCCAAAATCTGCGAGAGGATACGCGTTGTTCGTTGATGGTGGCGAGGCCCGGAAACGACGACCCACTTGCGCGCGCCCGAGTGACGCTTGTGGGACGCTGCGCCGTGTTGGTCGATGGGGCTAGCGCACGGGCAGCATACATCCGGAAACATCCAAACGCCGCCTACTATGCCGGCTTCAAAGACTTTCACTTTTGGCGGATGCGTGTCGAATCGATCCGTTACATCGGGGGCTACGGACGAATGTCGTGGGTGAAGGACGATGCCTGGACGGCGGCAGAGCCCGACCCGACGATAGGCATCGCAGACGGTATCATCGAGCATATGAACGCCGACCACGGAGATTCCATGGTGTCGATTTGTCGGGTCTACAGCAAGGCGACCGAGGCGACCGAGGCGACGATGACCGCTGTCGATCGCTATGGGTTTGAGATCTCCGTGGCGACGACAGATGGGCCGCGGCCTATCCGCCTGGCATTTACCAAGACCGTGTCGACCGCGGCGGAGATTCGAGCGGAGCTTGTTGGCTTTGTAAGACGCGCACGTGAACTGCTAGACAGCAGCTGCGGATGATACCCGCCGTCAGCCGTAGGCAGACCCGTCTGGGTATCTCTGACGATCGTCTACGGATCGACCACGGGCTGATGGCGGTACACATAGTCGTGGGTCGTCATCCAAACGTTGCAGCCGTCAGCGGTCCACACACTCTCGACTGACAACACCTTTTCCGGGGTTTCAAGCTCGCCGAACACGGTACCGTCGTGGTGAAGCAATAGGCCTCGAGAGCATGCCAAGGCGGTACGCTTGCACCCGCCGACGATCGCCTCGTCCGTGCCAAATGGCATGCCCTGAAAAACATCGATTGGAAACGGAAAATTGACCTCTTCAAGCGCCGTATCGGCCTCTATCAAGCGCATGAGCGCCAGATTGCCGCCGATGTAACGGGTCTCCCCCTGTCTCCAGGCACCCTTGTTGTGGCCGAAGTCGCCCTCGGCCAGCGAGATCCAATTCTGGATGCCAGTGGAGGAGGCGCCGATCGCCGCGTAGTCCGGCGTTCCAGCGACCAAAATTTCGTCCCTATGCAGGCCGGATGCGGAGAGCAGAGCCTGGCTCGCTGGAAAATCGAGGGCGGTCAGGCTCCCGGGAGCATCCTCGACGAGCAGAATCCCAGATGCACATTCAAGCGCCCCGCGGGCACAGCCAGATGCGACCAACGTGCCATCATCAAGGGCACCCACTGCGAAAATATATTGGTCCTCGTGGAGGTAAAGTTCCTCCCAGTCGCTATCGGACGGAGGTGCGTCCGCGTCGGTCGGGCCGAGATAACGGGCGAGATAGGTGTGGGTAATTCCGTAGCCGTCCTCAACAAACCGGACTCCACTAATATAGATCTCACCATCGGGGTGTAAAAAAAAGTCGGTGATGCTTCCCCAGGTGAGATTGCCCTGGAAAGTGTTGAAGATAGGGTCCCAGGTATCCGTCTCGGTGTTGCGTCGATAGAGGCCGCTCTCCAGCCAGTAGTGCGGCATCCTCTCTGTCCGAAAATCATTGACCGCAAGATACAGGTCCCCAGAGGGCGTGCCGCGGATCGTTCGTTCTTCGCCACTCGGCGCCTCGATCTCTTGCCACTCTGCTTGGCAGCCGTCGGGCCATGCCACAGGAAAACCCTCGATCGGTCCCTCTGTGCCATCGTCACTGGTGTCCATGCCATCCGTGTCTGTGCTTGTGTCTGTGTCTGTGTCTGTGTCTGTGTCTGTGTCTGTGTCCGTGGTCGTGTCCGTCGCTTCTTGCGAAGATCGGGCGAGTGCGCTGGACTCCGTGTCGTTTGAGGAATATCCGACCTCGTAGATCAAGGAGTCGTCAGTGCAGCCGACGACGGCAATGGCGCAGCCGACGATCGCTTGGCTGCGGCGGGTCGCTATTGCCATGATTGGATATTCCATTCATCAAGCCTCCCATGGGGTCTTCATGACGGCAAGGCCGTGGCTGCTGCGTAGATTATGATGGCCCGTGGGGGCAGGGCGGAACTGAATGCGCGTCAATGGCGCAATGCGTCGTTGGGTGTTGATTGCGGATGGCCCGACACCACGCCGATCGAGAGCCGGCGCGCAGGTCCTTCAGATCCTTGATAGAGGCCAGGAATGGGGTCTGTACCCCATTCCCACGAAAGCGTGACGCTTCGGCCGAAAAGCAGCTAACGTCCTGAAAATCGTGCCCAGAGAGCCCCGCCAGGAACTCGGCCCTGCGGTAGCAAATGTTGTTTCCGCTCGATTTAAATCCCAACAGATCCCGTGGTTTCGAAGATTGGTCGAGACCCCAAGCCACACGCTCGCGCGTGAGCAAGTTGAAGTCGCCGCACGTCTCGTTGATGAGCGGCTGATGGCCTTGGGGATGAGCTGTCGGCGTATTCCCGATCCCGAAAAGCGTTTTGCCGATCATCGTGTTTTTGCCACTCCAGCGGTCGGCGAGAATGACGAAAGCATCGCTTTGGTCGGTCATATCGATACTGTGTTTCCCCAAAGCATGGGATTTCTCGACTTCGAGACGGACCCGGATGGCGATGTGGTTCGGGGTCCGGGGGTGCTCGACATGAAGTCGGGAATCAGCGTAATCGTATTTGCGTTAGAGGCGCTTCGTGAGCTGGATCCGGAGCGTTTTGAGGCCTTGGCGCTTCGCGTGATCTGCAATAGCGACGAGGAAGTGGGCTCTCCTAGCAGCCACGGGCTGTTCTCTGATCTCGCGCCACGCATCTGTGGCGCCTTGGTGTTTGAGGGCGGGCGTGACGAAGACCGCATCATCACGGCACGCAAGGGCGGTGGAAGCTTCACATTGACGGCCCGTGGGAAAGCCGCGCATGCGGGCCTCGCTCATGCCTCGGGCATCAACGCCATTCATGCCTTGGCTCTCGTGATCCCGCGTATTGAGGCGTTGACGGATCACTCCCGCGGGGTGACGCTCAATGTCGGTCTCATCGAAGGTGGCACAGCGAAAAATACCGTCCCAGACGAGGCGCACTGTGTCATTGATACACGTTTCATCACCCAGGCCGACGCAGAGGATGTCGTCGGGCAGCTCCAGGCGATTGCGAGGGACCCCTTCGCAGGAGTCTCCGACGTGCCGGCAAAGTTTGTCGACGTCCGGGTGGAACTCACGGGCAGGGTCACTCGTCCGCCGATGGAGGCGACCGCGGGCAACCAAATCCTAAGGGAGCTCTACGAAGCTTCCGGCGAGCCCTGCGGACTAAAAATCGGAGAGGCTCCACTGCAAGGTGGCGGGTCGGACGCGAACCTTCTCGCCTCCCATGGCGTTCCGTGCATCGATGGACTTGGACCCTTCGGCAAGAATTTCCACAAGATTGAAGAATGGAGCAGTCTCGAGAGTCTCGAGCGGCGTACCCAGGCACTCGCGCGTTTCTTGGTCGAAGGCCTAGCGAAGGTGCCCTCGTGCACCGCCCAAAATCGTCGACGACTCGGCCATGTCTGACGCTGACACCCTCGGACTACTGGTCATCTTCTTGTGTCTGATCGGCTCGATGTTCTTCTCGGGCAGCGAGACCGCGATTACCAGCTATGGCGATCGAAAAGCTCGACAGACGAAGGAAGAGGGCGGTCGAAACGGTGAGGTCATTGCATCGTGGGTGGACCGCCCGGTGTGGGTACTGTCGACGATTTTACTCGGCAACAACATCACCAACACCTTGTTGGGGGCGACGGCCACGGCATTGGCGATCGCTCACCTCGAAGGGGGAAAATGGGGTGGATACGCGGTCCCGGTCGCTGTAGTACTGACAACGGGTGTCTTGTTGGTGTTCGGTGAGATCGTCCCCAAGGCGCTGGGGCGCCACTTCTCTCGGCGTCTCATGCTGCCGGTGCTGACGGCCCTCGGGGGCCTGAGCAAAATTTGCTATCCGATTGTTTGGTGCCTAACTCGGTTGACCGAGGTTGTGATCGCCAGGGTTACCATCGAGCAAGATGCCGGAAACAGGGTGACTGCCGATGAACTCGGATATCTTGTTCGGGTTGCCGAGCGCGAGGGATCGATCGCAGCGGATCAAGCGGCCTTGTTGCATGGCGTGTTTCGCTTCGAGGACCGAATCGTTCGGGATATAATGGTGCCGGTCGATCGCGTTACGGCGATCGATATCGGGTGGAACCTGGATGAAATTCGACGGGTTGCAAAGCAGACGGGTCACAGCCGACTTCCTGTGTACTGCAGCGATATCGACCACATTGAGGGAATCTTGCATATCAAGCAACTCGTCGGTCTCGATGCCGATGGCGCGGATCCTGAGACGCTGCGGAAGGTGATTCGGACCCCATTTTTTGTGAGCGAGAGCTTGCTGGCGCACGATCTTCTACGTCAGTTCAAGGCCCAGAGGGTACACCTCGCGGTGGTTGTTGATGATGCTGGAGATACGGTTGGTGTGGTGACTCTGGAAGATGTGCTCGAGCAGATCGTTGGCCAGATCTTTGACGAGAGTGACAGAGCGCCGAGAGCTGCGGCCTTCGACGTCGCCGGATTGCACTATTTTGACGGGCAGGACAGCCTGGCAAGGGTCGAAGAAGCGCTTGCCGTCGAGGTCGATGAGATCGACGGCGTCGATAGCGTTGGTGACTTGCTGACTCGTCTGGCGGGGCAGGTGCCCATCGCCGGGTCGATTTTTGTCTGGGAGAATATTCGCTTTCGCGTGTTGTCTGCCGACATTCGCCATATTCTTCGTGTCAGCGCTCAGCGTGTCGAACTCGAAGACGAGGACGACTAGAAACGACCGTCTTGTCAGGGGCCGGTGAGCAGGCAGGGTTTGGGAACGGGCATCACTCGGTCGACGACTTGTCGCGGGGCACTCGACGAAAGACCAAAAGGTATTGGTAGGGCAAGAAAGTTTCCTCAGTCTCGAGAACAAACCCAGACGCTTCAAGCTCGTCAATGGCGGTCGCTCGGCCGGTTCGTGCGGAGACCTCCGGGCATGTCGGAGCTCCCTTACAATCTGCGCTCTTCCGAAAATCGACGATGACGACATGGCCCTCCTCGCGTAGTGCGCTATGGACGATGGCAAAATATCGCGCACGGTCGTCGATGTAGGAGTAGGTATTGGAGAGAAAAACCAGATCAACTGTCTTCTCCTGGAGAACAGGATTGTCGTCTAGCGCGAGCCGAGGCTCGATGTTTGGGGTCCCCCAGCGGTCCCGGTTGGCCTCGATGTAGCGCTTGAGATCGAGGTCGATGTCGATGGCGATGACGTGGCCGTCTGGGACCCGTTTCGCGAGTCGCCGTGCAAAATACCCCGAGCCCGAACCGATGTCGGCAACAACCATCGCTGCCGTGAGTGGGAGCGAGCCGACGACCGCATCCGGCATGGCGAAGGCATCGCGCTGGGGATCATCGAGGGTGTGAATGTCCATGGTCTCGAGGGACGGGGAGACGCTGGCCTCGATGCGTTCGCATCCGCACACGAGCAGCGCGAGCGGCGCAATTTGCAGTAGCGGCGAAAAATATCGGGATCGTACGCCACGAGACCTCAGGGAGAAGAGTGTCACCCCCGCACAATAGGGGTCGGCGGCCGAGCTGTGAAGGCGGGGACTGGGATCGCGGTCGAGACCGATCGTGTTTGTTACGGGGGCCCATGGGCCGGCTTGTAGCCGGCGAGCGAATGGACCGCCCATCGACTGTCCATCGACCTTCGGCTTCGCAGGATCCTGAGAAAATGAGTGGGTGCGAGGTAGCCCCGCGCCAACTCAAGGGATACACTCCCATCCGTTGACCTGCGCCGTGCACGTTCATCAGCCCGCCACTGGGAGCTGTTCCCGGTGTGGTCTGTGTTTTTGCGATCTCGATCGGCGCACGCAGGTGCGCGGCGGTGATCTTTGTCAACGCTGCCATCTCGATCCGAGGGCGCGTGTCCTGCCGGTCGAAGTGGCGGATGGGCCATGGGTATTCCGCTGTGTCCGGACCTTGGCGCTGGTTCTTCGCCACCCTAATTCCACGGCACGACGAGTTTTGGACCCCATTCGACATGGGCCGGTGCTCGGGTTTCTGGGAACATTGGTCCTCCCGTTGTGGTTGTTGGTGCTTGCAATACAAGGCTGGAGCTGGGCTACAGCAGACCTCGCTGTCCCCGAGATTCGCGCCCCCTCTAGTGCGAGCCACGTTCTCGGTGCGCCGGTGGCCAAGGCGCTGTCTCTCTATTTCTTGTTGTTGGTGCCGTTGTTGCTGCTCGCGCTCTATCTCATCGCTGGCAACCTCGGGCACATGGCTTTGGCTTTGACGGGGGGCGCACGAAGGAGCATTGGAGCGACGATGCGTGCGACAGGCTATGCCCTCGCGCCTCTTGTGCTCGTCGCCGCAGCGCTTGAGTGCCTGCTCCGAATCTTTGCCCTTAACCCAGACATTTGGGGTCTCGCCCTGGCCCTCGCTGGTATTTTTTCACTCGTTCGTCTCGGACTGGCCCTCGCACGGACGCACGACACATCGATCATCCGCGGAATCTTGTGTGCGCTCGTTCCCTTGGTTTTTGTGCTTTCCATGGTGACCTGTCGCGCGGCGCTCGAGCTGCCGCGCCTGCCCTTTTCGGCCGCCGTTGAATTAAGTCCCTACGCACCCTTTGTGATCCCACCATGAACATTCCCGACGGTTTTTCAGCCCCCGGTGCAATGCGCTCGCCATACACCATTCGTCAAGTCGTGGCATGGGGAGAGATGGATGTACTTGGGCACGTGAATAACGCAGTCTATCTACGTTGGATCGAGAGCGTGCGGTCCCACTATTTTGAGATGGTCGGGATCAACGCCCTATTTGCCGCCGAACGGATTGGACCGATTTTGGCGCGCGTCGAGCTCAATTTTCTGTCGACGATCGATTTTCCAGACGAGCTTTGGTTGAGCACCGAGGTTGTTCGTCTTGGAAACAGCAGCTTCACCATGCGCAATCGAATCTGGTCGCCGAAGCGCGACAAAATTTGCGCATCGGGGGAGGCCGTCATCGTCATGATCGACTATGGATGCGGAGACAAGGCCGTGCGGGTTCCCGAGCCGATCCGGGCGGCCATGCGAGCCATTGAAGGTGCAGCGATGATTGAAGAATCACGTATCGGCGGCGCGTAGACATCGGGCATCAACTGAAGACCGACAGGACGGTTTCGTTCCTCGGGGCGGCCGTGAGCATGGGTGAGGTCTTTGTGTTGAATGCGCGAAGCATTGTCTGTAATGTGCGCACGTGGGATCGAGCGTCGAGCGAGGCCAGCCACGCCGGGCCGCCATTGTTGCGTTGCTGGGTCTTGTGTTGGTCTTTTTTTGTGGCGCAGTCCTCTCTTGGCGGGAGGGCACGAGGTTCTTGAGTCGCCACTATTTTGGACTTCGTCTCGACCCCACACATGCCGGGTACTTTGTACCCGCGAACCGAGAACTAGAAGTACGGACCGACGGAGCCGCGAGGGTCGTGTTGTTTGGAGACTCTCGCATACAGCACTGGGCCATGCCGTCCTTTGGCGAGAATCTTCAAGTGGTCAATCGCGGTTACGGTGGAGACACGACCGCCGAGGCGTTGCTGCGACTCGACCGTGACGTCATCGCCCTGAATCCCGATCTTGTGATCATCGAGGTCGGGATCAACGATTTGAAGACGATCGGTGTCTTTCCAGCGCGAAGAGATCAGATCTATGACCAGACATTGGCGAATACCTCTGCAATCGCGGGGCGTCTGAACCAAGCGGGTATTCGGGTGATCATTTTGTCGATATTTCCTGTCGGGCCTGTGTCGCTCATGAAGAAGTCGATATGGTCTGATGCGACCTTGGTCGCCATCGATGGTGTGAATCGGGAACTTCGTCTTCTCATCAAAGAGGGCGTGACGGTGTTCGACTGCAATTCATTTTTTAGTGTGGATGGTCGTATGGACCGCCAGTACGCCGACGATGCCTTCCACATCAATGCGAAGGGCTACGATATCTTGACCGCGAGATTGTCGGTGCTTGTACGGAAGACCGTGAACGACGATGCTTTTTAATAGTTTCGGATTTTTGGTGTTTATGGTCGTCGTCATGGTGCTCTATCGCACCTTGAGACGAGAGCATCGCTGGCAAAATGGTATGATTCTCGTTGCCAGCTATTTTTTCTACGGGTGGTGGGATGAGCGACTCCTAACCCTGATCGTGTTTTCGACCGTTGTCGACTACCTGTGCGCGGCCATGATCGATAAGGGGCGTACGACAAGGACCCAGCGACGTGTACCGTCGATATTCCTAATCGCGGCCTTGGTCGGTTTCTCAACGATTCGGTGGCGAGAGGGCCACTGGTGGCCGGACTCGGCGACGGGATGGCTGCCTCTGGTGGGAGGTGTGATCTTTGTTTTGGCGATCGCTCTAGCCCACGAGCGAGTGGCAAAATTCGATGCCGAGCGCAAGCGAAAGTTGTTTGTGACGGTCAGTGTAATGACCAATTTGGGGATTCTCGGAGTCTTCAAATACTACAATTTTTTCGCTGGATCCCTCGATGCGATGTTGTCGAGCACCTTTGGTATCGATGCGAGTGAGTGGGCTCTAGATATCGTTCTACCCGTTGGGATCTCATTTTATACTTTTCAAACCATGAGCTACACGATCGACGTCTATCGCAAAAAAATGCGTGCGGCGGAGTCGTTTTTGGACTTCGCAACTTATGTTGCATTTTTTCCGCAGTTGGTCGCTGGTCCGATCGAACGAGGCAGTCATCTTCTCCCTCAGTTTCAGAAACCACGTCAGCCCCTGACAAAAGAACAGCGTGACAGTGCGCTGTGGCTCATCGCTTGGGGCCTCTACAAGAAGATGGTTGTCGCGGACAATATGGCCGTGATCGTCAACCGCACGTTTGGTCCTTTTGACACCCTTGCACAGGTCGGTGCGCCGGAGGATGGGTTGCGGCTTTTGGTCGCCGTCTACGCCTTCGCATTCCAAATCTATGCCGATTTTTCGGGTTACACGGATATCGCTCGCGGGACGGCGCGATTGTTGGGCTTCGACCTAATGCTCAACTTCAACTTGCCCTATTTTTCAATTAGCCCCTCAGATTTTTGGCGTCGTTGGCACATTAGCCTCTCGACGTGGTTGCGCGACTACCTCTACATCCCCTTGGGCGGCAATCGTGGAGGGAGCTTCAAGACCTACCGAAACCTGTGTTTGACCATGTTGCTCGGTGGGCTTTGGCACGGGGCGGCTTGGAATTTTATCATCTGGGGGGCCTATCACGGTGCGCTGCTTGTGCTGTTTCGACCCCTTGAGACCGCGCGTGCATTCTCTCGACCGGTTTGGATTCGGGTGATTCAAGGGCTCGTGTTTTTTCAGTTCACGTGCTTAGGGTGGCTAATCTTTCGGGCTCGGAACGTCGAGACGATTTATCTGTTTCTTGTGGGGATCTTTGGCAAGCCGAATGGATCTGTTCAAGCGATGGATGACCTCAAGCAATTGCTATTTTTCGGTGGTTTTCTGATCGTCTTTCAGGTCGTGCAGGCAGCGAGCGGGAAACTCGACCCGGTCTCACGCTGGCCGGGATTTATTCGCCTGAATGTGTGGTTTTTTATTCTCTTCTCCTGCGCGGTCTTTCCACCTGCGCAACTCTCGGAGTTCATCTATTTTGCGTTCTAAAATTGAGGGAAAGTTCCGTCTGTGGTTTCTTCTCCGGGGGCTCGGAGTTGGTCTCTATCTTTGCGTCGCCGCCGAAATGTTCTTACGCACGCTACAGCCGGTGCCGATGTTGCCACGTTATGTCGAGGCGAAACCCTATGGCGTGCGAGGAAACAGTGGAGACACTCACTATTGGCATCGTAGCCCTGACTATGCCTTGGAGATGCGGATGAACTCGCAGGGCGTTCGTGCAGACCGCGAGATTCCGTATCGCAAGCCGCCGGGGGTTGTACGGATCGTGTTGCTTGGAGATTCGTTTTCTGTCGGGCATGGCGCCACACTCGAAGAAACTTTTATCGTTCAGGCCGAGACGATCCTTCGAAGACAGGGGCACAGCGTGGAAGTTGTGAATATGGCGGTCTCCGGCCATGGGACCGCGGAGGAACTCGTCACTCTGAAGGCGGAGGGGCTACGTTACGAGCCCGACTTCGTCGTCATTGGATGGCATCCGACCGATCTCCGAGATACCGTGCGTTCAAATCTTTTTGCTCTCGAGAAAGGGAAGGTCGTGACTCGGCAGTCGAGCTACTTGCCAGCCGTCAAGCTCCGCTCATTTTTGTTCTCCTTCGCCGCGTATCGTTGGCTTGCGGGAGACAGTCACCTCTACAATTGGCTGAGGACACGAGGCGGAGAATTTGCGCAAGGTCAGCTCTATCGCCTTCGTAAGCGCTTTGGCGGATCGAGCAGGGTCGATGCCTTGCCGGCGGTATCGACCCCACCCGGTCTGTCCAACTCCGAACGACTAAATATCGCCTTACTCGCGCAGATGCGGACGATCGCACAGGAGAACAACGCGAAATTGATTGTAGTCGACATTCCTTTCAGTCGACCAGGACCGAGCTACGTGTCAGGTTTTCCGGAGGATCCGCGTCAGTTGCATCACGGATTTTCGGTGGTCGATCCGGTGACGGAATTCGAGGCGAACTCGGACAAACTATTGTATTGGGAAAATAGCCACAATCACTTTACCCCTTTGGGAAATCGGATTGTTGGGCGAGCGCTGGCTAGCATGATTAGCGAAATGCTATAGCGAGCCTGCGGATTACCGAGAGCGGGTCGATGGAAACCGCGACCAGGAGGGCAGTGGCGTCGGCAAGGGCCTGGCAGTTGGGGGCCTTCAGCACGTGGCGGTTGCGCTCGGAGGCCGACCGTATGGTCAGCTCAAGGGTCCAGGAGGCCGCGGTGATAGCCTGTCGGTCATGATCGGAGTTGTCTGCGGACCCTGGCCCATGGATCTTGCCCTCAACGAGCGGTGCTGGAGGGTGTGTCGAGAGCTCCAAAAGCCGAGCGATCACCCCTTGAATGTCATCGCCCGAAGGGCAGCTTGGGGGGGCCACCCACTTGAGTGTTGGCCTCGTTTTCATCGGTGGGGCTGATTGGCCCGGGTGCTCAAGTCCACGTTGTTCAGGCGCCGGTTCAATCGACAGTCCGGAGATCAGCCAGGCAGATAGAATATAGGGCGAGAGGGCCACGGATCCACGCTATCACGCGTGGTTGTACCTGAGGCGCGCTCATTTTGCTGTACCTCAGATGCACCGGGGGAACTGGGGGCGTTCGTGAGGTTGCGTGTAGTCACTAAAAACGCATCTGAAGATGGGCTGTGGCGCCGCGAAATCCCGGAGTCGGAGCGATACCCAGCTGCATTTTTGCGGCAGAGCGGGACTTGGCGAGCCTGGTCGCGCCAAGGACACCGAGGGTCAGCGTGCCGACCTGCGTCAAGCCGAGGACCACGGTCGCTAGGCGACCCATCGCGGTCGTCGCGTGGGGGATGGCGAGAAAGGGGCCGATCAAGGGAACCAATAGGGAGCGTCCGTAGGCACGAGAGGACGGGTTCGAAAATGCTACGTTGTCATCCCCATTGTCGTCGATTGTTTCGGAGTCGATGATGGTGGCACCGACCATCGCCCCCATCAAATACGACATGCCGAAGGCGCTAAATCCAACAATTGTAGGTACGAGGCCCCTGTTTCGGTTGATCTTGGGGGGGCGAGGGGCCGGCTCGATGTTCTGAGGTGTCGTAGGCCCATAGATCACGGTCGTGTGGGCCTGGGGTTCGGGGGGGGTCGGGGGGGGGACCGAGTTTGTCTTCTCCTCCGGGGCAGGTTCCGCGGTGGCTCGCGGAGCAGAACTCACTGCCGGATCTGAGGTGTCGAAAGAAGCGGGAGCGGGAGCGGGAGCGGGAGCGGGAGCCGAATTTTGGACCGTCGGGACTGACGGATCCGCGGTTGCTTCGATCGGGGGCGGAGCGGCTTCCTCGGGTCCCGCGGTGGCTTGCGTCGGTACAGCAAGAATAAGGAAAACCGCGAGGGGGCGAATCGTCGAGAGTGAATGAGTTCTAATCATGGCGGAAGCCTATCATGGCACCGCGCGTTTCATAGCGACCGGTGTATCCCGAGGCGTTTTCGAAGTTGTTGCCGGTGAGTGCAAGAGCGAGAACCGCCGATTATGGGGTTGGAATGGGATCCGGCGGACCAAGTATCGCTTGTAAAGCGTCGTCCATTCCGGCGAGATCTGGCGGGACGACGGCACCGTAAACCACCGTGCCGCTGGGATCGATCACCATGAGTGTGTGCCCCATGGTGAGATTGAAACGGGCGAGCATCGAGGCTTGGAGCGCGGGGACGATGGGTAGAGTGAGGTCGAGCGCGGCAATTTTCGCCTTGAGAGGCGCGACCAAGGCCGGAACAAGAACTTCAAGGGCTCCAGTCTCGGTTTCGGTTCCAACGATCGCTGCGGCGGTGACCGAGTTAAAACCCCACTTGTGCAGGACCGCGTCAACATCCCGCACATCCTTCACGAAACTGGGGCTACTTAGCGACCCGGCAACCAAGACGCTCGGTTTCAATGCTCCTTCACATGCGAGACAAATTGTGTCGTGGCCTACGAGCGGGATGAGCGTGAGTTCTTGGGCTCGTTCACCAAGATCGAGCCCACTGTTGGTGAGCCGTGGGCGTGGGCTGTCCTGGTTGTCACTTGTGTTTCCACTCGCGGTGGACGACCGGAGCAGAGCTGAGCGGGGCTGTTCGTCATCCTCATTGTCTTCTCGTGACGAGGGTCCGCAGGCGAAACTGCTCATCGCCACGGCCGCGGTGGCGACGAGCAGCAGGCGAAAATCGATGGTCACCCGCCTAGCATGGCATGCTTAGGGAGGCGCAAATGGCGCCGGCGAGGACGAGTGGTGGGCCCGCGCCCTCAAGTTTTTCGAACGTTCGACGATGGCCCAAAGAGGACCTTCACGCAGAAAGTTGACCCATGTACGAGCCCACAAACGCCGCCAATTCTATCCCCGAGAATCTTGCCCCCGGAACGACGCTTGGCGACCTTATCGCCGCCCTCCAGGACGCGGCCGATGAACATTCGGATAACGCTGCAGAGGCCGACTCTCTCGTTTGTGCCGTGCTGGTCGAGCTCCGTCACCGCGTATCTTCAGCGGCCGACGTTGAGATGGTCGAGGCGGCCTAGCCAGGTACCATTGGGTCTCGGACGGGGGAAACGGGTATATTGGACGTGCGTCCGGGCTTAGCGACGCTACGCTAGGGTGGATGTTGTGTCGCCGCCGCTCGCTGCCTATTCGGTGCTCTGGGTATAGCCGAGGGGCAGCGCGACTCGTCACAAGGGCTGCGCTATGCCTGTTGGCCTCTTGCGGAGAAAAACATGAGGCAGTCAGGGCCAAAGATCTGTCAGAGGTGAGATGGTCAGCGAATCAGCCTTTGATGCGTCGCGCACCTGCCGACTACGTGCTCGTTCCAGAACAGACCCCGCTTTGGCCGAGCATCACCGGTGCGAGGCGCGAGCCGTTGGCATCGCAAGAGGAGCCACGATGGGTGGGATCGCGCCCACTCGTGATGCGGGTTGTCGAGCGACTTGGAGATGTCGTGCGTGTAGAGTCGGTCGAGAGCCCCAATTGCGGACAGGCTTTGCCACGGTATTCTGACTTTCGTCTCACGCTCCACGTGGCCGTGGCCCAGGTTCAGGCGATCGATTGTGAGCCGCAAGTCGCCGCGGACCGGACAATGGTGAGCGGTCCGCCTCGCCCCGATCGTGCTTTGGAGTTGCGTGTGGAACTCCTACGAGATGGTTTTGTTGTATACGGAAATCGATCCGAGCCCTACGAATCGGTGGCTGCTACCGACGTCAATGCCCCGATACACAACTACGCTCGATTTGACTACGCGGCGCTTTCGGTCATCGCGCGCAGTCTCAAGGGCGAATATCCTCGCGAGACGACGGCGGTCGTAGCGAGCGTACCCGAGATACCCGCCCAGGTGGTGGTGTCGACGATCGATGCACTTGCCGGCACGCATTGTCGACGCGACTCGACGATCTTGAAACGACTCGGAGCTGTGCCCAGGGATTGTCTGTTTTGGCGGATTCGGCTGGAGACGCTTCCTTGACGCTTCGATTTGATGTCGCGGCTTCAAGATTTTGGTGGCCGATTTTTTTGCTCTTGGTCACATCTGGGTGCGCTGAGGAGCGTCCGGTGTGCAATATCGCTACGCTTGAGTGGTCGGTCATAGAGCTTTCGGAGGCCGAAATTTTTGAACGCCCCGTTGTGGCCGCCCAGGGTCTAATTCAGGCCTGCTCTCCGGCACTTCCACACCACTATCGTCGACTTCTCACACCCGTTGCTCAGGTCGCAGAGAGGTTTACCGGCAGAAGGGACGCGGATGTCCCTTCTGGAGATGTCTTGGTACACGGAACGAGCGCCGACGCCCACCATGAACTCGAGGTCGCTCAGGACCGATGGTATGGGCTATGTCCGGCGGAAAGTGAAACGTCGGACATCGCCGTGCGGGTGGATCCCGGATTTTTGGAGGAAGCGCGAAGACATGCTTTTCGTCGTTGTTCTCTCATCGATCTCGGAATTTTCAACGAAGACGAATTTGTTGAATCGGACCACAGGCAAACGGTCTCTATCTACATATGGCTGCTGAGCCACGGTATCGAGTCTTCGCTCGCGCGCCCATTGGTACGAGAAGCGCTCGTTCGTGGCCGACGAAAATATCTTGTATTTCCACGAGATGTCACCACACTCCCGCGTGGATCGAGTTCAATGGAAATCCCGGATGTCCCCGCGATCTACATGAGCACCACGTCGTTGGTCGTGGGTGGAACCGCGGTCGCAGACATTCATGCAGGGGTGTTGTCAGCAACGGCCATCGGCAATGGCTGGAACGTCCTCGACAATTGGTTTGATCGGGTAGCGAGCGGCATCTCTGGAGGCCGTGTTCTTTTGGTTCCGGACCAGACCGTAACCGTGGGGGCGATGGTCGACGTCATGCGACGCGCTTCTCGACGCGGTGTCCGGTCGATGAACGTCGTTGTTGTCCGACCCGAGGTTGATTTCCCTGATCTTGGTTTGTCTACGATGCCAATGACCCTGGTCTGGGACGACCGTGGGGGTCCCAATCCGGTATCTGGTTCGGCTGACTCCGGCGAGCGTGAAGTCGGGCCAGCGCTGGTCTCAACGGTTTCAGCCGACACCGTGGTGTATTGGGAAAGCGGCCGAGAGGCAGGACGAACTCGCCGCTCTCACCAATTTTTCGGGATGCCGACCCGAGTCGGAGCGTTGGATTGCTTTGAGGGTCGTGGGCCTAAACTCTGTGTCCGCCCCTTGGGTTCTCACGTCGATGAAAATGTGGAGAATGGGCCGAAGTTGGAGAAACTCGGAGGTGGCCAGGTCAAATAATTCGCTTCTTGAGCGAACGCCAATTGACTTGGTGACGAGGTCGACCACGATGTCTGGCTGCACATTGGCCCGGCTACGAAGTGCTGGATCCGGCCCGGATGCTGGCTCATTCATCGGCCGGCATGTCCATTGATGTCTCCTTGACCTTCGCAAGGACGAGGAGCGTCTCTTGTGGCAACGAGAGGCTATCGGTGGCGTCTTGCCTGGTGCAGCACCATCCTTCGCGTCAATTTCGTCGGGTGGATTGAGGGGGCGTCGTCGGACTCATGGCCTCGATTTACAGGCCGAATATCGGGCGAGTTTTACACGACGCGATCGGGAGCGCGTCTTTAGATTCTGGTCCGAATCAGGACGTTGGTCTCGGAAACGGGAAGGTTGAAGTGTGGCGGAAAAATCACCCGCGTGGGGGGTCGCTACGGATCATCCAATTGTAAAAACGCGGCAGCAGGGGGCGGAAGCGGGCGGCCCAGACTTCTTTGCCGCCAATGAGAACCTCATCGCGTTCGGCTTCAATCGCGCGAACACATCGTCGGGCAAATAAGGCTGGATCCATCGATTCTGTGTTTCGCGACTCTGTTTGCATCTGCTCCGAGCCATCCGCAGTGAGGGCATGCTCTGCGATTTCAGTACGGACGTAGCCCGGACAGACCACCGTGACTCGAACTCCTTGGCCATGAACTTCGGCACGGAGACAGTCGTAGTAGCCCTGCGTCGCATGTTTTGATGCCGCATAAGCCGAACGCATGGGGGTCGCCAATTTTCCCATGAGGCTGCTAATGACCACGATCTGTCCCTTGCCTCGGCGGATCATCCCTGGAAGTACGCCCTTGGTCAGCGCGACACCTCCAAAAAAATTGATGTCCATAATTTTTCGGTCGACTTCGATATCTGTTTCGGCCATCAGCGAGCGCTGGCTGATCCCACCGTTGTTAATCAGAATGTCGACCGGACCGAATTCGGCAGTGGCCTGTGTGCAGATATCAGGGAGTCGATCGAGGCTTCCAAGATCGAATGTCAAGATTCGATGTCGTTCGGGTTCGACACATCGCTGACGAACCGCCTCAAGCACGGACTTGCGACGGGCCGAGAGCAGGAGCGTTGCTCCTCTTCGCGCGAACTCGAGGCTCAACGCCTCGCCGATGCCCGATGATGCTCCGGTGATCCACACTTTTTTGCCGACGAGCTCAGACATTCCAGTACCGATCGTGGACGATTATCTCCTGTGTCACAAGGGGTCCGTCGAGGCCTCGCTTCCCAAGCGGGGGCTCGACGGAACTCCTTGTGATTCGGCGGTCGCTGTTGAGCGATCGCTTACACTCCGGAGATGTCGTACGATATTGGCCTGGTATGGCGTGTGTCAAAATAGGGCACGAGGCGCCGGTCTGCCATGGCCGGTCCCATGGGAGATGTGGCAATCGAGATGACCGGTGCGTCGTGGAACGTACCCTCATTCCAATCCTGGTGTTAGCGCGAACGCCGTTTTGAGCCCGAAGACGGTGGAGCCACCAGGGCATGGATACGCGCCTACTGTGGCACGGGGAGCGTTGATTCGCATTCAGTCAGGGGCCCCGCGAGGCCGCTCCACCCAGGCGCGATCGGGTCGCCACCGACAATGCCGGTGACGTCGGGGCCGGTGATCAACACGCTTGAAAGTGCCAGGCTCGTGGGGTGCGCCTCGAAGAGTTGAGCATCGCGGTCGAGCAAGTAGAGGCGGGCAGTGCCGTCGTCAAATAGAGGGCCGCCCAGGGCATGGATGCCCCAGGTCCCTCCAGAGCCCAGAGAAGTTCCGGTCCCGGTGTTGTAGTTGAGCCCGTAGACCGTGCCGCTGTCGATCGCTAGGCCTTCGCCGTCTGTGACCGCGCCATCAACATCGATTCCCGGACCCATATCGTCGATGTCCGCGACGGATGAGCTCGCTAGATCTGTAATAACTTCATAACTAAGATCTCCCGCGAGATAGTCGCCGGTAAATCGAAGAAGTCGGTTCCCCACCGCGGAGCTAGCGTTGACCCCCGTATCCATCAAATAGACGCGTCCGTCACAGTCGGTGTAAAGCGCCTCGATTTGAAGAGAGTCCGGGACGGTTCCCACGATTGTCGCGGGGATGCTCGATGCGGACGTTGGAGGATCTGGGATGTGAAAAATCTGGGTGCTATCGTCCTCTTCTCGGGACCCGAGCAGTGAACCATCGTCGAGCATTGTGAGGCCGTTCTGGCCGTTGACGAGTTGTGTTGTGAGGGTGCTCTCGACAAGGCTCACTGCGGTGCCGTCGACGGGAGAAATCTGGATGTAGAGCAGTCGATTCCCGACTGAGTACCAGAGGTTCGGGGAGGTGAGTAGAGGACTGGTGCCGTCGCCGTCGCCGTCGCCGTCGCCGTCGCCGTCGCCGTCGCCGTCGCCG
>CAYTFJ010000044.1:0-35539 GCA_964437075.1 uncultured Nannocystaceae bacterium
GTCGCCGTCGCCGTCGCCGTCGCCGTCGCCGTCGCCGTCTCCGTCTCCGTCGCCGCTGCTACTGCCTGTCGAATCGCCACCCGTTTGCTCTCCACAGGCGGCGAGAACGAATGAAAGGAGAAAAAAGGAAGCCAAAGAAGTTGTGATCCATCGAGTACGCATTGGGAGAGACTCCGTTCTCCGTCCACGATAGCGGACGTTCGGAGTCGCGTAACCATTGAAATGCGAAGTGTCCCCGCATCTCGAACCACGATCTCTGCAACGCCGACCTTTCACACCGGCTACGATTAGACCGCCAAGCGCCCATAGACCTCTGTCATGATCTTCGGCAACAACGCCGGATCCGACAATACATCCCAGCAACCCACGCCAAACGTCGCCGACAGGCTGTGCCTCATGGCAGAATCGATGGCCAACGCGTGTACACAAATTCCCAGCTGCGCGGCTTCGCGCAGGGCCTGCCGAACATCGGACATTCCATAACGTCCTTCGTATCGGTCGTAATCGCTCGGTTTTCCGTCGCTCACCAACAAGAGCAGCCGAGCATCGGCCGTCACCGTCTTCAGATCGGCGGTCGCATGACGCAACGCGGGCCCAATACGGGTGTAACCCTGAGGCCGCAACACTCCGAGCCGATCTCGAGCCCGACTCCAGGGCTCCTCCCAGCCGTGCAGTTCCCAGACTCGACAGACATTCCTCGTATGGGAGGCAAACGCCAGCACACGAATCTTGTCGCGAAGACGATCGCTCACCTCGCCCAGAACAAGCACGGCTTCTCGGGCGATGTCCAAGACCCGACGGTTGTCGATCCAACTGTCGGTCGACAATGAGATATCGACGAGCACCGTGGTCGCGAAGTCTCGGGGTTTTCGCGCATTTCGAATATACAGCCGGTCCGTCGACTCCTCGCCTGCCTTTAGATCGCTAAGATAGTGAACCATGGCATCGATATCGATCGATTCCCCATCTCTTTGGCGGCTCTGCGCCTGAAGACGGCTACGATGCTGCCTAATCTTACGTTCGAGATCATCGATCAGCCGGCCATGCGTTCGAAGCAACGAGCTGGCCCAGGCTGGCTGGCTGCCCAAAATCGGGGTCGGATACACCGTACACCACTTTTCTCGGTACCTGCGCCGGCTCGTATCCCACTCGTCGTATTCGATGCCCTTTTCGCCCGGCAAGATTTTTTCGATATCGGGAATGTCACCCCCAAGCATGAGATCCGCCCTCATGACCGCCTCGGCGGGCTCCCCTCCTCGAATCACCTCGTTGAAATCAACCTCTTCAAGAGCGTCGAGTTGGTCGTCAAGGTCATCGGTTCCATCGGTGTGACGCACGCCCCCCGCATGGTTGTCCAGGGTTTCAACCTTCTCAAAGGTATGCAGTATTGGATTAAACTCTTCTTCGAGATCGAGCCCCGAAAGCCGAACATCTTCAACGGATTGAGCTTGAATCTCTCTTCCGGAAGAACGCGGGCAAAGTTCTTGTCCCTGTGCATCCTCGACCTCTTGGCTGTCCATCGGCGTCGTAAAAATCTCGCCCCACAGGAGCACGCCCTCACTCCGGGGGCCCCGCTCAGGCAAGTCGAGCAACGACCCTTCGAGCGCGTCGGGGTCTTTAGGAAAGTTCCCGTTCAGGGCCGACCTCCGCACTTCTTCAAGCATGCGCGACCTCCCGCGAAAAAGCTCCAACGGTCGACGTTTCGCCAGCTCAAGCCCACATGCAACTCGAAACCTCGACTCAAATTCAGGAAGGTCCGCGCACAGAGCATCGTGAGCAACCTCGACGGCCTGCAAATTTCGGATCAATGCCTGCGTGGACGAAAGGCCCTTGGGCAAGGGATGGCGACGGAGCTGACGAAACACCGCGGCCTGAATGCATGTTCGAAGAACGTAAAGGTCTCGATTGCGCTTTGAACTGTCGGCCAGATCAAAACAAGCGGGGATCAGCAGCACATCGCCACGCAACCCGCCCACACCATGGCTTTCCTCGATTTTCAGCGGATAGTCTGCGATCATCCCCGCGAGCACCGCCAAGGAAGCGAAGTTCTCGGCCAAGGTGGCCTTGTGTCCAAGGTCCTGTGCTTTCGCCTTGGGGCGCACACGTCGAAACAAGGCTCGAATCGCCCGAAACGCACCTTCTTCCCAGTCGAATTCAAGTCGCGGCGCGCGATCGTTCCCAGCCATATATACCTACACTCGTTTCTTCGTAGCCTGTCCGAGATCAGGTCGTCGACAAGGGGTCAAAACACCAGGCCAATAAGATCGTCGATGGCCTGCAAGATATCGGGGTCATCACTCAGTGGCAACGCGAGTCCCGCGTGGCAGGCCCTACGCGCCGGTACACCCTGCAACATAAGTTTCGCACAGTTGATCAGCAAACGCACCGAAGGGGCCTCGACAAGACCGAGCGTATCGAGACTGCGAAGTTTACCCGCAAGAGCCACCAACTTGCG
The DNA here is from genome assembly GCA_964437075.1 of uncultured Nannocystaceae bacterium. Classification (GTDB taxonomy): domain Bacteria; phylum Myxococcota_A; class Polyangia; order Nannocystales; family Nannocystaceae; genus CAYTFJ01. Next base: position 2,456 of record CAYTFJ010000044.1, read on the forward strand.
TGCATTTGAAGCCGAAATCCCCGTCTCTTCAAGCACAATTTTCTCTTCGACATCCGGCTCTGGGTAATGAAAATCGAGAGAAACAAAGCGCTGTTTCGTAGACGGTTTAAGCTCCTTGAGGCCACGTTGATACTCGGGGTTGTAGCTCACAACCAAACTGAAGCCTTCGGCGGCATCGAGAGCCTCGTTGCGGCGCTCCAGGAACAGCTGGCGCCTATGGTCCGTCAGAGGGTGAATCACAACGATGACATCGCTTCGAGCCTCGGCAATTTCATCGAGATACAAGATTGCGCCTTGCCGCACGGCCCGCGTCACGGGGCCGTCCACCCACACCGTGTCGCCACCTTGGAGAAGGTAGCGACCCACAAGGTCAACCGCCGAAGTGTCGTCGTGGCACGCGATGGTGATGAGCGGTCGCTTGAGGCGAGCGGCCATATGCTCGACGAGCCGAGTCTTCCCCACTCCGGTGGGTCCTTTCAGCAAGATCGGAACCTTTGCGCGATGCGCAGCTTCGAAGAGACTGCATTCCGAACGAATCTCTTTGTACCAAGGAAGCTCAGTCACGCTCCGTCCTCGCTGTCCAAGTTCGGCAACCCGTGGCGAATGAAGTGATAGATGAACAACCCAATCCCCACCGTGAACAGACTTGCGGCGAGAATCATCCCCAAAAAGTGAACCTCTACGGCCTTTTGGACCTTTAGAAAGTCCATTCCAACGCGCCTCTCAAGATACACCTGGGTGATTCCGGCAATCGCAAGCGCGCAGGTCATGGCGATCATTCCCACGTTTGAAGTCCAAAATGCCCACTCTGGAACCCAAGACTTTTCGAGATTCCGTCCGGTCATTTTTGGCAGTGCGTAGGCGATCATTCCGAAGATGATCATCGCGTAGGCACCCCAAAATGCGAGATGTGCGTGCATCGCCGTCACCAAGGTCCCGTGGGTGTAGAGGTTGACCTGCGGCAAAGTGTGGGCAAACCCAAGAAATCCTGCGCCCACGAACGACATGATCCCACAACCTACGGTCCAAAGCAGCGCCACTCGGTTCGACACTTTTTTTCCGCCACGGCGCGACATCGCCACTCCGTAGAGTGCCATTCCCAAAAATGCCAAGGGTTCAAGTGCCGAGAATAGCCCACCGACCCACAGCCAGTACTTGGGGGCGCCGATCCAATAGTAATGGTGGCCCGTGCCCAGAATCCCCGAGATAAAGGTCAGCCCAACGATCACGTAGAGCCATTTTTCGATCACCTCTCGGTCGACCCCGGTCAACTTGATCAGCAAAAATGACATGATTCCGCCAAGAATGAGTTCCCATACGCCCTCCACCCACAGATGGACCACCCACCAACGAAAGTAGGAGTCAAACACCTGGTTGTCGAACTCGATCATGCCAGGGAGGTACAAGAGCGCCGCCGAGACCAAACCAACAAACAGCACCATGCTCGTGGTGGTGTAGCGCTTGGCCTTCCAGATGGTCGTGCCGATGATGCCGATGAAGAGCAAGACATTCGCCACCACGAGGTAGTCGAGCGGCCTCGGTATCTCGAGAAACTTCCGGCCCTCCCACCAGTTCATATGAAACCCGATCACAGCGACCACACTCACAACGACGAGGCTCGCCCATTGAACAATTGCCAGCTTGGTCGAGCTGAGCTCTTGCTCACATTCTTCTGGAACGATGTAGTAAGCGGCGCCCATGAATCCGCTGAGCAACCACACCACCAGCAAATTGGTGTGCGTGGCCCGAGCGGTATTAAAGGGAATCCAGTCGTGCAGGCCGTCGAAGCCCATATGGGCAAACCCCATAATGAACCCGTAAATAATCTGGAGACTCAAAAGGAGCATACACGTCGCAAAGAATAGATATGCGACCCACTGTGACTTGTACTTCATGAGGATTTCCTGTCGCGAAGACTTAAAAATGGCGACGTCATTACTTTTTTAGGGTCAGAAGCCACGAACCAAGGCGCTCGCGAACATCGTCGGCAAGGTGAAGGTTCGGCATGGCAGTCCCAGGTTTGACGCTCTGTGGGTCTGCGAGCCAACGGTCGAGTTCTTCGGGAGAATAGCGAGCCGCTACGCCATCGAGCGCCGGGCCGACATTTCCACCCTGGCCGCCAACCGCATGGCATGCCACACAGACTTGCTTGTAGAACTCAGGCGCATCCTTGAGCGGGTCGTCCCCCACCGAGGTGGCAACGGGTGCCATCACCATATCGGGTTTCGCCGGAAATCCGTTGGTGTCGATCTTTCCGATCCACTCGAAGAAGGCCACCAAGGCATCGAGCTCTTCTTCATTAAAATCGTACTGGACCATCTTTCGCTCGCCCGGGAACATGGCTTGTGGGTCCTTGATGAAGGTCTTGATCCAGACAGCACCGCGACGCGCGTAAACCGTGGTCAACTCAGGCGCATAATACGCGCCCTCGCCGAGCAGCGTGTGGCAGCCCATGCAGTTGTTCTGTTCCCAGAGCTGCTTGCCGTGCACGACCTCCTCGGTCATTTGCTTCTGATTGGATCTCTCGGGAACCGCTCGAATCGTATCGATCGTGAGCCACAAAAACACGAGGGAGAAGCCCGACGTAAACAGAATGAAGAACAGTTTTGCCTGTGATTTCGAGAGCATAGAGCCGTCACTCCGGGCTAGAGATCGCTCAGTGGACAACAGGGTCTACTGAGCGGTCGTTCTCTAGCGATTGCTCAGTAGACTGTCAAGTCCATTGAGACTAGGCTCGGAATCGCAAACTCATCTTGCTAGAGACCTTGTGGATGAATCTTAGCCAAACCGCGGAGTACGCCCTACGTGCCGCCGTCTGCCTTGCTCAGGCGAAACCGAGCCAAGTGCTTCCCGCCAAGACCATCACGGAACAAACAGGTGTGCCCCCGGCCTATCTGTCGAAGCTCTTACGACGCATGGTTGTCAACGGGATCTTGGTCGCGCAGAAAGGACACGGAGGAGGCTTCAAACTCGCCCGACCGGCGCTCGAGATCAGCTTCTACGATGTGCTCGACGCCGTGGAGTGTCTACTGGAGCCCGACCGCTGCGTCTTCGGACTCGACAAATGCAATGTCGATGCCCCCTGTGCCCTTCACGATGCATGGAGCGGGCTCAACAGTTCGATCGTAGCCTGGTCGAAGCAGCACACCCTCGGTGGCGTCAAGAAATTACACAAACTGTCGTAGTCGGCGCACTCGGGGCGGCATTCAATGCTCGTCCACGCTCCCCTACGTCGCAGGGGTCGTCAACACATCGAGATATTCTCGCACGACCTGTTTCAGCCCAAAGAAGACGGCCCTCGACACCAGGGCATGACCGATGGACACCTCGTCCAACTCTTTGATGCCGGAAAAGAGCGGAAGGTTGCTGAGGTCAAGGTCGTGCCCCGCGTTTACCCCAAGACCTCGTCCCGCAGCATGAGCCGCACACGCAGCGTACACTGCGTAGCTTCGATCGCGCGACTCGGGCCCTGCCGCAAAGGCCCGCGCGTAGGGCTCTGTGTACAGCTCGATACGATCGGCACCCAACTCGGCCGCCCAGTCGATCGCCGCTCGCTCGGGGTCCACAAAAACACTCACACGAATGCCCCGGCCCTTCAGGTCGTCGACCAAGCCGCGCATCTTCGAAATCGGGGTCTGAGGCGGCCAACCTGCCTGGCTTGTCACCTCACCAGGCTTCACCGGAACAAGCGTGCACTGGTGCGGGCGAAGTCTCAGCACGGTGTCCATCAGCTCGGGTCGCGGGTCGCCTTCAATATTAAACTCCACGGCATCTCGATGCGGCGCGAGAAAGGCAGCGATGGTCTCGATGTCGTGCGCGGTGATGTGCCGTTGGTCCTCGCGGGGATGAATCGTCACGCCTGTGGCTCCGGCCTCAAGGACCACGCGCAGCGCGTCGAGCATGTCTGGGGTGTTGCCTCCGCGGGCGTTTCTTAGAGTCGCAATCTTGTTTACGTTGACACTCAGGCGAGCCACATGACGAGGTTTACAATGATAACTTGGGCCTGTCATCTCTCCGGTTTGGGTTCGCTCTCGTCGCCAGTCTCATCCTCGTCAAACGAAGAACTCCGATGTGCGGCCAACTGACGCTCAGCCTCAGCTTCCCATCCTAGATCCCCAGAGTGCACATAGCGTCGACCCGGAAGATGGGCGCGCAAGAGCTCGGGAAGATGGCTGTTGTGTTCGGGCTGAACGTGTTTTGCGAAGTCATGCGGATACCGGTATCCGCCGCCATACCCCATCTTTTTCATGAGCCCCGTGACCGCGTTTCGAACCTCGAGAGGCACGGGCTCCGCCCCTCGGCTGCGAATTTCTTTGCGCGCCGTAAAGTAGGCCTTGAGTGCCGTGTTGCTCTTGGGCGCCAGGGCCAGGTAGACAGCGGCCTGGGTGAGGGGCAGCACAGCCTCGGGCATCCCCATGAGATGCACAGCGTCGGCCGCAGCAGCAGCCAGAACAAGAGCCTGAGGGTCGGCGTTGCCAATGTCTTCGCTGGCGAAAATCACAAGCCGGCGGACGACAAACATCGGGTCTTCTCCCGCTTCCAACATCCGCGCCATCCAATACACGGCGGCATCGGGGTCGCTCGCACGCATGCTCTTGATCAGGGCCGAGGTCACATTGTAGTGCTCCTCGCCCGCCCGATCGTAACGAAGGTTGGGCTCCCCCAGTGCGGCCGCGACGAGCTCTAGCGTAAGCGCCTTGTCTTCATCCGGAAGCAGGTCCACAGCCAACTCAAGGGCGTTGAGACAGCGGCGGGCATCCCCCTGGGCCCGCCGTGCGATCGCGGTCAGCAACGACTCTTCGGCGCGAATTTCGAGCCGCCCGAGTCCGTGGATCGGGTCTGCGAGAGCCCGCTGGAGCAAGCCGATCAAATCGCCGATACCGATCTCGCGCAACTGAATCACACGAGCCCGGCTCAGCAGAGCCGCGTTCACCTCGAAGCTTGGATTCTCGGTCGTCGCGCCGATCAGCGTGCAGACCCCGGATTCAACATGGGGCAACAAGGAGTCTTGTTGGGCGCGATTGAAACGATGAATCTCGTCGACAAACAAGATCGTCGCCCGGCCGTCGTAGTCCCTTCGTGTCCGGGCACGCTCGACCGCGGCTCGAAGGTCTTTGACACCGGAGTCCGTCGCCGACAGAGTCTCGAAAATTGCTCCGGTTTTGGCTGCGATAATACGAGCGAGCGTTGTTTTTCCGGTCCCCGGAGGACCCCAGAGGATCATGCTCGGCACTCGATCCGATGCGATGATACGGGCCAAAATACGACCCGTTCCGGTCAAATGTTCCTGCCCAACAAAGTCTTCCAAGCCGCGCGGGCGCATACGTTCGGCCAAGGGCACGAGGCTTGGGTCATTTCGGCGCGCATGGCCGAACAGTGTGTCCGAGCGAGATTCCGCCACGAGACCGTACCCTACAGCAAAATTGAGGGTCCCATTCAAGGTCTGTGCATGTCCGACGATGTGGGACACATGGATCCTGCGCGCCAAGCCTTTTTCACCGCGGTCCTGCGCTACCTCGCCATTCGATTCGATACCGATCGCCCGAATTCCAGCGAATATCGTAGTTTGCTCGATTTTTTGTCCGAGCCGTTGCTCGGCTCCCTCCGGCCGCCCTGGCAGCAACGATCATTCCGACGGATCGATCTCGATGGCATGCCCGGAACCATTCACGTGGGCCCGCAGGTGATTCCCTTCGAGGTCGTCGACATCAGCGCGACGGGCATGAGAGTGCGTGCTCAGCACCGCGCACCCTTTGTGAATGGCAAAGGCCGCAGCATCGTTCGTATGCAGCCTCGCCAATCCACACTTCACATCGAGCTCGCCGTTGAGTGTGTGCACCAAAACAGCGAGCCCTCGGAATGTGGCTTGTCTTTTGTCGGTGCGCCGGTTCTCCTGCACCGACACGCCACGCTCAAACGACGGTCTGCATCCCGAGCGGCCAACGACGCCAAGGGGTACTTTCACTCATTCGCGGCCTAACCGTGCTCACTGGAGAACGGACGCCCGACCTTGCATGCCCACCAGTCGGCTCGGATCGATGCCGATGGCGCGAAGCGCTTGGTCCCACATCAACACAGGATCGGTCTCAAACAACCAATCGATGGTGACCCCGGCCTTGTCGTCGCTCACACCTTGGATCGGCACCAAGACCCAGCTTCCCGTGGCGATCTCGGCTTCGAGCTGGGCCGCCCCCCACCCGGCGTAGCCAAGCACAAAGATAAAACGGCCCCCATCACCAAAACGGGGTCCGCCCGGCGCCTTGAGGTGCACCAAGGAGGTCGTCAGATTTAAGCCCGGGGCGATCGTCTCGGCGTCTGGGTCCCAATCGTTCTGGTCGTTAAAGATCCAGCCTCGCGCGGGCTCGACCGGGCCACCATGACGCATCAGATCATCCGGGTCCCCAAGCCACTGTAGCCCGAGACCCCGCGTCACATCTGCGACCGATGTCGGCATCGGGTCGTTGAGCACAATCCCCAAGGCCCCTTCCTCGCTGTGTTCCAACATGAACACGATGGAACGATGAAAATTCGGATCCAAAAGCTGTGGCACCGCGCACAGCAGGTGTCCAGCAATGGTCACGATTTCCGAATCTCGCGCTGAACCCTCGCTCATGTCCTCACCCTAGCGCCTTTTCTGGCGCCAGGGGATGATCAAATCGGGCGAAGAGTCGATGGGTACCAGAGGCCGGACTCGAACCGGCAAGCCCGTAAAGGCGGCGGATTTTGAGTCCGCTGTGTCTACCAATTTCACCACTCTGGCAGGTGGGAGGCCGCACACCTAGCACGCCTTACCCCGCAGTCGCAACTCCGTCACAACCGCAATGCGTGATTCACGTCAGTTTTTGGAGACAACTTTGATCGATCCACTCGCCACGACCTGAACCGTCACGCCGCCAGAACCGAGGGTCCGCAGGTAAGACCCCGAGGTAAAGCTTGTCACCTGCGGCGTGTCGACAAGAATGGTCTTGTCAGAAGACAAGACGAACTCAACATCGAGGTCGGTCACCAACTCAACAACGACGTCCCCGCCCGCCGAAACGTAGACGTCAGACTGCGCTCGCATCTGTTGAACAACGACGGCCCCATGCTCCGTGACGATATCGACATGCCCCGAGCTGGTCACGTCGACGTCCCCGCTGCCGGTATAGACAACCGCCCCGCCCGCGCCGCGCAGCTCGACGTCCCCCTCTTCGAGATCGATCGATACATAGGCGGTCATCGAGTTCACCAGGGTGTCTCCAGATCCTTGAATCTCGAGATCGATGTTCTCTGGGACGTCGATCGCCCCCATCTCAAGTTCAACAAGAGAGGACGCATCCAAGGGGATCTCTGCGTGCAGCCGAGCAAGGTCGGCCACGGTCTCGAAGCGCAGACTCGACAGCTCGGCATTCCGTTTGGCCTCCGCTTTTGTGCCCCCCACCGCCAACCACGCGCCCTTGTAGGCCAGCGTCGAGGAGGGCTTTCCTTCGATGTGAATCTGGGTCTCCGGCAACTGAATCTGTAGGGTCGAGATGTCTTTAACCTCGTGTTGTGCGTCAAAGGGCGCACGAACGTCCATCACGACCACACAGCCCAAAACGCTGAGGGCGAAGATACCGCTAGAGATCTTTGCGAGATTGTTCATTAGAAATACACCCCTACTCCGCTGCCGATCTCGAAGGTCGTCGCATAGCGAGCGACGGTGTCGCCCGCCCCGTAGTGCCGCGGCCCCACCAAGGGCACGCTGACCCTCGGCATCACGTTGATCGACCAGCGGTCCACCGGAAACCATCGAAACTCCGCCTGAGCATAAGGCGTCACGCCAAACTGCCGCTCCAGCCGCGATCGATTTGCATCGAATGCGATCGAGTCTTTCAGTCCACGATCCCTGGCCGTCGACCACGTCCACTGGGCCGCGGCTCCAAGCGCAGCCCCGATCCACAGGCGACGAAGCTCCACCAGGCGATAGCCCAACCGAAGCCCAGCCTGGCTGGTGGTCACATCTTTCGACACTTGAATCCCCAGGTCCGAGACCCCCACGCTAAACCGCGGAGCGACCTGGCCCATGACCGAAACGTTCCAGTCGGTCATCAGCGCGGGTCTGTCGCCCACAGCACGTCCCACCGTCGCCAGACGGGTCAGCTGAAGATCGACCCGATGGTCTCGAAACGAGTCTGGTTCGCTGTTTGTGGCTGTCCGATAGGCCTCCAAAATCTGCCATACGTAAAATAGATGCATCGCGCCCGAGAGCGTAGCGATGCCGCCCAACCGGCCCGCAACGCTTCTGAAACTTGTTGCGCTTCCTGCCGTGGATACGGTCGCCTCAAGCGACGACACCCCAAGGCCCATCCCGACCATACCGATCAAGATCGCGGCTCCCTTGCCCCCTTCTCGGTTACGAAACTGTCCAAAACCGGGAATAATGGCCGACAACAAGGGAGAGACCCAAGGGCGTGCTCGCCGAGCCTCATCCGGCGCGGGCGCGATCGTTTCGAGCGCCTGTTCATCAACCTCAACCTCAAAGTTCGGCGGCGCCTGGGGATCATCACCGATACGAAGTGTCGTGCGCGCCAAGACTTCAAACGACTGTTCCGGAGCCCCACCCCCGCTCAGACTGTACATGCCAGGCTTCAACTCCAGGCTCACCTGGCGATCGCTGCGGAGAGTCAGGGTCGCTACAGGCTCACCTTCATGACCTCGACGCCGCACGACATAGGTCCCGTTGAGACCCCTCCCGACGAGGACGGTGCCGGTCGCTCGCACGCCGAACTCACCTTCCTCCAATGGCGCCTGGGGCACAGCAGGAGATAACGGGACCGATTCGGCGACCTCGACATGAGCACCCGGCGCCGGGCCGGTGGCGATCGGGACGACAGACAACGTTGTCGCGAGCAGGAGTGAAAGCACGACCCACTTATAAGCGCCAAACACCTCCGCCGTCTACGACGGCTGCGACTCAGGACGAAGGTGCATAGGGGCGCACGATGTCCTGGACCCCGACGGCCTTCAAGGCGTGCCGTTCGACATTGTGCATTTTGCGCCCCTGCGCCCGACTCCGGTGGTCATGACCAAGCAAGTGCGCCAGACCGTGCACACACAAGACTGTGGCCTCATCGAGCAATGCCGCAGATCCCGAGTCCCGGGCCTGGCGACGTACGGCATCCCACGAGAGAACGATGTCGCCAGGAGTTCCTTCGGCCGGAAACGAAAGCACATCGGTGGGGCCCGACTCCCCCATGAACTGTTGGTGCATCTTGGCGATCGCGCGATCGTCGACCACCCGCACACCGATCTCGGGAAGCGTCTTGGGCAAATAGCCCATCCGAAGTGCGGCCCGACGGACACGGCGGCCCAACGTACGGCAAGCCTCAGAGCTGGGGCCATGGGCCAGGCCGGGCGCAACATCAACTGCGATTTTTTGCATGCTTTTGAGACTTCTTTTGCGGTTTTGCAGTTTTGCGGTTGGACCGGGGCTCAACCCCCGTCGACGGCAGCAGCGATGCAGCGGTGGATGTTCGCCTGCTCGAAGATCTGAAGCAACCGTGCATCGATTTTTCCTCGGTCCGCCTCCATGTGCAAAATATGAAAGGCACGATCGACGGGAACGGCCTTTTTGTAGGGTCGATCCGAAGCCGTCAACGCATCAAAAATGTCCGAGATCGTCATCATGCGGGTCTGAAGTGAGATCCCGTCCGCGCTTCGCTGGCTGGGGTATCCGCTCCCGTTTAGGTATTCGTGGTGCCCCCCAGCGATCTCTGGAACGCGCGCAAGGCTGGTCCCCCAGGGTATCTTGCTCAAAAAAGCGAAGGTGTGACGAACGTGATTCTGAATCTCTTCGCGCTCATCCACCGTGAGACTGCCGCGATGAATGAGAAGCGCCTCGATCTCTTCGTCCGCGAGCAACAAGGTGCTGCGCCCGCGACTGTCGGAGAACGACTTCCCCTGAATGTCATGAAGACCGTGTGAGCAGCGCTCTTCGAGGACCGTCGGCTCATTGGCGCGATGAACAATTTCGATCCATGCGTCGATCTCTGCCTGGTCGGCGCCGAGCGTCTCCAGGGCCTGGGCATCCACAGACTCGCGCTCATCCCGAGAGAGCGTGGCGGACTGCGCGGCCAGCAAACGCGCCTCAAGAGCCCGAACTTGGACACGAGTCCGCATATGCTCGAAGCGCGAGAGGGCCAGATCCAGCTGCATCGGATGCAGTTTTTTGGCCTTGATCAGCACGTCTTCGCGCACGGCGACCTTGCCGAAGTCATGCAAGAGCGCGGCATATTCGAGCTCTCGAATCTCGTCGCGTGAAAACTTTCGAGCTGCGAAGGGACCCTCGGAGAGACCGTCGACGTGTTTGGCCAGGGTCACGGTCAATTGGGCCACGCGTTGGCTGTGCCCGCTCGTCGTCGGATCTCGCCGCTCGATCGCCGTCACGCTCGCGCGAACAAAACCTTCAAAGAGCTTTTTTACCTCTTCGTAAAGACGAGCACTCTCCAACGCCACCGCTCCCTGCGCGGCGAGGGCTTCACACAGCTGCTCAGCCTCGACGTCAAACGGAACGACCTCTTCGTCAAAATGTCGCGGATTCAAGAGCGGCTTGCGCCCCTCCGCCGGCGCCCCGTCGAATCCGCTGAGTTCGCCACCACGGCGTGCGTTGATCAGTTGAATCACCCCCGAGACTTCGCCGCCAGGCGGCCGCATCGGCACCGTCAACATCGACCGAGTCTCGTATCCGACGCGACGGTCAAAGCTTCGATCATGACAAAATCGACGCCCAGCCGAAACTTGCCCCGTCTCCAAATAGAGGTTTTCAAGGTTGATCGTCTGTTTGCCCAAAACACAGGCACCGACGATCGAGGTCTCGGAGATCTCGACACTGAACTCGGTAAAATCAGCGCTGACAGAGTCATTCTCGGCGTACTTGAAACGCAACGAGTCTCCGCCCTCTTCGACCAAGTAGAGCGATCCTGCATCGGCACCGACGATCGATCGCGCCTCGTGAAGAATCTGTTTTAGGACGCGGCTAGGGTCGCGCTCGGCGTTGAGGCCAGCACCCACGGCAAGAAGCTTGTCGACCATCCGAGCGCGCGCGCAATCCCGAGCGATCCTCAGGCCGTGGTGAATGGCCGCATCGAGCAGTCTCAAAGGGCAAGGAAGCGGAAGCATCTGCACTCGCTCAGACCGCAGCTGCTCAAGCGCTATCGCCACATCTTCTCCCGCCCCCACAACCAAGAGAGCGTCGAAGTCGGGGGGCAAAGTTCCTCCCGCATGAACGACGCCAAGCTGCCCGCGTCGGTCGCCCAGGACGATGGCCCCCTCGCCTCCCCCGACACTGGCAATTTCTATGGTGGGGTACCTCTCTGAGACCTCAGCACTGCGCAGATGCGCGAGAACATCGGAAAAACTTTGCAGCGCAGTTGTATCCTTGGATTCCGACATCACGCGCCATCATAACGCGCATCTCAGCACCCTCGGGACTCCACTGTGAATCAGATCGCAGAACCAGGAAACCGCAATCGCATGGTGGTTTCGCCCTTCTTGGAGCCCCCCTCCAGGGTCCCACCGCATTCTTCGGCAACCCGGCGAACCACCCGAAGGCCCACTCCGTGCAAGCCTTCACCCTTTCCAGACTCCGGGATCGCCGAGTCACGAGGGGCGCGCAGCCAAGCCAACAACTCGGCGGCCAAGGGCGCCCCGTGATTGCGAACTTCAATACAGAGCCCGTCCCCGTCGGGCTTCGCCTCGACCGCCACGGTCCAGGGCCCCGGGCCCGGAGATGCCGCAGCGCTGGCTTCAATCGCATTTTCCACCAGGTTCGAGAGCGCCCTGAGCAATTCGGGACCGTTGGCTGTGAGTGTAAGATCGCTCGTGGCGTCAACGGCAAGAAGCGCGGGAAGCGTCGATCTCGTGACGGTCAAGATCTCAAGTCGACGCAGAAGGTCCTGTATATTCACCTCCGTGCACCGCGCCTGCACGACCGGAGGTTCTTTTGTTTCTACCGGCTCCTCCTCCGTAAGGGCAACGACGCTCGGAACCGGCGAGGGAGTGCGGAGTGGGCCGGGGCTTGGGCCGCCCGTCGCGATTCGTCCGAGATCGCTCACGAGGTGACGAAGCTGCTGCGCGGATTCGTACAACGCGTTCAGGGTGCCCTCAACTCGCCTCGCTAGCTCGGGTTCCATCGCGTCGAGCGACGATTTGAGCGGCCCGAGCATCATCTCGATCGCCATGCTCACCGACCCCACAGGGTTGCGAAGGTCGTGGATGATCTGGTGCATTCGCTCCAGCTCATCCATGATCTGTGCGGGTGACGCGGGTGATCCCACGGTCTCATCAAGCTCGTAATTTCCGGCGTTTGCACGCGCAGCTCCATCCGCAGAAGAACCCATTGGCGTTTCTGTACGGCTGGAATTCCGGCCGCACAGCCTGAATGTAGGACGCGTACAATCCCGTGCGCCTCAAGGGGGGACCGTGCGATTCCGCAACGGGTCGGTCCGCTCGAACCATCTCATCGCGCGCACCGTGGGACCACAGATCGGGCCTCATCGCGCGGGGTCACGGGTCGCGTGCACCCCCGTGCGCTAGCGGCGGCGGCGACCGCGTTCGCGGAGACGGCCAGTACGACCTCGCGATCCGTCGTCCGCGAAGGGCGGCGGGAGCAAGGGCTCGTGAAAGCTCGTCGTGCTGCGCTGCTGAAGCTCTACCTCCGACAACAAGATCGCGGGTGAGCACCCGCCCACCGGCAAAGACCCACTCTCTGCATAACAATATCCGCGATCGATGCCGTCCTCCCCGCCGCAACCCGCGATGCGTTGAAGCGCAGAAAGTGGGGTGCCGATAAGCTCAAGATCGCGAACTCGTCGCCGTTCGCCCGTCTCGACATCGAGGATATAGATCTCGGCGAGTTCGCCCTTGAAGACCTGAAAATCATAGCTATTGGTGGTCGTCTCACCACTGCGAATCTTAAGGATAATCGCCGCCTGTTTGCGCCCTTGAGCACGGGCGAGTTCCACAAGGCGCAGTTCAAGCGCAGCCCATGTCTCACGGTGCTCCGGGGCGCAGTCCACCACGAGGTTGCCCATACGCGCCATGGTCGGCTCCACACCATCGTGGCGACCATGGCCCGAGGATTGGGCGATCGCGCTGGATTTTTGTTCTTTGCTCGCGGGGATAGGCGTTCGGTTGCGCAGAAAATCGACAAGAATACCCCGTTGAATCAGGGTGACCTTGCCCGCTCGCACACCTTCGTCATCGACCCGGTAACTCCCCCACATCGGAATGTCGTCCCCGTCGGTGCGCGTCGGATCATCGTAGACGTCGAGGTACGGCGGCAAGATCAATTGCCCCCGTTTATGGGCGAAGGTTCGGGTTTCTCCACGTGCCACGAGTCGTCCCCCCTCTAGGCGATGCCCAAGAGCCTCGTGAAACATCGTGCTCGCGGCTTGCCCCGCCAAAAGTGCGGGTCCGATGAAGGCCCCGGGGCTCTCCGAGTGACGAAGGCTTTCGAGGTCGCTCAAGACCTCGTCGAGCAGTCGCTCCATCTCGGCGCCATCAGGGACACTCTCGAGAGTCCGCAAATAGCAATTGCGCGAGGCCTCGACATAGACCCCATCGTCGGTGAGCACCCAGCCGCCAATCGAAAAATCGACGTATAAATCTTGAGTAAAGACCCTCGTCCCCTCCGTGGTCACCAACCATCGATCGATTCGCTCTGCCCGCAGTGATACCGCGGGATCGTAGATCTCGGGATGGTCCAAGAAACGGCGGGATACCCGAAGCATCGCCGACTCCCAGGCACGTTTAGGAAAAGGAAGCTCCGACGGATCTTCAACGTGCACCACAGCACGCTCCCTCGTAAAGCTGTCGGCCTCGTCCCGGAGGTACTCCGAGACCATCGCCTTGCGATGATCGTAGTAGTCCTCAAGGGCCTCATCGAACTTGACCTGACTGAGTTTCCAGTAGGCAAGCCGAAGGGCCATCGGATCGAGATCGCTGGGCGCTTCGAGCCAGTCAGCGCTCTCACGATCGCGCGCCTCCTCGTTCAGCCCTGCATCGACGACATTGTCGAAACGATGGTTTCCGACACGGAGGTCGGCGTAGATCGATGAACGACAATTGGACTCATCGCGCAGGAGAGAGCCATGCGCGGCCCCAAGGCTGAGGCCTTGCCTCCGGCGAAGCGCGTAGAGCATATGATACGGGCGCGGGCTTCCTGGAACCCGCAGACCCGCCATGGATCGCTGAAGTTCCTGGGCCATGACATCGAGCAAGGTGTTAACCTGGGGCTGCGTGAGCTTCGAGTCGGACATCGCTGACCGTCGGAAATAGCCGCATGGACGGGCCTGCGCAAGCGCATGCACATTCAGCCTGTTCGCGCCCTCAGCCGACGGGCGCGCAATACGCATCGGATTCGTAGGCGCGCACGATCGCCTGAACAAGAGGGTGCCGCATGACGTCATCGCCCGTGAACTGACATTGTGCGACGTCCGGAACGGCTCGAAGAATCCCCAGGGCATGGGACAGGCCTCCGCCCGCGGCGCCCGGAAGGTCCCGCTGGGTTGGATCTCCAGTGACGACGCACCACGTGCCCACACCAATTCGAGTGAGCAGCATCTTCATCTGCTCGCGGGTGGTGTTTTGAGCCTCATCGAGAATCACAAACGCGTCGTTGAGGGTTCGACCGCGCATATAGGCGAGCGGGGCGACCTCGATCACCCCCTGTTCGATGAGCCGGGCAATTTTTCCCACATCCATCATCTCATGCAAGGCGTCGTAAAGAGGTCGCATGTAGGGGCTGACCTTCTCTTCCAAGGTTCCAGGCAAGAAACCAAGGTTCTCGCCAGCCTCCACCGCGGGCCGAGTCAAAATGATTCGACGGACGTCTTTATCGAGGTAGCGGCGCACGGCCATCGCCACGGCGAGATAGGTCTTCCCCGTCCCCGCGGGCCCCACGCCAAACGTCAGGCTGTGGGTGCGCATCGAGTCGACGTACTGCTTTTGTGCCAGACTCCGGGGCGCGACCGCACGCCCCCCTCCGGCCTTCGTGAGCAACTTGTCGTCGAACACTCGACCGAGCTTTGCGTCGGGCGAGTGACACAAGACCTCTAGCGCGCGTCCCACGTCGGCATGTTGAACAGGCGTTCCTGCCTGTGCCATCGCAAAGAGCTGCCGAATCAAAATTTCGACCTGCTTTCGAGCCGCCTCGTCGCCCCCTTCGAGCGTGATCTCGGTCCCCCGAAGATGAAGCACAACACCAGTTTTTCGAGTGATCTCGGCGCTGAGCATCTTCGACTGAGTCGGAGAACCCAAGAAGCGCTGCACCGAGCGCAGGTCCTCGAATACAATGTTCTTTTTGATGGTCACGGCAGAGCTCCAGCGAACGATTGTGGCAAAATCTGCACGTTCCTTGGCTGTGGTAAGGCTGCGATGATTTGACGCTACCACGCGATCTCAACGACAAACAGCGCGACCGCCATGGGCTCCGCGAGGGTCTTGAGGGCCTGCGCGACCTCATGGACCGACTTCTCAGCGACGACGGCTGTCCCTGGGATCGCGCCCAGAGTCTGGCGACCCTCGAGCCTTATCTCATCGAGGAGACCTACGAAGTCCTTGGCGCCCTCAATGACCCGAGCGAACACCGCCTGGAACTGGGCGATTTGTTGTTCCAGATCGTATTTCAGTCGGCGCTGCGCGAACGCGAGGGCGCGTTCAGCCTCGACGACGTGGTCTCGGGTATCCGCGACAAGATGATCCGGCGCCATCCACATGTTTTCTCGACGAGCGACAAGCCCGCCGCGGATGCGCCCCGTACCGAGGCCGAGGCATCCCAGTCGTGGGCGCGGATCAAACAGCAAGAACGCTCGGCGGGCGGCCCCGAGGCCGAAAACTCGGACCCGCTCGCCAGGATCCCCCAGGGACTTCCGGGCCTTCAGCGCGCTTGGCGACTCCAAGACGGCGCGGCCCAGCTCGGCTTCGACTGGCCCGATCTCGAAGGTCCTCTCGCCAAGGTCGACGAGGAGTGGGCTGAGCTAAGATCCGCCATACAGAGCGAGGATCGAACGGCGATCGAAGATGAACTTGGCGACCTGCTCTTCGTCTTGGTCCGGCTCGCGCAAAAACTCCAGATTCAACCCGAGGCGGCCCTTCGCTCGACCAACAACAAGTTTCAGCGTCGCTTCGCGCACGTTCTTCGACGCTGTACAGAGCTCGATCTCGACCCGAAAGCCGCGGGGCTCGAGAAGCTCGATCAGTTCTGGAACGAAGCGAAGCGAATGGAGCCCTGAGCCGGCGCTCCGCCCCGCCCGATCGGAACACAAGCCCGAGGCGGTACCGACCAAACTAGAGTGGCGAAGCTCACCGTCTCGGACCATGGTTAAACTTGAGTCCGGCATGATCTCCACCCCCGCGCGATTGGTTCTTAAACATAACTACCGTGGCGACGGCTGCGGAGATGCAGAGCTTGAGCGGGCTGCGATTGTTCACCTCGACGCCGCCGCCGATGCACTGAACATGGCGGTATTGACGCTCGACGATCCCAACGACGAGAGCCGTCCGTCCTTGCAACGACGAGCGAGCCACTGCCGAAAACTCCTGGTCGAAGCGGTCACATCGCTCAGCCGCGCGCGGCTCTACATCACCGGAATTCGAACCTATGCACTTCCAGTGATCATGAGTAGCGAGGCAAACCCAGTCGCCGAACTGGGTCGCCTCCACCAGATTTGCTCACGACTTTTATGGTATAATCACGAGTACTTACCTGCAAAAAGTCAATCCACTCCATTAACCGATGAAGACGAAGCTCAGCTGGCGCTGGTGATCAAAGACCTCGCGTCTCACGCCCGCATCGGACGCGCGATGCGCCACAAATGGCTCGTGGCGACGACGCTCTGCGCGGCATTGATCCCCCTTGCTGGGGTTCCGGTGGGGGTCGCCGCACTGGCCTGCGCGGCGATGGCGACCGTTCAATACTTTCGCGCCGCCTCGACGCTCACGAGCTACTCGCTGCGCTGATTCGACCGGCCGCGGTCGTCTCTAAGGAGACGAAGGGGCTGGTGACGATGGGTCAAGAAATTCGATGACCAGCAGCTGGTAGCCATTGCTGCCGGGAATCACCGACCACTGCGGGATCGCCTCTCGGCGGAGCGTCAAGGTAGCGATGGTCTCCGCACCCTTTCGCCGAATCTGCACGTCCGTGACTGGCGTGTTAAAAAAACTTGTGTCGAGTCGACGCCGGTTGTTCTTCACGTTCACGGCAGTCCGGGGGAGTCTCACGGTGACCTGTAGCCCTTTTGTCTCGATCTCGGGGGTGACGCTGGAGCTGAGCTGAAAAAAGACCCGCGAGCTCTCCTCTGCGCGCTCAAACCCTGTCCAGGTGAGCACAGACCCCATTGAATTGTTGCCCGCGCGCACGCTAGGCGGGGCGTTCTCTCCGGAGATCGAGACCCCCTGATAGAAGCCAATCGGGTTGATCGAGAGTACAGACTCACGCACCGGGCGAACAAAATTGGCCCTGGGCGCGGTGCCGGAGCTGTATCCCCAGCTGGCTTGGGCCTCTGCACTGGCCTCGCGTTTCCCTGAAAATGGATCTTCGGGCGTGGTGTTTGGGCTCGTCCCGCCGGGCAGAGCCGATGGCGTCGGCCGTGCCTGCGCCCCATCGTTTCTTGCGGCCGCGTCGCCGGACGGGGCCCGAGGCGGGGCCGCGAGTGCCGGGGCTGCCGAAAACAAGAACAGGGCCAAGGGTCCGAAGGTCACCAGGAAAGAACGCGACATTGCGCACGTAGCTTAGCCGCCTTGATTTGAGATCGCCAAGATCCGGCGAGAATGACCACTGTGGCCAAAAATACGGGCTCAGCGCCGTCGGCCGACCGGGTCTGAGAGCTCAGGGCTGTCGGGGTGTTCCGCGCGCACGTTCAACACAGAGGAGCGCAGATCGCTCACCAAAAAGTGCGAACCGCATACCAAGACCCGGCGACCGGCGACCAGAGCCTCGCTAAACGCGGCCACCAGCTGGCTCGAACGAGGCTCAAACACCCGGTCCCCAGACTCGGCAAGACGATGGGCATCCATGCCGGCCTCGTCACGCGGTGGGGTGAGCCACAGCGCAGCCCGCGGATCGAGCCAGGCTCGCAGCAGCGCCACCAGATCTTCGGGGCGCTTGTCGACCATGCAGCCAAAGATGACGACGTCCCAGTCGCCGGCCTGTAGCGCCGCGCACAGGGCCCGAATCCCGTCTTCGTTGTGGGCGACATCAAAGCAGACCACCCCCGAACCTGCCGGCACGCCGGGGGGCATCGAGCGTAGAACTTCGATCCGGCCGGGCCAGCAAACACCGTCGAGCGCTGCTGCCGAGGCTTCGGGGTAAAAATGGCGAAGAGCCGCGAGCGCGAGGCCAGCATTCTCGCGTTGATGCGGGCCAGGGAGCCCAGGTGGAGAGCGGTCGAGAGAGTCGGTCCACTGCATCGACACTCCGACTTCCGCAGATCGCGCGAAAAGCACATCTCGCGCGGCCGCCGATTGACCCGAGACCGACATGGCTTGGCACCCCCGCTCGATCACCGCGGCTTTCTCTGCCGCGATCGCCTCGATCGTGTCGCCGAGGTAGAACTGATGATCCAGGCCGATTTTCGTGACGAGGACGTACTGGGGCGGCAACACCCGAGTCGAGTCCAAACGTCCACCCAACCCCGCCTCTAAGATCACCACCTCTGGCCTCGCCTCCGCAAAACACTCCAGCGCGATCAACGTCAGAACTTCAAAGAAGGTGCATCGCTCTTCGACATGGCGCTCAGCCCGCTGAACCTGTTCGTATTTGCAACGCACGACCTCGTCGCTCACGGCGCAGCCACCGAGGCGAATTCGCTCACCGACCCTGTGCAGGTGGGGGCTGGTAAACAGGCCAACACGCCGCCCGCGGCTCAACAGGCCCGCCTCCAACATGGCCGACGTCGATCCCTTCCCGTTGGTGCCCACCACCTGAACGACCTCTACGGTACTGAGCCATGCTTTATACTCGCCCGAAAGCTCGGCGAAGACCCGACGAATGCGCGTCAGGCCCAACCGCACCCCGCTCGTACGCCGCGAAAACATCGCAGCCTGCCACTTTGGCGTCGAAGCGAAAGGAGGAGCGCCGCCCATCGTCAGCGATCGCTACACGCTGGCAGAGGCACGGCGGTGTGGTTCTTTCGGAGATCCAACGGACCCCAGAAGGCGCAAGATCGATCCGAGCTGATCTTTCAGATCTGCCCGATGGATAATGCGATCGACCATCCCGTGTTCGAGCAAAAATTCTGCGCGCTGAAACCCCTCGGGCAGTTCCTGACCGATGGTTTGCTGAATCACTCGAGCGCCGGCGAACCCAATCTGCGCACGCGGCTCGGCGACGATCACATCCCCTAAGAATGCAAAGCTCGCGGCAACACCGCCCGTCGTCGGGTTGAGAAGCACCGAGATGTACGGGATCCCCGCATCTCGAAGGCGCCCACGTGCGGCAGAAGTCTTGGCCATCTGCATCAGAGACAAGATGCCTTCCTGCATACGCGCGCCTCCCGAGGCACTAAAGACCAGCGCGGGCACATTGCGCTCTCGCGCTCTTTCGAATACGCGCGTGACCTTCTCGCCGACCACAGATCCCATGGAACCGCCCATGAACTCGAAGGCGAAGAACCCGACGCTCGCGGGAACCCCGTCAAGATCACCAAGACCCGAGACAAAGGCATCCGGCATCTTACATTTTTGGACCGCGGCCTTGAGGCGATCTCTGTAGGCCTTCTGGTCCTTAAATTCGAGGGGATCTCCGGAACGCAGCTCAGTGTCGAGCTCCGTCCAGCTGCCGTCGTCCATGATCGAGGCGATGCGCTCGTGCGTAGGCATCCTGTGATGATGCTCGCAAACCGGGCACACACGCAGGTTCTGGACGAGTTCCGCCGTATAGGTAACCTCCCCACACGAATCGCACTTGGTCCACATCCCCTTAGGGACCGAGACCTTTCCGGCGGGAGATCCTTTTTCGAGGGGTTCCTTCTTGCGTCTCCACCAGGCCATGCGGTCGAGCATCATCCACGGGTCGAGCCCGTGCCGCAAGCCCCAGCATGCATTCGTATGCGCACGAGTCGCACTTCAGTATGCGTATCGCTCACGTTGCCCACGCTTTACGAGACTGGTAGGCAGAGCCCATGACCGACACGCCCCCGGACAGCCCATCGAGTCTCACCTACGCGGCTTCCGGCGTCGACATCGAGGCCGGCAATGAAGCCGTCCGTCGCATCCAACGCATGGTGTCGCGCACACGGCGCCCTGAGCAAATCGATGGGTTAGGAGGGTTCGCGGGGCTGATGGCCCTACCCAGCGGCCTGAAAGACGCTGTGCTTGTCTCGTGCACAGACGGCGTCGGGACCAAGCTCCTGGTCGCTATCGCTATGGAGAAACACGACACCGTGGGCATCGATTTGGTCGCCATGAACGTCAATGACCTGCTGTGCACCGGCGGACTCCCGATGTTCTTGCTCGACTACGTGGCGACGGGGAAAGTCGAGGCCGGCGTCGTCGAGAGCATCGTCAGCGGCGTCGTCGAAGGTTGTGTGCAGTCCCAGTGCGCGCTGATCGGCGGCGAAACGGCGGAGCTTCCCGGCATGTACAGCAAGGGCCACTACGACCTCGCCGCGACCGCCGTCGGCGTAGTCGAACGCGAGCAAATTTGGGCGCCACGAAATGCCAAAGCCGGCGATGTGATCGTCGCCCTGCCCTCCAATGGTCTCCATAGCAACGGCTACAGCCTCGCGCGCCGAGCCCTTCTCGACCCAAAATTCGCGGGCCTGAAACTGGACGCGCCGCTCGCGGACTCGTCCGATTCCGTCGGCGAGGCTCTGCTGCGACCCACCCGAATCTACGCTCCCCAAATTCGTCGAATCCATCAGCTTGAGGGCATGCCTGTGCACAGCGCTGCACATATCACCGGGGGGGGGCTTATCGAGAACCCGCAACGAGCGATCGAAGAGGACCTGGCCCTCGAAATCGATCTGTCGTCCGTTCCCCTCCCCCCTGTGATCGCTGCGGTCCGCGACCAAGGGGTCGCGGACTCAGAGATGCTTCGGACCTTCAACTGCGGGGTCGGGATGCTGCTCTATGTCGATCCTGAACGGGTCGACGAGGTCTGTGAGACACTCGGAGAAGGCATCGTTGCAGGCCGACTCGTGCCCCGCGGCGGAAGCGACCACGAGCAGGTCCGAATCGTCGCGCGCCGCTGGTAGCCAAAAGACATCCCTTGGCCACCACCAACCACTACGACCTCATCGTCATCGGCTCCGACATCGCCGGGCTGGTCGCGGCTTCCCTGACCGCCCGTCGCGGCAAACGAGTGCTGGTCATTCCACACGGGCCCGCCGATGGGACCTATCGACTCGCACGAGAGACGTTTTCGCTCAACGAGGCGCCGCTGATCCATCTCGGCTGTCCAGCCCTGCACCGTGTCTACGATGAGCTCGGTCTGTGGACACAGATCAGCCGAGAGCGGCGAACGCTCTCAGACATCGTCCACTGGATCTTGCCCGAGCAGCGAATGGACCTTCAGCCGGGCATGCTCAATTGGTCGCAGGAGGCCGAGAGGGCGTGGCCCGACGACCCGGTCCGCGAGGCATGGGAGCTGCGCCACCGCTGGGCCCATGCCTGCGACGAGCTGCTCGATGAAGTTCTTGCGAGCGAGGGGGTGTTGACTGCAGATGGTTTCTGGGGACGTCGATTCTTGAATCGTGTCGCCGAGCAGCTCCCCGCGACGACGCTCGATGAACTTGAACCCCTGCGCTCCGATCACCCTCTACGGGCCGGAGCGCGTGCCCTAGAGCCGTGGTACCTGCATCTAAGCCCGAGCCAACTGGGCAAGGCCGCCAGTCTACGGATTTCAGAGTTATGGTCGCGGGGGCCCGAAGACCGCACGGGTGGCGAGTCTGCCCTTCGCCAGCAGCTGCTGCAACGGATCCAACTCAAGTCCGGCGATGTTAAGCCAAATCTCCGGGTCGGCGAAATCCTTCTCAAGCGCGGAAAAGTCACCGGTATCGCGCTCCTCGGCAAGAAGGACCGCTACGGCTGCGACCAGATGCTGATCGCTAGCGATCCTCAAGGCCTCGTTTCAGGTCAGCTCCTGCCCGAGCCCATTCCAAAAGCTCTCGCGCTCAGCCTGTCAGGCCTCAAACGCGTCGCCCATCGCTTTGTCATGCACCTCGAGATCGCCCCGGAAGGCCTCAGCCCCGCCCTTGGAGGCATCAGCATCTGTGTCCCGCTCGCCGACGCCCGCGGCCCCCATGGGGAAGGACTCACCTATCTTCGTCGCGGAGAACCCACCCCGCACGGGCATCAGCGAATTTCGGTGACACGAATCGTCGGAGCGCACGACTCCATTGCATCGGCACGCGAGCAACTGCTGCAAGAGCTCGACGAGCGCGGGATTTTACCCTTTGTTCACGACCACCTCGCGTTTGTGCACTCGCCCCACGACGGCCGCGAGGCGAGCGACGGTCGTGGAAGCCTCGTCGACCGCTACGGCACCGCGACCGCCCTACGGCTCCCGATGACCGCCCTCTATGAGACCGAGATTCCACCGACCTTAGGGGTGGGGGTGTTGCCCCATTTCTCTGGCATCAAGAATCTGTACCTCGCCTCGCAGCTCACCTACCCGGGCCTCGGGTTGGAGGGTGAATTTGCCGCAGGCTGGGCTGCCGCAGGGGTCATCGCCTCGACGTCTCGACCGGGGCTGGGCCGCAACCTCTTTCTTGGGCGCGGTCGCTAGACCCTCGGTCACGGGGGATTTTAGAGGGCTTTTTCGACCTTCGAGACCAACTCATCGAGTTGAAAGGGCTTCGTGATGTAAAATTTTGCCCCGACGTTGATGCCGTCGATCATGCTTTTTGGATCGTTCTTCGCTGTGAGAAAGATAACCGGAATGGGCTTTGTGTCGTCGTTGCCCTTGATCGCCTTCACAAAGGTCATGCCGTCGAGACGCGGCATCATGATATCGACGATGATCAGGTCTGGCCGCGAGGTCTCTAAGGCGGTCAACCCCGCGAGTCCGTCGTTTACACTCGAGATACGATACCCTCGCGAGCTCAGGGATTTCTCCAGAAGTACCCGGACCGAGGGGTCGTCCTCAATGATGAGGATATTCGCGTTCGCCACTGTGCGCGACACTAACACCCCTCAAGCGTCAAGCATACCTCGTTCATCGGCCCAATTTTTCCATCGCAGCACGAAGCGGGTGCTCGCTATCGACTCGATTTTCGTCGGCTCGACCGACCGTCAAACCAGCCAGTCGGTGCACGCCACCGTTGCGCCAACGTCGCAGATCGATGCGTGCCAGGGCACCCGACACGCGATCCCTCGAGACGACCAGGTGCGAACCGTCGAGCCAACTCCCGCTGTTGCCATAGATCACGTCACCCCGCCGCTCCAGGCTCCCATAGTGACTGTGGCCCATAAGAACAAGAGGCACGCCGGTGACCTCGCCGACGGTTGTCGCCACCCTCAACATGTCCTGTGCGACGTTGCGAGTCGTTCGTGTGCGGCGGACCCTGTAAGCGACCGCCAACCCGGCCGCCGCACCACACGAAGCCCCGATCCAAAGAGGCCAACCCATCCAATGAAAGACTGCCGGAAAGATCATCAAAGGAGCCACTGCACTCAAAATAAGGTCCATCGCCGTCACGGATAAGACCCCCCAGACGGTCGCCGAGGAAGGGGGCGCGGCCATATTTTGAAGGGCCGTGAGCGTACTCATCTGTAGACCCGCGTTGGCAGCGACCCTCGCTAGTTTTTCGGCATGTAGAGCTCGGCCAGCGAGATCGACCCCCCCGCGCGCCCACAGTACAGCCATGTGGCCCACCATTTTCAGATAGAGAAACATCACCCGCATCATGAAACGAAGGCCACGCGCGCCGGCCCAGCGAACATAGTCCATCGTCGTAAACTTATCGGCCGAATCGTAGTCGATCTCGGGCATTAGATTCGAAAAGCGCCGCGTCGCCACCTCTGCGACCGTTTTAACAAGACGCCCTCCTCGTGTCGGCGAGAGCTGACTGCCCGTCGAGCAGGCGGCATCAAAGATGTGTCCATGCTCGATCCAGGCGCCGCCCTCTTCACGTAAAAACCACGGCACAAAACGTATTTGGCCTGCACCGAGGTCTCGGAGCCGGGTCATGCCGGTCTTGGACACGTCGAAGGACCGTAGAGGCGACCCCTCGCCCTCTCCAGAAGTGTCCTCCTCTTCCCCGGGAATCTGCCCTCGTTCAAGGCGCTCTCGAAAGGCCCTGCGCACGGCTGGATAGAGAAACTCTGCATCGTGGTTGCCCGCGACAAAGACGATCCCGTTGCCGGCCTCTAAAAAGCGACACAAGCCCTCTTCCACGCCGGGGTAAGCGTCGAGTACGGCATGGAGACGCTCGACCGCGATCGCCTCTGGATCGTTGATATCGGATCCAATCTCGATGTTCCAAAAATCGATGAAATCACCGTTGACGATGAGCTGCCAGGTCCCTTGCCGGCTGTAGTGCTCCAAGAAGCGCGGGAACGCCTGTTCGACGTGCGCGGCCAAATGCACATACTCGCCACGACTTCGCGTTTTGAGGTGCGATCCCAAATGGAGGTCGCTGATGAGCAACAGGTCCCGCACGCCGACACGAGTCTAGCACTTTCGTCAGCGGCGAATTGTGCGCAATTCGTCAAAATAGCGACCCAACCAATGTGGTATAGGCCGATCCACCGCCATGAAACAGCTCGCGTTCATCGCCATGGTCATCGGCTTTTTGGGCCTCTTCGCCTGGAATTTCAGGGTCTTCATCCGCATTCTTCAGCTCGGAAAAGATCCGAAACTAACGGAGACCCTGGGCGATCGAGTCGCCAGCCTCAATAAGTTTTTCTTCGGCCAGCGAAAGGTCATGGAGGAGCGGCGCAGTTGGCACCACCTCGGAATCTATTGGGGGTTCTTAGTGTTGCAGCTCGCTGCGGTCGACATGCTTCTGACCGGCATTTTAGGCGATTGGTTCAATCTCGGGATCGTCCTCGGCGAGCCTCTCTACGCGTGGATGCGTACTTTGGTCGACGTGGGCACGGTCGTCGTCTTGCTCGTCATCGTCTACGCGATGGTCCGCAGAGTCGTATTCCGGCCTGAATTTGTGCCGTTGAGCATGGACGCCATGCTCATTCTCGGTGGCATAGCGACGCTCAACTTAACTCATTTTGGGCACCAAGCCTGGCACATGGCGTTCACCGGACAAGCGGAAGCTGGACCCGTGGTTTCCTACGAGATCGGCCGTTTGCTGGGTCTCTACAGCCCTATCCAAGGAAGCGAAGACGGTGCGCTCACGGTCTATGTCGACAAGGACCTCGCTCATCTCGCTAGCCAACTCCACGGTTGGGTTCATATGGTGATCTTTTTTGCCTTCTTGAACTACCTCCCCTTCTCCAAGCACATTCACCTGCTCGGATCCGGGCCAAACATTTTTCTCCGCCGCCAGTCCAAGCGCGGAATCAGCCCACGTGTCGAGCTTTTTGAGGGCAACGACCTCGAAGAAGGCGAACCTCTCATGGAAAACTGGGGGGTCGGCCGAATCGAAAATTTCGACTGGAAAAGCCTGCTCGACAACTATTCGTGCACCGAATGTGCACGCTGCACGACCTATTGCCCGGCCTTTGCGACCGCCAAGCCGCTCTCGCCGATGCATCTCATCCACGATCTGAAGGACGAGATGAACGATCGAGGCAAGAAGCTTGTTCAACTCAAGAAATGTGGCGTCAATCCACCTTCCGTAGATGGCGAGACGGGCGAGCTAAAGTGGATGGATCCCCCGACCGACGCCGACAAAGGGGCTGTCGACAAGATCGACGCCCTTAAAAAAATGCTCGATGATGCGCCTCCGCTGGTGGGAGGTCGAATCAAAGACGACACCTTGTGGGCCTGCACAACCTGCGGAGCTTGCGCCGAAGTCTGCCCAGTGTTCATCGACCACCCCCTCAAGATCCTTCAGATGCGCTCGCACATCATCTTGAACGACGAGAGCGGGCGGACCCCCGCCGAGGTCACCACGGTGATCAGCAACATCACCGAAGGCCAAGGCAACCCCTGGAATATCCCCGCCAGCGACCGACTTAATTGGACCCGCGGTCTCGATGTCCCGCTTCTGGCAGACCATCCAGACGCCGAGTATCTGTTTTTTGTCGGCTGTGCCGGAGCCTACGACGAAGAGGCCAAAAAAACGACACGAGCTCTCGTCAAGATTATGCAAGCGGCCGGCGTTGATTTTGCGATCATGGGCGAGGACGAAGCATGCACGGGGGACACCGTCCGGCGGCTCGGCGACGAGATGAACTTTCAGATCATGGCCGATGCACAGGTCAAAGTCCTGAACGAACTCAAAGTGAAGAAAATCATCACCTCGTGCCCGCATTGCCTGCACACGATCAAAAACGAATACCCTCAGTTCGGCGGAATGTTTGAGACCATTCACCACACAGAGCTGATCGCCCATCTTCTTGAGCAGGGTAAACTCAAGGTTGAGAACCCCCTTGAAAAGCGGGTCACCTACCACGACAGCTGCTACCTCGGTCGGTGGAACAAAATCTACGACTCGCCACGAGCGATCCTCGGCGCGGCCACAGGTAAAGCGGGCGAGGTCATCGAGCTCGACCGAAACAAGGAGCACGGATTTTGCTGCGGCGCCGGAGGTGGACGGATGTGGGTCGAAGAAGAGCCAGAGAAGCGCGTCAACGTCAACCGAAGCGCGGAGATCATCAAGAGCGGCGTCGATGCCGTCGCGGTCGGTTGCCCCTTTTGCAAGACGATGATCTCGGACGGAATGAAACACTTCAACAAGGACGAGGACATCGAGGTCATGGATCTGGCGCAGATGTTGGCTTCGACGCTTGCCGACCCACCTGCCACAGCCGCGAGCGAACCAGGCTCCGAATTGGACGATCGAGGTGGAGCATGATCGCGCCCAACGCCGGCCCGAGGGAAATCGCGCTCACGGCAAGCCTCACCGAAGCCTTGGCGCCCATTCACCTCAACGTACTCAACGAGTCCTCGGGGCACACCTCGAGACCCGGTGCCGAGAGCCATTTCAAAGTGATTGTTGTGAGCCAAGCCTTCGTCGGAAAGCCGCTCGTGCAGCGCCATCGAGCGGTCCATGCTGCCGCTCGGGCACAGCTTGAGGGCGGCCTTCATGCCCTCTCAATTCAGGCGTTCACAGAAGAAGAGTGGCGGTCGAGAGGCCAACAAGTGCAAGACTCGCCAACCTGTCCCGGCCGTTCATCCTAGTACGCCGCGGCCTTGCCCCCGTCGCGCGCCTTGTCGGCGACGGCCCGATAGCCGCCGGTGGCGGGGTCAACCTCGATGCAATTCGCGTGGCCGATTCGGCTCCAGCTTCCCGTCTCGTGCCCGAGAGCCCTGAGCGCCGTCATCGTCGCGGCCGGCACCGATGCCTCATGAAAGATTTTATCGGGGAGCCACTGGTGGTGAATTCTCGGAGCGACGACCGCTTCACTCAGGGTTCGCCCATGATCAACAATTTGCATCAATATCTGGGCGACCGTGGTGGTGATCGTTGGACCCCCGGGGGACCCCAAGATCGCCCGCAGCGCTCCATCCTTAACGACAATGGTTGGCGTCATGCTGCTCAACATTCGTTTTCCTGGCTCGACACCATTTTGCGGGCCTTGAACCAAACCGAACATGTTGGGTGAACCGACCTTGGCGGTAAAGTCGTCCATCTCGTTGTTCAAAATAACGCCAGTCCCCGGAATCACTCGTTTCGCCCCGAAGCCACCGTTTAGAGTGTAGGTGTTCGAGACGGCCATTCCCGCGTCATCGACGACCGAGAAATGTGTCGTTTGCTTCGATTCCTCCAGAGCGACGCCCGCACCAACCTCGTGCGAGGGCGTCGCCCGACTTGCATCGATGTCCGACATTCGCCGGTCGATGTAGCTCACGTCGAGCAGCTTCTCGGCTGGAATGTCGATAAAGTCGGGGTCGCCAAGCAGCAAATTTCGATCGGCGTAGGTACGGCGAAGAATCTCGACATACAGGTGAATCCGCTCCACCGAATCCCACTCCATCTCGTGCATCGACAGGCTCTCGCTCGCGGCCAGGATCTGCCGCAGCACCATGCCTCCCGCCGACGGCGGTGGCATCGCTATCACCTCGTGCCCGCGATATCCAAATATCAGCGGCTCGCGCTCGACCGCCCTATAGTTCGCCAGGTCTTCAGTCGTCCAGATCCCACCAAGCTTCTGAACCTCCGCGACCATCTTGTCCGCGAGTGAACCCTGGTAAAAAGCATGGGGTCCGTCGTTCGCAATCTGTTCAAGAGTGACGGCAAGCTCGGGCTGCTTCCAGAGATCGCCCGCTTGGTAGTCGCTGCCATCGGGTCTTCGAAATGCCGCGGCGCTAACGGCAAAGCCCGCCTTTTCCATGCGCGCGCTGCCTTTTTGTAGGTCTTCGGCGTGAAATGAATCGAGAACCCACCCCTCGCCCGCGAGGGCGACCGCAGGCATCACCAGCTCCTTCCACGGTAGACTCCCGAATTTCTCGTGAGCCATGGCAAAGCCGGCCACGTCGCCCGGAATCCCCGCCGCCAGCGCCCCCAAACGGCTGCGGGCGTCCACCGGATCACCTCTGGCATCGAGAAACATGTCGCGATGAGCCTTGCCCGGTGCCGTCTCGCGATAGTCGATGGCGACCGCTTTCCCTGCGCCGGTACGGACGATCATGAAGCCACCCCCACCGATGTTGCCCGCCGAGGGTTGGGTCACAGAAAGCGCAAACCCCACGGCGACCGCGGCATCCACGGCGTTTCCCCCTCTTTTTAGGATAGCGAGACCCACGTCGGTTGCATGGCCCTCTGCGCTTGCTACGGCCCCATGGATGCCCACTTCAGTCGCGTCGTCGTTGGGGTCAAGATCTGGCAAATCACGCGCCTTGCCGATGCTGGGGCTCGCTGGGGCTACGGAGCGGTCTTCTTCTCCCCTCTGAGGCTCCGGCGACAACGAAGGTTGTTTGCTGCATCCGCCGCCCGCGAGTCCGAAAGAGCCGACAACCAGGCCGATCACCAAGGTTGCACCGGTGCGATTGTCGCGGAATCGGAGTCTCGTCATAGGCACACGATACGTGCACACGCCCCGACCGTCACGGGCAACCAGAGTTTCTGCACTCGATCCGAAAATTGTCCAGCTTGGAGTCTTGACACAGAGCGGCCGCTGCTGCACATTTCGGCCGCTCGCAAGGGCTCCTACCGATCCAAAAATACTCGGGGATCGTCTAATGGTAGGACGTGGGTTTCTGGTACCTGCAATCAAGGTTCGAATCCTTGTCCCCGAGCTCAGTTTGTCGTAAACGCACTTTGTCCGGCCCCGTGGTCTAGCGGTTAGGACGGCGGCCTCTCACGCCGCAAACCCGAGTTCAATTCTCGGCGGGGTCACTCTGGGAGCCTTCTCAATCGTTGGGAGGCTCCTTTTTTTGTGTTCCATTGAGCTTGGAGTCTGCTCGATTACGGCTCCATGGCCGTAATCGAGCCGTTGACGCGCTCTCGGCCGGGTCGCTAGGGTAGAGGAGCCTTGTCCAAACGAGCTCTGCCCTTCGTCTTGGTTTGCCTGTTCTCCTGCGCCGGTTGCGAGCAAACAGCGCAGGGCTATTTCGGTCCTTGCGACGAATCGGTGGGCATGGGCATGGGCTGCGATCCAGAGGCCGACAACGCGCCCACGACCCCCGCCGACGCCTGTATGAAGTTGGCCCGCTGTGGAATCTTGAATGTACACACCGACCCTCCCGACGACGACGACGGTTGGGTCGATCCGCTCGATCGTTGCGTGCTGCGCGTGCAACAGACACTCGGACAAGACCCGGGGGCGCTCGTCCTGGAATGCATCGAGGATTCCACATGCGCCGACCTTTCCGCAACGAAGCTGCCCGACGATGATCCTGACAACATTACCCGCGCGGAGGCCGTCATCGGCTGGTGTGGGAGACTGGACCCACGATGATCGCCCACCGTGGCCACCGCTTGTCTTCGCTCGCGGCCGTGACCGTCGCACTCGCAGCGGCACTCACAGCCTCGAGCGCCTCCGCATCTCCCCTCGACGAAACGATTCTGGTGCTGAGAACGCGGCCGACCGGCGTCGAGGAATCTGTGTGGATCGAACAACGACGCGACGCCGCCATGAAGCTTGGGGAAATACGCGACAAAGCAGCGGTCGATGCACTCATCGAGATCGCCGAAACAGAACGCTACGATGTACTTCTCAGCATCGCCATTCGCGGTCTTGGCAACCAAGGTGACCGCCGAGCACTCCCCTCGCTACAACGGATCTACGCAGATCGTAGCGTAGACAAATTCATTCGCGACCAAGCCGGTGAGGCCATCGTCGCGCTTGGTGATCGTCCGCTTGATGACATCAGGCTGGCCGGCCAATCCGGCGATCTGGGTGTGCACACACCTTCGACCGAGCCAGCGCAACTCGGCTCCATGGGCTCGGCAAGCACGCCTGAGGAGACCTTCGCTGGACCCGGACCCCGATCATCTTTGCCAGACGATCTAAGAGCCCGAGACCGCGCGGTTGATCTTGCACTCGGCGAACTCGATCT
The DNA here is from genome assembly GCA_964437075.1 of uncultured Nannocystaceae bacterium. GTDB lineage: Bacteria > Myxococcota_A > Polyangia > Nannocystales > Nannocystaceae > CAYTFJ01. The sequence goes on from CAYTFJ010000044.1 coordinate 33,042, forward strand.
TCGCATCGACGCTGCTTGGTCCGAACAACCGGTCCTCGCCGATGCCGCATTGCGTCTGGCCACTCGCTACGTGGACGAGCGCCAACAATGGGGCTGGAGCCACCGCGGAGCGCTCGCGCTCGCATTTCGAAACGGAGACTATCGCGCGCCTCCCACCACGAACGACAAGGATGGTGGCAACACGCGTTACTTCCGCCAACAACTCAGCGCTCAGGTGGAAGGCCACTACTACTTCGGAAACTCCGATGTGCACATGTTCGCAGCCGCGGGGCTCGACCAACGGTTCACTCGACTCTCGGTCAAGAACGACGGTGACGACGACAGCCGCAACGAAGGCGCGCTCTCGGACGGGCGCTTCGCTGTCGATCTCGCCCCTGCCGGCGGCTTGGGATGGGGTCGAAACCTAAATAACGGGGCGCGACTACGGCTTGGGGCGATCGAGGCGATTTTGAGCACGGAAAATCTCCTTTCGAATCCGCTCGACACCAAAGCCCGCCGCGCAATTTTGGCGTCGCTCTACGTCCAGTCCAACCGTCGGTCGAGCTACCCCCGACTGGCCGAGGTCCTGCGAGAGCTCAAAGAGCGTGGTTTTCTCGCCCGCTCTCCGTCTGCCCGAGTCCTCTATCGAATTGTCCGAGCGATCGACGATCCGACCTACGCCGACCGACCGAAGGGCGCCCGCATACGTGCCGGATTTGTCTACGGAATCCCACTCATGCAGGACGACTATCAGCTTCGTGGCGCCGACACGGCCATGGCAGGACCCCTACTGAGCGCCGACGTTGGGCTGCAAATTGATCTTGAGCGCGAGCTTCTGTTTGACACACGAGCGCTCTACGATGCCCTCGGAGACGTCACCGCGCTCTCAACAAACAGCGGGGTGACCTATCGCCGCTACCTTCACGGACGCTGGAGCGACTACCTCGGAGAGTGGACACTCGGCGCAAGAGGAGGAATCAGCAAACGCAATTGGGACCTCCCTGACGGGGCACCCAAGCAGGGATTGGGCTACCTTGTCTCGTTTCGCACCAGCTACGCCTACGCATTCAGCCGCGGAAGCCGCATTGAGCTCTCGACCGACATGAGCGTCGAATCCGGTGCGCTTCGCCTCGGAGTCGGCCTCGGCCTGCGCTTCGGGCTCTCCCGGGGCAGCTACGTACAACCCACAACCCCTAAGAAGAGCCTCCCCCTCGCCCCCGCGTCGAGACGGCCCTAAGCGAAGCGCAACGTGTCGAACGCCAACAACAGCGACTCCGATCCTCAGGCGCTCGCGGAGAAAATGACGCCGGAAGATGCTGGGCGACAACCGGGCGACGAACTCCCTTTTCTATTCACGCCAGCCCGGTATTTTTCGCCTCTCGTGATCAGCTTCCCTCACGTCGGCTTGGACTGGCCCAAAGGTTTGGGGCCGCGACCTCAGGTAAACTTTCCACGCAACGCCGACTACGACGTGCACAGGCTCTACCGCAACGCAGCGCGACTCGGGGCCGCGACGCTACGTTCCCGCTACACCCGGCTTGTGATCGATCTCAACCGGCCATCCAACGACGTCAGCCGCGACATCGTCCCCGATCACCCCTCTCCCGCCCATCGCGAGTTCATCGATCTGGCGAGCTCCGCGGCCTACCGAACAGGCCGCCCGATCCGAAATCGTGGCGTGCTGTGGCGACACGCGGTGGGCAACATTCCGCTCTTCGACACGATCAGCTACGAGGCCTTTGACCTGAGGCTGCGCGAATTTTATTGGCCATACCATCGCGCACTCGAGACGCTCCTCGAGCGCAGGGTCCAAAAATTTGGCTACGCGATCCTGCTCGACGCGCACAGCATGCCCGGGAGCGTCGGCGAGGATCTCGTGCTTAGCACGCGCGATGGAACCGCCGCGGGTTCATCGATCAAGGAGCTCGCTGTCGCCGCACTTCAAAAAGCCGACGCGTCGAACGCCAATCTTCGGTTTCGATTGGACGATCCCTATCGCGGCGGCGAGCTTATTCGGAGCTTTGGCCGGCCACAGCTCGGATATCACGCGCTCCAACTCGAGGTCAACCGCGCGCTCTATATGGACGAAAATCGCCTCGAGTTGTGGCCTCTTCCCCGCCTAGGGCTTCAGCCAGAGCGAAGAGCGAGTTCGAGCAATTTCGATGCGCAATTCCCGACGCGCCGACCCAGGCTTTCTGCGCTCTTGCGTCGCGTTGACAAGTTGATTTCCGCGCTCGCGGAGCCCGCTCCAAACAGCCCTGTCGCGCGGTAGCCAGCCCACGAGGGAGGTTTTCTGTCCTTCTCTTGTCTGGTTCGGGCGCACGGGGCTAAGATACGCGAGCTTTGGCAGCCATGGGTGGCTGCAGCGAAGGAATGTGGCAGTGAACCAACCTAATAAAGATGCGGACGCCTTTGACGACTTGCTTGGCCAACTCGTCGACGAATTGGCAATGACGCCCACCGTCGAGCCCGAGCCCGAGCCCGAGCCCGAGCCCGAGCCCGAGCCCGAGCCCGAGCCC
>CAYTFJ010000045.1:0-34968 GCA_964437075.1 uncultured Nannocystaceae bacterium
AGACGGAGACGGAGACGGAGACGGAGACGGAGACGGAGACGGAGACGGCGACGGGCTCTCGCCCGAGCCCGAAAATGACTGTGGGGCGGATCCAGGCTGGGGCGAGATGGACGTCGGTACGGACTTCAAACACATCCAGGCCCGCGATCAGTATGGCGAGACCTACTGGCTGAGTCGTCACTGTGGCACCCCGGTTATTATCGACGTGTCCACAAGTTGGTGTGGGCCATGCAAAGTGATGGCGGAATACCTCAGCACAGGTACGACTCAGGACCCGTTTGTGGGTCGAGGTCCAAAGCTGCGCGAGATGATCGCAAGTGACACCATCGTCTGGGTGACCATCCTTACCCAGGGACCCGAATACGGCGAGGCCTCGACTGTGAGCGACGGGAACGACTGGCACGAGGCGTTCCCGAATGACAAAATCCTGATCATGACTGAGGGCGACATTCCGCAGGTCGAGGAGGAGACGAAGATCCAGGGGTTTCCGACAACCTTTGTGCTCGACGAGGAGATGAAACTCGCTCAGGTGGCGGGTATCCAGGATGGGCCGCTCGCCGTGAAGTACGTTGTCGATACCTGGGGAGGATGAACCGGATCGACGCCTGCCCCTCGGCCCGGAGGGGCAATCGGTTCATGACTGTGTACGCAGTCGGCCGGTTCGAACGAAACAAATCGGATCGCACTCAGGGCCGTTGGGTGCGATGGTGGTGGTGTCGAGGTCGATCTGCTGGCGGCCCGCAAGGTCGATTGGGTTGGAATCCTCGACGATGCTCACTGTGATTTGATTGCTCAAGTCAACAATTTCACCGTGCAAGGTGAAGCTGGTTGAATCGCAGGTGAGGTCTACCGGGTTGTTCTCGGTCTCCAAGTCGTCTGGCGAATTACACAGCGCAGTTCGGCGCTCGCCGGCAAACTTGAGGTCGAGGAAATAGGCGCCGACAAGGCGCTCCGGAAATTGGATGGTGAGCGTGGACTCGCAGTCGTCCCCAAGAGGATCGGGGCAAACTCGTTCACCTGGGCTTGTGCAGCCGAGCGCGGCGAAGGCGAGTCCGAGCGTGCAAAGGTTGGGTATCCCGCGACGACGGAATAGACCCGACATTGGATCGGAACGGGCAAGCATCGTTGCTAGACTATCGCCATTCATCGCCAGGTATCGGTTTTGTCCCGCGAAATCCGAGTTTCCGGAGAAGGTGTCGGAGGGGTGTAGGTCCGTGGGGCGCGGTGCTACATTCGTGCTGTGTTTCGTCCGTGGCTACGGGTCGGGAAGCCCGACGATTGGACCGGGGCGGTGGCGCAGGCGGTGGTTACTCTCGTTTCTCTGTTCTTGCTGGTGATCGTCGTACTAGCGAAGATGCCGGAGTCGTGGGTGTTCGTCGCGTTCGACAACCATTTCGTCGTTCGTACGGTCCTGGCATTTCTTTTGCTATACGGGATTGGCTGGCTCCGTGCGCTCGCGTTTGCCGGCCTGCCCGCGAGTATAGTCCTGTTGGGTGGCACTCTTCGATTTCGACGCAATGGGCGTGCCGTACAGCTTCAGATCAAAGAGATTGCGCACGCACGGATCGAACAGAGACCACGACCCGTCGGCGAGATGTTGGTGGTCGAGATGCGCAACGGTATGACCTACGAGCTTTGCCCAGTCCATTGGGAGGGGGCGGAGCGGATTTTCTCAAAGGTCAGCGGTTTTGTTGCGCTCAACAACTTTCGGGCGGCGGCCGTTGCAAGCCGACTCAAGTCCCGTGAGGCACGGGGAACGGGGGGACCTGGCGTGGGCGAAGGTCACTCCTCAGTTTTGTCGAAGCCTACTGCGCGACAGCCTGTGGATAAAAAATCCGCTGGCACAGACGCCCCCAAGGACGACTAGACTGGCGCCGATGTGGTTGAACAATGCATGCGATCCTCCGCCCATAGGACAGTGCCAGTTGACTGCATTCAGCGCAGCAAGCGAGATCGAGCCGGCGATCCAGTACGCGGACGATGACGAGCGACGCTGTGAGAAAGCTCCTGAAAAAGCCCCGAGGCCAAAGATCGCGGCTGCATAGCCGGCGATCATGACTGCGCAACCACCGATCTGTGCATCCCCCTCAAGCGGACCGAGCGGCCAGCCGAGTGTCGAGAGCACGGCGAGAAGGACCGCTGCGGAGACCACGGCGACCCTGGCCGGGCGAGCCGGAAACGATAGACCCAGACCCACTGCAGGCAGGACAAACAGACATATTAGCCAGAGCATAGATTGGGCCGCAATTTGCCAAAGCGGTTGTTCCAAGAGGTTCGATCGGACTCCGACGAGAACCCCCATGGTGGCAAAAATACCTAGCAGCATGACCACGGCAGGCACGAAGTGTCTTCGGCGCTGCTGATGTCGCCGTGCAAGATCTCCGTATATCAGCGAGTGCGCATCGAGCGTCTCGTGGTCGTGCGGATCATTTTGTTGGGTTGTGTTCACGGTGATCACTGCGCCTGACTATTGACCGATCCAACGGGAGAGGGGGGAGGCACCGAGGGTCAGCACCCAGAGCGACACGATGATCGACCGGGTCAGGAGTCGAGCGAGCGCCCGGTATCCGCGGTGTGCACGCACACGAGCGGCACCCTCACTAATTTGTAGCCGCGAGGCGACCTCTGCCATGGAGTAACCACGCAACTTGTGCATCTCCACAACCTCACGCTGGCTTGCAGGTAGGAGTGCGAGGGCTCCGTGCACTTGTTCAATAATCTCGGCGTCGAGGTCCTGGCGAACTGCACGATCTTCGATCGACGGCGCACTGTCCGCGACTCGCTTGATCTGTTCATTGGATCGGCCGGGAGCCTGTCGTTTTGAGTTTCGACCCTGGCTTCGCAAAAAATCGAGTGCGAGGTTGCGGCCGATCGCAAAATACCACGCGAGAACGGCGCCATCCGGGGGTCCGCCGCGAAGCTCGAAGCGATCCCGAGCGAGATGCGCCTTCAAAAAGGTCAACTGCACCAAGTCCTCGACATTTGCGTCGTTACGAACAATTGTCATCAGAAGCCCTCGTAGACGGGATGCGAGCCGCCCGTGCAACAGGTCAAAGGCCCGAGGGTCTCCATCGACATATCGGTCCATGAGATCATAAAGACCTCGATTGTTCCTGGGCGTGCTCAACCTCGGTAGTCTCCCGTGTGACGATGTCTTCCACCTTGAAAGAGGAACGAAGCAGACGAATGGAGTGTTTCACCGCCCCCACGATCGGGACAAAATGCGATGCCACCGCGAACCTGCGAGTGACGGGAAGTTCGGGTCTTTGCGGTCCGAGCTACCCCGGTTCGCTGCTTCGCGTTGTCCACGATGGCGCAAAACTACCAGCCCGATGGGATCTCACCAACGTCAAAGTGAGGTCACCTTGTCGAACTTTTCCGGGTCCCCGGGCGGGAGTCGCCCCTATGAGGGGTGTGAGAGTCGGATTCTCGCTCTTGTATTCTCTCTTGCTCCCCCGAATTCCATGTGCTAACCACCGCCCGCAGCTTCCGTAGGGCCCGAGCGGAGGAATCACCTTCGCTCATTTTTTTTGCCCGTAGCGTCGCGCATGCGACCCCATCGAAGGCTGCTTACCGTTTCCGTGAACCCCGATTCTCCCCATACAAGTGACCCTTCCCGGGTGATTGAAGCCATCGTCGGTCCTCTTGTGGCAGACCTCGGTTACGAACTCTTGTTGGTTGAATGGATCGGAAAATCCGGGCGCCGGATTTTGCGGATCTATTTAGACAAATTGGCTTCTGATACCCAAAACGAGGGATCCTCGATTTCGCTGGACGATTGCACACGTATGGGCAGAATCGTCGGGAACGCGTTGGATGCCACCGAGGCTGTCTCCGGTGAGGGGGCTGGGAACGAGGGTTCTGGTCTCGATGCAGTGTTGTCAGAGGTCGACAGCACCTTGGCGGGAGCGGTAAGGGCCGTATTGGCGGTGCCATACACACTTGAAGTGTCGTCACCAGGTCTAGAGAGACCACTAGCAAAGCTCAGTCATTTCTCTCGTTTTTGCGGACGCCAAGTGAAGATTCGGACTTGGGATCCCGTGGATTCGGGGAGCAAACAAAAAACTATTCATGGCTATATCGAGGCTGCGGAGGCCGATCCGGAGGCCAAGGACGACCCGACTCGGGGCGTCGTCGTGATCCGTGAACTAGATTCACCAGGTTCCCGGCGTTTGAGCATCAGCCAAATTCGCCGTGCAAACCTCGTCTTCGAAGGATAGGAAGATGGAAGAGACCAACGTTCTAAAGAATGTCATCGATCAGGTCTGCCGCGAGAAGAACATCGCTAAGGATGTGCTGGTCGACACTGTGGAGCAAGCCGTAGCGACGGCAGCGAAGCGGGTGTTTCCAGAGCGCGACATCGAAGCCGTTTTCGATACCGACACCGGATCCCTGAACTTGTTTCAGGTGCTCTATGTCGTTGATAACGTCGAGCTTCCCATGCGCGAAATCAGTCTCGAACAGGCGGGGCGCGCGGGGGAAGAGGCTGAGGTGGGCGATGAGCTGCTTTTTCAGATCTTCTATCTGGAAAAAGACAAGAAGCGCGCACTGGAGCAGGCGAAGACCTATCCAGAGATCGAGGCGCTTCAGGTCGTTGACTCGTCATTTGGCCGTATCGCCGCTCAGACAGCGAAACAAGTCATAATCCAGCGTGTTCGTGAAGCTGAACGGGAGAACCTGTTCAAGCAGTATGAGCACAAGCGGGGTGAATTGATGACGGGGATCGTGCGACGCTTCGAGCGTGGATCGATCGTTGTCGAGGTCGACAATGGTCGCGCTGAAGCGATTCTTCCCGCGCGCGATCAGGTTCCTAGAGAATCTCTACGACCAGGCGACCGAATCGTCGCGTACGTGAAGGACGTCGACAAATCTGCGCGCGGTCCCCAAATTATCCTTTCTCGGACACATCGCGGCCTCGTGGAGAAGCTCTTTGAGCACGAGGTCCCCGAGATCTTTGAAGGCATCGTACGGATCGAAGCCTGCGCTCGCGAGCCGGGTGCTCGGTCCAAGATCGCGGTGTCGAGCAAGGACCGCGATGTCGATCCTGTGGGCGCATGCGTCGGCATGCGGGGGGCACGTGTCCAGGCCGTCGTGCAAGAACTTCGTGGTGAAAAGATCGACATCGTTCCATTCAACGATGATCCCGCCCGGTTCGTTTGCAATGCGATTCAGCCGGCGCAAGTTGCGCGAGTTCTTATCGATACAGAGCGACACACAATGGAGCTGGTTGTTCCTGACGACAAACTGAGTCTGGCAATCGGCAAGAAAGGCCAAAACGTTCGATTGGCCTCACGGCTCACCGGTTGGCGTATCGACATCTACTCCCAAACCAAGATTCGACATCTTGAGCGACGGAATCAAGCCGAAATGGCTGCAATTCCACAAGTCGGGGACGATATCGCTGCAGTTCTCTTCGAGAACGATTGGCGATCGCTGCGAGACCTGGCGGTTGCGGATGCCGAGGAGCTTGCCGGCTACGTCGGTAGCGTGGAGGCGGCGGAAACTATTATTGACACCGCTAACGATGCCGCAAGTGGCAAGCTGCAGCTTGATGTGGTGTATCCTCCTGAAGAGCCTGAAGAGGGCGCATCCGACGAGAGCGCTCAGGAGGAGCCTGCCTGAATGATGCCTGAGCGGACATGCGTCGGTTGTCAGACGCAAAAATCGCAGCGCGAGCTGCTCCGGTTTCGCCGTCGTTCAGACGGAGAGGTCGTGCCATGCAGAAATGCACGGAAACGTTCAGGTCGTTCTGCGTATTTGTGCGCGACGATTCTTTGCTTCAAACGTGCGACGAAACGAGGGGCGATGAGCGCCGCGTTGGGACGTAAAAGAAGCATCTATTGGGCCCCAAGCACGGCGTGGGAAGGCGCACGTGTTGAACTGAACGCGGAAATAACGCGATTTGGAGGTTCTGGGTTAAGGTCGCTAAGTAGCGACTCGGTGGCGCAGCGTGATGCAAATGCTCGGTTGGTCGAGCAATTTGCAGCTGCAACTGTTTCAGACCTTCCCTCGACAAGGAGGGACACTTAATCATGGCGAAGATCCGCATATACGAGCTCGCAAAGGAGCTCGGCACTGAAAGCAAGCATCTTGAGTCGGTGGTTCGTGGCCTCGGCATCGAGATCAAGAACTATATGAGCACGTTGACCGTCGAGCAGGCACAGCGAGTGCGTAGCGAGACCGGTGGCAGCTTGGCTCCGGCACCGAGTGCAAAGATCGCGGCGAAGCCCGCAGCAAAGCCTGCTGTGAAACCGGCCGCAACGAGCCCCACTCCCGAGAAAAAACGCGCGGCTGTCGTTCGACGCCGCGGTGGCCGTCCTCGTCCCGCAGAACGGGAGCGAGAAGAAGCCGCCGCACTTGCCGCTGCGGAGCGAGCCGAAGAGCTCGCTTCAGCTCAGGAGCGAAGTGGTGGCGATCTGCGATCGGGATCGGCAGGCGCAGAGGCTAACGCGCCCCGAAACCACGCCGCCGCAGGCTCGGCAGAGATCGGTCTTTCGACCGCTTCCGCGACCGAGGGCAACGCTCAAGGGGGTGCCGTTGCGGTCTCGGTGTCAGCAGATCTTGCGATGCCTCCAAAGGCCGGTGGCCCAGCTGTGGGAACGATTATACAGCTCCCAGGGGGCACCAGAAAACTACCGGGAGGCGTGCGTCGCCAACAGGAACTGCGCGACACGCCGGCCCCCGCGCCGGCTCCCGTTGCAACATCGAGTGGCTACGTCCCGACCCAGACCTACGTTCGAACGAAGATCGAGCAAGAAAGTCGTCCGTCGCGGAGAGTACCAAGCTCCGCCGCCTCGAGCACTCAGGGGGTGTCTACGGCGCCGATCGTAGTTGTTTCAAATGAGACGTCTGCGGCAGCACCGGAGGCGGTCGCTGCCCGGGACGGTGCGGACAAGAGCCGCGTCGTTCGCAACGAAGACGGTGTCATCGTTGGCGCTGCGAAGGCGAAGGCCGGACCCAATATTGTCGGCTTCGTGACCTTAGATCCTCGTCCCGCACGCAAGCAGCAGGTGATCATCACCGATGCGAGCCAGAGCCAAAAGACCGGTCGTGCCACCGCTCGCAAACAACGCGAGGAACGGATCCAGAACAAGGGTCGGCGCGGAGGTCGAGGCGGTCGTGCGCCTCGTCGGCATGAAAGAACTGGGCCCAAAGCATCCCACACCGTGGAGATGAGCGAAGCCAAAAAGCGGATCCGAGTCAATGAGGTCATTCAGGTCTCAGACCTCGCCCATCAACTCTCGGTGAAGGCTTCTCGGGTTATTCGAGCCCTTTGGGGAATGGGGATGCGCGGCATCACCATCAACCACTCGGTCGACGTACAGACCGCGGAGATGGTCGCATCCGATTTCGGCTTCACCGTCGAAAACGTCTCCTTTGATGAAGATGTTTTCACCGGTGCCGACGACGGTATCGATGGCGTCCTTCGCGCTCCTGTGGTCACCGTGATGGGACATGTCGATCACGGCAAGACAACGTTGCTCGACACGATTCGTAAGGCAAAGGTCGCAGCAGGAGAGGCTGGTGGGATCACACAGCACGTAGCGACCTATCGGGTTGAGACAAGCGAAGGCCCGGTGGTCTTCGTGGATACACCCGGGCACGCAGCGTTCAGAGCGATTCGAGAAAGAGGCGCTCAACTTACTGATATTGTTGTTCTTATCGTCGCAGCCGACGATGGTGTGATGCCGACAACACTCGAGGCCATCAAGTATGCGGCTGCCGCCAAGGTGCCGGTGGTGGTTGCGATCAACAAGATTGACAAGCCCGATGCCAACTCGGGTCGGGTCAAGCAGATGTTGATGAAAGAGGGCCTGGTGGGCGAAGAGTTTGGTGGGGAGACCGCAATCTGCGAGATCTCCGCGAAGACTGGCCAGGGCATTGAACATCTTTTGGAGCTCTTGGCGATTCAGGCAGAAGTGCTTGATCTGCGCGCGAACCCAGAAGGTCGCGCATACGGTACCGTGATTGAGTCGCGGATAGACCGCGGTCGAGGATCGGTTGCCGTGATGCTGGTGCAGTCCGGCACCCTACAAAAAGGCGACATCGTTGTGGCCAACGAGTCGAGCGGCAAAGTTCGTGGTGTGTTCTCGTCGACTGGCGAAAAGCTCCCTGACGCTGGGCCGTCTACCCCTGTCGAAATCCTTGGATTGTCGGGGACGCCAAACGGTGGAGATCGTTTCAACGTTGTTGAGAACGAACGTGCAGCGAAGGCGTTGATCTCTCATCGGCGTGAACTGCGGCAGCGCAAGGAGAGCGCGCGCAAGGCTCCCAGCCTCGTGGACATGATGAAGCAAAAGAGGGTCCCGACCCTCAAGATCGTCGTCCGCGCGGATGTGCAGGGGTCTGCCGAGGCACTCAAGCAGACCTTTGAAGAACTGTCGGTCGATAAGGTTCGCGTAGAGGTTATTTTTGCCGGTGTGGGCGCGATCAACGAGACTGACGTCAAGTTTGCCCATGCTGGGGAAGCGACGATCATCGGTTTCAACGTGCGACCCGCCGGTAAGGCTGGGCGTACGGCATCATCCGAGCGGGTTCCGATCGAGTTGTTCTCGGTGATCTACGAGGCGGCAGACCGGGTCAAAGAGATGATGGTCGATCTTCTCGAGCCGGAGTATCGCGAAAAAGATCAAGGATCTGCGGAAGTGCGAATGGTCTTCCCAATTCCTCGGCTCGGCGTTGTTGCCGGTTGCCGTGTGTTGAAGGGAACCGTCAAGCGCAGCAGTCATATTCGCGTGATTCGAGATGGAAAGGCGATTTTCGAAGGCGCAGTAGGCTCGCTCCGAGTGTTCAAAGATGATGTCAAAGAGGTCAAAGAAGGCTTCGAATGCGGCATCGTGGTCGACGGCTTCCCCGGTATTCAACCTGATGACGTACTCGAGGCTTTTGAGCTAGAGACGATTCGACCGACTCTTTAGGAGTCGGGGCCACGGGGTTCGCGGGGGCGGCACGATGGGTGTTTCACGAGACTAAGCATGTCCAATCGTCGGCAATTGAGAGTTGAAGAGCTTCTTCGGCGTGAACTGGCTGAGATGTTGATCCGGGGGGACATTAAGGACCCTCGGATCGAGCCCAGCTCGGCGATCTCGATCACTGGAGTGAGGGTCACCGGTGATCTTGGCGAAGCGGTGATCTTTATCGACATTTATTCGCAGCGGCTCGATCATACGCGTGTTCTTCGCGCATTTCGATCTGCGTCGGCAGCGATTCGTTCGATGTTGGGCAAGAAGGTGCAGCTCAAGCGGGTTCCCGAGCTCCGCTTTGAATACGATTCGAGTATTGAGCGGGGCGCTCGTGTCGCCGAGATTTTGCAGGAAATTGCGAATGATCCTGAGCCAGTCCCTGGCGTCTCGGAGTCGCAACCAGACGGCGCTGAGACATAGCGGCGGGTGGGTCGACGTAGAAAGAGTAGAAGGGGGAGCGGGCGTACCCACGGCCTCCTACTTATCGACAAGCCACGGGGTCCCACATCACATGATGTCGTCGGCTGGGTCCGTTGGGCGCTTGGCGTCGAACGCGTTGGCCACTGCGGGACGCTCGACCCGGCTGCGACAGGCTTGCTCGTGGTTTGTGTCGGCGAATCGACGAAGCTTGTAGAGTACCTGACGGCAGCCCAGAAGTGTTATCGCGCGCGTTTCTTGCTCGGTGTATCGACGTCGACGGGTGACATGCAGGGAGATCCAGTGGCGACGATCGTTGACGCTGAGACCCTGGCCGGAGCTAAAAAACGGGCACCTGGGGTCCTCGCCGATATGGCCGGTGCGTTGAGCTTGCCCCCGCCTGTCTACAGCGCAGTTCGAGTGGACGGGGTAAGGGCCTACGAGCTCGCCCGCCGTGGTGAGGCTCCTGAGCTAGGGTGCCGGCCCATGGATATTGTCTCTATTTCATCCGTCGGGCTTGGGACGTCGGTGGAACGGGGAGTGGAGATGCCCTGGATTGAGGCAACGATCTTGGTCTCGAAGGGCAGCTATCTTCGCTCCATTGCGGTTGAACTTGGTCGCCGCCTCGGAGTTCCCTGTTGTCTGTACTCTCTGCATCGTACGGCGAGCGGTGATCATCGGCTCTCGGATTCAGAAGCTGTATTGGGGCTAGGAGCCATGGTCTTGCCCGATCGGCCGGGGATGGAAAGCCGCGCAGCTCGCTGGCGCATTGATTTTGAGGGGATGGGTGGCGATGAGCAACGCAAGGAAGTGGCGCGAGCGCGCCTGGACCCAAAGATGGTCGGTGTTGTGGATAGCGTTCCTTTTTCGAAGGTCATGGTCGATGGTGATCTGGATCGCAGCACCCTCGCGCGGCTGTTTCAAGGACAGCGAATTTCGATGGACGATCGAGCGGCGTCATCACTGATAGCGAGGGTACCGGCCGGTTGTGATCGCTTCGCACTGGTCGATGATACGGCGGATCAGCTGGTGATCATTCGCCGCGATCCAGCGGGTGAGATGCATCGTGCGCGACTTTCGCCCGATAAAATTCTCCGATATTGCGCTTCCGACCTCGAAGAGAACGAACAAGAGGCACGGCGGCCCGAGTGAGGAATATGCGCGGTTGGATAAAAGCGCATGGGTCAGGTGTTGACAAGGCCCCGCTGGGCCCCGATGCTCCCGGTCCCAGACATCACGAGACGTAGAAGTATGGGTCGGGTGAACCCCCGACGGAAATGAATCCATAAATGTCACTTTCAGCAGACCGTAAGGCCGAAATCATCGGCAATTTTAAGACTCACGATGGGGATACTGCCTCCCCTGAGGTCCAAGTTGCACTTCTTACCGAGCGCATCAATCACCTCACCGAACATTTTCGGAGTCACAAAAAGGACCACCATTCTCGGCAGGGACTCCTTAAACTCGTCGGCCGTCGTCGTCGTTTACTCGACTACCTGCGGACGGGCAGCGTCGATCGTTATCGAACGCTGATCGGCGCGCTCAAGATCCGAAAATAGGCATCTCGCCACCGGTCCATCCTCGATAGGGCGTAATTCGTTACGCCCCGCACGCTTCCTCATAGCGGGAGAGGCGAATGTGTGTTTGGGATGAAACCACAAAATTATTGATTTTCCCGCGGACTGGAAAGCACAGATGGAAGCCATCATTGAAGTCGCAGAAGTCGGCGGAAAAAAAATCACTTTCGAGACGGGTCGGCTTGCGAAGCAAGCCAACTCGGTCGTCGTTCGCTTGGAAGACACCGCGATTCTTACCGCGGTCACCACAAGCAAGAAGCCAAAGGACCTCCCTTTTCTTCCGCTCACCGTTGAGTTTCGCGAGGCGAATGCCGCCGCAGGGAAGATTCCTGGCGGCTATTTCAAACGCGAAGGCCGGCCTACCGAACGCGAGATTCTTTCGTGTCGACTGACGGACCGTCCGATCCGGCCCTTGTTCCCCAAGAGCTACCGCAACGAGGTTCAAATTATCTCGACGGTCGTCTCAAACGACAAACAAAACGAGCCCGACGTTCTTTCGATCACCGGTGCTTCGGCCGCATTGCATATCAGCGACGCCCCTTGGGAGGGACCTGTCGCGGGTATTCGCGTCGCCCGGATCGACGGCGAGTTTGTTGCCTTCCCGACCTTTGAAGAGAGCGCCGGCTCTGATCTCACGGTCATCGTTGCGTGCACGGCAGACGCCATCGTCATGGTCGAGGCTGGAGCGCAGGAGGCATCGGAGGCCGATATGATCGACGCTCTCCTTTTTGCGAAGGAAGCCACGAAGCCGCTCATCGCAGCCCAGATACGACTCCGAGAGCGTGCGGGAAAGACGAAGATCGAGTTTGTCGAGCCCTCCGTAGACGCCGATTTTCAGAAACTCTGCATGGATCGCGGCGAGCCGTCGGCCCGTGAAGCCTTGAAGATTCTTGGCAAGCACGATCGACACGCTGCACTTGATGATGCCCGCTCGAAGATCGCAGCGGAGCTGTTGACCGAGCACCCGGAGCGCGGCGAAGAGATCAACGCGGCTCTCGGAAAACTTGAAAAGAAGATCGTACGCCATCAGACCGTGCATGAGGGGATTCGTGTCGATGGTCGTAAACACGACGAGATTCGCGATATCTACATTGAAGCCAAGCCCTTTCCACGGCCGCACGGCTCCGCATTGTTCCAACGTGGCGAGACTCAGGCGCTTGTGACCACGACTCTCGGGACCGAGCGAGACGCTCAACGTCTCGATACGATCCGTGGCGACGTCAACAACGCTTTTCTTCTCCACTACAACTTCCCTCCTTTTTGTGTGGGCGAGGCACGTCCCATGCGCGGGACGTCACGACGAGAGATTGGACATGGGGCCCTGGCCCATCGGGCATTGGAGGCGGTCTTGCCCTCGCTCGAAGATTTTCCTTACACGATCCGTATCGTCTCGGACACGCTTGAATCGAACGGATCGAGCTCCATGGCGGCTGTCTGTGGCGGATGCTTGTCGATGATGGATGCCGGCGTGCCGATCAAGGCGCCTGTTGCAGGTATAGCGATGGGTCTCATCCAAGAAGGCGATAAAATTGCAGTCTTGAGTGATATCCTGGGCGACGAAGATCACCTCGGTGATATGGACTTCAAGTGCACAGGGACCCGCAAGGGAATCACCGCTTTGCAGATGGACATGAAGATCCATGGGTTGACCCGTGAGGTGCTCGACAAGGCTCTCGATCAAGCTCGTGCAGGTCGCATGCACATCTTGGACAAGATGGAAGAGGTCTTGGCAGAACCCCGCAGCGAGCTTAGTCGCTACGCCCCTCGCATTGAGACGATGCAGGTCAAAGTCGACCAGATCCGAGACATCATCGGACCCGGAGGTAAGGTCATTCGCGGCATCACCGAGCAAACCGGTGTCGTCGTGAATATTGATGACACAGGCCGCGTGTCGATGGCTTCCTCGGACCCCGATGCGATTCTTCGTGCACGGGCGATCATCGAGGGGATTACATTCGAGCCGGAGCCAGGTCAGCACTTTGCGGGCGTTGTGAAGCGCGTGGTCGATTTCGGCGCCTTCGTCGAAATCATGCCTGGGACCGATGGTCTCGTGCATATTTCAGAGCTTGAAAATCGTCGGATCGAAAATGTATCGGACGTACTTCAAGAGGGCGATGATGTGGTCGTCAAGGTGCTGAAGGTTGACGACAACGGAAAAATTCGTCTCAGTCGAAAGGCGGCCTTCGGTGCCGATCCTGACGACGTTTTGAATCTTCGCGGCTAGTCCTCGTTTGGCGCCCCGGCGCCGATGAGGCCTGACTGGAAACTTCGAGACGAAAAGAGTACGGGGAGAGCATGGGTTCAGACGAACAGGCTCTCCCCGTCCCCAATTCTAGCCCCCGCTGCGTCGAGGTGCAGCGGCTCCGTCCAGAGGCCGAGCTTCCGAAACGGATGAGTGAACTCGCTGCGGGCTACGATCTCGCTGCTTGTTTTGCGGAGGGGCCCGGACCTCGGCATGTGATCCTAGAGCCAGGTGAGATCTCTTTGATTCCGACGGGCGTGGCTATCGCCCTGCCAGCGGGCTACGAAGGTCAGATCCGCCCACGCTCGGGCCTGGCGTTACGACACGGTATCTCTATCCCCAATGCGCCGGGTACAATCGACGCGGACTACCGTGGCGAACTCAAGGTCATCCTTATCAACTTGGGCCGTGAGCCCTTTCGTGTCGAGCAGGGCGACCGCATCGCTCAGCTTGTTGTCGCGCCCGTCGCCATGTGTTCTCTTCGAGAAGTTGAGGCCCTCACACCGGGTACCCGTGGTGACGCCGGTTTTGGTAGCACCGGGCGTTCGTAACCGGGCGGGTTCCCGTCAAGACACACCTTGTTCAGAGTGTACCTGTGAAAATGGAGTGAAATAATGGTGGCTCCCGGCGAGCAAATTTGTGGTCATTTGCGTCTGTTACGCTACGCCAATGCAGGTGTCGGCAATCCTGTGTTTGGGCCGGCGTTTGTTGCGATTGACGACGACTCAGGGATTGAGCTTCGACTCACGATCATCCCACGGGAATTCGTGTCGACGAGCATCAAGATCAGTGAGTTTATGGCGGCGGCAAATGGTCTGGCGCGACTTCGGCACCCGGGGATCGCCCGGGTCTGTCTTGTCGATCGTGAGCAAGACTACGCTGTGGTGGGTATTGAGTCGCTGTCCGGAAGCAAGAGCCTCATGTCGATGTGGGGAAAACGAGCGACCGACGCGACGGTTGTCCGACGAGCGATCGAGCTGGCGAGATCGCTGTCGTTTCTGCACGGGAGGGGGGTCGTCCATGGCCTGCTGTCGATGCACAGCGTCATGATCTGGGAACAAAACACTTTGCTTTGGCAGTACGGACTGGCACCCAGCTGCGATTCGGATGCCGTGAAAGACAGCGCAAGACGCCAAGGTGGCGCTCAGCTGTTTGCACCCGAGACCTTGCGCGGTGAGCCCGGGACCGCCCGAACGGACGTTTGGGGTTGGGCCATGATCATCGCGCAGCTCGCTTCGGGCCTCGACGATGTCTCGGCGGTTTCAGCCGTGCAAGAGGGGGAGTTGGAGGTGTTTAACGCCGACCCGGCGCTGGTCGGTCTATTGCGACGCTGCCTCAGCTCAGACAGTGATGCTCGCGTTTCAGGAGGGGAGGCGTTGCTCGAAGAGCTGTCGCGTGCGGGGCTGCTCGATGATCGGGTCGTTCCGCCTGCTGGCGGAAATCCGATACCTGTACCCGTGGCCCCAATGGCGACTCCAGCCCCGGTCATGCCCGAGGGCGATCTGTTTTTTGTCGACGATGAAGCGGAAGGTGCGGAGTTGCTTGAGGTTCAGGATGTGCCGCCGGATGATCCGATGTTCGGTCTGTCTGCTTCTCTCTTGGTGGACGAGGATGACTCGCAGGTGGAGACGCCGGCGGCGAACGACCGCGATTTGATTTCTTCTACGGCGGGCGACTCCGCCAACGACATGCTGGAAGAGGCGCTCAGCGATTTCGGCCTTGAACCGGATTTTGGTCTCGGGGCGCACGAGGACACCGAGCGGATCGATGAATATTCGCTCGTTGATCTCGCCACTGCCGGCGCCGATTCTCTGGAGCCGAGGGTAGAACCGAGCGTGGAACCGAGGTTGGAACCAGTCGACGGTCCGAGCGGCGTGCCACTGGGCCGCCTGGAGTTGGCAGCGCCGACGCAAGAGGTTCCACTGCCCACCCCGGGCCTGGCTCAGGCCGTTGTTGAAGAGCATTTTTCCATGCCGCGTTCGCCAGGACCCCATGGACCCCCGGCGGGGGTAATGGCTGGGCTCGCAGCGCTCGGCGCATTCGGAATTGTTTTGGTTGCCTTTGTGAGCGTGCTTCAGAAGCAGGGAGGTTTCGAGGAAGTTGTGGATTTTCGGATTGCGGGTCCCATGCTTGTCGACGGCACCGGGCGGTCTAAGGGGGAAGCACCGCTTGTCGAAACGGGTGGGAATGGTCGCCAAAATTCCGGAATGGACGCTGCTGAGGCGGTCGAGGTCCTGGCGCAGAAGGTCGTCCCCGGGGACTGTCCACCCATCGCAATCGCTATTGATGATCGCTATTGCATCGACGCTGCCGAATACCCCGAGGCGCGGCGGATCCCGCGGACCTCCGTGACGATGCGGGAAGCCGGTCGCGCATGTGAAGCTCGGGGCGGACGTCTGTGCTCACGCCGGGAGTGGCAGCGAGCGTGCGGGGGCGCGCGCGGTTGGCGGCTGCCCTATGGGAACAATACACAGCTCAGCCGCTGCAACACCGCCTCGATCGCTGGTTTTGCCCAGGAGGTCACTGCGGCAGCGTCTCTACGAGAGTGCGTGAGCCCCGACGGCATCTACGATATGGTGGGCAACGTCGGCGAGTGGGTCGCCGAGGGAATCGCGGTGGGAGGGGACTCGCACAGCCATCCGCGGACGACCGACTGCAACTCGCGGGGGCGGCCGCCCTCGGGCTTCTCGGGCCCCGAGCTCGGGTTTCGTTGCTGCTACGACCGCTAAGTGCGCGTGAAAGCTTGTCGCCGTACTTAGAGGGTTGATTCGGTTGATTCTCGTTGGACCGGCGCGGCTTCCAGGATAGGTTGCCCGCCATGCCGTTAGAGCGAGAGATCCTGGTTCGGGCCGCCGCCGAAAATCGTGTCATCGATGATCTTGGACCCGAATATGACGTCCTTGGTCATCGCTACAGCGGCAAGGTGCGTGAAAATTTTAGCAAAGACGGTGAGCGCATAATCGTCGTAACAGACCGCGTCAGCGCCTTTGATGTCGTCTTGGGGACGATACCGTTCAAGGGGCAGGTGCTCAATGGCCTTGCACAGTATTGGTTCAGTGAGACCCAGGATCTATTTCCGAACCATGTGCTGAGCATCCCTGATGCTCAGGTCACGCGCGCTGTCGAGTGTGAGCCAATCGCGGTCGAGATGGTCGTTCGGGGCTACCTCACGGGGGTAAGCCAGACGAGTATTTGGCGGGCTTACGACAAGGGAACCCGAATATTTTGTGGGCACGCGCTGCCCGATGGGTTGCACAAACACGAGAGGCTCGCCAACAACATTGTGACGCCTTCTACAAAGGCCGCCAAAGGGGATCACGATCGTAGTGTAGCGAAGGAAGAACTCTTCGAGATGGGGGTGATCGATCCTGACCTGTTTGAAGACCTTGAACAGCGCTGTCTCGCCCTGTTTGCCCACGGGCAAAAGGTCGCCGCCATGCGGGGGTTGATCCTCGTGGATACAAAATACGAGCTTGGTCGCAAGCCCGATGGGACCATTGTCCTGATCGACGAGATTCACACCCCGGACAGCTCTCGATATTGGTACGCGGATTCCTATGACCAGGCGATGTCTGACGCGGAGGATCCGCGCAGCATGGACAAAGAGTTCATCCGCCGATGGCTGGTATCTCAGGGGTTCGAAGGCGAAGGCGCCCCGCCCGCGATTCCCGATGAAATTCGTGTTGAAGCCGCGGCCCGCTACATTGAGACCTACGAGCTTCTGACTGGCAAGGTTTTTGAAGTGGACCCCGCGCGGCCGGTCGATCGACTCAAACGAAACCTTCTTTGAGGGTAGGGCTCCGATTGTGTTAGCCAGCAGCGGAGGATTTTCCAGTGTGCGGTGTCGTAGCCATTCACAATCATAGCGAGGCCGCAAACCTCGCCTATCTCGGACTGCACGCCCTACAACATCGTGGGCAGGAGTCGGCCGGAGTCGTCTCGAATCACGAAGGAACGCTTCGTGCGGTTCGCAAGATGGGCCTTGTTGCGGACGTATTTACGGTCGAACGTTTACAGCGCCTGCGCGGCAACACGGCGATCGGACACGTGCGGTACACGACCTCAGGCGGTTCGCTACCTAAGAATATCCAGCCGCTCACGGCAGAGTTTCGAGATGGTCCGGTGGCGATCGCCCACAATGGGAACCTCATCAACGCGTTGGCGCTACGCGATGAGCTTGAGGACCAGGGATCGATATTCTCAAGCAACTCCGATACCGAAGTGATCCTGCAACTCATGGCTCGGAGCCGTGAACGCGCGTTTGCAGATCGGCTTGCCGATGCGCTCCGGCGTGTTCAAGGGGCCTACAGCATCGTCCTGACCACGGGCGACACGCTGATCGCCGCTCGTGATCAGGACGGGATTCGTCCCTTGCTCTTGGGGCGGGTCGATGGCGACGATGGGGCCTGGGTCGTGGCCTCAGAGACTTGCGCCTTTGATCTGATCGGCGCGACCGTCGTGCGAGACATTGAACCGGGCGAGCTGTTGATCATCGAAGGTGCCGCCGAACCACGCAGCGTCGGAATCGGAGTCGGCAGTGATAGTCAGCATGCCTGCGTGTTTGAACACGTGTATTTTGCCCGCCCCGACTCTGTACTCGATGGAACCTCTGTTTACGAAGCGAGGATCGCCATGGGCCGGCAACTGGCCAGCGAGTGGCCGGTCGAGGCAGACATCGTCATCCCTGTCCCTGACTCTGGCGTTGTTGCGGCGATGGGCTATGCGCGGGCGAGTGGCCTCGCATTTGAGATGGGGCTCATTCGCAATCATTACGTTGGACGCACTTTCATCGAGCCCAAAGAGTCGATTCGGCACTTCGGGGTGAAGCTCAAGCTCAATGCTGTTCCGCATCTCCTGAAGGGTAAGCGTGTGGTCGTGGTCGACGATTCCATCGTTCGAGGCACGACATCACGGAAAATCGTGCGGATGATTCGTGATGCAGGAGCCTTGGAGGTCCACGTGCGGATCTCCTCGCCGCCCGTGGACTATCCTTGTTATTATGGGATCGATACGCCAACCCGTGGAGAGCTGATCGCTTCGAATCACAATATTGAAGAGATTCGCGCTCATCTGCGTGCAGATTCTCTTCAGTACTTGAGTGCGGAAGGTCTATTGGCGGCAGTCAAGCGCGGTGCGATCGTCGGAAAACCGACACCAGGATCGGCCGAAAGCGGCACAAACTGTGGGTACTGTACCGCTTGTTTTACGGGATCATATCCAGTGCCTTTGAGCGAAGCTCCCGTGCGGAGGCAGCTTCGCCTCATCGAACTTTGAGCAGCGTCGAAAGCTCTCGCTAAGGTGGATTGAATCGCCAGACGGGTGTGGTAGTAGTGCGCGACGATGTCTAAGCAAGACGCGATGCTTCCTGAGCACAACAAAGTGGTCGAGCGAATGACAAGCCTGGCAGACCGGCTCGAAGAGCTAAGGAGGCATCTTTGACTTCGTTAAGCGCGTGGAGGAACTCGAAGAACTCGATGAGCAGACCGCCGACCCAGAGTTCTGGGCGAATGCGGATCGTGCGAACGATGTCGTTCGTCAACAAAATACCATTCGCAAGTTAGTCGACGAGCTTCGCGATCTTCAGCGGCTACTTGACGACGGCAGTGGTCTCTATGAACTCGGTCGCGATGAGAGCGACAGCGACTCGATCATCGAGAGCTGGGAGCTTCTTGATGGCTGTGAGCTTCGAGTTGCTGCGATGGAATTTCGAAGGATGCTCTCGGGTCCGCATGATGCGAACAGCGCGATGCTGTCCGTGAATGCGGGCGCGGGAGGGGTCGATAGCCAAGACTGGGCCGAGATGATGGTGCGAATGTACCAGCGCTGGGGCGAGCGGCAGGGGTTCAAGGTGAGTGTCCTTGACTATCAAGAGGCCGACCAAGCCGGGATTCGAAGCGCAGAGATGTCCTTCGAGGGCGACTACGCCTACGGTCATCTGCGCTCGGAAATCGGTGTTCATCGTTTGGTTAGAATTTCTCCTTTCGATGCACAGGCGCGGCGTCAGACAAGTTTTGCATCAGTCATGGTGATCCCCGAGATGCCAGAAGAATGCGGAAAGGATGCGATCGAAGTCCCCGAAGCCGATCTCCGAGTCGATACCTATCGAGCCTCGGGTGCTGGCGGACAACACGTAAACAAGACGGACTCGGCAATTCGACTGACCCATCTGCCCACGGGCGTCGTGGTCGCGTGCCAGCTGGAACGGTCGCAACACAAGAATCGCGCGACGGCGATGCGGATGTTGCGAGCTCGGTTGGCCGAGATCGAGCGCCAAAAACGCAGCGACGAAATGGCGGTTCTCGAAGGAGACAAGAAGAAGATCGAGTGGGGCAGTCAGATCCGATCATACGTCTTAAATCCCTACCGCCAGGTTAACGATCACCGGACAGAGCTTAAGTTTAGCAACGTCGATGCCGTTCTCGACGGCGAACTGCGTCCCTTTATGGAGGCCTTCCTACTGAAACAGGGAAATCGTCACCACGATGAATGAAGAGGGCACCAAGGAGGGATGGTTCTCCGGCCTTGAGTGGCGCATCGCTTGGCGTCACGTTCGGGCTGGGGCCACACGCCCACCGTGGCTTCGCTACGTGAATCTAGCGTGTATTTTCATGCTGCTGATCGGCCTGTCGCTGGCCGCTTACGGGGGAACGCTCGGACCTGACACCTTGGAAGGAGAGCAGATCTTCGGCGATAGCGCCGTGACCCCTTCCCAGCAGATTGTAGGTGTGCTCGCGGGGGTGACGATCGCTATTGCGACTATCGTTGGCGTTTTTGCAGCGCTCGCACGGTATTTTAATATCCTGGCAACGATCATCACATTGTCCGTGATGGCGGGGTGTATGCAACTCGTGACGGTGCTTTCGCTCATGAGCGGGTTGGAGATCGACCTGCGCGACAAAATTCTCAATCAAAAAGCACACATCCGAATTTCTGGGGTCGATGGCAATCGGTTTACGGACTACGAAACGATCGTGGCCGCAGTCGAGGGCGCGCGCGGAGTGGCGGGTGCGAGCCCGTACCTCGAGGATGAGATCATGATCCGCAGCGGACTCAACCGGCAGGGGGCCGTGGTGCTCGGTATTCAGCCCGATCGCCTAGAGTCGGTCTCGAATGTTCGCGGTATCATCCAAGAGGGCAGCTACGACCACCTTAACCGTCCAGAGAGAATCCCCGCGTTTGATCCTTTTGCCCTCGGCCGCGGCGATACCCCGTGGCGTCTGCGCCATCTCGACAAGGGAAGAACTGCCGCAGAGCAGGGCAAAAACCCAGCTCCAAGGGCGACTCCGGAGCATCTCAAGATCGGCGCGAAGCTTGGCGTCGATAGGACAAAACATCTGACGGCATTCGAGGACGAGGCCGGGACCGGGACCGAGAGCGGGACCGAGATCGATAGTTCCGCACCGGACGAAGTTCGGATGGGTCTACATTCGCGACCGACGCCAATCGGAGAGGGGCGAGGGACCCGGATCGTCTCACGGCTGCGCGACATTCCTGGATTACCCGTCAGCGGGCCGACGAGTGGGGTTCTTGGGCGCCGCGGTGACAGGCCGACCGGGAAGACCTTGGGGCTTGGACATCGTCCCGAATCGGCGGAGGATTCCGATTGGGAGGATCCTGTCGAGCAACTCGGGCTTGGACCCGCGCTCCCGGATGTTGGCCCCGCAGCTCCAGAAGAACAAGATGAGGGCCTCTCTGATAACGACGACGATCGGACCGCCGGCGGGGCCCCGGTCATCGACCCCGTATTGATAGGTCGCGAGCTGGCGATGGAACTCGCCGTAAACGTTGGGGCTCGCGTTCAGCTGATCACACCCGTAGGGCGCATGACTCCGGCAGGCCGAGTCCCAGGGCAACTGGCGACCCGGGTGGCCGGAGTTTTCTACTCGGGCATGTACGAATATGATCGGAAAAACGTCTATCTCCCACTGGCGACCGCGCAGGCATTTTTGCGGACCGGCGACCGGATTACCGGAATTGAGGTCAAACTCGATGACATCGAAAAGCTCGATGAGGGCAAAAACACCGTGGTCGAGGTCTTGCGGGCGCAGGGGCGCGATGGAGAGCTTGTTGTCGAGACCTGGGAAGATCTCAACCGGAACCTATTCGCCGCGATGTTTCTCGAGAAAATCGCAATGTTTGTGGCCCTGCTTTTCGTGATTCTGGTCGCGTCCTTCGGCATCTTGGCCAGCAACCTGATGAGCGTTCTGGAGAAGGCGAAAGAGATCGCTATCATGAAAGCGATGGGGGCCCAGGATCTATTGATTCGGCGGGTTTTTGTGGCCGAGGGCCTTGGCCTCGGACTGGTTGGTGCGTCCGGCGGGATCGGGATGGGACTTGCGCTTTGCTGGGCTCTTGATCGCTACGGCTTTCCGCTCAATGAAAATGTGTACTATATCGAAAAATTGCCCGTGGTCGTGGACCCGTGGGAAGTCCTGTTGGTGGGCGTGGCTGCCATGCTGATCGTTTGGGCGTCGAGCTTGTATCCCGCCCGTATTGCCTCAAAAATGCGCCCCGCAGAGGGCCTACGGCACTCAGAGTAGTGAGGCTGACCCCAGAAATGTGTGGCAACGACGCACATCGATGACGTGAAGTGCGCGTGTCTGTAGTCTGCGATTTTCGCTCATCTCCGCTTGTTCCTAGCGTTGACACGCTAGGGGGGGGGCTCTACGGTGGGCCCGCTTCACGGCCACAGACCCGCACGCTCTGCTTGTCTCGCTACGGCGATTGCGACCCCTCAGACCCGAGTTATTCGTCATGAACGCCGCCCCGCTCGACGAAGCGCCTGCCCTGGTACAGGTGCTTAATATGTCCAAGGAGTTCTCCCACGCCTCGGGTGTGATCCGTGTGCTGCGGGAGGTTAACCTGAGTCTTCGTGAGGGGGAGATGGTGAGCATTATCGGCGCTTCGGGGGCCGGGAAATCGACCCTACTGCATTGTCTGGGCACGTTGGACCTTCCGACTTCTGGTGAAATTCTCTTTGGCCACACCGACATCACGAAGCTTCCTCCTCCGGATCTCGCCAATTTTCGGAACAAGCGGATCGGGTTTGTGTTTCAGTTTCATCATCTTTTGCCCGAGTTTTCGGCGGTGGAGAACGCGATGATGCCGGCGCTTATTGCCCGCGTACCGGTCAAGGTTGCTCGAGATGCTGCGACCGAGATGTTGGTTGCGGTTGGACTGGAGCATCGCTTGCAACATCGCCCCGGTGAGTTGTCGGGCGGCGAACGCCAGCGCGTGGCAATCGCGCGGGCTCTCGCCATGCGGCCGAGCTTGTTGCTCGCCGATGAGCCGACAGGCAACCTGGACACGCGCACCAGCGAAGAAGTGCACGAGCTCCTTTTTCGCCTCAATGAAGAATACAAATTGGCGACTTTGGTGGTCACCCACAATATGGACCTAGCGAATCAAATGCCGCGAACCGTCCGCATGGCCGATGGTCGAATTCTCGAAGATGGGGAGCGCCACAGCAGGCCTGACCTCGTTTCCGCTCCAAGGTCGCCGTGATCGCCTCGAAGAAGACAGTTTCGTGGCTTCGCGTGAGTCGAACTCGGCTACGCTCCGCCGTGGGGGCTCTGGTGCTAGGCGCCGCGGCCCTCGTGTGTGCTCCGCAGGACGCAAGGGCCTTGACGGTAGGGCCGGTGAGTCTCGGCTTTGACGAGGAGCTGCTCGAAGGGATGTTGGCCTTTCCGGAGGTCGCCGCCGAAGTGTTTGGGCAGCCAATCTCTGAAATACGCTTTCGGGGCAACCGAAGAGTCGAGTCTGAGGCGATGATGCTCGAGCTCGACAGCTCACACGGCGAACTTGTGGCGACACAAAAGCTGGCGAAAGATCTTCGTCGGGTGTGGGCGCTCGGCTATTTCGAGGACGTTCACGTCGAGGGGGAACTAACCGCGGCCGGAGTGATCTTGACCTATGTCGTCAAAGAACGGCCTAGCGTTCGCAAGATTATTGTCGAGGGGAACGATAAGGTTAAGCTCGATGACATCAACGAGGTCTTGGATCTTGAGAAAAATGAAGTCCTAGATCCGGGCAAGGTTCGCGCGAATGTCGAGAAGATCAAGGCGATTTACACCGAGAAGGGCTTCTTCTTAGCCGAGGTCGATTTCGCGATTCGGCCAGTTGAAGACGCTCGAGGCGAGGTCGACATCGTGATCCTTGTAAGCGAGGCCGCGGAGGTGATCGTTCGCAGCGTCGATTTTGTGGGCAACAAGGCCCTGACAGGACAGGACCTGCGCAAGGTCATGGGGACCCGCGTGGGCGGTTACCTTAGTCTGATCACGAAGCGGGCAGGTGGAGTCTACAACCGCGACATGTTTGCCCAGGACTACGCGGTCCTGCGCTCGTATTACGCGGATCAAGGCTACTTAGATGCGGACCTCGTTGACCACGAGGTCGCACTGAGCGCCGATCGTCGCTTCGTGCACATCACGATCCCGGTGAAGGAAGGACCACAGTATTTCATCGGATCGCTCGGTGCCAAGGAGCTTGTCGGACGAGAAGAGACCCCGCTTTTCGATGACGAGGTGCTGATGGAGTCGATCGCCCCCGTGCTCAAGGTCGGCGATGTGGCTTCCGTGACAAAGGTCCACACGATCCGAGAGTCCATCGAGCGCCGTTACAAAGATGCCGGGTACGCGTATCCAAACGTCTACCCCATGACCCGACAGGACCGGGAGAACCTAAAGCTCTATCTCAACTATGAGATCGATAAGGGTCCCCTGGTCTACATCGAACGTATCAACATCTACGGCAACGAGAAGACCGCCGACAAGGTGATCCGTCGAGAGATTCCGTTGCTGGAGGGCGACCTGTACTCCGAATCTGGGAAGGATGCAGCGGAGGGCCGAGTGATGCGGCTCGGATACTTTGAGTCGGTCATCGTCTCGACAGAGCGCGGAAGCGCCGAGGACAAGATTGTTCTCAATATTGAGGTTACGGAGCGCCTCACGGGACAGTTTCAGGTGGGCGCCGGGTTCAGCACGATCGAGAACTTTGTTCTCCAGGCTCAGATTTCGTACGACAACTTTCTCGGACGCGGCACCACGGTGACGTTGATGGCCCAGCTGTCGAGCCTTCGGCGCCTGTTCAACCTAAGCTACAGCTCGCGTTACTTCCTCGACACCAAGTTCTGGTTCATGTTGAACGTATTTAATACGAGCAATATCTACCCGAGCTTTACGCGCAAGAGCACCGGCTTCACGATGCGTTGGGGCTACCCGATCCCACGGATCCGGAATCTGACGGCCTTCGCCGGATACAACCTTGAGTATGTCGATGTTGGGACAGGGACCGCCGGGGCGGCCGGCAACAGTATTTTTTCCCCTGGAGCGGTGAGCTCTGTTCCGCAGACGGCGCTGATCAGCAACTTGTTTGCCGATGGGCTGACGTCCGCGCTGACCGCTGGGTTGCAGTACGACACGCGGGACAACGTCCTGTTTCCAACCCGAGGCCAGTTTCACCAGCTGCACGGAAAATTCGCCAGCAAGTATTTCGGCTCAGGAAACCAATACAATCGATACACCTTCGACAGCCGGTTCTACGTGCCAGTGATTAAGTCCAAGCGGACATTTCGCGCGTGGGCCGTGTTCCGGACCAACTTGATCGTTGGCTTTATCCACAGCCCTGAGTCGGCTGGCACCCCGATTTTTGAACGCTATTTTCCAGGCGGCGTTTACGCTGACGGCCACATCCGCGGGTTTCGGTTACGAAGTCTCGGGCCGAAAATCATGGTCCAACGCAGCCCTGATCCGGCCGATATGCTCGTCCCGTATTCGGTTGGCGGCAATTTGCTGACCGCGATGAACATGGAGCTGGAGTTTATGATGGTGCCGCCCGCGAATATTAAGGGCGTCGTGTTTTTCGACCTAGGCAACGCGTTTAATACGGAGTCGCTGTATTGTAACGATCCGAATCCGAAGGATCTGCCGAAGTCGGATCCATGTATGGCTGTGAGCCCCGCGAACTTGCGCTACAGCATGGGGTTTGGGTTTCGATGGCAGTCGCCGATCGGCCCCCTTCGTTTCGAGTGGGGCTTCCCTCTCGACCGGAAACCGCGCACACCGCTCGCTTTGGGTGAAGACCGCGTGGTCTTTGAGTTCAATGTCGGAACCGGTTTTTAGTGGCGGTCAATCGGGTCCAGCCGAGACCGTAAGGCTCTTCCCGACCGCTGTCGGCGCCGCGTGACTGGCGGGGTCGTGGTTTGTTGATTTGCAGGAATTTTGTGCTGGATTGAATGGACGGCTACGAGTTCCGTCGGAAGCAGAGACTGGGCGCGGGCGGTTGCCCAGGCTCGATTCCACGGATAAGGTCCGCAGCAGCGATGCGCCGTATCGTCACTACATTGATCATCTCTTGTGCGCTCTTGGCGACACCGTTGATTCCCTCGTCTGCCCAAGCGGGCGTCGGACGAATTAGACGAGTCGCGGTCGTAGACCTTGAACGCGTTATCAACGACACCACACAGGGTAAGCAGGCGACAAAGCGCCTCGAAAAGACCCTCACCCGCGACACAGCGAAGCTGCAGCGCAAAGAAAAGGAGATGCTCAAAAAATTCGAGGACCTCAAGGCGAAGTCCGCCGTGCTTTCTGAGGCCGAGCTACAGCGTCGCGCGATGGAACTGCAAGAGGAGCAGCAGGCGTTGATGCAGCTGGGACAGCAGGCTCAGGCAAGCTTGGAGCAAGACCAGGCGACTTTGGCTGAGAAGATGTACAGGAACGTGGAGACCGTCGTGAAACGCATGGCGGCCGCGGAGGGGATTCAGTTGGTCCTCGTCCGCTCGGACGCGACGATGCTCTACGCAAACCCAAAACTCGACATCACCAACAAGGTGATCGTCGCCTACGACAAGAAGTTCAAATGATCTCCTCTCTCCGAATGAGTGCCCTCATGGGCAAAATCGTCCTGTCCGCCAGCCTCGTTTTCGGCGTTGGGGGAGCGCTTGGCCTGAGTACAACGGCCAAGGCCGAGGTTCCGACCATCTCGAAAATTGCGATCGTTGACATGCAACGAGTGCTCAACGAAACGAAAGCGGGCAAGCGCGCACGAAAGGACCTGGAGACATCTTCCTCGGCCAAGCAGAAGAAGCTCGACAAGCGGCGTAAGGGCCTGGAGGCGGATCAAACGAAGCTGGCCTCGCTCAAAGGACAAAAACTCGCAGAGGCTTCAGAGAAGCTCCAGCGTGACATGTACGAGTTGCAGTCGATGTACATGACCCTTCAGCAGGACTTGATGAGTCTTGAGGCGAAGACGCTTGAGAAGATGTTCAAGAACTGTCAGGATCTCGCACGTGCGTTGGCGAAAGATGATGCCGTGGACTTGGTGCTGGTGAAGGACCAGGCCACGGTCCTCTACAGCCAGTCGAGCGTCGACGTTACCGCGCTGATCATCAAACGCTACGACGCGAAGTTCAAGTAAAGGCTTTTGCCTCGGCCGGGCACTCACGGTTATGGTGAGCTCGCTCATGGCCATCGACTCGACCCCGATTCAAAAAATTCTTCCCCACCGCTATCCCTTTTTGTTTATCGATAGGGTGGTTGCGGTGGAGCCTCAAAAGAGCGTGCACGCTCAAAAAATGGTCTCCAACTGCGATCCGATTTTGCAGGGCCATTTCCCCGGCTACCCGATTTTGCCGGGTGTTGTGCAGGTTGAGGCGATGGCTCAGGCCGCTGTGATCTTGGCCTATCACAGCAAGGTCTTCGACCCAGACAAACACGTCTGTTACTTCATGGGTATCCAGGATGCTAAGTTTCGAGCGCCGGTCGTTCCGGGAGAGGTTCTCGACATTCATATTCAGGCCATTCGTGTTGGGCGAATCGGCAAGTTCTCGGGGGAAATCCGAGGCTCCGATGGATCTCTGAAGAGCAGCGCAAAATTTACGGCGATCATCGACCTCAAGCCGACTGATGCTCCTAAAAATGGGAGGGCCGAGGATGACGTATGACAGCATACGGTCGTCCCTATACTCGAGATCGCTTAGGAGATGTTCGTTCAGCGGGTAGAGAAGTACGGATTGCACGCGGAGGCAGGTTGAACAGTTTTTTCTCCGTGGTTGGTGTGGTCTGGGTGTTGAGCATTACGGGGGGGTGTGCCGCAGAGTCCCGAAGTTTGCGTCGATCGAGCCGAGATCTTGGAGACCGTCTGGTTGCGATGGATGTGACAGGTGTGGAGGCCTTGGTATTGCCAGCCTATCGAACTCATCTCGATCATAAAATTCTGTTTGCTGATTCGGACGGAAGGGGCTGGGCTCAGCGATTACGGCAGCCGATTGATCTTCGGTTAACCGCAAGAGTGATTGTGGGTGATGCGGTCGTCGATACCGTATCTACGCTGGGGAGCTGGTGCTTTACAGTCGATCCGACGGTATTTTACGGACAATCAACTCCGCGATCTGCGCTTGGTAGTTTTGTCCTCGCTACCACGACAGGCCGTTGGGATGTTCTGCTTCGACTGGCGCCGCGGCGCTATCGGATAGGTCTTTCGACCCATGATCTTGAGCAGGCCTGGACACGGGGAGCATCCGCAAAGGACCTGCATGAGCGGCGTGACCGCCTCGCGGAGAATCTAGTCGGGACTATTCTTGTGGATTCTCACCAAGCGACGTTGATTCTTGGTGATGGCGGCGTTGTGCGGTTGGAACGTGAAGGTGAACGGTGGGTGATTGTCGATTTTTAGATCGGCTCTATGAGTCTACGAGATGGATCGAATGGCGCGTTTCGGGCGCAGCACCGTGCGCTTCAGCGTTTGTCGCTGCACTTTTTTAGTAGTGAATGAATTAGTTTGTTCGGTATGGTATGGCGACGACCGACACGTTGGCACTGACGATTTTTGATGGGGGTGCTGACTGTCGGCTTCACCGGGTTGGTGTTGCTAGCGTTATGAGGCGGTCATGAAGGTCATTTTCAGGCGATTCCATCTACTCCAGCGAGCGTCGCTATTTGTACCCGCAACCAATGCAAAGCGGCGCCCATTCGGCGACACACAGGGCATCGCTATGACTTCAGTGTTCCGAATTTTGCAGAGTAGTTTTCTGTCTTTTTCGTTGGTGATCGCTTCATCGAGCATCGCACGGGCCGATGTTACGGCAGCCGCGAGGGCCTACTCGAAGGGGCAGGTTGCCCAGTTGGAAGGCGATTACACGACGGCAGCCGAAAATTTTGAGTTGGCGAACTCCCTTCTTCCGTCGTCTGGCGCGCTTCGCAGCGCGGCGCGGATGCGATTGGAGGCCGGTAGTATCGCGTCCGCAGCAACCCACGCGGGAGCTTTGCTCGCTACTTACCCAGAAGATCGAACATCGTTAGAACTTGCCGAGAGTATTCTCGCCGAGACTCGGTCCAAGATCACCCGGTACGAGGTGAGATGTGCTCCGGCGTGTACTCTAGGTAGCAATGGGCGGGCCTTGCGGACCGAGGCTGCGGAGCATCATCTCTTCTACCTTCTTCCGGGGGATCGTTCGATCGAGGCTTGGTTTTCCGATGAGACTCGTGTTGTTCGGCTGGTCGTGGGAGAGGCGGGGGGGACGCTGATTTTTGAAGTTTCGGCTCCGGAAGTGCCCAAGGAAGAAGTAAAGTCGGAGTCGAAATCGGTCCCCGATGACTTCAGCAAGGTAGAGAATTCGATTGATATTGCAGGCTCTACTGAGGCGCGCCGCAAGCGGTTGCACCCGGGCGTGTTCTACACAGGGTTGGCGCTGACGGTGGCAACAGGCAGTGTCGCGGTTATGTTTGCCCTTGAGACCAACAAAAAGAAAAAAGCCTTTGACGCGGAACCGACTCGCCCGCATTTCAAGGTGGGGGCAAAAATGCAGTTACGGACGAATATCATGCTCGGTGTTACTGCGGGTCTTGGGTTGGCGACATTAATTATTGCAGTTGTGGGCACGGACTGGAGATCACGAAAGCGAAAACGGCGCGCATTGTCGTTGACACCTGTTGGATTACGGGGGCGATTCTAGAATGCCGACGGATGGGAGAGCATCGAAGTTGGACGATCGGCCGTCATTTGGCCGCTACCAGGCGATCGCGAGGATTGCTCGCGGCGGTATGGGTACTGTTTATCTGTGCCGGCTCGCGGGTGAGGGGGGATTTCATCGGCTCTTTGCGGTCAAAGCGATTCACGAGCACTTGGCCGAGGACCCCGAATTTGTACGGATGTTGAAGCAAGAGGCGCAGATTGCTTCCCGCGCGCATCATCCGAATATCGTCAGCATCCTCGACGTGGGGTGGGATAGCTGCGGCTACTATCTTGCCATGGACTACGTCGAGGGATGCACGCTCGGTGATTTACTAAAATTTCACCACAGCTCTCGACCCGCGCGCCTTTTGATCCCGATCATTCTTGACGCGATGAATGGCCTTGAGACTGCGCATTGCTTGCGTGATGATGAGGGGAAAGAGCTTGGGCTTGTTCATCGAGATGTATCACCACAAAATCTTCTTGTGGGCGTTGACGGTATCTGTCGGCTCATTGATTTTGGAATAGCGAAGGCGGCCGCGAATCATCTTCAACACACACGTCCTGGAGTGTCCAAGGGGAAGCCCGCTTATATGTCGCCCGAGCAAGTCTCGGGCGCAGAGCTCGATCGTCGCTCGGACATCTTTTCGTTGGGGATTGTCTTGTGGAACGCGCTGACGGGAAAACGTTTGTTTGATGGCACGAGTCCCCACTCTACCATGTACAATGTGCTGAAGCGGCGCATCCCGCCTCCGAGCAAGGTGGGTTTACACCCACCCGAGTGCTTCGATGCTGTGTGCCTCAAGGCGTTGAATCGGGATCCCCGTCGACGGTATAAATCTGTTGTCGAAATGGCTATCGATCTTCGAGAGAGAGCGATGGATGCAGGGGTGTTGGCACCGACGAGTGAAGTCGCGAGTTGGGTGTCAGATACCTTTGGCGCTGATTTTGAAGAACGGCGTCAGGCAATTCGAGCCTTTACAGCGCAAACGGAGTCTTCCCCGACGCAGCAGATTAAATCCTTACCGGCGTTAACGTTGGCAGTTAACGAGATTCAACCGACCATGGAATCGACGTCCGTGCAAGCTTCGATCTTGACTTGGCATGATCTTAGTGCTCCCGGGGAAGCGAACGATGATCTTATCGCAGATGAGGAGATTCAGGCATTTACGGCTATGCACGATGCGCCGGAACGTGGACGAAAACGCCGAAAAATCATTGTGTTGGTGGGGGCTCTGGCAATTGCCGGGATTGTTGGAGGTCTTGTGGCGACGCGTGTGTTTTCCGAGCGTGGGTCCGTATCTGGGTCCGAGACCATTGGGCCCGGACCCTCGGGGAACAATAAAAAATCTGCGAAGGGCGCTCTCGAAAGTGAGCTTCGGGCCCGTACGCCAGTGGGGGATCTTACGAATACGGTGAACTCTTCGAAGGATGATGTCTCCGCGTCGCCAAAGAGTATAGAGGACTCCACAGAAGAGACAGGAGAGGTTGACCTGAATGGGCGGACGAAAGGTGCTGAAGAGCAGAGTCCGAGTGTTGCCACGAAACGTACAACACGAAATGTTCGACAACGGATTCTTCTGCGTAAAAAAGATCGTGCAAAAAAATCAGCACAAAATAAGGGATCTGCTCGTGGGCAGGGTGTAACCTCCAGTCCTGAATCGGAGCCGGAACCGAAAATTGAACGCTCAGAGAGACTCTCAGAGGTGGAGAGTAATCCCTATTTGATCGTTGAGTAGCAAATCATTATGGGACAAGCGACAGACCACGATTCTCTGCATCTACAGGTCGAACAGCATCCTCAGGATCCGGAGCGTTGGGTCGAACTGGGAGATGCGCTGGTAGAGATTTGTTGCGCCGATTCCGCCAATGTAGAGACGGATCTGGTGACTCGAATGTCTGCACAGTCGGCGCTGATGCACGCCTTTGATCTCGAACCCGACGATGCAGCGCAGTGCGTGGTGATCGGAGAAGGGCTGTTGCGGCTGCAACAGCCGCAACTCGCTCAACTTGCATTTGTTCGTGCTGTATCATTGGATAAAACCTCGATCGTTGCGCACGAAGGCATGACGAGGATACAGCTTGACACGAATCCCGAGAGTGCGCTGACGATCCTGCGTGGAGCTATTTCGCATGCGAAGCCGAGGTCGACGACCTATTTGTTGATGGCGGAGGCTCTTCGGTTGCTCGACCGGCCCGATGACTCGATTCGCGCGGTAGGTCGGGCGGTGGGGTGCGATCCGGTTGATAGTCAGGCGTGGTGGTTCAAGGCGCGCATCTTAGGTGAGAGTGGGCACCAGGCCGAGTGTATAGCAGCTTGGAAGGACGTTGTTGAGCATGCTCCGGATGATCCTCAGGCGGCAACGGCTTACGGGGCTGCTCTCGGGGCGAATCAAGACTACGATATGGCTGTTCGTGTTCTTGGGCAGGTCGTTACGGATTGCCCCGAATCTCCGGAAGCGTTACTCAATTTAAGCCTTGCGTTGTGTGACCGTGGAGATTTTGATAGCGCGATTACCACGATTCGAGAAGCGATTACGTTAGATTCACGATCCGCGGAGGCCCATCACCGATTGGGACAGGCCGAGGAGAAGGCTGGCCATAAGGAGCAGGCGATCATGGCCTACGAGCGTGCGATTGAGCTTTGTACTGACGGTAAGAATGTGGATGCTTACCATTCTCTCGGAGCACTGTTGCGTGATATGGGTCGTATTCAGGAAGCGCGTACGGCTTTGCTACGTGGTGCTGCGCAAGATCCTGAACATACGGGGATTCAACGTGAATTAGCCTCGGCTCTGCTCAGCGATCAACCCGCACATGGCGCCGCATTCGCTGGAAGCATCGTTGATTTCTCGGTCATAGAGTCACTTGAGTTTCTTCGCAACCAAAGAGCGACTGGGGTTTTGCATGTCGATAATGGTGAGGCTGTGGGTGACATTGTCATTGATCGAGGTTTTCTTGTTGCAGCGGCCTCTTCAAGCACGAGGTCGATCTTGGATACACTGTTAGCGGATGATGCGCTGAATGCTCGTCAGAGTAGTGATATTGCACAAATCGGACAGGAGTTTGTTGGCGCTAGCGACGAAAAAAAACTTACAGAGGCGTTGATCGGTCGTAAGGTTGTACGTCAAGAGCACATTGAGAAGGCTGTACTGGATCAATTGAGGCGGGCGACAGCTGAAATGATCGATTGGACAACAGGGAAGTTTTCGTTTCGCAAGGGGGAGACGGGAGCACCGCGGGTCGCAGAGGTTCGCGTGGATCCCGCTGGATTAATGCTTGATCTTGTTCGGATCAAAGATGAAATGAATCGTGTACCCTAGGTTCTATTTCTCTCTACATTCATCCTGTCTCGAGCGAGACTTTACAGCGATCAAACGACTCTATGAATTTTCAAAGCCGGCTCAACAATATCAAAAAACAGAGCATGGATTGGTTTTTAGTGGTTGAGGGCTATTTCATTTTTGATAACGACCGGGAGCTCAAAATCAACGAGGATGGTGACTCTGATGGTTCGAATATCTCCGTTGTTCGGGATGGACGGGAGCGACGGTACCGAAAAAGTGGGAACGTTTGTTCGGAGGTTGGCGAGGCGATTTCGTCATCTTTGTCGCTACAGACGTTTTTAATTAAGAGGTATTTGTTGGCTGTCAACATCATCAGCTTAAATTAAGAGCCGTCATCGACAAATACTGCGCTAGGGTGTTCCCGCGGGCGACAAGAGAGCTGATTGATCGAGGGGAAAGGGCGCGGTGAGAGTGATCGTTCTTGTTCAGACCCATGAATAAATCGATTTTGGCAATCGGGGCTTCATTTTCAAACACATCTTTTCGGTTCGAAAAATCAGTAACAAAACTTATTATTTATGGATTTCCCAAAGCGAATAAACGACAAGAGAAGGAATAAGCTAGGTTGGGTTTACGCGACGGCCCTGGTGGCAAGCGGAGGATCTGGTGGCTGTTTCGTTTTTAATAGCGATCGAGAGTCCAAGATCGTCGAAGACGATGATTTCAAGACCCCGGAGGATACTGGGAACACCATCGATGCTGGTGGGGACACTGGGGACACTACTGGGGACACTGCTGGGGACACCGGAGACACCGATCAGGTGATCGATATGGGAACGAATCCTGAGAGTAGGATATGGGACAACACTTGTTCGGAGGTGAACGAGGCGATTTCATCATCCCCGACGGTACTGCACCCCTTCTCGCTTGTTGGAATGACAAACAGCATGCAAGATCTTTCGGCATGTGGTGAATTTGGTCTCTGGGGTGGTCCGGATGGGTTTTTCGCTATCGACGCGAAAGAGGGGGATCGATGGTATGTCATGGCAGGACCCGTAGGTTCCGGTGCAATTGAAGATGATTTAGCGATTTTTACGTTGTCGACGTGCAAAGAAGCGGACTGCATCGAGGCCGCAGATCTTTGCAGGGTCGGCGAGCCTGAGCACATCAATTTTGTTGCCGATCACGATGGCTTTCATTACATCGGAATCGATTCAATAACCTCGGGAGGGGTTTCGGTGATGGCGGTGCAGCTTTCGTGCGGTGATGGTGTTTCTGAACCTGGAGAGACTTGCGACGATGGGAACCAGGAGGACGGTGACGGCTGCAGCATCGACTGTCGCGTGGAACTAGACGAAGGGCATAACGCCGAGGTCGAACCGAACGATCAAAGATACGAAGCAAATATCGTTCATTTTCCAGAGAACGGGGACACCGGAACCCTCACGCTCGAGGCAACGGTAGGGGGAGGGTGTGACGTGGATTCATTCATGGTGTCGGTTCCTGAAGGAGCGAGTATCAGGGCCATTGTTAGAGATAAGGATGGCGCACCTTGCGATTTGGATGGACCACAGCTTTTGATGCAATTCTTTAGCAATGACGGATCAACTTTGATTGAAGTGATCGAGTCGGCTGATGGTTGTCCGGAGATGCAAGATCAAAATTTTGCGAAAAATCTCATTGCTGGGAACTACCAAGTATCTGTCGAGCTTCCTGTGTACAGTTGTGATGAAGTGACAATTGGGTCTTTTGACTACCAAATTGAGATTGAGGTTTTGGCGCCGTAGATAGGTATTGTGTAACCATTCACCCCCTCAGTTTGTCCTCGTGACAAACCACACGCATCGGGGGATCGACGGCCGGCGGCAATCATGATCAAAGGGGTGTGTGGATCCCGCGGCGATGAACGACGAGCAACGGCTCGGATTCGAATCCCGCATCGCGGACCAGGCAGCCCGCATCGCCGAGCTTGAGGCTATGGTCACAAGTCAGGCCAAGCCGATTGAGTTGCTGCTGGAGAAGCTCGGACAAAACTCCAGCAACTCACACCTGCCGCCTTCGAGCGACGGACCCGGCGCGGGAAAAGGCGGTGCCGAGAAGTCCAGGGACAAGAAAAACAAGCGCAAGCGGGGCGGGAAAAAGGGCCATCGCGGGTCCTCGTTGCACCTGGGCTGGTCGATAAGGTCATCGATATGTACGCGGAGGTCTGTGAGTCCTACGGAGCGGCGCTGCCCAAGACGCCGGACGCCGCTCCGCAACGCCATCAGATGCCCGACCTCTCGCGCTTCGCACCTTGACCTTGTGTCACCGAGTTTCGGCGGCACGAGGTGTCGTGCGACCGCTGTAGCCTTCGAACGCGCGCTGCCTACGACCCGAAGCGCATCCCCTCGTCGCCATTTGGCCCGCGTCTGACTGCGATGGTCGTCATGTTGACCGGCATCTACCCCATGAGCCGGGCTCAGACTCGGCAGCTCTTGTTGGGTAAGCACCCTACGAACAGCCTCCCCGTCCAGACTCCTCGCTTGATGTAGCAG
>CAYTFJ010000046.1:0-15535 GCA_964437075.1 uncultured Nannocystaceae bacterium
CGTCTCCGTCTCCGTCTCCGTCTCCGTCTCCGTCTCCGTCTCCGTCTCCAGAGCCGGAATCGGTGCTCTGTTTACCGTCACTGCTTGTTCCACAGGCCGAAGCCGCCAGTGTCGTGACAAAAAGCAGGGAAAAACTACCCAGCAGGGCTCTGAGGTTCGCGCGGATCATGCTCCCCGAGTACCTCATCTGCATGAATCATGGCGAACGATCGTTCGAGGCGCGCCTCCGCTCGAACCTTCTCCCCCCTTTCACGATTGCGCCCCTCGCGTGAAGAACGACTTCGCTCACCGGAAGTGAAGCAACTCGTCGGCGAGGGCGTCGAGATCAGCAAGGCTCTGCGGCGGCTCCGAACGACGAGCAGCGGTAAAGATCCTTAGCTCCGGCTCCTCTGCGTGCAGACGTTCAAGAACCCGAGCGGACGAACGCCGCTGTTTTCGCTCGCCTCGCAGGACCTCGGCAAAAGCCTGCCCATGCCGATCGAGCTGCGCTTCACCCAGCTGTCGGCGCAAAAACGAGCGAATCATGGGCGAGCTCGGCTCACCCTCTGGGGCCATCATCGGGGCATCCGTGCGATTGAGCACAATCGCCGACACACGGATCCCGTGTACGCGAAGATCCGCCATGAAGCCGGTGGCCTCACGCACAGAGAATGGAGAGCAGGTGGTGACCACAACCGCAGCCGTCGTCGGCGAGATCAACTGGGCCTCGAAATCTGCACCTCGACGATGAAACTCGCGCAAGACCTCGGTGAACTCACCGAGGAATTCGCCGAACTCGCCCATGAAATGACGGCCTCCCATCAGGGCCAAGGTCTTAACTACGACGCCAGCCCCGAGCCCAAACGCACGGGCGCCGAGCGAGCTTGAACCGCGCAAGATACCCACGGCGGGGCTCTCAACAAGCTCCCGAAGGCGTGCAGGGGCCCGAAGAAAATCGATCGCGTTGGCCGTGGGCGGCGTGTCCAAAATAATAAGGTCATGGGCCCCGGCGTCGTTCAGCATCTGCACCTGGGCCATGGCCGCGTATTCGGTGGCCCCGCTGAGCCGCTGCGCCAAGGCCTGGTACATACGATTTTTCAAAATCTTCTCGGCGCCCGCCGGCGAAGAGGCACAGCTGCGCACGATCGTCTCGAACACGCGGCTCCCATCGAGGACCAAGGCCTCAAGGCTCCCACGGCCATCGGGCCCGGAGCCTGCGCCCTCGACACGCACCCGCTGCCCCGCGATTCCCTCTCCATGGCCAATCCCGAGGGCCTGGGCAAGACGCATGGAGGGATCGACCGTGACCACGGCCACACGAAGACCGGAGCGTGCCCCACGGAGACCAAAGGCTGCGGCGCAGGTCGTCTTTCCGACACCTCCGGGTCCAACACAGACCAACAACTTGCGGCCCGCGCTGAGCTCCGCCCAACAATCCTCATCCGGTAGCATGGACGGGCTCCTGACCTTGGCCTACGCTCCGCGAGTGTCCCGTGCGCAGCGCTTTCAAGTTCGTGTAGGTGATCGTGAACACGAGGTTCGTATCGACGCAGGCCCTCCGCGTCGGATTTTTGTGGACGATGTGGAGCATACGGTGCTGCCGACGCCCAAGGGTACGACACTGGTGCGTGCCCCGGACAGCGCGGCGCAGATCGGCGTGACGCTCGACGACCCCCGAAACCCCCATCAAGCCGTCGTTCGCGGCCAACGGGTCACGCTGACGGTGGAGACCGCCGAGGCGGCCGCCCTGGCAGCAGCGCTCTCGGACGTCAGCGGTGGCGGCAACGACGGTGGAAAAATCGAGGCCCCCATGCCGGGGCGGGTGGTCAAGGTTCTGGTGCGCGTCGGCGACGAGATCAAAGAGGGCGCCCCGGCAGTGATCGTCGAGGCGATGAAAATGGAGAACGAGCTCCATGCGCCTCTCTCCGGAACCGTGGTCAAGGTAGAGGTCGCCCAGGGCGATGTGGTGGAGGTCGGCAAGACCCTGTGCGTCATTGAGGCGCATGACGATTCGCCGTGATCGTGGGCACCCAACGAAGGCTCCGGAGCGACCCGAGCAGCGCTTCGCGGGACTCGAGCCCGCCAGGAACCCAAGGCAATTCAAGACGGCCGGCCGCCAGCCATGAGGCGCCACGATGCTGCTCAAGCCAGGCATCGAGCTCGGCTCGCTGACGTCGCCCGCGGCGACAGCTGCCCTCAACCACCCGTGCCGCCTCCGCGAGCGCGGGATCTTTGAGCCTCGTACGCTCCATCTCGCCGTCTTCTTCGAGATCGAGGGCGGGCAGCGATGCCGGCCACAACTTGTTGATCACCAAGGCGCCCACACCCACCCCGAGCGGGCGTTCAAGCGCGGTCGCCAGCTCAGCCAACTCGGTCAATGGCCAGCGCTCCGCGACCGAGACCAGGACGGCCGCGGTCACCTCGGGGTCTTCCAGCGCGGCCTTGATCCGTGCGGCCTCCGTGGCCAACGGCCCCTCGAACACGGTGTCGACAATGGCGCTCGGGACCCCAAGCGCGAGACGCAGATGCCCCGTCGCCGGACCGTCGAAGATCACCACATCGAACTGGGTCCCACAGATCGCCTCATGCCAGACCTTGCCAAGCACCGCGAAGTCGTCGACCCCCGGCACGGCATCCAGCAGCCGCCGAACCACACGATTTCCAAACACAAGCTTGGAGAGTCGCCGGCTGTGCAGGGCCATGCTCCCGTACTCGCGCAGGCAGTCGGCGGGCACGAGCCGCTGGATCCAGAGCCTGGGGTGAATTGGTGTGGCCACCGCGCTCAAGGCTGGGCGGTCGAGCATCCAAGCCAGACGGTCGTCATGGCCCGTGGTCGCGACCAACACTCTCTTTCCGCGCTCGGCCAGCGCAAGACCCAACTGAGCGGCGACCGTCGTGCGGCCCACGCCGCCCTTGCCTCCCAAGATCAGAAGCTTTCGCCGGGCCAGGCTCGCCAAGCACGACCCCTCAAGCTGCTTTGCGGAGGCTCCCACGAATCGCGCAGGGTGGCACAGGCCTCGTCGCTGGCCAACCGAGAAGGCGCGCGGCCGCAGCCCGGATAGCGCTCTTATCGCATCCTTCGCGCGGTCCAAGGCTTGACCCTGTGCACGCCCCCAACCATGCTAGCGACGCGCGCACCGAAGTGCGTGTTTTACGCTACATGTCTTTGCAAATCATGAGTCCCCGAGAGATCGAAAAGATGCGGACCACCTGCCGACTCGCGGCGGACGTTCTCGACTACATCGGCCCCTTTGTGCAGCCCGGCGTGCATACCCTAGAGCTCGACCGGCTCTGCCACGAGTACATCGTTGATCATGGCGCCATCCCAGCCCCACTCAACTATCGAGGGTTTCCAAAATCGATCTGCACTTCGCCCAACGAGGTGATCTGCCACGGCATCCCCTCGAAGAAGGTGGTGCTGCGCGAAGGTGACATCATCAACCTCGACATCACGACCATCGTCGACGGTTATTTCGGCGACACCTCCGAGATGTTTGCGGTTGGGGAGATCAGCGCCGAGTCACAGCGCCTCATCGACATCACCCGCGAGAGCATGTGGAAAGGGATCTTAGAAGTCGCTCCGAAGAAGCGTATCGGCGACATCGGGGCCGCCATCTATGAGTTCGCCCATAACGAACACCAGCTTGGGGTGGTCGAGGCTTTTTGCGGCCACGGGATCGGCCGCGGCTTTCATCTGGAGCCCCAGGTGCCACACGTCGGAAAATTCGGCACCGGTCGGCGCATAAAGACAGGCATGACCTTTACGATCGAACCGATGCTGACGATCGGAGAGCCCGAACACGAGACCCTGGCCGACGGCTGGACCGCGATCACGCGCGACGGATCTCGCACCGCCCAGACCGAACACACGATCCTCGTCACCGAGACGGGCTTCGAAGTCTTGACCCTGCGTGAGCAGGGCTGGCGCCCCTCGAGCCTCCCTAAGCCCTAGGTCGCTTGCCGCTGCCAAGCTTCGACCAGGGCGACGATCGCACGATCGATGTCCAGCCCTGTGAGCCCCTGGCCGACGCTCAGCCGCAACGCACCGCGCTGGCGGTTTTTGGGCATGCCGAGGGCCGTCAAAACACCTCCTCGCGCGCCGCTATGACACGCGCTCCCGGTCGAGGCGCTCACCTGCGGACAGTCGGCAAGCAGCGCCATGCTGTCGCATCCGGGGATCGACACATGCAAAGTGTTGGGCAGCACCGGTCCGGCGCTGACGGTTCTTTCGATCTCGGGAATGGTCTTCGCTAGGCCGTCGAAGAGCCGTGTGCATAAACGGCGATGCGCGAGCTGCTGCTCGGCCAGCTTCGTGCCTGCTCGCTCTGCCGCCTCGCCAAGGCCGACGATGTAAGGCACATTTTGTGTACCGGGGCGGCGTCCCTGCTCTTGGCCACCACCGAGCATCAGCGGCGCAATTTTGAGACCCTCGCGTACAAACAGCGCGCCAATGCCCTGTGGCGCACCAAATTTGTGGCCGGCAAGACTCAAACAATCGACCCGAAGCGCTCGCAGGTCGACGGGGATTTTTCCGACCGCCTGGGCCGCGTCGGTGTGGATCACGGTTTCTTCGGCCCCGTCGCGGGCCGCCCCACAGATCCCTGCGACGGGCTGAATCGACCCGGTCTCATTTTGCGCCAGCATCACCGAGATCAACGCGGCGGGAGAGCTCAAGGTGTCGCGTAGCGTGAGCAGGTCGATCACGGAATTAAACGAAGGAGGGAAGCGATCGATCTTCCACCCGCGCTGCGCCAGGGCCTCGGCGGGCCCCAGGACCGACGGATGCTCAACTGCGCTGATCAAGACCCGTCCGACCGCAGCCCCTTCAAAGCTGCGAAAGACCATATTGTTGGACTCGGTGCCCCCGCTGGTGAAAATGATCTCCTCCGGTTTCGCGTGCAAGAGATCTGCGAGCTGGCCACGCGCCCGCTCGACCGCATCGGCGGCATCCTTGCCATGCGCGTGACCGCTGGAAGGATTTCCCCAACGGGCACCCAGCCACGGAAGCATGGCGTCGCGAACCTCGGGGGCGACGGGCGTGGTTGCGTTGTGGTCGAGATAGACCGGATTCATCAAATTTTTCACGATCGAGACAGGGGCAAACAAAATCGCCCAGGGACCGAGCGGGCCCTGGGCGACGTATCCATGGGGGCGCTAACCTTCGCCGACGGACGCCGCTGCGATCTCTTCGTCGAACTCGAAGTTCCAAAAAATGCGCTGCCAGTCGTTGTTGATCCCGCTGCGATCGTCCCCATAGGGATAATCGATGTGCACGATAAAGAGCACGTCTCCGCGGGGGAACATAAAGCGCTGGATTTCTCGGGAGGGGTAGCCCGTAGAGCTGTCCATCAGGTGCAGACGGGCTTCGACGCCCCGACGGCCCGGCTTGCCCATGTAGTCCTCCATAAAACTGACGTCATCGACGATGTAGCCAGCATTTTGGTAACTCGCGCGAAAGGTCTCTACGGTACGCTCGTTGATCACCCGGTCTTTGTGGGCTGCGTAGATCGTCATGGAGAGCCCCCCACCCGAGCTTTCTTCATCGGCATACTCATCGTAGTCGCCCGAGGTCGCGCTCTCACAACGAATCACAGGGATCCATTTTTTGTCGGGGCCGTCAGGCGAATGTGCGGTCTCCGCACATTCTTTATAAACGTACAACACCTCGGGCTTCTCGAAGCTCACGCCGAGCCCAGGAATCACGATCTTGTTGTCGGTGCTGGTGCCTGAGCTGGGCGAGTCGACCCAGCGTGCACGGTCAGATTTTCTCTTCGAGGAAGAGCCGCCCCCCTCTTTGCATGATGTAGAACCAAGTGCGCACAGCGCGAGAGTACACAGACCGAATCGGAGAAGCTTGGGAGACATAGTTGGTTTGCCTGGCTCTGAAAAAAGCGACACAAGCCTAGCAGACCCCGGCAGTTTTGTGGGGAAAAGCGAAGCGTCGTGCGCGCGCCTGTCAAATTACGAAACAGCTAGCGCAAGAAGCGCACAAATCAGCGCGATGTTGGCACTCTCCTTGCTGTTGTCTGCCCCACCGTGTTGACCGCCCCGCAAAGCTCAAGCCCCTTCCTCGCCCAACCGCGCTCCCCCTTGCGACTGCGTCGAGACGTCCAGCCGGTCCCAGACTGGCAGCTGTTCACCAGAATCTTGGAGTTCTTGATCGAAGCGAAGACCCCTGACGACATCACCCACCGGGCCGCGGCCAGCTTGGGGCTCTTGCACCAGGTTCGTTGGGCCGGCGTCGATGCCCTCGGCGACGAGTCCAGATCGAGCGCGCACATCACGATCGCGCTCGATTCTGCCAGCGCAAGCCGAGATCCCTGTATTTTAGCGGTCGAGCTGGCAGACCCCACCGACAAACACGGCCATACCCTTATCCAATCCCTAATGGGCCTCATCTCAGGGCTCCACAGCCGGGCCATCGAGGCCCAGCGTCTGGCCGGAGAGGCCTGCACCGACCCTCTCACGGGGCTTTGGAACCGCAGAGGCTTCGCGCCCTTTGTCGATCAGGCGCTCGACCGCCACACCCGACACGCCGAACACAGCGCGCTTATGCTCTGCGACCTCGACCATTTTAAGGGCATCAACGACGCGCTCGGCCACGCCGCCGGAGATCGCGCGCTTGTCGTGGTGGCCGACTGCATTCGCGGGGTGATCCGCCCGAGCGACATCGCGGCGCGTGTCGGAGGCGACGAGATCGCAATCCTGCTCAGCGGCTGCGACAAACGCGGTGCCAGCGTAGTGGCGGACCGTCTTCAGGCGAAACTCATTCACGCCAACCCTCTGGCGCTGCCCCTCACCCTGAGCATCGGGATCGTCGACACCGAGGCACTCGCTATAGATCCAAACACCCCGGAGCCATCGGCGACGCTTGAGTCCATACGAGCACGCCTGATGGAAGCCGCAGACCGGGCCCTTTACACGGCGAAGGCCTCAGGCCGCGCCCGTGCCGAGGTCTTCGCCGGCTGGAGACCGACCCGAGCGCAACTTCAGGCCAAGAGGCTCGGCTCGTAACCCTCGGGGACCGCCAAACCCATCAGCTCCAAGGTCGTCGCCGCGACATTCGCCAGCCCCGGGGCGGAATGCGGCGCCATCTCTGGGGCCCCCCGCGGATCGAAGATCACAAACGGTACGGGATTGAGGCTGTGACTCGTTCGCACTTTTCGTTGCTCGCCTCGACCGTCGTACATCTGATCGGCGTTGCCGTGATCTGCGGTCACAATCAAAACCCCCTCGCGTCGCCGAGTCTCTGCGA
Source organism: uncultured Nannocystaceae bacterium (assembly GCA_964437075.1). GTDB lineage: Bacteria > Myxococcota_A > Polyangia > Nannocystales > Nannocystaceae > CAYTFJ01. The sequence goes on from CAYTFJ010000046.1 coordinate 7,235, forward strand.
CCAGCCGCGCCAAACAAAGATCGACCGCCTCGACCGCCATGATCGACGCCCGCAGGTCTCCGGTATGTCCAACCATGTCGGCGTTGGCGTAGTTCACTCGCACCAGGTCAAAAGCCCGCCCGGGCGCCATCCCACGATCGATCTCCTGGAGCAACACGTCGGTGACCTCGGCCGCCTTCATCCACGGACGCAGCTGCAACTCGCCCCCCCCAGAGTTCACCTCAAGATAACGTTCTTGGCGCGGTTCGAACATCGCGGTCCGATTTCCGTTCCAAAAATATGTGACGTGACCAAATTTGTGGGTCTCTGCCAAGGCGAGCTGCGTGCGACCCGTCCCCGCCAAAAGCTCTCCCATGGTTCGGTCGATGCTCGGTGGCTTCACCAAAAAGCGCGCGGGAAGCTGGAGGTCGCCGTCGTATTGCATCATTCCGACAAAGAGCACGTCGGGGCGAGGTCCGCGATCAAAGGCAGCGAGATTCGGGTCTTCAAAGGCCCGTGTGATCTCGAGGGCTCGATCGCCACGAAAGTTAAAAAAGATGACCGCAGCCCCGTCGCAGATCGTGCCCACCGGACCGTCGCCATCGGCGATCACAAACGCGCCGAGGTGCTGGTCGGTGACATCACTTTCGCCATAAAGGGTTTCAACGGCCTCACGGGCGTTCGTGAAGGCCCGCCCCTCGCCACGAACATGGGTACTCCAGCCGCGCTCGACCATGCCCCAGTCCGACTCATAGCGATCCATCGTCAGGTGCATTCGGCCCCCGCCGCTCGCTATTTTGTAGTCAAATCCCTTCGCACAGAGGCGAGACAAGGTCGCCTCAAGACGATCGATGTAGCCCAAAACGGAGCGACCGCTGACATCTCGGCCGTCGCTCAACATGTGCACCCGGACTTTTTTCACCCCCTCGGTCGCAGCCCTCTCGATCATCCCCAACAGATGATCGATATGCGAGTGCACGTTGCCGTCGGAGAGCAATCCCATGAAATGCAGCGGCTGCCCCGAACCCTGCACACGTTCGATGCAGGCGCGCCAGGTTTCGCCATCAAAGAGCGAACCACTGCGCAGGGCCTGCTCGACCAGGGCCGCCCCCTGCTCAAAAACACGTCCCGCCCCAAGCGCGTTGTGCCCGACCTCGCTGTTGCCCATGTCCTTGTCGCTCGGCATGCCCACCGCCCGCCCGTGAGCAACCAGTGCCGTGCTTGAGGAGAGCGCCATCAACCAATCCAAGGTCGGCGTGCGTGCCAACGCGACGGCATCACCCTCGTCACCGTCGCCGAGGCCGAGGCCATCCATCACGGTAAGGACGACCGGGCCACGGGGTGCATTTCTTGTGGGATGTTTTTGTAAATTCATGCTCTGCCTTTCAAAACCAACGCTGGTAGCCGAGAAGCGCTGAAAAATGGAGGTCGAAGACCTTGAGATTTTTCTCGGGATCGACATCACCGATCGCGGGGTCGCTGACGATGCGCACCCCCGAAAACAACTGCTGGACTTCAACACCCACGAGCAACCCATGGTCACGAAACAGGGGGATCCCCAGGCTTAGTCCTGCCCGCAACAAGAGGTCGGCGCTCGCCGCTTGTTGATCGTGTTCCGGCCGAGAGCTCAAGGGCCGCTCAAACTGAGAGATACCTACCCCCACGCCTCCATCGAGCACCACAAAAAGCGGCCCCAAGGGGACTTGCAGCGACGGGCCGACGCTGAGGTCAACCACCGACAGCACCGAGACCCGCTCCATCGTCTCTCCGTCTTCTCCCCATTGGAGAACCTGCTGGCCCTCGCTCCAGCGGGCGTAGCCCCCATGAAATGCCAGGCCCACCCGCGTCCTCGCCAAGCGAAGCGCATGCACACGCAGCTGCGCGGCAATGCCGAAGCCAAAGGGCTGCATCACCGCCGACCCGTTGCCGATCAAAAAGGCGGCCCGGCCGACGGCCGCCACCGAATAGGTCGTCTCCCCCAGCGGTCGATCGAGCACGGTGTTCCCGCGCTCTGCCCCCTCAGGAGACACCGTCGCGAGGGTTGTCGACAACAACCAGGGGAGACCGAGAGCCAGCACCCGCGGACCATAACGTGATTCTTGCCGCGCTTGGCGTCTCGCCCACCAAAAGCCGCTACCATTCCCCATGGCGGTTCGCCTCGAACTTCATCGCAACAACAAGCGGCTCTTTCCTGGCCCAGGCAGCTGGATCCGAAAGCGACAACTCGCCAAGATTTCGGGGCCTCCCGACCCGGCCGCCTCGGCCTATCTCTGCGATCACAAGGGCAACACCCTCGCCTGGGGTCTCTACTCGCCCGACTCCGAGATCTGCCTGCGAGTGCTGTGCGCCGGAGAAACCCCGCCCCCCCCCGACTGGCTCGAACGACGGCTGTCCGCAGCCTACGCCGCGCGCAGGACCTTGGGCCTGGCCTCCAGCGACTCGACCACCGGATACCGCGAAGTCAACAGCGAGGGCGATGGTCTCCCGGGACTGGTCGTCGATCGCTACGACGCCGTTCGAATCGTGCAAGTGACCACCGCGCCCATGGACTGCCTTGTGCCGCGAATCCTCGAATGGATGCACACTCACCTCGACGGACAAGCCATCGTGCTCAGGCCCGAAGAGGCTGCCCGCCGCGAGGGGATTGCCGCTGGCATCACCCCCGATCCACCGAAGACGCTCCGCTATCGCGAATTTGGGCTCTCCCTTCAGGTCCCAGGACCCCCGGCCCAAAAGACCGGCGCCTACCATGATCAGCGGGAGAATCGTCGGCGCTTTGCGAAGCTTGCCCACAGTCACGGCGGCCCGATGCTCGATCTCGGCTGCCACGTCGGTGGCTTCGCACTGCATGCCGCGGCCCTCGGCGTCCCTTGTGTCGCAGTCGACCGCAGCCGCCCCGCCCTCGCCTCGGCTGCAAAAAACGCAGCCGCCAACAACCTTGAAATTGAATTTGTCGAGACGGACATGTTCTCTCCGCTGGACGCGGCGCCTCTTCAAGGGCCCTTTGGCTCGGTCATTTTTGATCCGCCCAAGATTGCGACCAGCCCTCGCGACCTCTCGCGTGCTCGCAACGCCATGCTCCGAATCGTCGGTCAGCTGGTCCCGCGCATCGAGACCGCAGGCTTTCTCGCGCTGTGCAGCTGCAGTCATCATCTTGACGGCGAGCAACTGGATCTCGTCGTTCGTCGGGCCGCGGCCGATCGGGGGCTCGATTTTTGTAGAATCGCCCAGTGGGGCCCAGGGCCCGATCACCCCACCGCCTTGCACCATCCTGAAGGCGAATATCTGCGGGTCCACGTCTTTCAGTCGCGTGGAGCCTTGACAGATCACCGTACGGCATTAAGCCTGCGGTGAATCTAAATGTGGAGCAATCCACAACAATGTCGAGACTCAACAATGCTGAATCTCGTTGATCTCTAATTTCGAGAGTGGTCCCTCACTCTTGTGATGCAAACAAAGTACGACCGATGAATATCCTTCGCACCTTCTCCTCTCAATTTCTCCTCGCAGCCTCGGCGCTCACCCTGCTGCCTGCCGGCACCGCCTCCGCCGAGGAACCTGCGCAGCGGCGCAGGGTCGTCTATCTCCACCAGGCCGATTTTGACGATGGTACGTACCAGATCACGAAACGTGGCACCTACATTCTTGCAGAAGACATCACCTTCAACCCTCATCCGGTCGGATCGCTCGCCGACGATGGTGTCACCGTGCTCGATGCCTACACCGCAGGCTTGCCTTTCCCCTCGCAGCTGGGCGATCCCGCCAACGGAAAATACGACCCCGCGGCCTTCGGGATTGGTTTTTTTGCCGCGCTCACGATCGATGCCAAAAACGTCGTCCTGAACCTCAACGGTCACACCATCGAGCAAAGCGCGGAACATGCCCTCCTGCAGCGTTTCTTCTCGGTGATCGAGCTGGCCGATCAGCCATTCATCCCCAACCAAGGTCCATCCGGTTTTGGCGACATCATTCATTCGGCCCGCAAGGTCACCATTCGCAACGGCACGATCGGGCGCAGCGCCCATCATGGTATCCACGGAAATGACAACCGAGTCGTCACCATTCGTAACGTCGATTTTCTGGACTACGAGGTCGCAGCGGTCGCTCTCAATGGAGTCCGACGACTCCACATCAAGAACAGCCAAGCCGAGAGTCGAGACGATGTCCCCGTCCTCGGCACCTATTCAAATGCCCGGTTCATCGCGCCCTACGTCGACTGGCTCGTGCAATCCGGATCGACGACGACACTCGGTGTTCAAGGGCTCCTTCATGATGCCCTCGATATCCAAGCGGACCTTCGCTTGGCCATCAACAATGTCCATGAAGACGTCATCCTCGATGGCCTCGGCTCCATCGACCCGATTCAGCACCCCGAAGAATACGCCCTCTTCCACAACAAACATGGAATCGTGGACGGAAACTCCTACGGCTACCTCATTAATCCGCTCGGCGCCGCAGTTGGAGGTTTCCCCTACGCCCCCACGCCCCCCGCACGCCGAATCACATTGACGGATGTGCACGTTCTTCGGCAGCATTCCTTTGTCAACGAGGTCGTCGCCCTGCGCCAAGGCTCCGATCCTGCTCGTGACCCCGTCGGAGCGCTCTTCATGGTACGCAATCGACACCCCGACACGGGCCTCCCCGTTACGGTCTCTTCCTTGAACGAGTCCAGCGGTACTTACACGGGCAACGCCCTCGCCAACGCCCAAGCCCTGGTCGCCAAGGCCGCACACAACAACGAGTTCCCCAGCTTTCTCGATGTCAGCCGCCTCAACATCACTCCGGAGATTGTCGACTGGATCGAGAACGAAGATACGCTCGATGTCCTCGTTTCCGGCCCCTCGGACTACCTCTGCAACGGCGACACCATGTTTCACGTCAACAAGGGCGTGATCGGCTATCGGATCGATGGAGCTGCCCGAGTCACCCTCGATCACACCAGCGCCAGTGACCTCGTCAATCTCGGAAATGTTGGATCGGACGATTGCGGCTGCTACAGTTTCTCCCACCCAGAAGCAACCTTGTCTGGATACGGCGGCACAAAGGTCCGCGGTTACTCCTTCGCGGGATCCAAAAAAATCGTGGTTTACGACGCGGAAATCAGCGACCTGTCGACCTTTGCCGGGAGCGCAATTGGTATTGATCTCTTGACCGACACCAAAAACGTTCTGATCGAAGAGTGTACGATCGACGAAGTCGAGGCCGGGCTCTCGTTTGTGGCCAATGGCGGTCCCAACGATGCCCCCGATGCCCTCGGATTTCACATTGGCGCCGATGCCCGAAACATCTCGATCCTCAATGCCACGGTCACCCATATGACCGCCTACGACGAGACCGCAACGCTCCGCGACGACCGCTAGGTACCCGACACGATCGTCCTTCTGCGCCCCGAGCAAAGAAGGACGATCGCGCCTGTTTATGGCTGTGCGAGATGACCGAGGGCCGAACGCGAGACCCATCCACGAAGTCCGCCAGGAACACGGACCTTGCTCCACGCCCCGGACTCCTCGACAACACGCACCCGTGACCCTCCTTGCAGGTCAAACTGAACCGTGCGGTGGGACCCAGGACCTTCACGGACTTCAACGCTGTCCTCCAAAACGATGGCTCGCGCCCCAAATCGCTCGGCATCCTCGGCCACCCAGTGAACCGCCCCTCCGACCACAAACACCCATCCGAACAGCCACACCACGGGTCGAGAGACTCGTGAACGACGGATTTTTCCCGCCGTGGCCAGCCAACGCAGACCCAGGACAAGCAGCCACAGCCATCCGCTGACCGCCGTCACCCAAGCGACACTGGTTGCGGCGAGGCCCGAGACCACGAGATCCAGCCAGCCTGCCGGTGGCGAGATCTGAGCCCCCGAAGCGGCAGCAGCAAACTCCGCGCGCCGCCTCAGAATTCCTAGGCTGCGCCGAGCCGATTCGCTCACGTCGTCTCCCGGCTCAGCGCCGAGGGCCAAACGCAGATGAAAGATGGCCAGGCCAATCTTGCCGGCGTTTCCGTAGGCGACACCGAGGTCATGATCCAAGACGGCGGAGCGCCCTGGCAACAGTCTGCGGGCCTCTTCGTAGTGAACGATCGCGTCGTCCCAGTCGCCACGGCCTGCCGCCTCCCCCCCCGATACATAGGCGTCGTCGACCACATCGGCGCCCGCACGGCTCGGGACCAAAACATTCAGCGCCAAACCTAGGGCGAGCATCCCCACCTTCGGCGCCCGCGGACCTCTGAAAGCGGTCTCGGTCATCAACGTACCCTCCAAGTTCGCTGTGAGATCATCGTCTCGGCCTGGGTCAGCATGGCCTTTCGAGACTCTGGGTCTCCAACGCCCGCGCCAAACCGTGCCCCGTCGCAGGCGTCCAGCATTCCCCGTAGACTCTCAATCTCTTGATCGGCAAGGCCCTGATCTTTCAACACCGTCAACAGTCGTTCTCGGGTCAAGCCGGCGCCCGCAGCCCCGGCCCGCGCAACCGCAGCCCCGTGCAAGAGACCCGACAGCGCCGTATAAAATCCGTCGCCCGTGGCCACCGCGGCATGTGCCTGCGCCAGTTGCTCTCGTCTTTGAGCCTCCCGTACCGACCGAGCCCGCTGACGCTCATCGGGCCCGAGACGCCCATACAAACGACCTCCTGCCCATCCCAGGCCTAAAATCCCCGAAACGGCCGCCACGGAGGTTCTCCAGCTTAGGGGCCCCGTCTCTCCGCGGTGCCCTGAACTGCGTGGCAGCCTCTCCAGGCCCAGAATCTGAGTGAGCGGGTCTTCGGGACCGTCGCCAAGTTCGTCATCCTCGGCACGTCGATCGGGGTCGGCCTCTTCGTGCCGCGCCTCTGGGCGCCCCGCGGCCGCTCCCTTGCCGGGAACGACCTGGATCTTGAGCGGCTTCGTGCTCTCGCGCCGATACTTCCCTCGACCAGGATCAAAGAAAGACAGAGTGTAGGCCGGGATCGTCCACGTCCCGACATCTTCGGCCACGATCAAAAACTCGTAGCGCTTGCTTCCGTGAATTCGCTCGCCCTCGAAGGTGATCTCGGGCTCGCTGGGGGTGGGATCGTAGCTGCGCATGCCTTCCAAATTCGGCCAGGGGTCTGGCTTCAACAGACGAATATTCCCCTCTCCAGACACACGCACCGTCAGTGTCAAGGCGTCCCCCTGGGCAAGCTCTGTGCGGTCGGCGGTGGCCTCGATCGAAAACACCCCGACGTTGTTGGCCATGAAATTCGGTGGCTGCCCAGCGGCGGGCAAGGCCTTCACGGTGACCGTCAGAGGTGGGCCGCCGATCTCCACGGCTTCGCCGCCCCCCCGTCGCCGAAAAAGTGATCCCAAGCCGCTGCGGCGCTGCACCGCGACCGTCCCACCACCGATCGGGAGCCGCCCCGCACGTTGCGGAAACAGAACTCTCCGCAGACCCGGATGGACGCGATAGCCAACCCCAGAGATCTGATCCCGACGCTCCGACTTTGTGGGCAGCTCCTCAACCCAATAGTCTTTAAACGTGGGCATCGAATGCATCGTGATCTCGCTGCGCACCCGCTCCCAGATCTCAAACTCGTAGTTGACTTGCTCGCCCACGTAGACCTCGGCCCGGTCGACCGTGGGCCACACCACAACCGGATCGCTCGGGTCCGTGGGACGCGCGTGGGCGGACCCCTCGGTCGGCGAGTTCGCGTTTGGTAGAGTTGAGATGCCGACAACTTCGAGCACCGGCACCGGCGAGAGCCCGTAGTCCTTGCCTCCCACACGCACATGCACATCGAGGCTGATTTTTCCGGCCTGCGAAGGCACCAAGGCATAGGAAAAGCTTCGAGAACGGGTCGCGCTTCGTCCCCAGCTCATGCCTGTACGACTGCCGCGGCCGATGATCTCCAGCCCCTCCGAACGGGGGAAACGCGGCGCACTGATCTCCCCCACGGCTCCCACGGTCTCGATGGTCACTTCAAACGCGACGGCTTCGCCAACACGCACGGATCGGGAGGCCAGCGCGGCCGACACCGCAACCTCGCCTCCCGCAGCGGCGGTGTTCGAGACACCGACGAACAGACAGCTGACGCCACCAAGCATGATCCGTGAGAATCTACGCCGACCTTCATTCAAGGGCACAACCATCGCGCCCGCTACCAGTCCTTCGCCACAGGCCGACCCGCTCCGGAGCGGCCCATCATGAAGGGATCTTGTTCATCGAGCTGGCGCAGCGCATCGTCCATGTCGGCCTCTTGTATCGCCTTGGGTTCTTCGGGCTCTTCGGGCTCTTCGCGCTCTTCAGGCTCTTCGCGCTCTTCGGGCTCTTCGGGCTCTTCGCCGCTCTCGCCCTCTTCGGGCTCTTCG
>CAYTFJ010000046.1:15635-21825 GCA_964437075.1 uncultured Nannocystaceae bacterium
CTCGTCCTCGTCCTCGTCCTCGTCCTCTTGACGTTTCTTCTCGAGCGCGATCTCAAGATTCCACTTCGCATGCTCGTGGCTGGGGTCCGCACGCAGACAGGCGACATAGGCGGATATGGCGCCATCCCAATCTTCGCCATCAAGCGCCATATTTCCAAGCTCGTAGTGCGACGAGGCCTTCACGGTGAGTGTTTCAGCCTCGCTGGCGCGCTCAAAACCTGACTTTGCGTCGCTCGGCGAATTTTCTTCGTCAGTCATGGACAAAAGAATCAAGGCACGATCGAAAAGGAGCTCCGATTTTTCGCCGAGGCTTTCGATCGCGGCCTCAATGTGCTCCATCGCGACCTCACGCTCCCCGGCCTCATAGGCCTCGATCGCACGATCGACATCGACGTTGGTTGTAGCAAGTGTCTGTGCCAGCCATCCAGCGAGCAGCACGGCGAGCAGTGTAGAAGACTTCATCAGGACCTCCGAACCTTTTCTCTGCGTCGATCGCCGATGGCCAAGCTGAGACAGAGCAAAATCAACGCCGGAAAAACAGCCAGCGCGTAGCCTTCTTGGCGATGAATCTCGATCGTCGATTCGCGTTCAGCACGGGAGAGATTGGAGAACTCACGGCGCAAGACATCGAGGCTGAAGTTGTTGGGGTCGACCCGGACGTAGCTGCCATGGGTCGCCTCGGCAAGGCCCTTGAGTGTCTCTTCATCCAGACGAGTTAAGACATAGTTGCCGTCCTCGTCGGTCTGGTAGCCGATTTTTTCTCCGGCCTCGTCGAACTTGACGATCGGTTCACCAGACGCCGACCCGATCCCGACGCTGTAGATATGAATGCCCAACGAAGCGGCTCGCTCCGCGACCTCCAGCGGCCGGCTCTCGGTGTCCTCACCGTCGGTGAGAAGGATCAAAGCTTGGTCGGAGCGCTCAGGGTCCGCCACCGAGTCCTGCTCTTGTGCGCCGGTATCACGCCGCGCCTCGACCAGAAAATCGACACCCATGTTCAGGGCCTTGCCGATCGCCGTGCCGCCGGGCTCTTCTGTCTTGGGATCGGCGCGCTGCAAATAAAGCTCAAGCAGGGACAGATCGGAGGTGACCGGCAGACCCCGGGCGGCCCCGGCGAAGATCACCAGACCCACACGGTCACCACGCCGGCGAGCATCTTCAAGAAAATGACTGAGTTCAGCCTCGACCCGTTGGCTGCGCGAAGGGTAGATGTCCTGGGCCAACATGGACTTGCTGTAGTCCACCACCAGCACGATATCCAAGCCCGTCGAGGGGCTCACGGTGGCAACGCCACCGTATTGAGGGCGCATCAGCGCAAAAACAAGGGCAGCCAGCGATGCCACCACCAGGCCCGCTCGTACGCTGCGGCCATTTTGACTGACACTCTGGACGAGCCGAGCGATGATCTGAGGGTTGCCCAGCGCAGCCATCGCTCGTTTGCGGCGGTGTGCGCCCCACACAAAGGCCCCGATCGCTAGTGCGACACCCAGCACGAGCCACAATCGCTCCCAATGAAGAAATCCGAAGTCGTCAAAGACCCGAGAAGAGACCTCGGGTTGCATCCACTGCGATAGCTGTCTCGTGGCGCTCATGGGAACCTCCGCAGACGTGTGTTTCGCAACAGCACCTCCAATAGAATCAGCAACAACGCGGGCCAGAGCAGCCAGTAAAATAGCTCGGCACGAACCTGCTCGCCTTCGATGGTCGACTTCATAAGATCGTCGAGCAGCGCTTGAAAGCTGGTGGTGAGCGACTCCACATCCTGGGCCGTGTAGGCCAGGCCCTTCGTGGTGCTCGCCAGCCGCTCAAGCTGTCCGGCATCGACGCTCTGGTTGTTTCCTTGACCATGCTGGCCGACGAGGACCGTGTAGATACGAACCCCGCGATCTGCGGCTCGCTGCGCCACAGAGTCAGGATCGACACCGCCCGCGTTGTGCACACCGTCGGTCAACAGCACGACGATTCGAGTGTCTGCGGTCGAATCCTCAAGGCGGTTCAAACTGACACCCAGCCCACCCCCGATCGAAGTGCGGGTGCCATCCATGACACCCAGCTTCATGCGGCGGACAAGGCGGATCAACACATTGTGATCCAAGGTCAAGGGAGCGACCGTCGATGCGTTCGCTCCAAACGCCACCAGGGCGATCCTGTCGTGGTGCCGGCGGATGATAAAATCCTCGATCACCGCCTTCGCCGCTTCGAGTCGTGTCGGGCGAAGGTCTTGGTTGCTCATGGACTCCGAGAGATCCAGAGCGACGACGATGTCGATGCCCTCATGTTCGATGCGCTCGTCCGCTCGCGACGATTGGGGACGCGCGAGGGCGAGCGCCAGCAACAATGCGGCCGCGAACCGGAAGCCATCCGGCAGGTCGACCAGCCAGGCGGCAAGGCCCCCACGAATCCGGTCGAGGTTCTTTTTGCGCGAAAATCGAAGCGTCGCAGGTCGACGCGAGATCCGAGCCTGAACGATCAACGCGAGCATCGGCGCTAGCGCCGACAATCCCCACCATGGTTGAGCGAACACGACGTAACGCGGGCCCCCCTCGATCAACAACGCGATCGAGATCAGGACGATCGCTACGGCGAAGAGCGAAAAGCCAAGTACGCGCACGACCCTCCTCACGCGCTCGTCTCCTCTTTCGCGGCCTTCGTCGTTTTCTTGCTTGTGTCCGTCACCATGCTTCGGACCTCTTGGAGGGCTCCACGGGCTTCGGTCTTGGGCGGGGAGAAACGAGCGAATTTCACCATGTCACAATCTTCTAAAAACTGGACCACGCGCTGGGAGTCGAGGCCTTCGAGTTTTCTCTCGGCGCGTGCCAGGTCTTCACGGATCTCTTGGGTCGTACGATCGAGCACATCGATGGCGAAGCGACCCTGCAGATAGCCCTTCGCTATCTCAGTCAGCTCCAAGTAGTAGGGCTGAAACTCCCCTGCTTCGATCATGCGATCGCGTTGGGCCTCGAGATCGCGCAAGGCGGCGAGCGCAACCTCGTCGGGTGGCCGCGGCGGCACGACGACGACGGCCTTTTCGCGACGTCGAAGATACCGGAACAACCACCACAACAGCGGCAACAGCAGCGCCATGGCCAAACACGAGTAAACGATGAGCTCGATCCGCGTGTTGGGGTACTCGAACGAGAGCATAGGGTCCTCGCCTCGCCGCTCAGGCTCGCTCTCGTTGGCCGTCAGAGCGGCCACCTCGAAGGACTTCGCGGGGACGGTGAAGGTCTGAACCTCGCCCCCCGGACCCACATAGGTCACACGAAACGCAGGGATGCTGGCCTCGCCCACGGCAAAATGTTGAAGACGCAGCGTGAAGGTCGTTCGCAGCGCTTGCCCGGTGGATTCCGTCCCTCCTTCGATCGTCTCAACCAGCTCGAGGGGCGCAAAATCCAAACCCATCGGTAGATTTACGGTGTAGCCCTGGGGGTGCGCGACCAGGACCTCGAGAGTCAGCAGATCTCCGATGTGATGCTCGCCCTCGGGCGTCAGTCGAGTGGTCACCGAAAGCGGATCCTGGACGCTGTCGGGCGCCTTCGCCTCAACAACAGCCTCGGAGCCGGTCTCGGCTTGGGCGCTACCGACCGTGGTCGCTGCCACAGCCAACGTACAAGCCAAAATCCACGCCCTCACCGTCGCATCCTCCGCGCGCGTTTCTCGAAGAACCGCACCATCGCCTGCTGCCATCCTTCTCCACAGGTCACAGACATGGCGTCGAGATTGAGGCGTCTCATCAGTCGATCAAAACGTAGGCGCTCGGCGGCGACGTGATCCTTGTACAACCCCGCGCGTTTTGAGCTCAAGTCCAAGGTCCGGTCTCCCCCCAGACCGAGCAGCTCAAGGTCTTCGACCGAGATCAAGCCCAGCGGCGGCAGTTCGATCTCTGCGGGGTCTTCCACCCGTACCGGGATGACATCGTTACGACGGCGCACACGCTTGAGCGCTCGCTCAAAGGCCAGCGCGTCGGCATGGGCCCCGGCGTTCGATTCAAAATCCCCGGTCACCGCGTCCACAAAGTCCGAGATCAGGATCACGACCGCGTTGCTTCGGCCCATCCGGGCCATGTATTCCAGACCCGCAGCAAGCCGTGTTTCTCGGTGCTCGGGCTCGTGGGTCAACACCCGCTGAACCACCGAGAGCACATGTTTTCGCCCACTTCGCGGTGGAACAAAGACTTCAACGCGATCCGTAAACCCGACAAGCCCCACACGATCGTTGTTGCGAATGGCAGAAAACGCGAAAGTCGCAGCCAAACGGGCGACGAGGTGGCGCTTGTCCACGTCGCGCGTCCCAAAATCCAAACTCGCGGACATGTCTACGAGCAACATCACCGTCAGCTCTCGTTCTTCGGTAAAGAGCTTAACGTGGGGCTCCCCGGTTCGGGCCGTGACATTCCAGTCGATCGAGCGCACCTCGTCACCTGGTGCATAGGCACGAACCTCCGAGAAGGTCATCCCCTGGCCCTTGAACATGGACTGGTAGGAGCCCGAGAGGTGTTGATCGACCAGGCGCGAGGTCTGAATCTCGATCCGACGAACTTCTCGAAGAAGCTCGGTCGTTCGCTCGCGGGCCTGCGCCGGGCTCAGGGTCTCATTCGATCCGTGGTCCATCGCTTGTCTGTCGGTGATTGGTGATGATTCTCAGCGTCGGCCGACCTAGGGGACCTGAACATGCTCTAAGATCGAACGAACGATCTCCTCGACACTTTTGCCTTCGGCTTCAGCCTCGTAGGACAGAATTACGCGATGACGCAAGACATCCAGGGCCACGGCCTTGACGTCTTCGGGGCTCACGTAACCTCGCCGGCGCACAAACGCATGGGCACGAGCGGCCTGAAAGAGCGCGATCGATGCGCGCGGAGACGCGCCGAAGTCAATAAAGGGTGCGAGCATCGGCAAACCCACGCTCGCAGGGTCACGCGTCGCTATCACCACGTCCACCAGATACTGGCGCACCGGCGGCTCGACGATGATTTTTTCTAAGGTCGCGCGCGCCTTGGCGATCTCTTCGGGACCGACGATGCGCTGAACTTCTGGCACATGACTCTCGCCGGGCACCGCCACACGATCGACGATCTCCAGCTCTTCTTCGGCCGAGGGATAGCCGATCTGAATCTTGAACATGAAACGATCGAGCTGGGCTTCGGGGAGGTTGTAGGTCCCCTCTTGCTCGATCGGGTTCTGTGTGGCCAGCACCAGAAAGGGGCTCGGAAGGTTGTAGGTCGTGTCCCCGACGGTCACCTGGCGCTCTGCCATGGCCTCAAGCAAGGCGCTTTGCACCTTCGCCGGGGCGCGGTTGATCTCATCAGCGAGCAGAAGGTTTGTAAAGACGGGCCCGCGCTTGTTGGTGAACTCGCCCGATTGATTGTTATAGATCACGGTGCCGAGCACATCGGACGGCAGTAGATCTGGCGTGAACTGCACGCGATTGAACTGAAGGTCCATGCAGCGGGCGACCGTGTTCACGGTCAGGGTCTTGGCCAGACCGGGCGCGCCCTCAAGCAATACGTGGCCGCCGCAAAGCAGACCCATGAACACACGCTCCACCATCTCGCGTTGACCGACAACGACCTTTTGGATCTCGCTAAAAAGTCGCTCAACAAAGGCACTTTCCTCTTGGACCAGCTCATTAATGACGCGGATATCGTAGGAACTCATCGTGGTTGCTCTCGGCTCGAAGGGCTAGGGCTGCAGGTGCGTGAACACCGGACTTTTTTTTTCGCTGTGCGCGGCCTGCCGTGACCGGGGCACAGTATATGCAGGTCGAAGGCGAACCGAAGCACAAAGACAACTATTCCCACGCCCACCGATTTTATGGCAGAGCGCCTTTTGCGCATGCCGTCACCGAGCTCCTGTCCTCGCCTCGTCCCATCCGTCGCCCGACAATTGACGTGCAGCGGGCTCCGGTCTACTAATCAGCCGCCATGGCAATCGACACCAACAGGCTCATGTTCGATCGCAGAACGCTCACCCGACACATTCGTGCCGGAAGAGTTTCAAGTACCGAGTTCAACACCTACCTTGAGACGCTCCCGGACTTGGCGGACAACATCCGCGAGAAGGACGATGGCGGCGACGAAGACGGATACGGCGGCAGCTCAAAAAAGACTGCCCCCGCCGACCCCACGCCCGAGCTTGAGGCCCCCATGCCAGAGATGGCCATGCCAGAGATGGCCATGCCAGAGATGGCC
>CAYTFJ010000046.1:21925-34672 GCA_964437075.1 uncultured Nannocystaceae bacterium
GCCGATGCCTGCTCCCGCGCCGATGCCTGCTCCCGCACCGATGCCTGCTCCCGCGATTGCGCAGCCGATCGACGCTCCTGCGCCCGCCGCCGATTCCTCGCCTCCCGCTGCGGAGCCGGCCCCAAGCACCCCGTCGATCGACGTGAGTGAGCCCCCGCCACCGCCCGTTCCGCCGCTCGATACCGAGTCCTAGCCGCTCGTGACCAAGGTGCCCCGTCGGGCCCGTCGACAGGCACGACGAGCCCCAGGCCGTTTGCCGCACGCGGCCGCTATGGTCGCATGCGTGATCTTTTGTGCTTGTACGCGGGTGGCGGACACGGCTCCACGAAAGCGGTCCGCCGGCCCATCGAGCACGACGGAGACCTCCTCCGAAACGGGTGAGTTCGGCCGCGCAGAGTCGCCGGCCGACCCAACGGACATCGCTCCCCCCTCACCGCTTCCGAACTTCGCCAGCGTGGCCCACGAGGTCGCGCCCTCGGTCGTCACCGTCATCTCGACCCTGCCTCGTCGAGGCTCGCGGCATCCCTCCCATGGGATCGGCTCCGGCCTCTTGGTCAGCGCCGCGGGACAAATACTCACCAACGAACACGTGGTCGCCGGCGCCACCAAGATCCACGTCGAACTCGCCAATCTTGAACGGGTCGAAGCCAAGCTCATCTACGGCGCCCCAAAACTCGATCTTGCGTTGCTTCAGCTTGTCGCCCCGACAAGAGGGCCTCAACGGACGCTGCGACCTGCACGTTTTCGCGACCGGGCCGCGACACCTGGCGAGTGGGTCATGGCCGTCGGCCAGCCTTTCGGGCTCGGAGACACGGTCACGGTCGGCGTCGTCAGCGGCGTGGGGCGCGATCATGCCGACCTCGGACGCCCAAAACGGCTCGATCCCGATGGCATTTGGTCCTTCATTCAAACCGACGCCTCGGTCAACATCGGAAATTCGGGGGGCCCTTTGGTCGACACCGAAGGTCGGGTGCTCGGTCTCACCACTGCGGTCCGCCGCGATGGCCAGGGCCTCGCCTTTGCGATCCCGTCGGCCATGGCCGTAAAATTTCTCGCCGAGGTCCGCGCACACGGCCGCTTTCGTTTCACACGCCTCGGCATCTCTGCCCACAACGTCGGCCCCGAGCAGTTCCCGTCGCGACTCTCCACCGTCCAGGTGACTAAAATTGATCCGAACGGGCCCGGAAGCCTGGCCGGCGTGAAGCGGGGAGACGTGATCGTCACCATCGACGGTCAGGCGATCCGACGGGTCGCAGAAGTCGCCTATCTCACGCAGCTGCGGGGAGTGAACGAGAGCGTCCGATTTGAGCTCCTCGATGACGAGGGCACAAAGCGAACGGTTCTCGTCGTCCCCGACGCCGCCCGATAGCCTCGCTTCAGCGGATTCTTGCTCGCAGCCTGACCTGTAGACCGACCGGGACCATCGTAAAACTAAAACGCTCCGTCACCGTCTCTGGGTCCGCCAGGGTCTCGACTTCGAAGTTCCGGTACAACATTCCCAAAACGCAGTGCATCTCTGCCACAGCCAAGCCACGGCCAGGGCAGATACGGCTGCCCGCGCCAAAGGCCAACATCGCCTTCGGATCGTGCATGGGGCAACGGGCGACGTTGGCTTCATCCTTTCGCATCCATCGGAGAGGATCAAAATTCTTGGCCTCGGAGAAGCTAGAGTCGTTTCCTCCTGGCGTGCGAGTGAGCACCACCGCGATCACATCTGGCGTAAGCTCGACCCCTTGAACATGCGTCGGCTCGATCGCCTGCACAAACATGAGGGGGGCCACGCTGCGCATGCGAAAGGTCTCTTGAATGATACCGTCGAGGTAGGGCAGCGCTTTGACGTCATCGAGAGAGTTCATGCGGCGTCGCTCGCCAAATTGTTGATCGAGGTCGGCCCGAAGTCGCTGGCGCATGGCGGGCTTGCTCGACAATTCGTGAACCGCCCAGGCCAACGAGTGTGCCGTGGTGTCTTCACCCGCGAGCAAGATCGTCATGACATTTCCGAGGACCTCGGCGTCGGTCCGCGCCTCCCCGCCATCTTCGCTCGGCCACGTCGCCAGCATGGCTTCGAGCATGGTCGTCGGTCGCTTGCAGCGTTCTGGTTCACGCGCCAGCCGCTCACGCGCCTTCAAAATAATCGCGCCAAGACGAGCGCGAATCCGACCAAGCGCTCGATCCAGCGCTCTGTCCCTCGGCAGCTTAAAGTAGCGCCAATAGGGAATCGGCGCCACGAGACGACGAGCCAGGGCTGGGAAAACCAGGTCGATGTCACGCCGCAGCGCGTCGGCTTCTCCGTCGGCGGAGTGGCCCGCGTAGCCAAAGGCCAGCATCGATGTCACGTCCATGCTGAAACGTTCGAGATCGGCCTGGATATCGATCGCCTCCCCTGAGGCCGCGGCGGTCTGCCAACGCAAATAGAGGCCGTCACAAATTTCGAGCATCGTCGGTACGAAACGTCCGACCTGGGTCGGCGTGAAGCTTGACGTCACCAGCTTGCGCATTTTTCGCCAGCGATCGCCCTCGGCGTTAAACACCCCCTCGATACCGATCTCCGTCATGATCGCTTCGACATGACGGCCGCGCGAAAATTCGAGAGGGCGCCGATGCAAAAGCTCGCGGACCGTTGAGGTGTCGCCGAACACCACAAATCGCTTCGGCCCGATCGAAAAGGTATAGGTACCTCCAAATTTTGCGTACCAAGCCTCCAAAGTGCGATGAAAGGCCTTTGAATCGGTCTCGAGCGCGGATCCGAGCAAGGGCAGCCCCCGAGGCCCTGGTAGGTCCCGCCATGATCTCAAGGGCGTCGGACATGTGGCGAGCGTTCTGGCCGTCATCGATCGGCCTACCATGCCGGCACTGCGCTTCGCTTGCAACGATCGGCCGGCTTCCTCGAACTTGGCAACATGGGCCGGGAGGTCGGGGCCAACAAAATTGCCATACGACTCGGCCCTCTGTGTGGGGAACTGTGTTCAATCGCCCACGATGTTCTTCATACACACACAGTACAAATCGCAAGTGTCCAAACACTGTAAACATTTAAGGTGGCGCATGGTTGCCTACAATCGTACAAGAGACCCTGTCGCTGAGTAATTAACGATGAGCACCTCACAAAATCCTCGGCTGCCAAAACTGCTCATCGTCGAAGATGACACGCTGATCGCCAATTGCCTGGCCCGGGGCCTCCGGGGCGATGTCGACCTGACCATCGTCAATCGCGGCACCGATGCGATGCACGTACTCGACGGAGATCCCGGATTTGATGCCATCCTCAGCGACCTCAATATGCCCGATATTACGGGCGTCGAGATGCGTCGCCGTATTCGGCAGGTCGATCCCGCCATGGCCGACCGAATCGCCTTCATGACCGGCGGCGCCATGGACAAAGACGGCAGCGACCTCTTGGGAGAAGAGCCGGAGCGCTGCCTCTCCAAGCCCTTTACGATTCAGCAACTGCGCGCATTTCTTCGCACGCAGGGCCTTGACCTCGCTCCCCGCTAGAACCCGCCTATCGCAGCGGCTCGCAGAAGCGGGCCAAGATCTGCTTTGTGCCGTAGCCTGTGAAGCTCAGGGTCAACTTCATGTCCTTGCCTTGACCGCTCCATGCCAGCACCGAACCGGTGCCGAATTTTCGATGCCGAACGTTCATACCGACGTAGAGAGCCACGCCGTCCCCCTCTTCGGTCTGAATCTCGCGGTCCTCGGATGCACTCGCCTCCGCCACGTCTTCATCCAATTCGATGTCCGAGTTCCAACGGGTGTCGTCTCGCGCGCCCTGGTGGTTCTCGCCACCCAAGGGGTCGCGGTCCCCGAAGGCTGTGGCCCCGCCCTGGCGTCGGCTGTGCATTCTCGCCCTCGGGGCCGTACCAAATTGTGAGATCGAGGCTTCTGGAAAGTCGCCCACAAAACGCGACGGTCGGTTCACCTGGGTCTGGCCGAAGAGCCAGCGAGACTCTGTGTAGGTGCACAGCAGCTGTCGCTTGGCGCGGGTCACCGCAACATAGGCGAGGCGTCGCTCCTCCTCCATCTGCACACGGTCCTCCAATGAACGCACATGGGGGAAAATACGCTCCTCCAACCCACAAATAATCACGCGTTCAAATTCGAGACCTTTCGCCGAATGCACGGTCATCAAGGTCACGGCGTCCTCACCCTGGACATTCTCGGCACTCGTCGCCAACGACACCTCTTCGAGGTACTCGGGCAGCCCGGACTCGGGGTTCTCGTTCCCGAACTCGGTCAATGACCCGACAAATTCTTGAAGATTCTCAAGGCGAGTTTCTGCCTGAACACCGTCGTCATCAAAGGTCGTGAGGTGTTGGTGGTAGGCGATCTTCTCGAGGATCTCCTCTGCAACCGTGCCAGGAGACTCTCGTTCGCCAAGCGTGCGAAACTCGGACAGGAGCGCGTGAAATCCCATCACTTTGCGCTTCGCCGCGGGGCCCAGGGTCGATTCTTCGATCCGTTCCATGGCCTCAAAGAGCGAGATTTCGTGGGTATTGGCGATGCTCTGGAGCCCTTCGATCGTTTTCTTTCCAATGCCACGACGCGGGACGTTGATGATCCTCAGAACATCGAGATCGGAGTTGGGGGAGACCAAGAGACGCAGATAGGCGACCAGGTCCTTGATCTCCCGACGGTCGAAGAAACGAGTGCCTCCGACGATTCGGTAGTCGATATTTGCGCGGCGCAGTCCCTCCTCGATGGCCCGTGACTGGGCGTGGGTTCGATAGAAAATCGCGAAGTCCTCTACGCTCGCACCGTCATCGAGACCCCTTTGGATCCACTGTGCTGCAAATTGGGCTTCTTTTTTCTCGTCCGCCAAACAGGCGACCCGAACCAGCTCTCCGTCTCCAAGATCGCTCCACAGGGTTTTTCCGTGGCGACTCTCGTTGCGGCGAATCACACAGTCTGCACAGTGCAGGATATGCGAGGTGCTGCGATAGTTCTGTTCGAGACGGATGACCTCTGTGCCCTCATGACGGTCAGGAAATCCGAGGATCTGCGCCACATCTGCGCCGCGCCAGCCGTAGATCGCCTGATCGTCGTCGCCGACCACACAAAGCTGCGCGGACTCGGACAGCAGCTCCACGAGCCGCGCCTGAATCGGATTGGTGTCTTGATACTCGTCGACAACGACGTGGCAGAATCGGCGGCAAAGTCTCAGCACAGGATCAAAGTCGGCAAGCTGCGACCCCTCCCCGACGCTGAGCTTGGCTTGCATCAGCAACCGTACCGTCAAGACCAGCAGGTCTCCGAAGTCGCAGGCATCGGCGGCCCGACAGCGCCGCTCGTAGTGCTCCCACGCGACCTGAACCGTGCTGAGCAGGGGCTCCTCAAGCTCTAAGCGATTGAGCTCGCGAGGGCCGAAGCCTCGATTTTTGGCCTTGTCCACGTGCCCGAGCACCAACCCCGGGCTGATCTCTTTGGCCGCCTGCATGTCCTTGAGGACATTTCGCATCAGCGTCTTTTGGTCGTCGCTGTCGTAGATGGTGAAACGCGGGCTCAACCCGATCGCGGCCCCATGAGTGCGCAAAATACGCGCACAGATCGCATGAAAGGTACCCACCCACAGATCCCGTGGAGAAAAGTCAGGGATCGCCTCGCGGGCCCGACAAAGCTCGTCGATCCTTTCGCGCATCTCCGCCGCCGCCCGGTTCGTGAAGGTCACCGCGAGGATCTCCCACGGCCGTACCCCCTCCTCCATCAAGGATGCCACGCGGTGGGTGATCACCCGGGTCTTGCCCGTTCCGGCCCCGGCGAGAAGTAACAGGGGCGTCCCGCGGTGATCCACACCCGCTTGCTGGCTGGGGTTCAACATCTCAGGCGGGTCATACCATGCGACATGAGAGCGGTGAGTGATACCCTCCGGACCTGTGGATCCTGGCCAGGGGACAAACCAGCATGACCCGCGATGAAGACCAGCCTGAGGGTCGACGAAGGCGCAAACCCCACGCTCCCGTTTCTCCCCGCCGCGCCGCACTGGTGCTGATCGTGTGGGTGCTGACGCTGCTCGCGATCGCTACGAGCATCGACCACCGCGGCGGATGGTGGGGGCCCACCGAACGCGAGGCCTTGCTGCCCCTGGACCAACGGTCCATCCGCGGTGAGCCCTGGCTGCTCTTGCGACTCGCCGATCACGAGGCGAGCGCCAGCACCCTGCTTGAAGCCGGTCGAAGGGTCGAGGAGACCCTGGGCGAGGAGCGCGTTCCTTTTTCGCCACCACGCGGCGAGCTCGATGCCTGGCTCGATTCCCACGCACTTTACTTGCTGCCCCTTGACCAGCACGAAGCACTGGCGAACCGACTCTCGGATGAGAACATCTCGGCCGCCGTTCAGAGCCTCCACGCCCGACTCTCGAGCCCGCTTTTTGGCGTCAGTGGAGAGGACGCTCGCCGCGATCCTCTTCATTTTCGTGGGCTCGTCGGCCATCGCAGCGACCCGGGGGCCGAGCCGCTTCCGCATGGGCGAGCGGCCGTCACCGCCGCTGGCGACGTCATCAGCGCCGATGGCACGATGCTCATGATTCAGCTGCGCTCGACCCGCGACCTGTCGACGCTACGGACGGAAGTCCGCGAGGCCATGGACACGCTTCCGATCGAGGTCGATACCCTCGGTCCCGAGACCCGACAAGAAGCGACCACACGAGAGAGCGCTCCGCGAGCCCCAAAAATGGTGTTGGCGCTCTTCGCCGCCCTCGCCATCGCACTCAGCGCAAGTCTCCGCCGCGCTCGCCCCACCGCGGCCATCTTGCTAGCGACGGTCACCCCCTTGGCGATTCTCGGCTGGATTCTCAGGGGATTCGACCTCTGGACGCTCGCCTTGGGCGTGCTCTTGACGGCCTTTTCTTGTGAAGCCGTTCTCCGTCTTCAGCCCATCGCTCGGCGCGCTTGGGTCGCACCGCTCGTGACCGCGTCGGCGCTTCTTCCCCTGTGGCTCTCGCCCTATCCGCTGTGGCAGCGCTGGGCGTGGATATGGGCGCTCGCGCATCTCGGCGCCACCGGGATCGTCCGTCTGGTGATGCCTGCCTTGCTCAAGGCCTTTCGCGGACCGTCGACCTGGAGCCGCCGCGAGTTCCACCTGCGTCCTTTCCCGGCACTCTCGCTGATCGTGTGCATCGCTTTCGGCCTCGGCGGGGTCTGGGCCGCCCACGAACTCGGCCACCGAGGCATCGTTGCCACCCCCTTCTCGTCGACGAAACACGAAGCCCTCGAAGACCTTCGGCGGGCGCATCTCTACGATTCGAGCTTCGTGGTCGAAGTTGAGTCTGAAGGGAACTCCGCGGCCGATGCCCTCGAGACCGCCGCCCGCCAAGTCGCCGCCCTCGAATCATGGCGCCCTTCTCTCGCCACACAAATCGACTCGCCAGGCCGTTTCATCATCGAGCATGATGTGCTCGCTCGCCGCCGTGAATCCCTCGCCCAGCTCGGCCTCCGCCGGCGCATGCAGGCCGTTCACGACAGTCTCGATGCCCACGGTCTGCGGCCCAATGCCTTCGCAGAGTTCCTGCAGGGGGCAGCCAGTATCGATGCCATGCCCGGCGCACAGTCGGCGCTCGACAGCTCCCTCGGACCCTGGATCTCCAGCCGACTTCGCCCCCCCGGAGCGCTCTCGTCGACGTGGCACATTCGCACGCGAGTCTCCCTTAGGGCGCCCGTGCAAGATGTCGCTCTGCCAGCGCTCTACTTTGTTGACCGAGACCGATCCATAGGCAACTCGACTGCGTCGCCCGAACCCAAATCTCTCGTCGAACGGCGAATCGTCCCCCATGGCCCGACCATGGCGGCGCGCGAGAATATGCAGTTTTTCGTCCCCCGCCTGGGCCTCTACATCGTCAGTGCCCTATGGATCTCTGCGTTCTTGATCTGGATCGGGAGCGGCCGACTCACCACGGCCCTCGCGTCGGCAAGCGCCTTCGTGGCCGCGACCGGCGGGCTCTTGCTCGTCATGCTGCCGCTTCGGATCGCGCTCGGCCCCCATCTCCTGCCCGGATTCTTGCTCGTCGGTGTGGCTGCCACGATCGCGGCGGGCCGCTCGTGCCGAGCCGTACAACTCAACACTCCGGTGGCCGCGAGTGGGATCTTGCTCGCGGGCCTATGCCAACTCTGTGGGGGCCTCGCGCTCGCCAGCTCGGCCGAAACGATGTGGCGTGAACTTGGGCTTGTGGTCGCCATTGGCACCTCTTTTGCCTCCGGCATCGGTATCTTTGTTTCCCCGGGTGTCGACGCGCTCTTGCGCAGCATGTGGGGTCCCACCGACAGGAAATCGCCATGACTCCCCCCCCCTTGCGCCCCCAGCGTCTCTGGTCTCGTCGCCCTTTTCTATGGGGTCTCAGCGCGATCGCCATCCTCGGCTCTGAAAACGTGAGCGCAAGATCCAACGAGGATCTCCAGACCCGACGCCTCAACAACCGCATCGAGCTGTGGAGTACCTTCGCACGTAGGTCCAAGACCCTTGTCGTCCGCTACTCCGCCCGTCGTGAATCATCGTTGCTGCGTGAGCCCCTCATCACCACCGGCGTGCTGGCCTTCGCCGCGCCGTCGCGCCTGGTGTTTAGCGACGACACAAATCGAGGCTCCACAACCTCCATCTCCAACGACCTCGCGGTGATTCTCGCGGCCAACCAAAAAGGGCTGCCCCAGGGTCCGGCGATCGTTCCCGCCAGCAACCCCGCGCTTCGTTGGCTGCGCGACCATTTGGTCGCCCTCTTTGCACCTGGCGACGGGAGCGCGCTCCTGGCGAATGCTCGCAGCCACGCGCCCAAGGGTAGACAGCCGCGCCTGGAGCTGTTGCCGCCTCACGCCTCCCCCGCACGAAAAGTCCTGCGCAGCCTCACCGTGACCTTCGACCCTGTGGGCGGCGCGATTCTGGTCATCGACATCGCGGAAGCCCAAGGCGATCGCATTATTTTTCGGCTCTCAGATCATCGTCAAGATCCCGAAGACCCGACACTTCTCCGTCTGCTCAACCCAAAAACATGACCATGCAACCCCCGCGATCAAAGACACCTCCACCCCGAACCATGTCGTGGTCCAAGATCTTGTTTAGCCTCGACGGTCGAATCACACGCGGCCAGTTTTGGAAAACCGGATTTCTAATGCTTCTGCTCGGGTATCTTACCAGCTTTGCCCTCGCACTCGGCCTTCACGGGATCCACGAGCAACTCGGTATGGTCCCACAGGTCCTTGTCCTTCCGCTCGCATGGATCGGGCTCGCCGTGTCGGTCAAACGCTGGCACGATCGCGGCAAGTCGGGCTGGTGGATGCTGATCGCATTTGTGCCGGTCATCGGTCCCATTTGGCAGTGGGTCGAAACCGGGTTCCTGCGGGGCACAAATGGCCCCAACCGCTACGGCCCCGAACCGCTCTAACGGCGCTTGCGTGCCTTGCCGCGCGTGGTCCGGGCTTTTGCCACTTCCTCGGTCACTTCCTCTTCGGCCGGCAAGGCTTCCGCGGAGACCGTCTCTTCCGGGACTTACTTAGTCCTCGTTCTGAGGAGAGGGCAGCGAAGTCGAGACCAGCTCTGAATCGGTCAACACAACCGGTGATGGCGCGCCCGCGACGCTTATCTCGAGGCTCGCTTCAAGATGTTCCGAGCCCACCACTTGCGTGTGTGCCCAGGTCTCGGCGTCTCGCCAGTCTCCGAAGCAACCTGGCTGAGCGCCGCCGCGGCCACGCTCGATGACCTCGCTCACCTCGAAGATGCGAGGCGGCGAGTCGTCTTCGTGTCCGCCGATGGCGAGCACCGTGCGCACAGGCGGCGGGCATGCGAGCGACAAAAACGGGCGCTCCCCGTCGATGAGCAGAACATCGCTCGCCAGAGTGGAATTTCGCAGTGCAACTGTGACCTGGTGTTCGTTTGCCATGGTTGCGGAAAGAATATCACTGCCCGGCAAGGGCGCCAGAACGTCTCCAAGAACCCTCTCTATGTCGCTCGTCGTAAATTCACCCGCTTGACCCCCTGTCCCAAACAGGGTTTACTGCCGCGCATCGGTCCCGGGCCTAATCCGCTCAGCACCGCGCAGGAGAGCACTTTCATGAGCCTCGAGACCGTCACCGAAACCATCAAGAGCCGCGTAGGGACCAACTGTGGGCTCGACGCCACCCTCAAGATCGACCTCGGCGACGCCGGCGCAGTCCTCATTAACGCAAGTGTCGTGCCCAACACTGTCAGCAACGACAACGTGGCGGCAGACTGCACCGTCGGGCTCACGCTCGAAGACTTCGAAGCCATGCTCTCTGGCGATCTTGCCGCCACCACAGCCTTTATGAGCGGAAAACTCCGCGTCGAGGGCGACATGGGCGTAGCGATGAAGCTGCAAGACCTGATGTAGAGCTCGACTTCGAGCTCACCCCATACCATGGCCGAACGTCACGAACGATCCCCCCGCCCCAGCCGGCCTGCGGCGAAGGGTCCCGCATCCACGACCGCGATCCGCCACGTCGTCTCGGCGGAACAGGCGGGCGCCACTTTGGCCGCCATGCTCCGCGTCGCCATCGACGGCAAGCCCTGGAGCAAATGCCGCGCTTTGATTCGTACAGGAAGGGTCAAAGTCGACGCCGAGTCCTGTTTTGAAGATGCGCGGCGTATGCGGGCCGGTGAGACCCTTGAGATCTTTCCAGAGGCACCACGTCTGCGGGCCCCGGTGCTCGACGATCACCGAATTATCCACATCGATCACGACGTCATCGTCGTCGACAAACCCGCGGGCTTGATCAGCGTCCCGTACGACGAGAAAGACCGCGACTCGTTGCTCGCGCGCACCCGAGAGACCCTGCGCCGAAGCGGCGGCCGTGCCCACGGCGGCGACAAACAAGACGGGCTCGGAGTGGTTCAGCGCCTCGACAAAGACACCACCGGTCTGCTTGTGTTTGCCCGCACCCGCAAGGCGAGAAAACACCTCGAAGCCCAGTTCAGGGCCCACACTGTGACTCGCCGCTACCTGGCCATCGCCCATGGCCAAGTCGAGGCCCGCACCCACCGCTCACACCTCGTGAACGATCGTGGAGATGGTCTACGCGGATCCTGGCGGCAGACCACCAAGCCGCCGAAAAATGCGCGGAGAACCATCACCCACGTGCACATCGAAGAGCGCCTACGCGGCGCCACGCTGGTCGCCTGCATGCTCGAAACAGGCCGCCAGCACCAGATTCGTATCCACCTCTACGAAGATGAACACCCCCTCGTCGGCGAGCGCATCTACGTGCGAGGCTACGCAGGCAAGCGAATCTCGGCGGTTCGACCCATGCTACATGCGGCGACTCTCGGCTTTAAGCACCCGGCGAATGAGCGGCTTCTGGCCTTCGAAAGCCCCCTGCCGCGCGACTTTGTCGAGGCCCTTGAAGAGCTCCGATAGGCGCAAAGCGGGACTCACGTAGATCTTCGTCAGGTCGCTCCCGCCTGTCGAGTTCTGCTAGTATGGCCACCACGTGGCCCACTCTCGCGGCGAATTCTCTACGTTACCGATCGGCGCTCCGCGTCCCCTCGAGACAGAGGCGTCCGCACATGTGTCCGGAGAGCTGCGTCCCGGGCACGAAGTCATTCAGCACAAGAAGTTCGAGATCGTTGAAGCCGTGGGCGAGGGCGGCATGGGTCGCATCTACAAGGCCTACGACGCGACGATGAAGCGCTACATCGCGCTCAAGATTCTCAAGCCCGATGTACCCGAATCGCAGCGCCGCCGCTTTCATCGAGAGGCCGTTATCGCTGCGAATTTCTCCCATCCCAATCTGGTCCGGGTGCTTGAGGTCGGACGCTCGGGCAGCCTCACCTGGTTTGCCATGGAACATCTGCGTGGCCGTGACGTCGGCGACATCATCGTTCGACGCAAGCAGATCTCGTTTCGGGTTTTGGTCGATATCTTCTCCCAGACACTCGATGCGCTGCACTACATCCATACCCGCGGCATCACCCACTGCGACATCAAGCCTGAGAACATCTTCATCACCCGGGACAGCTACGACCGAAAACTCGTCATCGTCAAGCTGATCGACTTCGGAATCGCCCGCTCGGCCGACGGCCCCGTCGAGCTTCAGACTCATCTTACAGGGGACCCGCGATACATGGCCCCCGAACAGGCCGTACTCAACGGCCCACTCGATCACCGCGCCGATCTCTATGGCCTCGGCCTCACCTTCTACGAGGTGGCCACCTGCCGTCACCCCTTCGAAGACTGGTTCGGTCTTCCGCCGCAGGAACTGCTCAAGATCCAACGCACCCAGGTCCCCGAGCCCCCCAGCGAGAGCATGCCTGCACACACACCCGCGGTGCTCAATCACGCCCTCGACCGCTTCGTCGCCCGGGCCTGTGCAAAAGAAGTCGACCGCCGCTTTCAGAGCGCCCGCGAGATGCAGCGTGAGCTTCGAGAAATCCTCAAGCTGCTCGGCGGATGAGCTTGGCGTTCATTCCGTCCACGACCCACCGTGGGGTCGCACCGTTTCATCACCTCACCATGACAAAAAACGTACATGAGTGAATCGGGTTTAGAAAATCGGACGTCAAAAACACCTTTCTCCGAGGCAACAACGCGGGTCTCGGGGTAGCCCTGCCACACACCTTCCTCTAGCCTGATCCATTGCCGGGCTTGTACGGCGGCCCACAAGGCAGCGAGTCTATGTACAATCGATCCAAAGCAATCCTAGGACTGTCTATTCTTTTCGCAATATTCACCGCCTGTGGAAACGACGATTCTGGAAACAGTGAGTCGGAGAACCACGGCGATGGCGACGGCGATGGTGATGGCGACGGCGATGG
>CAYTFJ010000047.1:0-34009 GCA_964437075.1 uncultured Nannocystaceae bacterium
GCGTCCGCGAGAGGGTGCTTTGCGCCTCTCTCAAATAAGATACGATTCCCCTGCCATCGAGACCGAGGAAAATTTTCTGTGAGTTATTGGATCTCGCTATTTGTTCCTTTGGTCGACCTTCGAATGTTCGCTACACTGCGTTCTCGCGCGTCCAAAATCAAGATGCAGCGAACAGACCGTGGGGCGATGGTGATGACGGTAGCGTGAACGCAACGTTTAAGAACTGCGGAACGGACGTCCCACACTTGAAAGGAGGCTTGCAGATCCGATGATGCGTGGCTGTGCTAGACGGGGGGTTCTTATCGACCCTCGGCATGCCGCGACGAATCTGAGGACCTGAACAACACGGCTGCCGACGACGTCACTTGCACCCGTGAACTCGACATTTCACCCGCGACGAACCGCGCGGCAACGGATTTCACGTTGTTTCGGAACGGCTTCGTCGGTCTCCGCAACGACCTCGAACGATTCTCAAAGTGGGGTGCCAGGCAAATCTCCACGGCGAAATCCCCAAGACCTCGATGGCCAGCGAAACATACACCGACGAACGAGTCGTCGCGGAGTTCCCTCAGACTGGCTGTCGCCTCGCCCGTCCCGAAGAAAAATCGATCGACTGGACCCACGCCGCACCTCGCTTGGCTTCCGTGTCTCGGGACCAATGTCCGATGCCCTCGGTGATCGAAACAATATCGATATGGGTCAAGACGCACGCCCCTTCACGCCCAACTAGCGTCCCCAGTTCACGGGGCCCGTCCCACCCGTTCCATCTTTTCGATGCGCCTCCGGCTCCTCTCGTGCGAAGTCGTCGGCCGGTCGAGTCAGGGGCCCGTAGAACAGGTTGACCGTCATCAACAACGAGCCAAATGCCAGTCCGCAACCGCAAGCGATTACCTTCGAGGCCCACTTGGAGGCCACGCTAACCCTCAACGAGGCACCCGCAGCCAGGGTCAACATGATCGCTGCGAGCACGGTAACCTCGAACACAGAGCTCAACACGATGCGATGCATCGCCTCTAGGCTATCCGGATCGATTCCTTTGGCCTCGAGCAGCCCGGGCAACAGCCGAAACCACAGAACCGTGAGACCTCCCCAGGAGAGCACTCCCAGCACAAGCATCACAACCTCCATGGGGAGGAGTCGAGATTTAAGCGGCAAGACCATCGCGGGCACACAATGCCGTAGCCGCCCGTCCTTCGCTATGAGCGTTTGGCGCACTTCCGACAGGCCGCGCGCGGCCTCAAAATTGCGGTATAGAGCCTTCGGCGTCTCACGCGCCATATCGTTCCATGCCGGCTCCACAACACAAACCGAGACCATCGAAGCCCGCCAGCACTCGCACCCGCCATCGTCTTTCATGGGCGTTTGTCGTGTTGCTCACCACCACCGGCTGCGGTCGACGCATCGCTACATCCGTAAGCGGACCTACACCATCGTGCACCGACCTCCATGATGGCGAGTTCGGTCTATCTGACCGCGACGCTGTGCTCGGCGTCATCGAAAACCAGAGAAAAGCGTGGAATCAAGGCGACCTCGAGGGCTACATGTTTGGCTACGAGAGATCCGACGCTCTCATCTTCACGTCGGGCGCCAAACTTCAACGCGGCTGGCAGGACACACACGACAAGTATCTAGCAAAATATGGCAACGATAGCTCCGGGATGGGCAAGCTCGATTTCGAGATTCTTGATGTTCGAGGCCTGGGAGCCGATGGTGCCATAGTCCTTGGCCGCTGGACCCTCTCGAGAACAAAAAACTCTGGAACAGGGATTTTCACACTCGTTCTCCATCGCGGGCCCGATGGCTGGCGAGTTGTGCACGATCACACTTCTGCAAGCGTGCCCGATTAAGGATGCCCGTGGACACTGGACTGCGATTGATGATCTACGACCGAACGTGCACAGGCCCGTGGGGCCGCCCCGGCTTGAGTCATAGCTGGTGGTTGGGTGCACATTTCTATCGGGTCACGACCCGATTCGACGCCACATGCGGCGTCGCCAATTGGAGTGAAGCTCTTGATTGGCTCGCCCGCTTTAGACCCGAACATTCAATTTCCGAGATCCAATTTTGGGGTCACGGAAAATGGGGACAAGCGAATGTCTGTGGCGAGATCCTCGGCATCGAAGCCCTCGACCCGAAACACCCCCTGCACGAAAAAATGCGGGCGCTTCGCCCGAGGTTGAGCGAGCACTCTCTGTGGTGGTTTCGAACGTGCGAGACCTTCGGGGCCAATGCCGGTCGTAGTTTTGCGCAAGCATGGACTCAGTGGTGGCGCTGTCGTGCAGCGGGTCACACCTATATTATTGGCCCGATTCAAAGCGGTCTTCATGGCCTCTCTCCTGGGGAACGTCCCCTGTGGCCAGCCGATGAAGGCCTGCTCGAAGGCACCGCCGCCAGTCCGACGAAAGCCCGGCATTCCTCCTTTCGAGCCCCTCACACCATCACCTGCTTGCACAGCCGTGTGCCCCGAGACTACTGATATCGATCCAATGAAGAGACGCCGGCTATTCCTGTATGCGACTTACGGTTGGCCTGCGCTGATGAAGGCGGTAGTCTCCTGCACATTCCCGCGACGGATACTCGCGCGGCCGCAAATGCACAGAGACCTGACCGTGAAGAGAATCCTCGCCCGCTCCCTCCTGCCGATCGCACTCGCCTGCGCGCCATTCGCGTGCCACCAGCGCGACCCTTCCCCCTCGGCCGTCTGTCAACAGATCGAAAACCTTACGGTTGATAAAAGCAACAACAAGGCCGGCGATATGAAAGAGTGCGTTCAGCAGATGACCGCCACAAAGGCCGAGAACAAACCGGTCTTCAATGCGTTTGCCCAGTGCATGCTCGGCGCAAAGATCGAGAGTGACGCGCGCGAGTGTTTCATGGTCATGTTGAATGAGGCTATGACAGCACGTTCCCAGGCGGAAAAGAGCGAATCTCAGACAACATCGACGCCCCCGGCCAGCTGAACCACACTGCACATCCCCTGCCGTCCTACACCCGACACAGACTTTTTGGGCGGCAAGACCCGAAGAGCTGATAGGCTCGCTCGGTGCAAAATTCCCCGGGCAGGAGTGGGAGTCTGTATCGCTTCGTACTCCGGCGAAGTGCGTGGGCGATCCCAACGGTCGCGCTTGTGACGATTCTGGTTTTTCTGGTCTTCGAGATGCTCGCGGATCCGGCGGCGAATGAGCTGGGAATTCACGCGACCCCACGGGCCCTTGCTGAGCTCCGAAAGGAGCTCGGCCTCGATCGTCCACTCACCGTACGTGCTGCACACCAACTGTTGAGCCTCCTACAAGGTGAACTGGGCATCAGTCGATACCACGGGCACCCCGTGCTCACGCTTCTGCTGGACGGACTTGGCCCCACCTTATCGTATGCAGTCCCTGGCTTTGCCCTTGCCAGCGCCTCGAGCGTCGTCGGTGGGTTGTTCGCCGCCCGGCTCGATGGCGGAGCGATCGACCGGGTCTTAGGTTTTTTTTCAACCATCCTCGTCAGCAGCTCAAGCCTCCTCATCGTGCTGATCGCCCATTCTTTGCTGACCCACACGATGCCTCTTTTTCCGGTCAGTTGGCCGCTGACCGCTACGGGATCCGAATCGACATCGCTCTCCCACATTCAACTCCCGACTCTACTTTGGGCGCTCCTTCAGTTTGGACCTGATTTTCGTCACTACCGCGCGCTCTTTGTCGAAGCCTCGTCCGCACCGCATTTCGACGCGATGCGAGCCCGCGGTCTCCCTGGTTCTCGGATTTTTTTCCACCAACTCAGATTCTGTGCGGCTCCCGTGTGCGCTCGTCTCGGCCACCGCCTCCCACATCTGCTCGCGGGAAGCGTGGTCATTGAGTACGTGTTCAATATCCCGGGCATCGGCCTTCTGATGGCCGACGCCTTGCATGGAGTCGACCTGCCTCTCATGCAAGGACTGGCGCTCACGCTAACAGTTGGCACGATCGTCGCTCAACTGGGCTCCGACTTGATCGCCGGAGTTCTCGACCCAAGGATGCGACATTGGTAAAGAGGTTCGAGGCGGGCGTGGCCGCCGGCGTATTGCTCACCGCGCTGGTGATGGGAGGAGGCGCCATCGCGGGACTGTGGGCACACGACTTCGACATCTTCGTCGCTCGCCCCTTCGAGTCGCCAAGCGCCGCGCACAACTTGGGTACCGATGCGTTGGGTCGAGACTTGGCATCACGGACGGCCCGTGCCGGAGCGCTGACGATGTTGACGGCTTCAATGTCCGCGTTAGGTGTGGCCACCATCGGCGGCCTATTGGGAGTCACGGCGGGCCTCCGCCCCGGCGCCATCGACCGCATGCTGGTCGCCCTCGCCAACGCGGTCGCCTCCGTCCCCCCCATCGTGGCCCTCCTGGGAATCGGCCTGGCACTCGGTCCCGGATATCTGACCGTCTCGGCAGCCATTGTCCTTACCCAGTGGCCGGCTACATTTCGTACATTGAGGGTTGAGAGTCGCCGCCTTGACCAATCGACCTTTGTCCTCGCCGCCCGAGCCATGGGCGCGAATCCGCTGCACATTATCCGTAGCCACATCTTGCCCAACCTGCGAACTCTAGGGGCGACGATCATCGCTCTTCAATTCGCGTGGGCGATCAGAGCGGAGGCCGTCCTCGCATTTTTAGGATTTTCACCGGCGCTCGAGCCGAGTTGGGGAAGAATGCTGGCGAACGCCGCCTCGCAACTCGACCGCGGAGTTTGGTGGCCTGCTCTCGCAGCCGGGCTACCCCTTTTTCTCGTCGTCCTCAGCGCCCAGACTCTCGCGGACTACGCGAAGACCCGGGCCTAGCGCAACTTCCCCCCATCGCTCACCGAACCGCCGATGTCGGCGGGGTCCAGATCCAACCATCCTCAAGCCAAAGATCGCCAAGGTCTGCAACCGCGCTAGCGAGGGTCTCAGGAACTTCGGGATCGACGCTCTGCACACCACCGATCCCTTGCCGTTGCTCTCTAAACTCAAGCAGATCTGCGGGTCCGCGCCACCCCTGCTGGGACCACATCAGCGCCGTAAACGCGGACACAACGGCGTGAAAAACGTGTACGTCGCGAACCACCAACTCCGGCCAGACACGGTCGAGTTCAAGACCATGCGCGAGGTCTCTCAACATCTCCTTGCGTACCTCCCACGCCCCAACTTGTTCACCGCGTCGTGTCCATCGCTCTCGTTCAGATCCAAACAGACGAATCATTGTGGCCCGCGGATGGACCTCAATCAGGTTCTCGTTGAGCCGAAGTCGCGACAGCCGACGACGAAGAAACGCGGCACGAGCGGCTCTCGGACCCATTCCCTGCCCAAGCGCCTCGCGCGGCTGCAGATGAACCCGTTCCAGCAACAACTCCGTCGCTCGCTGGGTATAGGGTGTCACACGTGGCTTGCCAGGATCGCTGCGACCCTTTCGAAGCACGAGGTTAGGCGAATGCCTACGCATCCACGCCACGGCAGGGACGCTGCAGGCCTCGACCCCAGGACAGGCGAGCTGGCAGCGCACACACGGGGGAAGCGTAAGAGGCGCGTCGATCGCTACAACCGTCCGCTCGTCCACCCACTCATCGAGATAGGACACAAGCACCTCATCGCGAAAGGCGATGGTGTCTCGTTCCACAGAAACATCACCACCTCCGCGATGTCCGCGGCGCGCTCTCGCTTCAGCGAGCACCAGGCTCC
Organism: uncultured Nannocystaceae bacterium; assembly: GCA_964437075.1. Lineage (GTDB taxonomy): Bacteria > Myxococcota_A > Polyangia > Nannocystales > Nannocystaceae > CAYTFJ01. The sequence continues at coordinate 5,674 of CAYTFJ010000047.1, forward strand.
CCGGCTCGCGGCCGGGCTCAAGCCGCGCGACGGCGGTCGTTTTACCGCGTCCCCCGCCAAGGCTAATCCCGATAAACCGATGAAAGGCGAGCCGACCGTCCCGACCCGTCTCCCCCAACTTTGATTCTCTCACCATACACGCCACACCGTCGCTCACACGTCCACGGGCTTAGCGACGTTACTCGCTGATCGAAGGCATACGCTCAGACAAAAAACTGAGATAGGCGACAGCTGCCGGCAACTCCAGGGCCGGAAGCGCGATCACGAGATCGGTGAGTTGGCTGCGCAAGGTCTCGGTGGGACCCTCTCCACGGGCGCCGACCGGTTTTTCGAGAGGCACGTCAGGCTCGAGCGGCTCCTCGGGATCCCCCCAGGGTGGATTCTCTCCCAGACCCACATCTTTCGAGTTCAGCCAGCCGTTAATATAGATGTGCAATAGGTTCCCGCGGTAGCTGAACCAACGATCTCGCTCCACCGGGTAGGACAACAACACATCCTTAAATCTCCGAAATGCGCCTTTCCCATCCACCGCGAGAACCAGGCGTTCGCGCAGTGGATCATCTTCGACAGAGGCAACAAACCGCTCCATCCACCGATATTGTTCTCGGGAAGATGCTGGCTCAAGGGGCACAAATCTCGCGCCATTGGCGCGAATCAAGATGCGTTTGGGCGCGTCCTCGGGACGAGAGTCGACGATCGTAACAACCTGCCCAGTTTCTAGATCGAAGTAGCTGTGAGTTTCGGGTGCGTTGTGCTCAAACGCGGTCTCCAGCGCCACCCAGTCGGGCGCCGGCTTCGAGGTGTCAACAAACATATATAATTTCGCTTGCTCAGTTCAGTGGCACTCGGTTGGTCAGCCAAATGCGATTTTCCCGCTGGTCAGGCGGAGGTCCGGTGCTGAACGTCTCACAAAGAGGCGAGGCGTACTCGATCAGCATAGTCTGCCGGCCCGGCAATGGGCAAGGCAAAGAGCGCACCATTTGCCACGGCGCTCCCCCTCTCTGTCACCGCACGAGGAATTCACGCACAGCCGACAGCTCCCGATGGAGCTCCACGGCCGGCATTCCACCCCGCTCCAGACGGCGCAGCAATGTCTCAAGGCGGCCGCGCAGCGCGGCTGGCGAGTTTTCGGATGAACGAAAGGACGATCCTTCGGCGGTCGTCGCCGATCGCAAAGCCGGAGCTGGAGTCGCCACGGACTCGGTCGCGCCGGCCTCCACGGCCTCTCTCTCCTGCGAATCGATGGAATTTTCGACGAGGCGCAGTCGATCTTCTAAGGCTTGATTCCTCGCCTCAAGCACCAGCCGATTTGCTTCTAGAGCATCCACCGGACGACCTCGAAGCACGGAAATCTCCGCCTTCATCTGGTTCAGCTGCCAACGCAGGGTCTGCTCGCGTGCCAACACTGACTCAATGCGCTCGGAGTCTCCCCGGTCCTCCTCAAGCTCACTGCGCCGTCGCTCAGCCGCGTCCACACGCTTCATCAGATCCGTCCGCTCGATCGCTACTTCTTCAGCCGCTCGCCGGGCCTCGCGGAGTCCCTGATGAATCCCCCGACTCACCCGAAGCGCAATCGGATCCTCAAGCGGGTCCCCAGAGCTCGCGGACCCATGTCCTCGCTCGGCTCGGGCCTGAGGCAGCTCCACGAGCGTCAGTCCATCGGCCAGAAGGGCTCCGCCGCACAGCGCAAGATAGCCATGAAAGCGCGGCTCTTCGCCCAAGGTGTTGTCGAAATCGATCTGAACGTCCTCGCCATCCCCATCGGACGCATCACCAAACGCATAGAAGGCCGCCATCTGCACCGCCCCGACACCAAAAATTCGCCCGCCGCCAAAATGTTGGTCGACGAAGGCCACAAGACTGTCGAGTCCCTCTTCGTCGCTGCCCTGCGACGAAGAGTCCAACATCTTCTCGGGAGGAACGGCACGGCGAAGGTCGGCGACGGACAGCCACAGGGCCACGCCTGAACCTTGTGAGGCCCGTTTCGCCAGGGATTCAAGCACCGGCAAGAAGGTCGAGTCGAGGTGAAGCCCAACATCTGCGCCGGGATCCCCGTCACGAGCCGGCGCGACCCATGCATCCAAGTTGATCAGCGCGACGCCCCATGATTCGTCTGCGGCGACACGCGCCACCTCATCGAGTCCGACAACGACGTTGCTCGCGCGGTTGCGAGCCCAATTTGCGAGGCGAGTTCCCTCTTCAACCGCGACCCACGTCCGGCGTCCGGAGTCATCCCGGGGCACCAGCGCGTCCACCAAAGCGACCGTGGCAGCGTGCCCTGCACGCGAGCCCTCTCTCTGCATAAATTCGACCAACGCAGGGTCGATGATGAGGCGATCACGACCCATCCACAGCTCCTCAAGAAACTGATAGCGGGCGGCCCAGGCGAGGTCGGCGACCATTCGAGGGCCAGTCTTACCGTGAGATTGCACCGCGTGGCAACGGTCCATCAACAGCCGCTCTGACGCACAGCCACACGGCTGCCACTCGAACCAGCGTGTAAGGCGCGACGTGGCGACGTTCAGTGAGCTGTGATTTTCGCGCGCGGACCATGAATTGATGGGTTGAGCCCGGGATGCTAAGAGCCGCAACCGGGAACGATGGACGCGTCACTACGAGCCAAGATCGACCAGATTGCCGATCGTCATGAGGAACTCGGAGAGATGCTCTGCGACCCTGAGGTGGTCAACAACAAGAGCCAATTTCTGACGGTCTCGCGCGAACATGCCGACATCAGCCCGATCGCTGGGGGATGGATTCAACTGCAGGAGGTCGAGGCGAGCCTCGCTGAAGCCCGGGAGCTCCTCTCTGATCCCGACATGAAGGAGCTCGCGGAGGCCGACATTCCTGAACTTGATACCCGCAGAGATGTCCTCGAGCGCAACCTTCAGCGACTGCTGATCCCCAAGGATCCCAACGACTCAAAAAATGTGATCGTCGAGATTCGGGCGGGCACCGGTGGCGATGAAGCAGGAATTTTCGCCGGGGACCTATGGAGGATGTACTCGCGCTACGCGGAACGCAACGGATGGTCCGTGCAGGACATCGAGTATCGAGATGCGAGTTCGGGCGGCTTCAAGGAAATCAGCGGTCTCTTCAGAGGCAAAGATGTCTGGGCAAAATTTAAATTCGAGCGGGGGGTACACCGGGTTCAAAGGGTCCCGGCAACGGAATCTCAAGGCCGAATTCACACGTCTGCAGCGACCGTGGCGATCATGCCAGAGGCGGAAGAGATCGATTTCGACCTCAAGGACTCCGACATCAAGTTTCAGACCATGCGCGCGAGCGGCTCCGGTGGTCAGCACGTCAACACCACCGACTCCGCAATTCGTCTCACCCACATCCCCACCGGGATCGCCGTGCACGTTCAGCAAGAGAAGTCACAGGTCAAAAACCGAGAAATCGGGATGATCCGCCTACGTTCACGCCTTCTGGCCGCCGAAGTCGAAAAATACGAATCCGAGCGCGCAGCTGCAAGGCGCGATCAGGTCGGGAGCGGAGATCGCTCCGAAAAGATTCGGACCTACAACTACCCACAAGACCGAGTCACCGATCACAGGGTCAATCTCACTCGACACAACCTCTCGTCATTTCTTGACGGCGAGATCGATGATGTGATCGAGGCACTGCGCGCCGATGACGAGGCCCAGAGACTCGCCGACGCGCAACGCTCCACAACCCCCGAGAGCACCGCTCCGTAGCCATGGGCGTCGGCCTTCGGATCTGCCGGCGGCGGCGAGTGAGAGTCTGGCGAAAAAAGACCGGCCCGTCGGCTCGGCCTCAATATTCTCTGTGAGGACGACCGTGCTACGGTCCCGGCCTCCAAAGTAGAGTTCCACCGTGAAGCAGTCGGTACAGGTACAAATTGCGGGGCAAAACCTCTCGATCCGAAGCGACGAAGGGCCGGAGTACGTCCAGGAGCTGGCAGACTATGTCGACGCCCACCTGCGCGAACTCACCGACGGACGCCGCTCCTTTTCCTTGCAACGAGCGGCGCTCTTGGTAGCCATGCAGATCGCCGACGATCTCTTTCGAGAAAAGGACCTACACGAGCGCTTTCGAGGTCGGGTCGAGGCTCGCCTTCAATCGCTTGAATCCGCCCTCGAAGAGCACGAGCAGCGAATCGAAAAGCTCTAAACCTTTTCTCGACGCCGACGCCGACATCGGCCCTCCGTGGGCGAGCCGATGTCCCTGGCTCTTCAATTTAAATGGCCAGTCCTCGCTCTCCCTACCCCTGAAGACAGGCGGTGTAGGCTGCCGACTCCGAACCACATTTCGACCCCTCGGGCGTCGACTCGCAGACTTCCCCATTGTCGACGTTGCAGCTGAAGCTCGATTTTGCCGTCGCAAGGCACGCATCATCGAAGGAAAGGAGCAGCATCTCACACATTTTCTTGCAACCATCGAGGCCGATACCGCAGCCCTCGGTCTCCTGGGCGTCACATTGCGAAAAACACGCGGCCTCCGCCTCCGCGGCGAGAGACGAGCCCTCAGAGGGCTCAGAACCCCCTCCCCCGGACTCTGAGTCCCCCCCGGCCGAATCCGAACAAGCCCCCGTCACCAGGAGGAGTGAGACCAACAAAGAAAATCGAGTATGGGATGTCTTCATCTGCAACCAGAGACGCATCGATCGCCCAGACATTCAAGAGATGTGGCACGGCCTTTACGGCCCTCCACCATCTGAGGACGCGAGGCTCTGCCCCCGGCACAAAGATTTCCCTTTTCAGACGACAAGATCGTGGGGACTGCTACCATCCTGGCCATGGGTCAACACGATCACCCCGCCCCTCGCTCGGCGGCCATGCAAGAGCTCTGCGCGCGCGGCCTCGTTGAACAATGCTCTGACTTCGAAGCCCTCGACAAGGCCTTCGACAGCGGAATGCAGACCTTTTACGTTGGATACGACCCCACCGCGCCATCACTCCATGTGGGGCATCTCGTCCCACTCATGGTCATGCGCCTGCTTCAACGCCACGGCCATCGCCCCCTGTGCGTCGTCGGGGGCGCCACAGCCCGCGTGGGTGACCCCTCCGGAAAAACCGAGACACGAAAAATTCTAGACAACGACCGTATCGCGCTCAACACCAAGCGACTCAAGCACCAGCTCTCGCAGTTTGTTCATTTCGACAAAGGAGCACCAAACGACGCGCTCATGCTCGACAACGCCGACTGGCTACTCGAGTTCAAGTACATCGACTTTTTGCGCGAGATCGGCCGCCATTTCTCGGTCAACCGAATGGTCGCCGTCAAGACGTACCGCGAACGTCTCGAAAACGAACAACCCCTGTCTTTTCTTGAGTTCAACTACCAACTCCTCCAGGCCTACGACTTCATGCACCTCAACCGCGAACACCGCTGCACCTTGCAAGTGGGTGGCAGCGACCAGTGGGGAAATATGGTCGCTGGGGTCGAGTTAATTCGCCGAACTCGCCACGCAAGCGGCGAAAATAAGGACGGAAAGCGTGACACCGCACACGCTCTCACCTTACCCCTTCTCACTACGGCCGACGGTAAGAAGATGGGTAAGACCGAAAAGGGTGCGGTGTGGCTTGAAGCCGATCGCCTTTCTCCCTACGACTACTATCAGTATTGGTACAATACCGCCGACCAGGATGTCCCGAAGCTGCTGCGGACCTTCACCGATCTGAATTCCGACCAGATCGAAGCGCTATGCGCGGCCGAAGGCGCCGCGCGCAGCGAGGCGAAACATCGACTGGCGTACGAGACCACGCGTCTCTTGCACGGCGATGTCGAAGCCGAAAAAGCCCGACGTGCCAGCGAACAGGCCTTCGGAGCTGGAACTGACTGGAGCGCCTTGCCCTGCATCGAGATCCCGGTCAAGAGCATCACCCTGGGCGACCTCCTTATTCACGACAAGGTCGCGGCCTTCAAGTCAAAGCGGCTCGCACGACCGTCCGTGCAAGCCGGATCCGTAGAGATCAACGATGCCAGTGTCACAGATATTAACACCACCTACACACAACAGGATTGTGGTGAGTCGGGACTGCGTCTCAAAGCGAGTAAGAAAAAGAAATTTCGAATTCGTCTAGGCTCATGACCATGGGATGCCCACCGATGGACCCCGTCACCATCATCGGGAACGGATACGTCGGCAGCGAAGTGGCACTTCGCCTCGGAACGCTCGGGACCGAGGTGCACGCGTACAGTCGCCGTGGCCGTTGGACTTCACCAACACCACCGCCACCGTCCGTTGAAGTCTATCCCCTCGATATTCTCAAAGACTCGCCTACCCGGTTGAGTGACGCGATTAGGCCAAATGCTCATCTCCTGTTGAGCTACGCCCCAGGTATGAAGCCACAGGACCCTCGCCGTCTGTACTTGCAGGGTGCCAGGAGGATTGTGGATGCCTGCGACGGAAAATCGCTCAAGCGGATGGTCTACATTTCCTCCGTCTCCGCATGCCCCGATCTCGACGCTTCCGTTTTTGAGGACGACGCTCGGCGGCCTTCTGGTGCGCGCGGCAACATTCAACGTGAGGCCGAAGAGATCATCATCAACGGATTCACCGCCCTCGGCGTGCCATGGATAGTCCTTCGCCTCGCCGGACTCTACGGCCCCGGACGAAATCTCTCTCGGCTCTATCAACAGCGCCTCCCTTCGCCGCTCGACGGAGACGGTTGGACTGCGACCAATCTTGTGCACCGTGCCGACGCGGTCTCGGCGATTCTCGCCTCGCTGAGCCTTCCGACCGCCATCAGCATGCGCGTGCAGGTTTGCGACGACGATCACCGCAGCCGCCGGGAAATGTTTGAGGGCATCGCCAAAGCTCTCGGCCGGCCGGTTCCCCTCTGGCGAGACTCGACCCCCACAAATCGTCCACCACGGGGTAAACGAGTCGACAATCAACGGATGAAACACGTCCTCGGAGTCAACCTCACGTTCCCGCACCATCCACCGCAGGGTAATCTCATACACGGCGAGCCGACATCCAAACTCTGAGCGACCACCGGAAAATTTCGACTCGCGGACTTGCGCGACGATACCCCGTGCTTAAACCCATGGGCACGCTATGGACGCCTCAATCACCGCTCCCGTCGTTGAAGCCCTCCCCCAGCAGTTCGGCGCCGACTCCGCTCCGTTCTTGGACCTCAGCGAGCTGCGTGATGTGCTTGAAGATGTCGCTAACGAGGCACTCGATGCCCGCATGCAAGGCGTCACACCCAACAAGGCCGTGCTCGACAGCCGTTTTCCGGCTCTCATGTCTCTGCACAAAGGACTGCGCGACTCCTTGCTTCTCGAGATTCCTCCCGAGATTCAATCCTGGGTAGCGAACATCTCCGGGCCGGGAGCAACGGCACCCTCTTCGCCCGGCACCGGTACCTCAGGTCAATTTCACAACAATCTATTTCGTCAGGCCCATCGTCAAGACGTCTCGAATATGGAGGAACGATCCGAGCAGCTGCGAACCGCCCTGTCAGAGACCCTACTCTTCGAGTCCGTTCACCTGCACCTACTTGTCGGAGCCTGGAGCTCCACTGAATTCGAAAGCGTAGGCGGCGACGAAGAGGATATTGGCGCGCTCGCATGGAACGAAGTGGAGGCGCTTCTGCAAGAACCGGCGCTCTTGGACCCCGAGATTCGAACTCTTCCCGTGATGATCGCCGCCGGGACTGTTGCCCTCGCCGATGACGCCGCCCGAAGATCCGAAGAGCTCGAGCTCGTCGGCTCCCAAAAACGCGAGGAACTCAACATGCGGGCAAAACTTCGCGCTGCCCTCCGAGAGCTCCGACTCCCCGAGGCCGTCCTCCTGGAGAATGCGCTGTCGAACCTGCTTGGAGAAGATCGTCAAGACCTCACCGAGCTGCAGCAACAACACCCTATCGCACTCGAGGGTATGTCGAGGCAAGCCATGGACCAGCGAGTCTCAAGGGGCCGACGCGCCTTAACCCATGATCGCGCAAATTGGCCCAGCCGACGTCGACCTGCGCTCTTTGACCTGTTGCGGACGCCATCCGTCTCGGCACTTGCCTAAATCCAGTCGTCGTGCACAAGCTCTATGGAGCTTCTCGTGCCCACGGACCCGCACCAACGCGACCCCACACAACAGCGATCTCGAGGGCCTCTTGTCGTCCTCGCGGGTACGATCGCTGCGGCTATCTTTGCCCTCGACCAAGCCACAAAGGCCTGGGCGCTTACGCAGCTCCAGGGAAAACCGGCAGTCATCCTGCATTCAGGTGTGCTTGAGCTTGAACTGGTGTTCAATACCGGCTCCGCATTTGGGATTCTACGTGACGCCCCGTGGGCTCGCGCCTTTTTCATCACGGTCACGGTCTCCTCTCTATTCTATTTTGCCTACCTTCTGCGCACGCTTGCGACTCGTCGGCCGAGCGCCTTTATTGCGCTCGGGTCGATTCTCGGAGGCTCGCTGGGGAACCTGACCGACCGATTGATTCGAGTCGTCCATCGCCGACAATATTTCAGCCGTGGATTTCGCTTCGAGGATGTTGTCGATCACGCGACGATCATTCAGACCAGCTTGGAAGAAGGCCGCACGTGGAGCGAATTCCCCCAGCACGCTGTTGTCGACTTCATCGTCATCTACTACCGCCCACACCATCGTTGGCCCGCGTTCAACGTCGCAGACATCGCTCTTAGCTGCGGTATCGCCGTGTTCATTTTTTTCCTGTACAGGTACATCTCCGACATCAGCACATCGGGCCCGCCAAGCCCGACACGTCTCTGAGGGACACCAAGTCCTGCCAAGGCTAACTGGGGTCAGGCTTCGGCGTCGAAGGTCCACTTTTTGGAAGATCGGGCATTGCAATGAGTTCATTCGGAAGCACGCCTGTCAGAGACCCCAAGAACGCAACAACGTCCCCTCGCTCCCGCTCCGTGAACGAACCCTTTGCGGTCTGATGAGAGACCATGATGTCCACCATTGCCTCCAGGGACTTCACACTCCCGTCATGCAAATATGGGCCTGTTTTTGCCACGTTGCGTAAACCAGGCACCTTAAACATGTGTCGATCCGCCTCCGACTTCGTGACTTCCTCCCGACCAAGATCCTTGCTCTCGAAGGGTTTCAGAAGACCAAGTTTTTGAAACATCGTCCCACCGATGCCGGGCCCACTGTGACAGCTCACGCAACCAGCAGACACAAAGGTATCCAGGCCTCGTAGCGCCCTATCAGAGAGCGCGCCATCGTCGCCAGCCAGGAAGGCATCAAAGGGAGACGGTGTCACAAGCTTCCGCTCAAACGCTCCGATCGCCTCCGCCATTTTGTCGTAGCTGATGTCCTGGTCAGGAAATGCCGCTTCGAACAACTTTACGTACCCTGGAATTGACTTCAAAACACCCACGGTCGTCTCCTCGCTGACCATCGCCATCTCGACTGGATTCAGCACAGGGCCCTTCGCCTGCTCTTCAACATTCTCGGCGCGCCCGTCCCAAAACTGCTTGAACTGAAGCGCCGCATTGTAGACCGTCGGCGAGTTTCGACCGCCAAGCTGCCCCTTGTGCCCTGGAGACGTCGGCTCATTGTCAACACCGAATTTCGCCAAGTGATGACACGACTCACAAGAAATGTCGTGATTCTTGGACAGACGTTTTTCGTAATAAAGGGACCGACCCAACGTAACCTTTGCTTCGGTGATCGATGTTTTTTCGGACACCATCTCCTTCGGCAATTCGCCAAAGATCCCGCCAACTCGATCGCGTAGAGCCGCTGCCGTGATCTTTTCGTTTCCCTCCGCCGTGACTTGTTCCGGTTTCGTCGACTGAGGGCCCACCCCATCGTTCTTGGGGGCCGATTTGGACTTCGAGTTTGATGGCTCGCCGGAGCAGGCCGTCACGGCTCCGAAAGCTCCCAGCAAGCAAAGGGAAAGCGGGAGCAGCGACGATTGAAGAGCGGATCGATCCAACATCGGTGAAGCCTATCTCATATCGCTGTAGCTGACGAGTCTCTCTCGCCCGATGAATCCCGACCGAACGCGACTCTGAGCGTCCAAACAGCCCAGCTTTTCAGATTCGATCTCGGTCGTCCTTAGACTTTCCCGACCTCAACTTCGCCCGATTTTTCATCGATGAAGTAGTTAAAATCCTCAGCGCGTTCGTCGTGAAGAATCTCGTAAGCGTGAGCCGGACTCTTCGCGTTAAATAATGCCCGCTGAACGAGTGGATCTTGACCGAGAGTGCGACTCAACGCGGCCAACACCTGAAGATGACGCTCTCGGGCATGCGTCGGCGTCGCCAGCAAAACGATGCAATGAACAGGCTTCCCGTCGGGCGTATCAAACATAAATCCGCCTCGCGAGATTCCCATCACTCCAACCATATTCTCGCCATCCGGAAGGATTCCATGTGGAACCGCCAAACCACCGCCGAGGCAAGTCGACATTTCCTTCTCACGCTCCAGCGCGGATGACAGCAACGAATCTCGAATTTTAGGATCGAGATGATGAGTCTGAATCATAATGCCGGTTAACACACGAATGGCCTCCTCTGGGGAAGATGCGACCATGTCTGTGACGATATTTTCTTCGTGTATGAAGTCGATCAACCGTAGGCGATCACGCCCCGCTTCACCAGAACGCATGAGCGCCATCCGTGTCAAGATGGGCCCGACGACCTCGTTGGCGACCACCGTCGTCAGCACCGCCGCAACAAACAAGCTGACCAGGTCGCCTCGTTCCGCGCTCAATACGGGGTCATTCTCGAGCAAGAGAACCAATCCCACAGCCACCCCTGCCTGGGGTACCAAGGCAAATCCAAGGTTTCGCTGGACTCTCTTCGTGGCGCCAGCGAGACCCATCGCCACGTTCGCCGCGATCAGTTTTCCGGCGAGCCGCATGGCAAAGAACACGACGGCGATCAAGCCTGCCTTCGCAGCGTGCTCGAGCGACAGCTCCATCCCCGCTAAGGTGAAAAATATTGTGAGAATCGCCGGCTCGAAGTCGGAGAACAAGCGATCAACAGAGTTACGGTCGCGGTTCACGTTGGCCTCGGCGAAACCCATGAACAGACAAGCAAGCATCGCCGAGAACCCTAAATAATTGGCCGCCCCGATCGTCAAAAGAATCGCAATGAAACCAGCCGTGGTCTGTTTCTCCGACCGCGGGACAATTCTATTAAACACCAAGATCGCCATTGCGGCCCCAATCCCGGTAAGGGCCGCCGCAAATAGCTGAAACAGAGCTCCGGACCCGATATCTACGAAGGAGGTCGCATTGGGATTCGCCACCGACTCACGCGCTGCCAACCGGGCAATCTCGAACAGCAAAATACAAGCGACGTTGTTGAGCGCGACGGCGGCGATCAACGTCTTTACAAAGACCCCTTTCGAGCGAGTCTCTTTGACAAGCGCGAGGATCGTGGCGGGCGCAGTCGAGATGGCCAAGGTGCCAAAAAGCAGCGCCATGCTCCAGTTGACCTCGGGAAACAGGATAAGACCACCAAAGACCATCGCGGGGATCACAAGCGACTCCACAAGCAAGAGCAGTAGCAGTCGTTTCCCCGCGTTTCGAAGTCGACGAATATTTAGATGCGTTCCGACCGTGACCGCCATGAGTCCGAGCGCGAAGTGGGTCAAGGGCTGTAGACCTTCGAGCGACTCCGCGTCAAAGACTTCGAGGCCAGCATGGCCTAGAAGACCCCCAACAAGAATCTGCCCCGTGATACCCGGCAGACGGATTTTCTTTGCGAGCCCGCCAAAGATGCTACCAGCCACCAACGCGGTCGCCAGAATCAGCAACGGACCCGCCGTCTGGGACACAAGTTCGGTCGTCGGATTGGACATGTCAGTATCGGATCGTAGATCTCGTAAGGCAGGCAGAAGCCCAAGGTCGAAGCCCCATCCTCCCACAATCGTTGAACAAAATTCCACTTCGTCGCAGGCCTAATCTTGTCCTGATCTCGCCACGGCCCTGGCCCGCAGGCGGGTTTGGCCATGGTTTGACCCGAGTGCACAGTCTATGGACAATCACGCGTTTCCGCAAAATGCGCATTGGCTCCTCCACGGGGGCTGCGCTAACGTCAAGCCCAGATGAGCGATTCCGGTTCCGAACAGCCGACAGCTGAACAATCCGCCTCTCCCCCCGCCCCCGAGGGCTCTCGAGTCGGGGTTTACGCACTCACGGCAGGCATGGCGGTCTTCAGCCTCATCCTCGACCTTTGGAGTAAAAACTGGGCCTGGAACAATCTGCGAAACGTTGAGGGTGTCGATCCTGCCATCGCCGATCGCGGTGTCATGGTGATCGACCATGTCTTCTACCTAAAATTCGGTTTCAACACCGGTTCGGCCTTCAGTTTTTTGCATGATGCTTCGTGGGCGCGGGTCTTTTTTATCGTCATCAGCTTCGTCGCCCTCGGCTATATGGCCTGGCTAGCATCGAAGTTCCCAAGCAAACACCGCTACGGATTTCTTGCCGTCGGATTGATCGCAGGAGGCACCCTCGGGAACCTGCACGATCGTTTCTTTCGCACGATGAAACTCTGGACCCACGGAGAGCTGGTGGACCGCCACGGGGTCATCGATTTTCTTCAGTTCTTCTACGACTGGGACGGCCAGCGTTACTGGCCGATTTTTAACGTCGCCGACTCGTCGCTCGTCTGCGGTGTATTCCTGCTCTTGATCTATATCCGCCGCCACGGTGGGCCTGCAGATCTAGCTGAAGACAAAGAGACGGAATCGTCGCCCACGCCGGCGAGTTGAGCCCCACGGGGCTCCGCCCGCAAGCATCAGGAATTTTCGCCCCCGCCGTCGAGTTCACCTCGTTTGGCTTTTGCCAGCCACTTTTTTCCCTCTTTGTCGATAACGGTGACCGCACGGCCGATAAAAACTCGAAAGAGCAGCGGCACATCAAGCTCGAGGAGCAGCTTATCCGGATGAACGGAGAAGGTCCCTCCCAGTCGCATTCCCTTGATCGAAAAACTGATCTCGACGTTCGTGTCGGTCGTCCAGACCGACTTAAATCCATATTTATCAAACTCTATCGCATAGGATTCAACGGCCTTACGCGCGGCGAGCTTCGCCGTCGGCAGCTCGAGATCGTGAGGTATTTCGTGTCTCATCTAGGCGCGAGTCTATCCTCTGCGCCGTCGCTCGGCTAGCCGCCCGCCGCCCCCCCACGACCTCTTCCCCATCTTGCGCATCGCCACAGCTTCTTCGAGCCAACGATGCGACCTATCGCCCAATTGCGACGTGTGTACACACGTGCCCACCGCCTAATATTTTGGGTTGAAGGCGCGAGCTTTCGCCAATGTCTCCAGACGCTCTGCTTCGGGGTCGCTGTCGATCACCACCCCCCCTCCACTGCGTAGACTGAGACCCTCCCTGTCCAGAATCGCCGTCCGAATCGGTATGTTCACCCTGAACCCTCCAGGCTCAAGAAGAATCATCGCCCCGCAATAGATTTCGCGAGGCTGCCCCTCCAACTCCCGAATGATTTCCGTGGTCCGCCGCTTAGGGGCGCCGGTGATACTCCCCCCAGGAAACATCGCCTCTACAATTTCGAGAAGGGTCCATCCCGGCCGCAGGCGACACGACACCTCGCTTATCAGGTGATGAACCGTCGGCAAGCTAACAAGAGAAGGTACCTTCGGCGCCTTCACCGAGCCGGGCTGCGCGAGTCGACCAAGATCATTGCGCACGAGGTCGACGATCATCACGTGCTCCGCATGATCTTTTTCGGAGTTCACAAGAGCGTTCTGCTCGGCTTGATCGGCCCGAGGGTCCTCCCGGCGCGGACGGGTCCCCTTGATAGGCCAAGAGCGCGCGACATCGTTGAGACGTTCGCCCATACGGTCCCTTCGGACGTCGATCAGGGTCTCAGGCGAATTTGACAGGAACCACGCACCTTCCGAAACGCGCATCAATGCGCCCATATCGGCAGGGCACGCCTCCCGAACGGTCCCATAGATCTGCGCCGCTCGCTCTGCCAGCTCCACTCCCAGATCAGGGGCGCTCACATTCGCACACCAACTCGCATGAAATCCCTGTGAAAGGTTCACTTGGTAGCTCTCCCCCGCGGTGATCAATCTCCGAGCCGTTTGGACCTTCGCTCGATAGTCCTCGGGGGTGAGTCCCGCCACCAGCGAAGTCAGCGGCCAGTCGGAGCGGGCTGCCCTGCGGACTCCCGCATCGCCCAAGAACCGCAACACTGCGGCCTCGTCCAACACCTCCGATGCCGAGCCCTTCGCACCACCATGGACGCGCCCACTGATTCGCCCCCCCCCCGGATCGATCTCCAACCCACGAGAATAGCGCCGCATACAAAGCCCAGGGAATCGTCCGGGCAATGGCGTCTCTCCTCGCAGCGCGGCCCCCCCCAAATCGTAGCTCAGCCACCCGATCCATATCTTTTCGGGTTCGCTACGCCACGATGCGTCGATCTCGGCCAGATCCGAAAGTGAGTCGGATTCGACCACGCAATCCGCCTCAAGGCCAACCCAGCTCCTCTGCTCTCGCCCACCGTCGAGCGCAGAAAATTCTCCATTCGCGCTGGGGGCAGCGGCGACAATCGCACGCCAGATACGATCCATCCCGTTCTCAGCCCCGTACTCCCGAACCGTCATCCTCGATCGACTGCGGTGTCGAGTGCCTCTTCGCTGTCGACGGCTCGCTTCTCAAGTTCGCGGATGAACCCCCAGGTGTAGTCCAACGCGCTGTAAATCGAGAGCAAGATCGAGACGTACACCAGCACCGAGCCCATTTTATGAAAATCAACCATGTCCCCGAAAAAAGGCACTCTATAGCTGTAATACACCAAGATCATGCAGACTCCGATGAGCTGAAAGCTGGTCTTCGCCTTGCCCCCGGCCCCGGCGACGATCTCGACACCTTCGGACAACGCCAAGGTTCGTAACCCCGAAATGTAAAACTCTCGTCCCAGCAAAACAACAACCACCCACGCCGCCAGCCGCCCGTCCACAACAAGAAAGACCAGCAGAGCCATCACCATGATCTTGTCGGCAAGCGGGTCCATGAACTTTCCGAAAAAGGTCACGAGACCCTGTCTACGCGCCAGCCATCCGTCCACGATATCGAGCAGGCCTGCCAGCAAAAACAAGCACATGGCGAAGAAGCTCTTCACCGGGTCCGTCTTATCGATCAGAAAAATAACCGGAGGAATAAGAAACAATCTTCCGATCGTGATCATATTCGGCAGGTTGAGGATCTCTTTTTTTAGTCCGTCAATTCGACGACTCACGAGCGACTTCCTTGCTCCAGTGGGTGGTTCACAGCCGAGGTCTCGGGCAGGCTGACAAAAACAGCCCCCTCACCTTCACAAAACAAAAACGGGCTCCCGCGCTCAGCTCGCGGCACAACATTTCCGACCCAGCCGATCAGAGCGTCAGCCCGTACGACGTGAGGTCGCTCGTGGGAGATTTTAACTGCCACAAGTTCCCCCGCGACCCGCACGGCGACGCACCCCTCGCCAGCCACGCGGACCAATGGGATCTCATGCTCGCCGCGAGAGCCGGGCAACGTGCCCACGTCCCACATCAAGCTCGATTCCAAGGACCAAAGGCACCGCTCCCTAAAGAAGCATAGATCACGCTGCAGCCGGAGCGGGTAGAAACGCTCTGATTCCCGCGAGAGCACGAGATAGCCGTCTCCTTCTAGCGCGGCGAGGCGACAAAAAACGTCGGGAACCGCCCTGCCCTGCATCCTTCGCTTCAAGGGCCGAACTTCGAGGTTCTTACTACACACGAGCACAGCGTCAGTCCGCGTCATGGTCTCCCCCCGCACGTTCACCAACAAATGTCCCTCCTCAGTCAGCGAGAGAGGTTCGGCCTCAGCTTCCGGGGTGAGCAAGCGACAAAATGCGAAGCTCGTCACTCCCGGAATCTCGCTGCGGGTGTCCACGTGGGGCGACAGTACCCCGAAGGTCACACACTGCCAATGCGACCGTCTCGCCCCCCCCCCGCCTCTTCCACCCCATCGATGGCCCGATCACCCGATCGGGTCAAATGTCGGGTATTCACCAAAACTCCGATAGAACCTGGTGAGCAGCCGCTCCAATGCCCGTTGCGACTCCTCCTTCCCAGGCACCATCCGATGGCGATAGAGCCACGTGGGGCGGCCGCTCGAACGGCTAAATTTCGCCATAGAGGTGACCAGAAGATCCGCTTGGGCGTAGTGGATCATCGCGCTCTTTCCGCTTGGGTATAGACGCAGCTCATTTTGGCGCACTTGGTAGACGCCGGCCGAGCGAGGTGCACAGGCCTCGATTCGGTCCGACGGGTACCAGGGGGTAAAAGGCATGGGCTAAATGGCCTCTCGAACGCTATCCAGCGATGTTGCGGGCGGGGCCCCGGCGCTGCGCGTTCCCGCCGAGCTGAGATTGACGCTCGTAGGCATAAAAGCGACGCAGCACAGATTTGACGTAGTTTCGAGTCTCTACGAAAGGGGGAACCCCTCCGTATTTTTGCACATTCCCCGCACCTGCGTTGTAGCCCGCCGCGACCAGCACCATGTCGCCGTTGAAGCGGTTCGCTAGGAGCCGGAGAAGCTTGCAGCCCCCGTAGATATTTTGACGAGGATCAAAGGGCTGGGTGACTTTCAGGTACTTCGCCGTGCTCGGCATCAGCTGCATCAACCCCATGGCCCCGGCGTGACTGACGGCATTGGGATTGTATCGGCTTTCGGTATGGATCACCGCCCGAACAAGCGCCTCTGGCAACTGATACCGCCGTGCCGCATCACGAATATAGGTCGAATAGCGGAGAACACGCTCGCTGGTCATGGCGACACGAGTCTTCCGAGCACCGCCTTCGCGTGAAACTTCGCTACCCGTCCCGCTCCCTTTAAATGTGCGCCACAACTTCCAGTCACCTTTGCTACGACGGGTATTGGTGATGTGCAAAACACCATCGGAGTCGCGGTACTTGTAGTAGTTGTTGTTCTGGGCTGCAGATGCGGCGGTCGAACCGGTCTGCGCCACGCAAAGGATCCACAGGACCACCAAGGTTCGCGGACAAGACGCAAGCCCGGCGCGTGGCGCGAAGGATCGCCAGCCGACTCGCGATTTTTGGTTTCGCTTGGGATCGCCGGTCGCCATCGGCAAGTAGCTTACCAGCGCAACGACAATGGGCGAAAAAACGCCGCAACAGGGGCCGTTGCCCGGTGTACCCTCTGCAATCTCGTGGCGACCCCGATCCACCACAGCCGGTATCTCGTCCTCGGTAGCGGCCTCGCCGGACTCTATTTTGCCCTTGAGGTCGCGGATCGCGGATCCGTAACAATTATCACAAAAGACGCGCGAGAACGCTCCAACACCCGTCTCGCGCAGGGCGGAATCTCAGCGGTTTTTTCTCCAGACGACAGCATCGACGACCATATCGCCGACACGTTGAACGTCGGAATAGGCCTCTGTCACGAGCCGATGGTCCGCCGGGCGGTCGAGCTCGGCCCAAAACTTGTGAAGGACCTGCACTCTCGCTACGGAGTCGCGTTCGATCTTCCGGAGCACGGCTCGAAGCTCCCCTTCGCTCTCGGTCGCGAGGGCGGCCACAGCCAACGGCGGGTCGTACACCGCCAAGACAAAACGGGTGCGGAGATCGGTCGCGCGCTTATCGAGGCCGTCGCTCGACATCCCAACATCACGCTCCGGGAACACGTGGTCGCTGTGGACCTGCTCAGCGGATCGAAGGCCAATGGCGGCCATGACGGATGTTTCGGTTGCTATGCCCTCGATATTCAAACCGATCGGGTCGCCGCCTTTGTCGCCGAAACCACCGTCCTCGCCACCGGAGGCGCCGGAAAAGTCTACCGCTACACCTCGAACCCCGACGTAGCGACCGGCGACGGCCTCGCCATGGCCTACCGGCTTGGGGCGGAGCTTTCGAGTCTTGAGTTCATGCAGTTCCACCCGACCTGCCTCCACCATCCTGAAGCGAAGATTTTTCTGATCTCTGAGGCGCTAAGGGGCGAGGGGGGAATCCTTCGCAATCTACACGGCGAGCCTTTTATGGACCCGCGCCACCCGATGCGAAGTCTGGCCCCACGCGATGTGGTGGCCCGCGAGATCGATGCCGAGCTGAAACGCAGCGGGGCGCGATGCGTGGTTCTCGACATGACCCATCTCGACCACGAATTTATCGTCAAACGCTTCCCCACGATTCACGCCCGATGCATGTCAGTCGGCATCGACATGCGAGTTCAACACATCCCCGTGGTCCCCGCCGCCCACTACACCTGCGGGGGGGTCTCCGTCGACCCCTTCGGCCGCAGCTCGATCCCCGGCCTCATGGCCATTGGCGAGGTCGCCATGAGCGGAATGCACGGCGCCTGCCGCTTGGCCTCCAACAGTCTTCTGGAGGCCATCGTCTTAGCCAAAGGTGCCGCCGACGTCGCCGACGATTTCAGTCGCCCCGCCCCGAGTGCGGTCGAGCCTTGGAACGAAGGGGATGCCGTCAACTCCGACGAGGCCGTGATGGTGGCCGCGAACTGGGAAGAAGTCCGGGCGTTGATGTGGAATTTCGTCGGAATCGTCCGCTCCGACAAGCGTCTCGAACGCGCGCGACGACGGTTGATCATGATCGGCGAGGAGATCGAGGAGTATTATTGGCGTTTTCGTCTCACGCGGGACATCCTTGAGCTCCGCAACATTACGCTTGTCGGGAGGCTCATCGTAGAGAGCGCGGCCGCCCGCAAAGAGAGCCGCGGGCTTCACTACACGCTGGACCACCCCAATCTCGACCCCCGTTGGACGCGAGACATCCGTCTCGATAGACGGCGAGGCATTTTTTCATGAAGACGTCGCAGCGATGCCTTGGGATCTCCGCCCTCGCTACGAGCGTCGCTAGCATCGCATTAATCGTTGGAGTGGCAGCTTGCGCGGGTCAAGGAGCTCGCACGCCGGAAGAGCTTCGTGACGCCTACGTCAAAGCCCTGCGCGAAAATGATGCGGATGCAGCGTACGTCCTGCTCTCACCTGAGCTGCAAGCAAAAATCGATACAAAACACTTCCGCCAGCGGTGGCAGGCGAGCGCTTCAGAACGGACCATGGTGCTCAAATCACACGACGCCCAGAAGACCTCCGGAACCCTGGCCCCTGCCGTCCGCAGTGGAATCACAACCCACGAGGGCGGCCATTCCCTCCTCTGGACAAAAACGGGTGACCGCTACGTCGTCACGGCGGGCCTCCCGGGTATCCCCAGAACCGACAGCCCCGAAGCCACGATTCGCGCACTCGTTGCCGGGATTCGCGCAAGCGGAGAAAGCCATGTCCAAGCCCTGCTCGCCCCAGCGCTTCTTGAGCAGGCCGCCGCGGAGTGGAACACGCGGATTGAGCGTATCTTGTCGGCGCTCTCCGAACCCGGGACGATCGTCTACAGCCGCGATCAAACAAGGGCGTCGCTAAGCTACGGCGTCAACGGAAAAATTATTCTCGAACGTGGCGACGCCGGTTGGCGAGTGATCGAGCTACGATAGACAAGCCGAGCCTTCCTGGACCCACACCAATTCCCCGCCCCTTTACGCAAAACACGCACATTGCGCACGCGGTCAATCTAGCGAAGATGGCCGTATTCGCCGGCTGGGAGGCATCTTTGCCGGCGACCAAGGGGCCGCGGGGCCACCGCTCTCCGCAAAGGTAGCCGCGGGCAGCAACAAACGCGTACTCTAACACCCACGAGCGCCTCTTCGCCGAATGCGCGCCTGTGCATGTAGCCATTGTCCCACAAGGTGCTACACCAGGCCCGGAAGAGCCCGCACAGGCAGGACCTCACATGGACAAGAATCCAAGCTTCAGCATCGGTGACACAGCGGTATACCCCAGCCATGGGGTCGCGGACATCGTCGACGTACAGACGATGACCATCGGCGAGCAGACTCTCGCCGTGTATCACCTCAAATTCCGGGACTCGGGTCTCAAGATCACCGTGCCGGTGCACAAAGCCGAAGAGAACGGCATGCGCCCGCTGGCCAACACCGAAGACGTGGCAGAGACCTTTCGAGTGCTGGGCCAGCGTGACATTCCCTCCGATCGGCAGACGTGGAACCGCCGCTACCGGAACTTCATGGAGAAGATCCGCACAGGATCCCTGCTCGAGGTGGCCGAGGTGTACCGCGATATTTCCCTGCTCAAGACGACAAAAACGTTGTCGCACGGCGAACGAGAGATGCTGAACCGGGCTCGCGACCTTCTGGTCAAAGAGTTGGCCATCGCCCAGTCGACACCCGAAACCGAGGTCGAAACCCGCCTCGACTCCATGTTCACCGACCCACCCGCCTAAGCCGTGGTGGTTGCGTCTTCGCGGGCGCACCCGCTTAGCGAAGCGACGCTCAAGATCGTATACAGAGAACTAGATGACGATGGGGAATCCACGTTCCAATATTCCGAAAGCCCACAGCATCGATATCCATCTCTCCACAGAACCGTGGGAGTTGGTCGAAGCCGATGCCTTTGTCTGTCCAGGAAACTCCAAAGGTGAGCTGACGCAGTACCCCGCGTCTCGCCTCAAGCGCCTCTCCGGGCTCAACCTTGAGGGTCTCCTCGAGCCCCACCTGCCACTGGCGGTGGGCGCGGCGCTTGTCACTCCCGCTGGAAACATGCGTGTACGCCACCTCATTCACGTCCCGAACACACTTGAGCCGGGTGCGGAGGTCCTCGTCGAGGACGTCGCTCGCGCCACGGCTGCCGTATTATGCGCCTGTGAAGTTCGTGGTTTTCAATCCGTGGCGATCCCGCTTATGGGAGCCTACGACTCAGGCATCCCGGCCGAAGAAGCTGCGCGAGCGATTCACAGCGAGTTTCGCAGTCATCGCAGCGACCGCTCGCTGCGAGTCTTGCTGATGGCTCGGACGCCAGACGAGGTCGACGTGTTTGAGATGGCGATCGAAGGGCTGATCTAAAACCATCATCGACCCACTTGATCCGCGAACAACAAGAAGCGAGGCTCGGGCTGGCCAACGATGCGGGCCCGAGCGAGCAACGATCGTCAAATCGGTACTCACTCAATCTGTGCTAACTCGATCCAATCATGCTTGCGGCCTACTTTCCGCTGTTTTTGGTCACGACGATCGCATTTGTGATCGCTTGGTGGGCGCCGGTCGGCGGCGCCCATCTGGAGCCTGACTCGCCTGCACCGGAGACCTCAGCACGTATCCTCCCTCTGCTTGTCGTCCTTCCATGCGCGGCGTTGCTCCTCCCCTGGGCGCTGACTCTATCCGCCCAGGGATGCCCAGAATCTTTGACGACGATCGGTCACTGCGTCGACCACGATGCGGCGGCTCCCGTCGCTGGATTTTTGTTTTTTCTAGCGATGCTCGGCATCGCCGTCGTCCATCTCGCACACCGAGGCGCCTTTTCCGGCGAGAGCTCCTACGAGGCACCGCCAAGGTCCCCGTTCAGCCTGGCCAACAAGACAGTGATTGTACGCTCCGATGCTGGTGACAACTAGCCAAGCGTCTGCTCTCGCCCGCGGGCGAAGCTCGCTCTTCGCCCTGTTTTTTCTCTTCCTTCTCTACGCAGGCTGCTCTTCGAATTCCGCCCCCCGAGAGCCGCTTGCTCTTCGTCTCTCGAGCGAGCGGCTCTCCATGAGCCCCGCGCGTGCCGAAGCGGTACTCACCCTAAAAAATGTCGGGTCGCAGACCATCGATCTGCGCGAGATTCAACTCGGCGGCGCCGATTGGGATGGATTCATGATCCAAGGCGAACGCTTGCCTTCGGAGCTTCTTCCAGGCTCGATCGCAGACATCGGCGTGCGTGTACACGCGCGAAGTTTTCGAACCGACGATCGCAATGGCAAAGCACTCTACTACACCGCAGCACACGCCCATCTGGAGCTCAAGGCCAACGGACGTCTGCAGCGGATACCCATTGATTTTTCTGCTCCATCCTCGTGGCAAACTCGAGCCCTTCCGGGATCAATCGCGGCGCTCATTCTGCTGAGTCTGCTCTTCGTCGGCCTTCAACTCACTCCAAGACAAAAAGCCGCGCACTCGCATGTTGAGTTCGCTATCTCGGTCGCGGCCCTGAGCGCAAGCCTTGCATTCATTCCCGTCGGCGATGCCCTCTGCAACGACGCCGTGCTCAGCGCCATCGGCAGGGACGGGCTCGCGCAGTGTCGCGAGGGTCTCGGTGGCGGCCCACTCGTGGTCTTTCCGGGATCGGGATCGCTGATATTCTGGTGGGTCGCGTGGACGGTCGCCTCGGGCTCGCTCTCCGTCCGAACGCCGAAATTCGCGGGCTTCGAACTCTTGCAATGCTTCGTCGCGGGACTCCTGCTTGTGCCCGTACTCGCCCGCACCGGCCTCTCGAGTCTCTATGAAATCGCCCTCACGCACCCCGCCGCGACAGAGTGGGGCATTTTTACCGAGCCGCCTGGCCTACTTCTCGCACTCCTCACGGTTGCCATCGGAGAAGGTCAGCCATGCGTCCATCCATCCCCAAGAGCAATCTTGCGCCGAGTCGGTTGGGCCGCTTGGATCACCGCGATTTACCTTGGCGCTTGGCACAACCCTTTCGCTGAATCCCTGTCGATGGGCGCCCCTCACGCTGCACTCGTCGCGCTTGGGGCTCTCACCTTCCTCGCAAAAGCAACCATCGTGTTCGTCGCCTTCCAGCGAGTCGCTACCAGCGACTCGCTTTGCCGCATGAACATTGAGCAGCGAACACGTTTCGTGCTCAAGGTAGTCCTCCCGCTCAGTTTTCTTTACGCAACAGCCCTGCTCCTGCTCCCAACGACCTAGAGGTCCCCCAGAGCGGACGAAAAAACACCGATTTTCTCGTCCGCTCTGGGGGACCTCTATGCTATTGTCCAAACGGACGCGTTGCTGGTTCCTGGTCACAAAAGTCCGCCTGCTTAGCTCGACTAGGGAGTCGCCTCTGCTCGTGGGAGTGCAGGCCCGCTCGGCGGGAAGCCCGAATCGTTTATCGTGACACCCACCTACTGCTTGTAGGGGTCGGTCTTAGATGCCCAGGACCACAGCGCGGCCTTCTACCGTGGGAATATCGTATCCGGCCTGCCCACTGGCCCGATCTGAGTCGCTTTCGACCCAGGGGTCGCTATGCTCGATGTCGTGCCATGCGAATCGGATGAAAGGACCCCACATCCAATTCATCCCATGTCGAAGAGTTCCATCCTCGAAGCCCTGCTCGACTCGATTCGCGTCCAGCTACGTCAGCTGCACTGCCTAGACATTAGTACGGGTCAGCTCGCAAAACATTGGATTCAGCAGCAGAATCGGGCTGCACCAAGCAAACCCGGCGAAGCGACTGAGGCTGGCTACGACCTCGTGGTGTGTGACGCCGAGAGTATCGAGCGCGCACTTGAGCACTGTCGTGGCGACGG
This sequence comes from uncultured Nannocystaceae bacterium, assembly GCA_964437075.1. GTDB lineage: Bacteria > Myxococcota_A > Polyangia > Nannocystales > Nannocystaceae > CAYTFJ01. Next base: position 28,933 of record CAYTFJ010000047.1, read on the forward strand.
TCTTGTGCTCGTCCGGGAGGAGCGTCCCCACTTCGAATCCGCCAGCACCTCCCGCCAAGAACCGCCACATTCCGCTTCCTCGTTGCCCAATCTGGCCCAGATTGCTCACGTTCGCGCGGCCCACGAGCAATGGCGCCTCTTCACCCGCGTCCGATCTCCGGAAACCCGAGATTTGTGTATCTCTGTCGTTGTGCAATGTCAGGACCAGGCGCCAGGGCTCGCCGGCCTGCTCACCCTGCTCGCCGTTGACCAAAGCGCGGTCCCCTGGGAGCTGGTTGTGGTCGACCGCGGGTCCTTCGATGAGACATCCGCACTCCTACGTGCAGTCGAGGGCGATATGGTCCTGCTTCGCCGACCACGGGAGACCGAGCTGGCTTCAGGACTGCATGCAGCACTGCAACGCTGCAAGGCCCCGCTGGCCGTCGTCATCTCTCCGGACCTCGTTCCGGAACTTGATTGGTTTCAAGCCGTCGTCGATGCTGCAAAAGATCATCCCTCTATCAGCTGCTTTTCCGGGATCGTGATCGATGGGCAAGATGGGGTCGACACTGCGCGACATCATCCTCCCGCCGTCGAGTCCGATTTTTGTCCCGAGCTGTTTGCCATTCGGCTCGATAGCTATCGCGCCACCGGTGGATTCGATCTGTCGAAATCCTACCCAGATGCGTTGCGAGGGCTCATCGCAGAGCTAGGCGCTCACTGTTTCGTCACCGACCTCCGAGCGCGGCGTCCCAAGACTCTCGCGCGAAGATGGCATCACTCCGCTTAGTCGGACGCGCTACCAATCGTCTCCCGACTTGAGGACACGAATCGCCTCTCGAATTCGTAGGCGAACGCGGTCTTTTCCACAGAGGTTCAAGGTATCAAAAAGCGGCGGAGATGCGAGCCGCGCGGTCGTACTCAAGCGTAGCAGCGGAAAAAATTCTTTCTTTTTCCATCCCTGTTCAACGCAAAACCGTCCACAAAACTCTTCAAGGTCCTCAACCGAGAAGCTGCGTCCCCGAGCATCTCTCTCGATCGATTCAATGAAGAGACCGAGAATACCGACAACCTCTTTCCGTGAGCGTTTCTTGATTCGAAATTTCAAGAGCACCTCGGAATAGTCCAGGATGCCACCGAAAAAGAAACTGATGTAGGGGACAAGATCGTCAAGCCGCTCTATCCGCGGTTGAGCTTGGGCGAGCAAAGACATCAATCGATCTTTAGAGAGGACGTTATCTACGACCTGACGATACAGTTCGTCGGGACCGAGCGAGCGAATGTCATCGCCACTAAAAGCATCGAGCTTTTGCACGTCAAATACGGGGCCACCACGGCTCACTCGCGACCATTCAAAGTTTTCGATCCACTCCTTCAAAGTGAATCGTTCACGATCATCGCCAAACGAATAGCCGAGATTGGCGAGAAAATTGATAAATGTCTCGCGCATATATCCCAAATCTCGATAGTGGAAGATCGAGACCGGGTTTTTACGCTTCGAAAGTTTTGACCCGCCAGGGTTCCGCAGCAGCCCTAAATGGTAGAATTCTGGCGCATCCCAGCCAAACCCCTTGTAGAGAAGCAAGTGTTTTGGCGTCGAATTTATCCATTCTTCCCCCCGAATAACGTGGGTGATCTTCATGTGGTGATCATCCACGACGTTCGCCAAATGATAGGTAGGAAAGCCGTCGGACTTCATCAGGATTTGATCATCGATCAAGCGGTTCTCGAACGAAATTTCCTTTGTCGACAAACGATCATCCACAACCGTCACCCCCTCCCGTGGGACTGCGAGACGAATTGTACAAGGCTCGCCCTCCCCCGCCCTCAACTTCGCATCCGCCGGATCGAGCCCACGGCAGTGGCCATCATAGCCCTTGTGAATCGGCGTCGTATCCCCCGCGGCCTTCCGTTCTCGCTGCTCGTGTTCTTGGGAAGCGCGAAGGTCTGCGAGCCGCTCCGCGGTACAAAAACAGCGATACGCCGCCCGTCGCCCCAGCAGCACCTCGACCTCACGTTGATACAACTCGAGCCTCTCCGACTGGCGATAGGGACCAAATTCACCGCCGACGTCGGGCCCTTCATCCCATTCGATCCCAACCCAACGGAGCGCATCTAGAATCGCATCTTCAGAGCCAGGAGTGCTCCTCGCCTGGTCCGTATCCTCGATACGAAGCACGAACTTCCCGCCGGTTTTCTGAGCGAAAACGTAGTTAAAAAGCCCGATATAGGCCGTTCCAACATGGGGATCGCCAGTCGGGCTCGGAGCGATGCGTACACGAACGGTGTCCTCAGACATGATTCCCCGTTACCACAGAACCCTAGGAACTCCCCGTCGAGCAGCGACTCCACCGACATCGAAAAAGCAGGTACACTCGCTGCGTGCGCCATGCAAGCAGCGAAATTCTCGATGCCGTCTGGGAGGTCGTCACCCGCCGAAGTCTTGAACGCTCGGAGGCGGCAACAAAGCTGCTCGAGCGCAATTTGCACATTGAAGGGGCTCTTGCTCGACGCGACGACGAACTCTGGGCGGGGAACCGCCTGCTCAATCGAGATCGCGACATTCTGCCTCAGTTCGCGCAGGCCACCGGCCTGGGCTACGCGCTCTACGTCGGCAATCGCCGCATCGCTGCCGCGACCGTACTTGACGCGGGTCCCGCTCCTGAGATCGGTGGTTTTACGACCCCCGACCTCGTTGAGCAGGTCCTTCGTCGTGGTGAGGTGTTCAAGGGGACCCTAAAATTGGACAATCGAGAGTGCATTGTCGTGGCACGCCCGCTCTATGCGAGCGGCGGAGAAGAATTTAGCCCCATCGGCATGATCGAGGCCTTCCAGGACCGGCAAGCCCATTTCGATGTACTCGCGACCGCCGCTCGCTACGAAGTCGACGACAAAGCCTCCGAGGCCGAGGAACGAGCGGACGGCATGGACTCGATCATCCACTATATCGACGACGTCGCCCGGCGCCTCCAGCTGCTCGCGCTCAACGGCAATATCATCGCGGCGCAAGCTGGCGAACACGGCCGCGCCTTTCGGGTCGTCTGCCGAGAGCTGGGTGTGCTCGCAGACCAGTCCAAGCAAACCGGCGGTGAAGTTCGCGCGCTCATCACGCTAATGGGTCTCGACCGTGACCTCGACGGCGGATTTGACTCGGCGTTTCTCGACGATGACGAACGGGATGAGGCTACGGGGCGCAGCAACAATCTGCCGCCCCCTAGCCTCGACAGTGAGAATGCTCCGGTGGATCCCGAAGAGCCGAGCATCGAATAGAACCCAGACTGCGCGTCCGAAGACGACAACTTCCAGGCGGCACGACATCGTACGCATGTGACGCATCCTCGTTTCAGCCCCTCATTTTGCGTGTTTGTCGCCCCGGCAGACGCGATCGTGCTCCGCATCGATGGTTACCCATCGCCCAAAATCCGAGCCCGTTCTCCCTGTTCACAAGTTAGGAGATCGCGCAGCATGCGATCTCCTAACTTGTGAAACATCACCATTTATTTCAGTTTACCTTGTAATTTCAACAAGATAGTCGAATAGTGTGCCTGCTCGCAATCGATCAAAATTCCGAGTTCACTTGTATTTTAGGGTAGTTAGCGCTTGTGTGCGACGTTTCGACCATGATAGGGGAGCGTGAAGCGCCTTCCCGGCCAGGTTGTTAGCCATGGACCAAATTTTCGAGAGTCATTTTGGGGGCGGCAGCAGTTCAAACGGAGGCGAACTTGACGCCTACTGCGCCAAATGCCGTGCGGATACATCGCATATCATCCTGGAGAGCTACAACGACGAGGTACGCAAAGTGCAGTGCGCCGTCTGTGGCGATGTTCACGCGTTCAAGCCTCCCCGGGGGCGTGACGATGAGCAAGAATCCGTTTCGGTTTCCCGCCGGAAGAAGCTTGAGAAGCTTGACTGGCTAAACGGGATCCAACACTACGACCGGAAGTCCGCAGTCCGGTACCACCCGCGTGCGCGACTTTCCCTCCACCAAATCGTTGTGCACCCAAGCTTCGGTGTTGGTTTTGTCAGCGAGCTCATGGGCAACAAGGTCGAGCTGACCTCCAGAAACAACGTCGCGCGTGTCCTTGTACACGGACGAGGCAAGACGCAGGCCGAGTTGGATGGAGATCTCGTGCCTGAAGAAGAGCTGAGGAGCCTTCTCAAGCTAGAGATGGGTCCCTCACCCGAAGAAATTGCCGCGGAGCGAGAGCGAAAACTCGTAGAGGAAGAGACCGAGCGTCAACGTGTCCAAGACGAACGTCGCCTCGCCGCCGAACGCAAGCGACAAGAGGCCGAAGAGAGACGTGAGGCTGAGCAACAGCGTGTTCGAGAGGAGCGTGAGGAAAAACGCAAAGAACGCGAGGTCGAGCGGCAGCGCAAGGAAGAAGAGCGCAAGCGCCTGCGTGCAGAGAAAGAGCTCGCTCGCCTCGCGGCCAAGAAATCGCGCGAAGAAGACCAGGTTCGCAAGCGCGAAGAGCGAGATCGCCAGATCGAGCAAAAGGCTGCCGAGCGCGAAATGGCGAGACTTGAGCGGATCAAACAGCGTGATGAAGAGCGTGTCCGGCGCGACGAAGAGCGCGATGCAAAGAAAATTGCGCGTGATGCGGAAAAAGAAGAACGCATCAAACAGCGAGATCTGAAGATTTCTGAAGCCAACAAACTCCGGGAAGAGCGCGAAAAAGAGAAGGAGCAGCATCGCCAAGAGCAAGAAGAAGAGCGCCTTCGAAAGGGGCGCGAACGCGAGCTCATCCGCAAAAAGGCGGAACTCGAAAGCTCCAAGAAGAAAAAGGCTGTCGCCGACGCCGCCAAAAAGAAAAAGGCCGCTACCGACGCCGCTAAAAATAAAAAAGCCGCTGCCGACGCCGCCAAGAAAAAGGCCGCTGCCGACGCCGCTAAAAAGAAAAAGGCCGCCGTTGCTGCCGACGCCGCCGCCAAGAAGAAAAAGGCCGCTGCCGACGCCGCCGCCAAGAAGAAAAAGGCCGCTGCCGACGCCGCCGCCAAGAAGAAAAAGGCCGCTGCCGACGCCGCTAAGAAAAAGCCCGTCGCTGAGAAAAAGCCCGCCGCTAAGAAAAAGCCCGCCGCTAAGAAAAAGCCCGTCGCT
>CAYTFJ010000048.1:0-33952 GCA_964437075.1 uncultured Nannocystaceae bacterium
CTCCGTCTCCGTCTCCGTCTCCGTCTCCGTCTCCGTCTCCGTCTCCGTCTCCAGTCGCGGTGTCAGTTTCGTCTGCCGAATCCTCTTTTTCGGCGCAACCCACGGCTACCGTCGAACCAAGAGCAAGCAGTAGCGGAAGAATGGAGCAATTGTTTGTAATCGTACGTAATTTCATCGGTCCTCGTTGACTTCGGTGCAAGGGAATCAGAGCCATCTATGTATAGGCGCGCGCGCGAACGCACGTCAACGCGACCAAGGATCCACCATCCATCGTCCGAAATGCGATGACGCGACCTTACCATCCTTTCGCAGGACGGTGATCGCGTGATTCCACATTTCCTTTCGATGAGATCGGCCGATTGTATGCTCTTCGCTCGACGTCGACCGTGCCATGAGCCGATCGCAACGGTTCGCTGGGCCGCGCGCAATCCACAACAACGAGGGAGCAAAAAGTGTCGAGCGTCCGTGTTCGATTCTGTTGATTTTCGCGCGTGCGATAGATTAGGACCATTTCAGCCCTCATGCTGTCACCAAAACTAGCAATACTCGCACTGGGACCGTTCGCGGCCGGTATTCTACCTTTCTCATGCGACGTAGATGTCGATAGCCCCGCGGTCCCTACCGCTGCGGACACCAACCCGGACCCCCATATCTTCGAGACTACACTGGTGGCAACCCCGCACTCGATGACCATCGACGGTGAAGAGGTCACAGTGTTTTCGTATGAGGGCTCGGTTCCAGGGCCAACGATCACCGTTCACGAGGGCGATCGAGTCATCGTACACTTCGAAAACGATCTTCCGGAAGGCTGGAACTCGACGATCCACTGGCATGGCATTGAAGGCTCCAATGCCTCCGACGGCACACCGGTCACTCAACTGGCAGTTCAACCCGGCGAGAGCTTCACCTATGATTTCATCGCGCCACGCGCGGGCACCTTCTGGTACCACCCCCATATTCGCGGGGTGCAATCGGTCTTCGGAGGACTCTACGGAGCGTTGATCGTCACCTCCGACGACGAAGCAGAACTGGTCGACCGTGGCATCTTGCCAATGCGCGAAGAGACTCTGATCTTCAGCGATATTACCGCAGAGGCCGGTGCTGTACGCGATCTGTCTACGATCTCCAGTCTCGAAGCCATGAATGGGACGGAAGGCAAGGTTCTGCTGGTCAACGGCCAGGAGCAGCCCGAATTCAATCTTGAGGAAGGCGAAGGCATCCGTCTACGCCTGATCAACACTTCAGTGAGCCGCTACTACCGCCTGTCCGTTCCAGGCCATCATCTCGTACGTTTTGGCGGGGAGGGCGGCCTGCTCGATGAGGCGGTTCTCGACGGCGGTATGCAAATGGGCATGAGCATGGGTATGCCGGCGACGATGTGTATGTCGAATGCCGATTGCGCGGGCAGCGACTATCCCATGTGTCTGGAAATGGGCACCGGTATGAAGATGTGCGGTGGCACGACGATGGTGAATCACGGCTATGCCGAAGGTGAGATCGTTCTCGCGCCAGGAAATCGAGCGCAGGTGGTTCTGATTCCGAATGGGAACGCCGGCGACACCGTCAATATGGTTTGGAAGGATTTTGCGCGGGGCCGGCATGCGATGGACATGGAGATGCCCCAGCACATGTGCATGATGTCCAGCGACTGCACCAATCCCGATTTCCCGACGTGCATGAAAATGTCGGACAACGCGATGATGTCAATGTGTGGGTCCATGCATGATGCCGACGACGACGGTGACCGCGCGGACGTTCCACTTCTCAGCTTCAACATCAATCGAAGTACCCACCCGCTGGCGGATACCTTTGAACCCGGCACCGAACTCCTCACTGCGCTGGGAAACCAAGTGGAGACCTTGGGCATGGCCAACGTCGACATGACTGGAACTTCCGACCGCATCAACTTTCAGGGGTGGATGGACACCGCCGGCACGCACTTCGCTGTCGACGGGGAAGCGTGGGACCTGCAAGCAGGTACCATCGAGTTGCCAGGCCTTTCCCCGACCGCACGTGTCGCCCAACTTGGCGACACGGTGATGTTCGAAGTCCACAACCATACCGAGATGCATCACCCCTTTCACCTTCACGGCTTCTCTTTCCAGCCGGTTCGCTTCATGGAGATGAACCACGACGAAGGGCACATGGTCGGCTGGCCGGTTCAGAACACCGAGTTTATCGACACCATCGACATTCCCGGCCACACCTCATTCATCGGTAAGGTCAGGCTCGACGATCCCGCGGGAGGTGACCAAGCCGCCGGACGGTGGCTCTTTCATTGCCACATTTTACAACACGGTGAGCGCGGCATGATGTCCGAACTGGTGGTTTCCCCCGAGTAGGCCCTCTACCCCAGCGCCAGTCTATCCTTGGCCATCGCCGGCTTTGCGGGCGATGGCCCTTTTTTATTCGCCGCCTTATGCAAAGATTTGCGCATTTCGCTCACTCGTGTGCACCAGGCGGCTCGTAGTGCAATCGAGAAGAAAGACTGATTTTCCGGCCTCGAACAAGGTGATTCGGCGCCCGCTTTCGTCTAGTTTCGCTTCCCATGCCTAGCCTTCTCGAAATCGGTCGGACCCACAACTGCGGAGAGCTCCGCGCGAGCGACGAGGGAGAGCGCGTCGTTCTCTACGGCTGGGTAAACAATCGTAGGGATCACGGTGGCCGGATATTTATTGATCTGCGTGACCGATATGGATTAACCCAGGTCGTGTTCGGACCCGATATTGAGCCGAATACGCACGGATCTGCCCATGCGATCAGAAGCGAGTGGTGCCTCGGCGTGAGCGGCAAGGTCGTATCCCGCAACGAAAACATCAACGAAAACATGCCCACCGGGGCCATCGAAATCGAGATCGACCAGCTCCAGATTTACTCTGAGTCGGAGACCCCACCATTCAGTATCTCCGACGACGATCGGCTCACAGCCGGAGAAAATACCCGCCTGCGCAACCGCTACCTCGACCTTCGGCGGCCATGTATGCAACGAAATTTTGTTCTGCGCTCTCAGCTCGGGACGCTCACCCGCGCGGAGCTGGCCGGAAACGACTTTCTCGAGCTTGAGACCCCCTACATGGTGAAGTACACGCCAGGCGGCGCTCGCAATTTTCTTGTGCCCAGCCGGCTCTCTCCCGGGTCTTTTTACGCGCTCGCCGAGTCGCCACAAATCTTCAAGCAGCTCTTTATGGTGAGCGGCTTCGACAAATATTTTCAGATCACGCGGTGTTTTAGGGACGAAGATCTAAGAAACGATCGGCAACCTGAATTTACACAGATCGACGTTGAGATCAGTTTTGCGACACCCGAACGTGTCTATGCCCCGATCGAAGCGTTAATGGTTCGAATCTGGAAGGAGCTGCTCGATGTGCAGTTGAGCGCCCCCTTCCGCAAGATGACCTGGGCTCAGGCGATGGACCGCTACGGCAGCGATAAGCCCGACACTCGATTTGGCCTCGAACTCCACGATTTGACCGCTGTGACCCGCGACTGCGGGTTCGTCGTCTTTGAGAAAGCCCCACTCGTCAAAGGCATCTGTGTGCCGGCCGTGCACGCCGACCGATTTACGCGCAGCCAGCTCGACAAGATTACGGAGTTCGTCAAAAAACGGGAGTCCGGCGGCGCCAAGGGCCTTGCCTGGGCCAAGGTCCAGCCAGATGGCAGCTGGAAAGCCCCCTTCGCCAAGGTCATGGCCCCCGCGGCGATGGCGGAGGTCACGGGTCAAATGGGCGCAAAACCGGGTGACACCCTGATGTTCGTGGCGGACGACTTCGAGACCACCCACACAGCTCTCTCCGCGCTGCGGCTGAAGTTGCGCGATGACCTAAAACTGATCGACCCCGAACGAAAATCCTGGAACTTCTTGTGGGTCACAGACTTCCCACTCTTCGAAAAAAACGAGAAGGGCGAATGGACCTCTTCTCATCACCCCTTCACGATGCCCCGCGAGGAACACATCGACCTCATTTCGCACGATCCTGGCGGCGTACTCGCCCAGGCCTATGACCTCGTCCTCAACGGCAACGAGATCGGCGGCGGCTCGATTCGTATCCATCGCCGAGATGTGCAAGCCAAGGTCTTCGAAGGTCTCGGTCTTAGCCCCGAAGAAGCCGAGGCAAAATTTGGGTTCTTGCTTGAAGCCTTCAAATATGGTCCGCCACCGCACGGCGGCATCGCGCTTGGGCTTGACCGCCTGGCCATGCTCATGTGTGGCGCGAACAGTCTTCGCGATGTCATTGCGTTCCCAAAGACCCAACAGGGTCAAGACCTCATGACGGGGTGCCCGACCCCCGCTGATGATCCTCAGCTGGCCGAGCTCTACCTGCGCCACCGCGCCCTTCCAAACGCCGAGGCCGAATAGAGAAGGCTGCGGAGATGCTCGACGGTCCTGCACAGCCTAGGTCTTGGATACCCACCCGGGACACTCTCGCGCGAGCCAGCGCCTCCGCCCTCTCGGGCAACCTGATGTGGATGGCGGCCCCCGACCTCAATTGGTGGTGGCTGTCGTTCATCGCGTGGATTCCGTGGCTCTGGTCTATTCGAGATCTTGGACCCAAACGCGCCTTCATGATCGGCTGGATCTCAGGGCTATTTTCGGTCTTTGTCGGATTTTTTTGGATGACGGAGCTGCTCACTCGCTTCGCAGGGTTTCCGATCGCGGCAGCCATCCCCATTCATCTCTTGTTCGCTGGATTTCAGGGCCTTCAATGGGCCATTCCAGCCGCCCTTCTCGCTTGGCTTCAGCGACGCACGGGACGCTCGACTCTGCTGCTCGCCCCCCTGCTGTGGGCCGGATGCGAGGCGATTCTTCCCAACATATTCCCCGTTTACATGGGCTTTTTGTGGGCGTGGCAACCGGTCCTAATTCAGCTTGCCGAGATCGGCGGGGCGCTCACAGTGACCCTCGCCATGGTCGGGATGAACGCGGCCCTCTACGAACTCGCCACCGGCTTGATGCGTATCCGGAGCTTTCGAGGCACCCATCGAAGAGCGATGTTCGCCACCTTGATTTGGTTCATCGGAGTACCGACCTACGGAATCATACGCATGGCCCAGGTCGACGCCCAAATCGACACCGCCCCGAAAATGAAGGTCGCTGTCGTCCAAGGAAATTTTGGGATTCGCACCTACTCCACCCCTGGCCTCAAGCCTCGAATCTTGCGGGAACTTCAACTCCAGACCAAGAAGCTCCAGGACAAAGGCGCCGAGCTCGCCGTCTGGGGCGAAACGGCCTACCCCTTCTCGGTCTTTTTCCGAGACAGCCGTAGCGACCTCAAAAAAACTCACCCGCGCCGCGTTCAGCGCCATTTCGACATTCCCCTAATCTTCGGCACCACCACGCGAGAGAGGAAGCGAAAGACCAACGCGCGACAACACCCATGGAACTCCGCCCTCGTCATGCACCGTGACGGCAAGCTGGGCGATCTGGATGGCGTAGGCGAGACGATCCGCTGGGAACACAGCCGCTACGACAAGAACCATCCACTTTACTTTGGAGAGGCGGTTCCTCCCCCGATCGATCCCGACTGGTATCTGGACCTCATCCCATCGGCCTCCCACCTCAATGTGGGCGAGGGCCCCAATGTTCTTGAAGCCAACGGATACCGCTTCGGTCCGCTCATTTGTTACGAAGATATTCTGCCTCGCTTCGCGCGGGACATCGCCGATGAAGATATCCACGCCTTCGTCAATCTCACGAACGACTCGTGGTTTGGAAACTCACCGGCACAGGGTGAGCATCTTGGACTCTCAGTTTTCCGTGCTGTAGAACACAGAAAAGCACTCATCCGATCGGTCAATGCGGGTGCGAGCGCCCATATCGATCCCGCTGGACGTGTTATCACCCGCACCGACGTTACGGATTCGGACCAAGACGGGTACCGCGGCGCCGAGGGTTTCGTGGCCGATGTTGCGATGATGGACCCAAAATCACGCACACTCTACGGTCGCTTCGGCAACTTGTTTGCGCTCTTGATCTGGTTGACGATCGCCACCATCGCCTGGCGGAAGCGCCCCTCCGCGCGTTAGCGACCTTGGCCCCGGTACGCCGGCTCTCCACAGGCGCAGCATGCGACAATCGCATAGCGAAATTGTCCTAGACACCCGAGCCCCCTCTCCGGCACGCTCGCCTCCTCCATGCACACCCACGTGTTCAACGAGGTCGAGAGGCTTGAGCAAGTCATCGTCCACCGGCCGGGCGCCGAAATCGAGCGAATGACGCAGCACGACCTTGAGAGTCTGCTCTTCGATGACCTTCTAAGCCCTTCGGAGACTGAGCGAGAGCACATCATGATGTGTGAAATCCTCGAAGCGGGGGGCGCCGAGGTCATCGAGATTAGGGATCAGCTGCAACTTGCCTTGCACCAGGCTCCCCGGACCGAACGCGAGCAGTTCGTCCAACGGTGCTGCGACCTGGCAGGAAGCTCGCAGATCGCTCCACTGATCCAAGACTGGCCCGCCAAGACCCTCGCCGGCGGCCTGATTCATGGGCTGCGGTGGGATGAAATCGACGGCGCTCCAGGAACACTTGCCCGACTCCGCGACGACGCTCGCCGCGGCAACGCCATGGTCCTCCCCCCCGTCCCGAATCTAATGTTCATGCGGGACCCATGCATCGCGATCTACGACAGCATCGTTGTCGGGCGAATGGCGACCGAGGCGCGCGCCCGCGAGTCGCTGCTTGTGAGTTTTGCTCTACGCTGGGGTCAGACGAGCGCCCCACCCCGATTTGTCTTCGACCAGGATGAGCGAAAACCAGCACCAGGGCATCACACGATCGAGGGCGGAGATATCTTGGTGTTGTCCGACGAGGTGCTCATGATCGGATGCTCGCAACGCAGCTCCCCACAGTGCATCCAACACCTTGTCGAAGATACGTTGTTTCCGGCTCATCCACGACTGAAGAGAGTCTATGTCGTCATGATGCCACAGGCACGATCTGTGATGCATCTTGATACGATCTTGACCCAGGTCGATCGACATCTTTTCCTCGGTCACCGACCGATGATCGACGACGGAGTTCGCGGATCATGCTTGTCGGTGGCACTGCTCTCACGAGATGCCGCCCCAACAATGCTCAACAATGCGACGGTGCTCGACGTATTGCGCAATGAATTTGGTAGCGAGGTCGATCTGCATCCCTGCGGCGGCGACAATCCTCTCTACCAAGAGCGCGAACAATGGACCGACGGTGCAAACGCCGTCTGTCTCGCACCAGGCCATATCATTCTCTACGCCCGAAACGTCGAGACCATCCGCACCTTGAGAGACCGAGGCTTTGAAGAGGTCTGTCTCAACGTCTTTCAACCGAGCGACGTCCGTCGAGAGCGTATACGAGAGGGAATGGCCCGATCACGTTGTGTTTTTAGTTTCTCCGGCAGCGAGCTCTCGCGTGCTCGCGGTGGCGGTCGCTGTCTCACCATGCCGCTGCGGCGCGCCGCTCATTAGACCACACCATGGCAACTCACATGACTGCTTCCGCTTCCGAAACCCACAACGATTCCCCCGCAAAAAACCCGCCGATGGTCGTGATCGCCATGGGCGGTCACGCCTTCATTCAGCCGGGGCACAAAGGAACCCACAAAGAACACGAGCAGAGCGCGCGGATTATCTGCAATCACGTCATGACGCTGGTCGATCGCGGCTATAATATCGTGATCACCCATGGCAACGGACCTCAGGTGGGCGTTCTCATGTCTCGGCAAGAACAAACCCGCGACAGCTTCGCGCCCGAGCCCCTCGACGCGCTCGTCGCTCAGACCGAAGGCGGTATGGGCTATATTCTGCAACAGCAGCTATTGAACGAGCTACGTGCCCGCAACGTCCGGCGATACGTGGTCACCGTCATCACTCAAGTGATGGTCGACGAAGATGACCCAGCCTTCCAGTCGCCGACCAAACCAGTCGGCCCGTTTCTCAGCCGAGAAGAAGCCGAAGCGCGCCACGACAGCTTCGGCTGGCACATCGCCGAAGACTCCGGCAGGGGCTGGCGGCGACATGTCCCCTCCCCTCGACCACGAAAGATCATTCAGCGCGAGATGATTCGTGAAGCGGCGCAACGCGGACACATCGTCGTCGCCGGCGGTGGGGGGGGGATCCCAATCACCAAGGCCCCGAGCGGCGACTATGTTGGCGTAGAGGCCGTGATCGACAAGGACCTCACGTCATCAGTACTGGCCAGCGACGTCGGCGCAGAGTTGCTGGTTATTCTCACCGCTGTGGATGGGGTCTACCTCAACTTCGGGCAACCCGATCAACGACAACTTGGTGCCGTAACTCTGGCGGAGTGCAAACGACACATTGAAGAGAAGCAATTTCCCGCGGGATCCATGGGACCCAAGGTCGAAGCAATTTATGGATTCCTTTGCCGCGGTGGCCGCCGTGGCCTCATCACCAGCGCCGAAAAGCTCTTGGACTCCCTCGATGGCAAGGCTGGTACTCACTTCATCGGCCGTATTTAGGTCTATCTTCGCCCCGAGGACCGCCATAGACATTCGTATTTCGCGCACAACCACTGCGGCTCACACCTGTCGCTCCGCGGGCTACACGTACACGACGGCCCTTCCCGGCCGACCGTTCGCCTTTATTGCAGATTTATCGTCTTCTTGGGCTTCCGAGGGCGAGTCGCTCTTGCGTATCCCCCACAGGGTCTCTAACCTGCGCCCCGCATGAGTAAAGACGATCACATCGAATTCGAGGGTGTGGTGACGGAAGTTCTCACCGGCGGCGTTTTCCGCGTAACGATCGACGACGACCACCGCGTCATCGCTCACCTCGCTGGAAAGATGCGAAAGTTTCGTATCAAGGTCGTACTTGGTGATCGAGTAACCGTTGCCGTTTCCCCCTACGATCCAAACCGGGGCCGCATCGTCTTCCGAGTTCGCTGACGTTGGGCATGGCGTCCACTGATTTCGAACTTCTCGAAGCATGGCGCGATGGTGACGAGCCCGCGGGACGACAGCTTTTTGAAAGGCACTTTGACGGTGTCTTTCGTTTTTTTAGGAACAAGGTGGATGATGCCGCCGAGGACTTGACCCAGCAGACTTTTTTGGGCTGTGTCCAAGGAAAAGATCGCTACCGCGGCGAGGCTTCCTTCCGCACCTATCTTTTCACCATCGCTCGCAATCGCCTTTACACACACCTACGTGATCGTCAGCGATTTCGAGCGGTCGTCGAGGTCGGTCAACAATCGATCGTCGAGCTTGGCGCCAACCCCGACCACGATGCGGTATCGCCATCCAGCCTTGTGGCGGCACGTGAAGAACACCGACTGTTGCTGAAGGCGATGCGCCGGCTTCCGCTTGAGATGCAATTGGCCCTCGAACTGCACTATTGGGAGGGAATGACAGTGGTTGAGATTGCTCTCGTCGTCGATACCGCCACAGGCACGATCAAACGTCGTTTGCAGCGTGCTCGGCAACGCCTCGACGGGATCCTCGAGCAGCTCGCCGGTAGCGAAGAGCTCAGGCGCAGCACAACCGATAATTTCGCGGACTGGGCCCTGGAGCTTCGCTACATGGTAGGAAAAGCTCGCTAGCGAGCTTCCTTCGCTTGTTGTCAAAATGCGATAACAATGCCGTAGAGCCCAAGTATCGCCATGTTCGCCCAGGATTTAGGCGCGACCTCGGGGTTGGCCTCAAGCGGGACCATCGTGCGTTCGCCGAATATTGCTCTTCCTTGCGCGACAAATGCGAGCCATTTCCTCACCGAAAAACGCGCATCAATACTCGGCGAGACGATGAAGCGAAATCGGTCAACGTAGCGAAGGTCAGAGGCTCGTATCGGCCACGCCGTCCCGATCCCCAAACCCGCAGAAAATGAGAGCGATTTCCAGACATTCATCTGGATCGCGGGCTCAAACAACAACCGTGCCCAAGGGATCTTCTTCGTAACGCGGCGGGGTGTATCGTCCACCGATTGTCGCTCGTAGTATCCGTACTGACCGACCGTTCCGCCCAGCCGAAGCTCGAACGAAATCCGAGACCCTCCCGATCGATGGGGACGAAAATTCGCGGCCAACTGGATCAACCCCGTAAAATACGCGGGGTTCACCAAGTCGTCGCGCCCCTCGAGCAGTAGAGATGGCCCTCCCCCTTGGGCCATCAAGAGATTAAAACTCAAGATATTCGCGGTCCGGCCCGGCTCGGTAAATGTCACATGGCCGCCGCGCACTTGCGCGATGCCTTCGTCGTACCGGCGATCGCCGACCAACCGAAAACGGAGGGGGGGACATCCGGTCTCCGGCGAAGCAATACGGAGGGAATCGACGCCCAAAAGGTTGTAGCGCCGCTCAGTGCCATCGCTTCCCAAGACGTCGAGATGGGTAATCCGATTTCCCGGGACGTTGCGGCGCCATGCAGATATATCGGCATGGAGAAAGATTTTTCCTTGTGGAAGGTATTCGTCCAACGTTTGCCCTGGCCGTACCAAGAGATCGGTCCATTCTTGACGTGGCGAGCCTGTTTGGAATCGAATTTCGACTGGGGTGTCAATCTCAAGCAGCTCATCCCGTTTGCTGTCCCCGGGACAAATGTAGTGGCAGAGTTCACCGTCACGCTCGCCGCTGCATTCAATGCCGCCCGCGAGGGTCGCCCGCGGACACTCCGTCTCCGAAAATACGCACTCGGGTGCCCTCCAGGCGAAACCGAGCCGATTGGGGGTCATGGTGATCGTCGCCGAAGGCCAACTTCCTTGCCAATGCGCGCCAAAACGAGTGACAGACGGCCACTCGCCCTCTGCAGGTACGATCCCGACTTCGAGTTGGCCCTCTTCGACCGATCGCGGGATCTGAACCCGTAGCTTCGCCCCTCCCCGCATCACGCCCAGACAGGCGCCGCTGTCGATTTTTTCCCCATTTGCATAGACTTCGAGCCGTGCACGGTCCGACTCCCGCAGACGAATCGCGGGAAGTTCCACCTCGACCCAGTGACACCGTGGTGCGATCGGAAGCACGATCAGCTTGCTGCCAGCCCCCCCCTCGTTCGCGCGAAAGCTACGCTGATCAGGCGCATAGTGACCGCCTAGACTACGCGCCGTCACTACGATGTGATCCAGGTTCGCCTGGACGCCGATCGTCACCACGCCCCCCGTGAGCCGCAGCGCCTCGATCATCGGCGGTGATCCCTCAAGGTGCTCGAGCATCAGCACCAAGATCCGAGCATCAGCCGTCGATCCCTTCCGTAGAAGGCTGTCAGTCGTGCACGCGACGTGCAAAGTCTCGGCACGCCGCAGACCCTGGGGAAGTAAAATTCGAGCGCTACAGCCCCCCTGAGTACCGCATGCCTTTGTCCCGTCTCCATCCCTGTCCCCGGGGTCGCCCCACACAGTAGGGTCGATCGATAGGGCCGACGGGCTGCCCCCGGCTGGAGCCAACACTAGGGCATCTACGGTGCGGCGCGTGCGGGGTCCCGAAACCTCCGAGACCACACACAGGTGCGTCGGAACCTCACCGATCTCGGGTCGAAGATCGACCGTCACGACCCCATACGGTTTCTTTGCCTCGACCGGGCTCGTATGCAGCCCGAAAAACACAAAGACAACCGTGGCTACGAGACAGCTCCAGCTCGCGCCTCGTGGGTGCATCAGCATCTCTCCAAGCTACAGACCGAGTAGCCGGAACATCCTCGTGGGCTGAATCTCCGCGTACGCTCGCGACGGGTCTCCGCGCGGCAACGGTAGCATTGATCTCCAATGCGAAGGATCTCCCGTCGGTTGCGATTGCGAGCCAGCAACGCGTAGGTATCCTCGTGCAGGTAACAATTTCCGCGAATCGACCGACGTTTCGTACGCGCTTCGATACCTTCGTTTGTTGGCAGCAAATCGACCTGCTCGTCTAGCGATTTTGAATTATTCTCGCGTCCTGCAGCGATCTCGATGACCACTGTTCCGTGGCTTCCGTCGCTTCCCTCGCTTCCCTCGCTTCCCTCGCTTCCCTTCAATTCCAAGGCTGTTGTTAAGATATCTGCCTCTAGCGACGAAGACCGAATCGATTCAGTCGCAGATTTTTTTTGATGGCCGTCGCCACCTACAGCCTGAGACCAGGCGAATCCTCCTGCACCCAAACAGAATACGACGGCGACCGAGGCTATCAACGCTCGGGAGGTTAACGACGAAGCGCGATCGACAGACGGTTCGACAATATCGCTCAGACTCCTGAGAAGCTCGCCCATCCCGGAAAATCGTGCTTGGGGGGCGCCGTCCAGTCCGCGTCGAATCACAGCTTCGAGAGCGATCGGGAGAGAGCCGGTCGCCCGCATCGGCGCGTCTTCATCGATCCGCACGCTACGCCCCTCGATCACATTCCCGACATAGACCCTCACCGTTTCGCCGGCAAAAGGCCGATGTCCGTAGAGCGCCTCGAACAATGCAACACAATATGAAAATTGGTCACTCGCCACGCTCGCCGCCCCGTGGCGGTACTGCTCCGGAGCCATATACAGCGGTGTGCCCACGAGAGCCCCGGCCGCGGTGATGTCGAGGTTTCGGTCCGACGATTCAGAAATTCCAGCGTCTGTGTTGTCCCATGGCTCTGGCCCCGATCCGATGCCGTGGGCGAGACCAAAGTCCAATACCCGTACGCGACCGTCATCCCCGACAAGCACATTCTCGGGCTTAAAATCTCGATGAATAAGGCCTGCATCGTGAGCCGCCTTCAAACCGCGACCAGCGTCCAAAAATATACGAACAACCTCTTCCCACGAAGGGGAGAGCAACTCGAGATGACGTTTTAGATCCAATCCCGCGACAAGTTCCATCGCCACAAATACCTGCCGTCCCGCGGTACCAACGTCGTACACGTGAATTACATTGGGGTGGGAGAGCCTCGCCAAAGAACGAGCCTCACGTAGCATCCGAGCCTGGGCGACACCATCGCCTTTCGATTCAGCATGCAGAACCTTGAGCGCGACACGTCGATCCAACTCAGGATCATACGCCCGGTAGACGGCCCCCATCGTCCCAGCACCGAGCAGACCCTCCACCCGATAGCGGCCGATGCTCTGTCCGGGATCCGGTCGGTCTCTCATGCGGTATTCTTGACTCACTCTCGACTCAGCCGTGTCGCCAAACAACGCGGCAGCGACCCCCGCTCTCGCCCGATTGGCCGTGTCGTCTTGTTGGACGCCGGCGGAACGAAGCAGGTCTTGATCCATGAGCAGGGGCCCACGCTTGACATCTTTCTTGCGCTCCTCCGCCACCACAAACATCATATCAGTCTGCAGCTTGAGATTCGTACTCTCGCGTTCAATGCAGAAGTTCAGCACTGCCCCGCGTCGCTCAGTGAATTCGCGGCTTGTACACACCGCCCCAACACGACGAAGCCAAGCCACCCCCGCTGCGTACGGCGGACCTCGTAGGATGCCTCACACTGCGCGCGACGAACCTGTTGCAACGCAACCTCGGGACCGCCCGCCAAGAAAAACAGCCGTGTACACAACTGCGCCGGAGAGGGCGCAGTTGTGTACACAGCCCCACCCCAAATCAGCACACACACCGCCACGGCGGCGAGTGATATCAGCGCCCGGCTGTAGATCTCGTGTCTGAAGGGGCGCCCCCTCGCCGGATCATGTCGCTCCATCACCTTCAAACGATAGCAGCAGCTGCGATCGCCTCACGAAGATATTTACTCGGGCACTGAATGGGAAATTGACTCCAAGATACGGTTGGCACCAAGACGCAACAAAGTCTCCGCGAGTTCCCGCCCTACCGCGTCTGCGTCATTGGGGTGGCCCACTTTTGTCGCAATAAAACACGGGCGCCCCGAAGGATCGATCACCATCCCGCTGACCGTCACGATATCGTCGGATCGTACGGTTGCATGACACCCCATCGGCACCTGACATCCGCCATCCAAACGACGGAGGAATCCGCGCTCGGCATCTGCGACAATGCCGGTCACGGCATGATGAAGAGGCTGAAGAAGGGCCTTCATGCGTACATCGTCTTCGCGGATTTCGATCGCCAAAATGCCCTGGCAGGCGGCAGGACAAAAACGCTCGACTTCAAGATGTTCGACGATCTGGTCATCGAGACCGAGACGCTTCAATCCCGAAGCCGCCAGAAGGATCGCGTCACACTCGCCCGCCTTCATCTTCTCGATTCGAGTCGGCACATTTCCACGGAGCGGAACTATTTTTAGGCCCCCGTTCAGCCGCCGCGCCAACGCACTGCGGCGGAGGCTTGAGGTACCGAGCCGCGTCCCCGCGGGTAGTTTTGCCAGTTTACCGCCCTCTGGTCCAAGCAAGGCATCCCGAGGGTCTTCTCGCTCTGGCGTACACGTAATGGTGAGGCCTGGAGGAAGATTTCCGGGGAGGTCCTTCATGCTGTGGACGGCCAGATCGACTTCCTGTGCGAGAAGCTTGTCTTCAATTCCCTTTACAAATAGCCCTTTACCGCCCACGAGATTCAGCGGTCGATCGAGGATCCGATCGCCCTCGGTGATCACCTTAACGAGTTCAACCTGCAGACCCTTCCCCCACGTTTCACGCAATCGATCGCGAATATGATTGGCCTGCCACAAGGCCAGAGCGCTCTGGCGAGTCGCCAATAGGACAGGTTGTTCAAGCCAAGCGGGATCGATATTGCGGGTGCTCATGCCTTGGAGTCTCCGGGGTCATGGGGGTCGTCGTATGGTTTGAGGCCAAAGAGGGCGGTCGTCGCCTCGGCAAGGCGCCCTCCCTGCGGCCCGTCTTGCCCTGCGGCTTCTCGCAGGGCCGACGTTGGTCGATGCAGAAGTTTTTGTGTAATCGAATGTCCCAAACCCTCCACGGCTTCGCGCTGGGCGGGAGAGATATCTCCGATCCGAGCCAAGGCCTTGGACAATTCTTGCTCGACGACATCTCGGGTGTAGCTACGAAGGTCTCGAATGATGGGAGCGACGTTCCTCGACCGATTCCAACGAAGAAACGCGGAGACTTCTTCGTCCACCATCGCCCCAGCCGCCTCCGCAGATATCGCTCTTCCGTGCATATTTTGGTCTAAGATGCCCCGAAGATCGTCGACGTCATACAGAAACACCGACTCGAGGCTTCCCACTGCGGGATCCACGTCGCGCGGTACCGCAATATCGACCAAAAACATCGGCTCTCCGCGGCGGCTCTTCATCACACGTCTCATCAGGGCACGATCGATGATCGGCTCGCGGGCCCCCGTGCTTGCGACAACGATGTCGACCTGACTGAGCATCGATTCGAGCTGACTCCACTCTTCGTAACGGCCACCGACGGTCTTCGCCAAAGTTCGGCCCCGCCCCTCGCTGCGATTCACAACGGTCATGCTCCCCACACCGGCGGCCCGCAGGCGAACCGCAGCAGCCTCGGCCATCTCGCCCGCGCCTACAATCAGCACTCGGCCTGAACGAAGGTCGCCAAAAATATTGTGGGCGAGATCGACCGCCACGGAAGCCACGCTGGCCCCTCCCCGCGCGATATCTGTCTCCGTGCGAACTTTTTTCGCACCCTTGAATGCCATGGTCAGACATCGATCGAGGACCGCACCGACAGCTCCACGCTCTCGCGCGAGTTGATAGGCCTCCTTCACTTGACCAAGTATCTGCGGTTCCCCCACGACCATGCTCTCGAGGCTCGCGGCCACACGAAAAATATGGCGCGCGGCTCCGTGCTCATTGCGAATAAAGGTGTGGTCCGTGAGAGCCCCGCCGCTAACGCCTCTAATCTCGGCGAGCGCCTGAATTATAGAATCGGGCCGAGACTCGGCCGTGTGAACAGCGTAAATCTCCACTCGATTGCAAGTCGACAGCAACATGACCTCCTGCAACGAGACACGTTTCATCAGCAGATCGACGCTCTCCCCGATCTCCCCGCGCGGAACCGCGAGTTTCTCGCGCAAATCGATCGGCGCGCTACGGTAGTCGAGACCCACTGCGACCAGGCTCATTGGAGTGTCCCTTTCATCCATTTCGTCATCCGCGCAACCCGTAGGAGATCAAGATGAGTACCATCGCACCAAACGCGACGATGCTCAGCCACGACGCTCGCCGTCCACGAACGCCCCATGCAGACCGTGCAGTGACGCTCACAACGCTCGCAACCCACGCGACGGCCGCGGCGATCAATTCGAGGCCTCGCGACTCAAATACGCTCGTAGCGGAGCCACGAAAAGCAACCACACCCGACACGATCGCCACCGTAAAAACTGGCACCGCTGCGAGGCCCAACCACGAATGCAGCCGTTCAAGCGAGCGCAACGAGACACCAGGAGCACCACCAAGCATGAATTTTTTAGATCTCAGCCGGCGATCCAGACCGAGATAGAGTGCGGCTACCCCTGCGGCGAGCCCGAAACCCACCACACCGAGCGTCGCCATCGCTATGTGGATCACCAGCAGCGACGGAGACGCGACCACTGCGTCGTGTGCAGAACCGGGCCCAAGCCAGACACCCAGTGTGAGCCCTGCCAGCCCAAGCGGACCAAGAGTCGCGCCCATTGCCCGCAATTCACGTCCGCCCGCCGAGAGCGCAAGGTACCCAAGAACCATCAGGAACACGATCAAGCTGATCACGAGGTAGACCGACCGGAACGGATGGTTTCCGGCGACACATTGCGCGCCGATTGTGGCCAGATGAAAAAATGCTGCGCTAAGCAATGTCCGTCGACCCCACCGCCTTGCCATGTCGGGGCCGCCGCCAGCGCCAAAAGCGAACGACGCTGAACCGTAGCCGAGCGCTGCTAGGATGAAAAAAGACAACATCACACAGCCTTAGGCGGTGCCCAGCGCTTCGATGGCGACCAACAAGGCGCCCCACGAAGGCCCATCCAGGGGCGTTTCCGCGTTTTGCGGGTCCACGGGCACGGCAACGAATCCGGGCTTCACAGTATAGGCAAAATCGCCGAGCACAACGCTGGTGTCATAGTGCTCAGCGCCCATCCGCGCTAGTTCTTGAGCGCTCTTAACCGAGCCAACTATGTCATACGGATCCCGCTCACGACCCTCAACCTGATCGAAATAGACGGCGGGGGCGATCGCTAGATCGATCCCCGGCCCACCTCGTAGCCGCAGAGTATCTCCGTCGAGAACGATCCCGCCATTCCCCAGCCAGCGGTCGATCGTGTTTTGTGAAACAAAGATCTTCGGCATCGTCTCGAAAGTTTAGACTGCGTAGCATCGAGTCGACAAGGAATGACACGGCCAAACATCGCATGAGGCGCATTTCACTCGTGTCCCCAGAACAAATCGCGCGATTCGCGGCTCTCATCGCACGCTCAAAGCTGCGCGTTCGTCGCGGCGTGCGCGTTACCACATGTCCGATCGCCCAGATGTGAAGCAGTCAGGGATCGCTCTCATCCTGCGAAGACTCTTGCGCCTCGCACTGCCCGGCCCCACACTGGGACAACCCGCGAAAATCTGTCCCCACAGAACCAAACCCGCGGGATCGGAGAATTCGAACACATGGCCGACAACCTTCCTTCCACAAGCGATTCTGCCTTTCAATCCGACGTCCTCGAGTCCGACGTGCCTGTGCTCGTGGACTTTTGGGCGACCTGGTGTGGCCCGTGCAAGGCCATGGTCCCGCACCTTCAAAATGTCGCCAACGACCTCACCGGAAAGATCAAAATCGTCAAGGTCGACATCACAGACAACCCCGACACCCCCTCGAAGTACGGCGTGTCTCACGTGCCGACTTTGGTGATGTTTAAGGCGGGCGAGGTTATCGACAAGAATGTCGGCGCCCTCAACCCAAAGAAGCTTCGCGAATTCGTCGACCGCAACCTATAGCGCGCCGACTTTCTCGTACAACAAAGAGGCCGCTCGCTTCAGAGCCGGCCCTTTTTTTCTGAACCCCGGGGTTAAACGGCGAAGAGGTCCGTCGAGACCGCGAGGACACAACTGCGGCCTTCGGCTCCTTCGAGGGATCTTTTCCTAGGCGTCGTCGGGTCGTCGATACCCTATTTTGATCATTCCTCCAGACCCAAACGCCCACAACCGCAAATGTGGCAACTGGACCGAAATCTGGGCCGATTTTCGCTACACGTTGTCGAAGCGCCGACTCACTTGGTACTTTCTGGACGATGCCCCCAGAACGAGAGTGCCTTAGCAAACAGGAGATCACCGCTCGATTGGCCCAGCCCGGGTTCGATGGCTGGCTGGCGAGCGAAGGCTGCCTGCATCGTACCTTCGAATTTCACGACTTCGTGGCCACCTTCGGATGGATGACAAGCGTGGCCTTGGTTGCGGAACGCCTGAACCACCATCCGGATTGGAAAAACGTCTACCGAACAGTCAATGTCCGCCTTAGCACTCACGATGCCGGCGGAGTCAGCGATCTCGATTTTCGCCTGGCATCGAACATGAACAAGCTGGCATCGCTCCACCGCGGGTCGAACTAGGCACTCGGCCCACACACTTGAGCCCTCCCATCCCAACGCGACCCACGGGCAACGGCACCGCTGTCGGGATTCATCGTGGAAGCCTAGAACTCAAACCCGAACGACGCGCCACCACCCTCTTCGGTCAACATCGGACCGATTCGGATGTTCGCCAAGTCCATCTCCTTGCGCTCTCGGATAAACCGCTTCGCGCCTGTTCGATCTTGGTAGATGATGATCGCCAAGATCCCTCCGAGTAGGAGCGTGCTGCCAAGCAGCACATCGCCGGCCACTGCACGTTTGCGAATCTTCATCCCCGCTTCACTCACCGCTCCGGCAAGGTTCACGTAGCAGTCCGGGTTGTTCTCGCAGTCGTTTTGACTCGGGTCCGAGCCATCGAGATTTGATGCGTCAAGCGCACTTTTTGCGTCTTTCCAATCCCCATTCGCTCCCGCAGCCAGCCCGTACATCAAGCCAGTACCGGCCGCAGCGAGCGCGGTAAGGGTCAGCGCAACGTAAGATCGAGGCTGCCAATAGCCCATCACGGGGCCGCGCTTACACGATGGCCGCATATCACGTTCGACATCCTCCTCGCCGTCGGTGGTCATCGTGATCTTGTCCTCGCGGGGCCCTGTCCGACAAAACGCCTTGAAATCCTTACGCAAGTTTACGGGCTGTTCTCCGATCTGGGGATCAAAGCCTTGCCCCGCACCATCTGCACCCTTGGCGATCGCGGCATTCTCGGCATCGATCTGCTCTTGGCTCTTTTGGGGCTCGTCCAACTCTTCCATGACTCGCTGTTCATCGGCGGATAGCGCACCTGCGGGACTTTGATACTCCGCAGTCGCACGGGCGACTGCCCACGGGAAGGTTGAGGCGAGCATAAAGTCTCCCTCGGCGAAGGTCAGATCGAAGCGCTTCACCGTCTTTTGCTGACCGATGTCATACACACGTACGAAACCTTGACCCGGTGCCGGGGCCGCTTCGCCGTAAATATAGAAATCGAACGGCGTCTTCGCATTTGCGTTCAGATAGGTAGCGATTTGAGCGAGACAAGCGTCGTCGATCTCCTTGCATTTGTTCTTCTTCGCGGCGTCTTCGATCGTACGCTTGATGCCCTTTACCGCGTAGCCATACTCCACAAGCGAGTCCTGAATACCCTCGCGCATCGTCGCGCCAGTTCCCGATGCGCCAGTGAATCGCAGCAAGGCGACGGTTCCGCCGACCTCGGCGGCCGCAGCTTCCGTCTCGAGTTTCGATGGGGCGGAATCGGAGGTGGACTCACCCTCCGTTTTATCCTTGACCGGGGCCGCACCGAAAGCGGGTAGCGGAGCGAATGAGAGCACTCCGGCCACGCCCAGCGTGAGGAGGCGTCGAGTGCAGGAAGCGTAGTTGGAGGCGTTCAAGGGCTTCATCTCTGAGAGGTCCCGGTCCGTGATTGGATTCCGAGGCGTGAGCGCTGCTCCGCCCCAAGGATAGAGAACGACCAAGACGAACTCGCTCCGACCGGGGACGGGATGATAGCCGCGAGGCGCGGGCGGCTCAACCGTGACGCGCGACTCTCAGGCAACAGAGCGACAGACCGCGCCACTGCGCCGCAGAGTCGGTCCAACCCCACATGCGCAATTCACACCACGGTCATTGTTTCGGTATTCTGCAATGTCGCCATTGCGCGACCTTTGCACATCGCGCCCGAACTTCGGCCTCCCTTCCAATCGTCACGGTGGCCCAATTCTGCGACTTCCCGTCCCTGTCGGGCTGTTAGTCTCTCCCCGATGGATACTCCACCGCTTCCAGCCTCCGGCACGCTCCCGGTGTTGCCCCTTCGTGCGATGGTCCTCTTTCCCGGAACGACAATGCCAGTCGATCTCGGACGCCCGTGCTCCGTCGAGGCCGTGCGAGCCGCATCGAAGGGAGCGCGAGATCCCGACCTCCATAACCTGATCCTCGTCGCCACACAGCGCGATTCCCTGATCGAGCGACCGAGGTCGGACGATCTGCATCCCATCACGGTCGTCGGCCGGATCACTCAAATTTTGCACGGCCTTCCTGGGCGCATGACCGTTCTCATTCGCGGTCTCGCCCGAGCAACGATCACCGACCTCAAAGAAGCGGGCGCGCACAATGTCGCTCGTTTTCAACTCGCCGAGGCGCCGACATCTGCCCCAAAGCTCTGCACAGCCCTCGCGGGCGCACTGCTGGAGCAGGTCCGCCGGTACGAGAGTTTTCTCCCTTCAAAGCAGCGCAGTCCGCAGCGCGAACAGGATCTCGAAGATATCGCCCGGCAACGTGATCCCGCGCAGATCGCGGACATGACCGCCGCCCACCTCGATGTGGACAATGAGATCCGAATTCCACTGCTCTTGGAGCTCGATCTCGAAGCCAGGCTACGCGCTCTAATTGAGCGGGTCTCGGAGCAGATCCAGGAAATGGAGGTTAAACGCGACATTGATCAGAGCGTGCGAGACCACCTGACACAGCATGAACACGAGGCCGTTCTCCGCCACAAGCTCCGAGCGATCCAAGCGGAGCTCGGAGATGAGAACGAAGACGAAGACCCCAATACAGAGGTGGCCAAGCGGCTCAAGGAAAGAGATCTCACCGAGACGGCCCGGGTCGTGGCCGACCGTGAACTCGACCGCCTCTCTCGAATGAACCCACAAAGCGGCGAGGCCAATACTACGCTCACGTACGTTAACTGGCTCGCCGATCTCCCATGGGGAGAAAAAGATGCATCCCACGACGTCGTCGACATCGATATCGCCCGCCAACAACTCTCCCGCGATCACCATGGACTCGCTACAGTAAAGAAACGAGTCCTCGAATATCTTAGCGTTCGAAAATTGGCGCCAAACAAACGCGGGCCTATTTTGTGTTTCGGCGGCCCTCCCGGGGTGGGAAAGACATCCCTCGCGCGAAGTATCGCTGCGGCTCTGGGGAGAAAATTTGTCAGAATTTCACTCGGCGGTGTCCGCGACGACGCCGAAATCCGAGGGCATCGCCGAACCTATGTGGGTGCCCAGCCCGGCCGGCTTCTCTACAGCATGAAAAAGGCCGGCACCTCGAACCCGGTCATCCTGCTCGATGAGCTCGACAAAATCGCCGGTCCCGAGCAGCGAGGAGACCCCGCGGCAGCACTACTGGAAGCCCTCGATCCCGAACAAAACGAGGAGTTTGAGGATCACTACCTCAGTGTCCCTTACGACCTCTCCAAGGTCATTTTTATCTGCACAGCCAACGACCTCACAGCCATCCCAGGTGTCCTGCGCGATCGGCTCGAGATCATTCGGCTTACGGGCTACACCGTCGAGGAAAAGCTCCGAATCGCACGCGAACACCTTCTGCCTCGGGAGATGGCAGAGAACGGGCTGAAAAATATCGAACTCGACGTCAGCGACGAAGCACTCTTGAGCCTCGCCACCGAATACACCCGCGAATCCGGTGTCCGGAACCTCCAGCGGGCACTGGCGGGTGTATTACGCCATGTCGCCATGCAGATCGCTGAGACTGGAAAAATCCCGAATACCCTCGATCTCGAAGATGTACGCCTCGCGCACGGCCCCCCTCGATACCTCGAAGAAATGATGGGGCGCATCCCGAGTACAGGCGTCGTTACCGGCCTCGGTTGGACTGCTTCCGGTGGCTGTCTGCTCTTCGTAGAGGCGACCACAACTCCGGGACAGGGAAAACTGCGGTTAACCGGGAGCCTTGGCGACGTGATGAAAGAATCAGGGACGACCGCGCTCAGTCTCGTCCGCAGCGGCTACGAAAAGTTCGGTCTCGCCGAAAATTTCATGCAGACCCACGACATCCATGTTCACTTTCCAGCCGGCGCAGTCCCGAAAGACGGTCCCAGCGCAGGCATCGCCGTCACCACTGCAATCATCTCGGCGTTGTCCCAACGCAAGGTCCGTCATGACGTGGCCATGACCGGAGAAGTCACCCTGCGAGGCCGCGTTCTCCCGGTCGGGGGCATTCGCGAAAAGGTGCTCGCGGCACATCGCGCCGGGATCCGAGAAATTATTCTTCCCGCACGAAACAAGAAAGATGAGGTCGACATCCCCGAAACCGCTCGGCGCGACCTGACACTTCACTACGTCCATGAAATCGACGAGGTGCTCGCCATCGTGTTGGCGAACTGACTCGCCGCGCCAGCCAGCTCGCCATGCCCCCCCCGGCAGCACCCACTCAGACCTCGCTTTGCCCCTCTCGAATCCCTTCGAGAGTCTCCCAGCGCCCCACGAGTTCACGAGCGAGGCTTCTTGCCACTTCAAGACGTTTGAGAAAATCAGCCTGATCGCGGCGCTCTCGGTCGTAAAAGCCGGAAGCTTCCAACTCGGTCTCCATCGCTCCAACATGGACTTCCGCCGCTTCAATCTTCGCCATGATCCCTTTCAGCTCAATGCCCTCCGCATAGGTCATCTTCCGTCCGACATCCGGGCCCTCAACGCTCGTTTTCTCCGCGACTGAGGCCACCGGGCTCGCGTCCGTCTTGCGTATCACGGAGGTTTTCGCGGGTTTTTCTTCGCGCCGACGGATCAGGTAGTCCGCGTAGTTTCCTGCATGCAAAGTGAGTCCTCCTCCCTCGTCGAACACCAACAGCGAAGTCGCGACTCTGTCGAGAAAACGTCTATCGTGAGTGACCACCAAGGCGGCGCCCTCGTATTCGAGCAGGGCATCTTCAAGCGCTGCCAGCGTTGCACCATCGAGATCGTTGGTCGGCTCATCGAAAATGATCAGCTGCGAAGCATCCCGCAGCGCGAGCGCGAGCCCGACGCGGGCACGCTCGCCGCCTGAAAGTTTACCAATTTTCTTTGTCTGCTCGTGACGATCAAACAAAAATCGCTCGAGATAGGCACGCACGGTCATCTCGACGGATCCCAAGGTGACCACGCTTCGCCCCTCTCCGACCTGTTCGGCCACCGTTTGCTCCGGCTTTAGACCGGATCGATTTTGGTCGAGATACGCGATCGTGGAATTCTTCGCCCGTTGCACACTGCCACCGCACGGCGGTCGTTCTCCCATCAAGGTTCGAAGCAGTGTGGTCTTTCCGCAGCCGTTGGGTCCGACGATACCGATCCGCTGTCCTTTACACAGCCGAAGTGTCAAGCCATCGACGAGCCGACGATCTCCGATCGTAACCACGAGGTCATCGACCTCAAGGATCGTCCGCCCGCTGCGTAGTGCCCCCATCTCGATGCTCGCGTACTTTTCTTGCTGTGGCTTTGAGACCGACATTGCCGATTCGGCGCGATCGACCCGTGACTTCGACTTTGTGGTCCGAGCCTTGGGCTGACGGCGTAGCCACTCCAATTCACGACGCAGAAAATTTTGACGATTCGACTCGGTTCGCGCTGCATGTGCGCTGCGCTCGGCCTTCCCGACCAAATAGGCTTCCCAGCCACCGCGGTAGATGTGCAGTCGGCCCTCGTCCACCTCGATCGTGCGAGTCACGACCCGATCGAGTAAATAGCGATCGTGAGTGACCAGCAGTAGCGCCCCCTCAAACCGTTCCTGGAACCAGGTCTCTAGCCACTCGATCGTCGGGATGTCGAGGTGATTCGTCGGCTCATCAATGATCGCAAACTCCGGCCCCGAGACCAACAGTCGGGCAAGCGCCACCCGCCTCCGCTCACCGCCACTCATCGTCCCCACCTGCTGGTCCACGGCGAAAATCCCAAGGTTACCAAGCACAGCCTCTGCTTGATGGTCCAGGTCCCAACCACCTCGGCTCTCGACCGTCGCCGCCGCCTCGGTCTGGGCCTGAAGCAATCGGTCCAGCTGCGAGTCGTCGGTACAGTGCTCAAGCTGCAACGAGACCGAACCGTGCTCATCAACCGCTTCCTGCCATCCGCCTAGCCCCGACAGCACAATCTCTCGTGCCGAACGCTCCCCATCCATCGCCGGTTCTTGCTCCAGGTAGGCCATACGGAGGTCGCGGCGACGAACGACGTCGCCGCCATCGGCTTCTTCAAGCCCAGCCAAGATGCGGCACAGAGTGCTTTTTCCAGCTCCGTTTCGTCCAACGAGCCCAACTTTTTCCCCGGGCTCAATGGAGACCGATGCACTCTCCAAGATCGTGCGTAGACCGTAACTCCGGCGAATCTCCCGTGCGCTGATGATTGGCAAAGCTCGGACAGCTTAACCTGAAACGGACAGCGCAGGGCACTGTCCGTTTCACCGATTTGACCTTCTTGGACGAAATTTTCGACTAGATTTCTTCGAACATGAACGGACGGATATTTTCAAGTCGATCCCATGGGTCCTTGCCATGGAGGTACCAGAGACTGCAGGCGATGCTGCTAAGCAGGGAATTTCCGTCTTGGGGGGTAAAACAGAACCCTGTCACGTTGATCCCGTCCTCACTCACGTGCAGAGTCTCGGGAGGCAACACCGTCTCATTGAGAATCCGCCCGTAGAACCCATGGTCGCGCCCAAAAGAGAACACCAAGGTCGATGACCGCTTTTCCGTCAGCGCAACTCGGGGGTTCGCAGCCAGTTTGGCGACCATTTTTTCCTTTGTCGTAGGCTCGGAAAGCTTCAGCGCAAAATGCATGACGTGCATGTACTGCGTCGGAAGCTTCACTGCGCTTGAAAACAGTGGAAGGTCGTAGCCGAGGGTCTTGAACACATGCCACGCGTCTCGGGCATGATGTGTACCGAAACGCGCATCGCCGTGCAGACCGACTTCGGGCGACGGAATGAAATCCGTCCCCTGAGAGATGTCGGTGGCACGGCGCAGACAAAGAAACCGACCATCGGCGATCCCGGTCTTGCCGTCAGCCTGTTCACCCAAAGTCTTCAGCAATACGCAAATATTGTGGGTGTTGCAGCTAACGATCTGTACAAACCGCTCGTTCAAATCGAGGGCCTCGTCGTTGATGCCACGTGCGTACTGCTGACCGAAACCAAACTCGCTGCCCTGAGCCATGAAGACCTTCGGTCCGCTAATCTTAAGGTAGTCCGGCTTATTCTTGTTGCCGACTGGCGTACAATCGATCACCACGGCAGCGCGAGCGATGGCC
Organism: uncultured Nannocystaceae bacterium; assembly: GCA_964437075.1. Classification (GTDB taxonomy): domain Bacteria; phylum Myxococcota_A; class Polyangia; order Nannocystales; family Nannocystaceae; genus CAYTFJ01. The sequence goes on from CAYTFJ010000048.1 coordinate 25,344, forward strand.
TCACTCGCGCTGAAACTCACTTCGTGACCAAGCGCTTCGAAGTCGGCCCTACGCGCGTCGTCCACAGCCAACTTCGCGCCGCGCCGAATCAGGCTGGCAACCTTGGCTCGTTCGTCGCGAAGCGGCGTCCGCTTATGAAAGGTCACCCCATCGATGCCCCACTCCTCGCTAAAATGACAAAACAAACCGATAAGGGGCTCACCGATGGTCCCCGTGCCGATGATGTGGACGATCCTCTCGGACATAACAAGGCTTATGGCGCCGGCGCGGGTCGCTGGTCAAGTGTAGGGATGTGAGTCAACTAGCGCAGGCTCTGCACTAGACTCCGAGAAGTTCTCGAACGCTTCCTGTCACCATATTTGTCGGCAAACACATGCGTGCACCCAAAACACGGGCCTTCGCGCGCATTTCGTCCGTTGGCGCGTCATGCACAGCGATGATCTGCGGCTTTGCGGGTCCGCTCGCCAAATGCGAGATCACCTCGCTAGTGTCCAGATCAGGCACGGTAAGACTGATAATCACATGCTGTGGCGGAGCCGCCTGGGCAACGAGCCGCGCGTCTGCGCCCGTCTGCGCGGTCAACACTTCGATGTTCGGGCCAGAATTCAGAAGTTCGTCCCTCACTCGGGCACGAAAGTCTGCGTTCTGGGTCACCAAGAGCACTCGGGTGGCCGCTTTGGATCCAGCGCCTGTCTCTGCCGTGCGCTTGGGCTCCGCCGGAAGATTAAACGCTTCAAGGACACGGCCACGAACTTCCACGACATCGAGAGGCTTGCGCAGGCAAAAAGCTGCACCCGCGGCAATGATCCGCTCCGTGTTGGCTTCTGTATAGTAGCCGGTGATCGCAATGACCTCGGTGTGGGTCGTCGCAGGGTCCTTCTTGAGGCGTGTACACACCTCAAAGCCATCGACCCCGGGCATCATCAGATCGAGAAAGATCAGCTGGGGACGAAACGTCGCCACAAGGCGTCCGGCGTCAAACGCATCTTTGGCGACCTCAACTTCAAATTTGTGTTCGAGTTCACGAACGACGTCGGCAACGAGATCAAGAACCACCGGCTCATCATCCACCACCAGGATTCGCCCGACTTCGTTTCCGGTCGGCAGAGCGAATGGGATCCCCCGCTCTTGGCAAACCCGTTCCAAGTCCTCACGCCGCACCCGACGATGACCGCCGACCGTTTTAAAAGCCGGGATCAGCCCATCTTCGATCCACCGGATCACCGTCGTGGGCGTAACGCAGCAGATCTTTGCCACGTCGTGGGTCGAGTAGGTGTCCTTAATTGGTGGGGTGCGTGAGCGTGTCGTCATCGTGTTTTGTCTCGTATCTCAGTGTCGGTCGGAACCAGAGGCCGGCCGTCTTTGGGCAAGAAGATTGTGAATGTCGTACCCCGGCCCGGCCGAGATTCAAGGAGAATATCACCTCCATGGTCCTTGACGATGCCGTAGGAGATCGAAAGTCCAAGGCCAGTCCCCTTGCCGATGTCCTTGGTGCTGAAAAAGGGGTCGAAAATACTGTCCCGGATCTCTTCGGGGATTCCGGAGCCCTCGTCGCTCACCGAGAGCACCGCGCCCCCCTCCTCGCCGAGCCGAAGCGCGATTTGCACAGCGCCTCCCAAAGGCATGGCATCGACAGCGTTCGAAAGTAGATTCAACAGCACCTGCTCGATCTGATCTTCGTCGGCCATCACCGAGACAGCATCATCGGCATCACGCACAATCCGAACGTTGTGCATCTTCCACTGATACTCGCCCACTTGCACGGTTCGCGTCACCAAGTTGTTCAGATCCACGAGCCGGCGCTCTCCAGACTGCTGCGACCGAGAGAACAACAAGACCCCCTCGACGATCTTTCTACAACGCTCGCCGCTATCGGAGATGCGCTGGACCTTCTCGCGCACGTAGGGGGATAGATCCTGCTTCTCCAGCAACATGGTGCTGTAACCCACGACGCCGCTCAGCGGATTGTTGATCTCATGGGCGATCCCCGCGGCGAGCAACCCCACGGCAGCCATTTTTTGGCTCTGAAGCACCTGCGCTTCAAGGGCACGTCGAACACGAAGGTCCAAACCCACCAAGACGGCCCCTCGGATACGCTTGCCCTCCCGCAGCACTCGCCCTTCGAGGTGAATTGGGACCTCCTCACCGTCGCTGTCAAGCAGCACGACCTCATTCGCAATCACGCCATCCCGCAACAGAGTCTTCCACAGTTCATCCCAGTGGCGAGGATCAACCGCAGGAGCCACCTCGACTCCAAATCGTCGTCCCGTCGCGGCCCCGGAGTTCACACCCAACAAGCGCTCGCTCGCCCGATTCCAGGTCACTACCCGCCCGCGCTCATCGACCGAGTTCAGCAACACGGCGGTCTGATCCATCACCCTTGACTGATACGCCGCCAGAGTTCGGGTCTCGAGCACGAGCAATCCGTTCGCCAGGCCCAGGGCAAGCTGCGGTGCAAGCTGTGCCACCAACGCCACGTCGCGATCATCCCACAAGAAGCGAGTGTCACGGTACACCACGAGGTGACCGACAATGCCTCCAGTGGCCCGTAAGACGGCACGGACACCTGATTCTTGGTCGTTGCTGGCCCCAAGTCCAAACTCGGATTCATCGCCTGCGTCTGCATCGAGGAGTACAGCGCGATCCAGGGCCAGCCAAGCCGGTGGGGGTTGAAAGCCGGCGGGCAGCTCCGTAAAAATAGGACTCGACTCTTGGCTGATCTCCCAACGCTCCCACCGGCCCCCACAAGAAGTCAAAACCACAACCCGATGCGCACCAAGACCGATCGCTAAGCTCCGGCAGGCCGCGGTCACGGCATCGCGCGGTTCGATCGATCCGACCAGCGCGCGGTCAACTTGACCCACAAGTCGTTCTTCAAATTCTCGCCGCCGAATCTCCCGAAGGTCCCGCAAAAGCACAACCGCAGGGGCCCCCTCTCCTGCGCCCGCAGCCACCGACAACTCGACGGGCACCGGTTCACCGTCGAGTCGATGGAGGTCGAGTTCGCCGTACCAACAGCCGTTGCGAGCCAGCGCCAGTCCCCGTCCCAGCGACTCGAGCGCGTTGGGTGCTGCCAACTCAAGAATCCCGCGGCCGATGAGGCCTTCACCCAGCAGTATCTGCGCCGCCGGATTAACATGAACAATTCGACCCTGCCCATCCACCAAAAAGACACCCTGGTTAAGCCCATCTAGAGCGCGGGTCACCGAGCGACCAAGCTCCGTTTCCGCATCGACCACCTGGGCGCGCTCGCTCGTTACAAGCACCTGTCCGCTGTCGATTTTACATGCCCGCACGATGCAACGAACCGCAGGGCCCCGCTGAGGCCGCAGTTCCAGAGCGCGAACGAAGGCGAGGCCCGTCGCCCGCTTACGCAGACCAATAAACTCGCGCCCAAATGCCTCTCGATCGCCTGGCCGACGGATCCACGCCAGCAGCGGCTCCCCTTCCAAACCGGGTCGCTCGACTCGCAACAGCTCGGACATCGCTCGATTGGCCGTAACGACGATTCCGGCAGGATCGAGCAACGCGGCCGGGACTCCAAGACCGAGCACGACGCTCGCCCGCGCCTCGGAATGGTCTTGCCGAAGATCGCGCCCATGTTTGGCGAGCTGAAAGGTGCCTGTGCGCTTGGTGTCCACGGTGGGTCACACGCTATTCGACGCGCCGGTACCCTGGCAATCCAAGGGTGGGCATCGAAATCACAAAACACGGCGCCCTGTGCGCGAAGTTTTTCACCGTCCCCAACCGTGCTAGGACCCGAACCGATGGAGTCGTCATCGGTTCGTGTACGAAATGCGGCGACGGTGGTGATCATACGCCCGGGATCCGCCAAGCGAGACCCCCAAAGTGGCTCGGATTCGCTCTCGATGGAACTCTACATGCTGAAGCGTTCAGCACGCAGTCCCTTTCTTCCTGACACGATGGTTTTTCCTGGAGGGGTTGTCGATGAGAAGGACATCGCTCCAGGGGACACCCTTGGAGATGCGGCGAGTTATTGTACGGCAGCCTGTCGAGAGACCTTTGAGGAGTGCAATCTCGTGCTCGACCCTCTATCGCTTCGGTGGTTTGACACCTGGAAAACCCCCGAGGGGGAGTCCTCTAGGCGGTTCTCGGCGCGTTTTTTCGTAACGATGATTGCAGCGGGCACGGGCGATGAGGCGCGACCCGATGGGCACGAGACCACAGCGGGGTTTTGGGGTAGCCCCGCTCGATTCCTTGATCTCTGGCGCAAGAGTGCCTTGGATCTTCCGATCCCGACCTTGTGTGTACTGCTCGCCCTGGACCGGGATCCCGACCGAGTTCTGCGCTCTCCGCCCGCCGACGATCTTGAGGTACCGATTCTACCGCGTATCCGATCCGCCCCCTCCAGCCACCGTTTTGGGGCCGTCGGGACCACGGTCGTCCTGCCCCATGATCCCGTGTACGCTGATCTCCCTGGAGAACCGTCCCTCATACCCGAACGGGCCCGGGCCTACCCTTCTCGATTTGTCCGCGAACAGAACCGATGGCAGCCATGTTGAAGACCGCAATCAAGCCCATCTCCCCGGCCACTCTCCTCCTCGGCGCCGTCCTCAACATTCTTGGGGCATGCACCCAGCCCCCCGCGAGTGACAACGAGACTCCCACGAGGGCTAGGTCCGAAAGCAAAGCCGAAATCTCCGCGAAACTCGACGCACAGCCACAGGCGACCGGCGTTGCTGCGCTCGCCGCGTGGCTGGACCCCGCGACGACATCGGCTGCGTTCAGCCGTGGTGACCACGCCATGGACCCTTACGTCATCGCCACGGTCTTTGCCTTGCCACCACGGGCGGCCGATCTGCTCAAGACCCCATCACGGATCGATGCCGGGATGGAGGCCACGCTCGGCGAAGACAAGATCAAGGGGCTTTTGGGCCCTGAGAGCCTAGTTTTTACCCCACCGGCGGCAAGCGGCCACTACGTGCTTCGACCGCTACTCAAACCCAAAGCCGAATTTGAGGCCCTTCTCGACGCCGAAGGGCTCCAGCGCGAAGAAGCGGAAGGTTTCAACGTGTACCGCTCGGCAGGGGCCTTTGGTTGGAAGATCGTCGCGCTCGATGAAGGCATCGTCGCTTTTATTCCCGCACAAGAGATCGGAACCGGGCTGTCTCCACTCACCGCCGGTCGCGACATGCCGCCCGCGGGCCTCGAACGTGAATTCACGCGGGTGCTGCACGAAAAACCGGAGCTTTTTCTCACCTTGCACGCGGGTGGGCCCATGCTTCACCTCGATGTCAGCGCCAAAATCGCCATGACCCAACTGGGTCTGCACACTCAAGGTTCGAACGTGATGGGCCAGGTCGTTCTTCAACCCATGGGTGATGTGGACGAGACCGCCAACGCCCTCGAAGCCCGCAGCTACCCCGAAGAAAACCAGCAGGTGCAGGCGCTGGTCAGCGCCATCGCCTTCACGCGCGAGGCCGACGTGGTCATCGGCACGCTCGAGCTGACGCCAACCCAACTTAAGCACCTGGCCGGGTAGTCCGACGAGGTCCCCGCCGTGCCGCGTATGCCTTCGCAACGTTCCGCATCGACCTCACGGGCACGACGGACCACCGCGTATGCACTTGTGTTGCTCGGACTCCTCTCCCTTGAGGTCCGCTGCTCGGGAGCGCCACAAAACTCGCTCCTGCCCCCCGCACCACGGCCAGTCGTTGCCGAATCGTCCTCCAAGAACGTCGAGACAACCTGCGGCCCGCGGGACGAAATTTTCTCGGATCTTCGTTGGATCCCTGTCGATGCCCGCCTCGTCTCACGCATACGCCTCCGAGCCGCGGGCCTCGCTACCGCACAGGAAAATTTGGCGGAATTTGCGAGTGCATCCGGTGCTCAGCGAACCTCAGAGTTCCCGATTCCTGTCTTTGCGAGTCTCGAATACCGCCAGCTAGCGCTGACGCTCCCTCTCCTACGTACAAGTCTTGCGGACGCCGGCTATTATCCCGCCGAGCTTATTCGGGTCATCGGGCCGGGGGGGATCCGGGCATGGGCGTGGGCAGGCTCCTGTGACCTCGACCGGGTGAAAGACCGAATTTTCGCGGCGTGGGACATGGATCTTCGGACAATTCCTGAAGGCAGTGTCGGCACATCACTCGGTTCGGGCTTTCCCTTCGACCTACTCCTCCTCTCCGGCTCCCGATCGCTCTTTGTGCCTCCAGGAACGGCCGCGGCGACATCGCGCTGGTTGGCCACGGCCAGCGACATGTCGAAGGGCGGCCAACCCAGCCTCGGAGCCCTCATCGACGAGATCGCGCCAGAACCGATCGTCTCGGCCCTGCGCGGCCATTCGTTGTTGCAAGGGGCCTCGGCGGCCGCGGGCGACGAGCTCGTGATGGTCGCCCGGCGCGAAAATGTCGAGCTTCGTCTCGCCAATGAAATCATCGAGATCTGGCATGCTTCGAAAACGCATGCTCAATAAAAAAAACTAAGATTTCGTTTGTTCCGATCGAAACTTCCTGCTTCTAGAGCGAATTTGTCCACTCGATTGCGGAATCTGCACATGCTCCCAAGTGGATGAAGGCAACCGTTAAGGGCCTTCTCCGGGGTGATGCACCGCGAATTTCATCAATGTTGAATTCCAGGCACGGTCTGGCAGAATGCCGACTCCGTGCCATCTCCAATCTTGGCGACGCGGCGCGCACGAAGGAGTATTCAAGAAGTGTTTCGGAAGTTTGTTAATCTCTCCATGGTTCTCTCCCTTGGCCTCGCTATCGGCTGCGCCCCCGACAAACCCAAGGGCACCGAGCCCCCCACGGGTACCGGATCGCAAGACGGTCAGGCCTCCAACTCTTCCGCTGCGGGTTCCGACGGTTCGAGCGGGGGTGGCGATGCTGCCCCGTCCGCAGACGATCCCACCCAGAAAGTTTGTGATGCCGAGAACTCGGACGCCCCCTTCGCATTTTTCGATGACAAAATCTTGATCCGCCTGCCAAAGGGTGTCAGCGACGAGAATCTCATTGAAATGCAGCCCGGTGTCGCGCGTCTGAGCAGCAAGGTGGACTCCGTCAGCTGTGTCGAGGGCCTCCCTGGCGCCACGATCAACATCGTAAACTTGCTTCGTTTTGAAGACGACGGTTCGAAGCCCCTTGAGGAGTGGCGCAAAGAAGTCATCTTCAAGACCTTCGCCTTTCCAGAGGGCACAACCTTTGAAGGCGATAAGGTCGAGGGCCGAAAAATGACCAGCGAAGTGCTTGTCCCCGCTGGCGAAGGTGCCGCACAAGGCAAGGGCCTTCTGCTTTTGAAATCGGGTCACGGGTTCATGAACGTGCTCTATATGGAGACCCACCCCAACGCCTGGAACGCGCTCAAGAACACCTTCTACGCCACCACCGCGAAGATGTCCTTGTTGCCCTAGTTTTTCACTCTGCCTCGGCAAAAAAACACTCGCAGGTTCTTGGCCTGCGAGTGTTTTTTTATGTCGCAAAACGCGCTGTCATTCTTTTTTCCCCTCTCTTGCTGAAATCCAGCCCAGTCGTGCGACAAATACAACCGAGCCAGAGCACCCCCGAACAAAATTCGAACACAGTGGTCAAGAATCCCCCCAAGGCGCTTGCGAGCGCGCACATTTACGAGTAGAAAGCCATCCTCCTGACCCCTTCGTCCAGTGGCCTAGGACACTGGCCTTTCACGCCGGTAACACGGGTTCGAACCCCGTAGGGGTCGCCAGAGAAGCCCACCTGTTCACACGGGTGGGTTCGCTTGGGCTCGTAGCTCAGTTGGCAGAGCACCGGACTTTTAATCCGATGGTCGTAGGTTCAAATCCTACCGGGCTCACTTCTCAACCCGTCTGAATAACCTTCAGACGGGTCTTTTTGTGTTTGATGTGTGCGGATCCTGTTCGTTGGCCTCCCTGCGAGCATTGCCGGGGAGGCTTCGTGCATCAACGCGGTGGTGCTTGTCTCAGAGCAGCGAGCGGAAGTTGAATCCAAACCCACGTTCGTAAAAGACGGGCCCGCCTCAGGACTGATGACGAGGTCCACGCGACCTACGACCGCCCCATGCCTCGTTCACACATCGCCGATCTGTCGATGTTGCGACTCCGCCCGGCTCCAGAGGGCGACCGGATCACCATATTCCCGAGACCCCCGTCCCGAAAACCTACGTTGAGTAACAATGCTGTTCACGGCGGATGACCGCTGCCGATCAAATCTTCACAGCCAATGAGCATCCGACGCTCATTTTGCCTGGGATCGACCGATACTATTCGTTACCCCTTTCCTCAGACCCGAACAGGCTCAAGTCGTGCTTGAGCGCATCATAGGACTCCGACGCAAGGTATCCATCCCGATCCAACTCCGCTTCGACACGAATTTTGCGACGTTGCTTTTCCGACATGTCTGCACGCAACTTCCCGGAACGGGTTGCTTGCTCATTCACATAGCGCCAGACCGGTTCGGGGAGACACGTTCGCATCGAGCCAAGGACACCACGTCCGACTCGCAACTTGGTTCCTCTCCATTCTCTCTTCATGCGTGGTGGCTCAATAAGCCCAAAGACGAGGATACGCGCTAGCTTCGCGTACACCATCGTGTATCCCCCTCCAGTGGGGATACCAGCATCCACGGATCTCTCGGTGTACCGTGTCAACCTAG
>CAYTFJ010000049.1:0-33798 GCA_964437075.1 uncultured Nannocystaceae bacterium
CGGATAGAATTTGGAACTTCTTTGATTTCTCGAAAGGTCGCGGAAGACCGCCTAGGCGAACAGTGGACTCGGTGTGGTCAGAACTTTCAAAATTGCAGCAATCCGCCTTGGAGGACGGTTTTTCCAAGAGTCTGCTTCGCGCCTTCTATTTGTCGCCCAACGGCAAAACAGATCCCTCTGCGGACGCGGAACTACAAGAAATCATCACCTCCATACAGGAGCGACAATAAGATGGCCCAGTCCTATCTACGTAGCCCCACCATTCAGCGACTTCCAGAGCTACTCGATTGGCTGCAAACTGGCGAACTACAAATTCCATCGTTTCAGCGTGCCGTGGTTTGGACGGGTGAGCAGCGCCTTTCACTGTGCGACACGATCATGCGCGGCCTGCCGATGGGATCAGTGATGGTGTGGCGCACAACTCGTAGTTTTGCAATTGGGGGATTCTCGGGCCCTTTCAAACCCTCCAAGCGAGAGGAGGATGTTCCGAGCCAAGGTTCCCATCAATACTTGCTCGACGGCCAGCAACGGCTAGTAACGATCTTTGGCGCGCTTGGCCCTGCATTGTGGACGCGGGAAGATGAGACGGTTCCTTGGCAACAGAAGTGCCAGCTCGCTCCTGATCGAACAAGCTGGCGCATCGGCTATGACCTGACCGAACCCAAAGAAGGGGAGTTTGTATTGATGGATGAAGCTGATTCTGGCCGGACGATTCTGCCGCTCGACGTGCTTCTGGACGACTCAGCCTATGACGATTGGCGTGAGGACGACTCGCTTACCAAGGAGCAGAAGAACGTGGCCAGGAAAGTTAGGTCCGCCTTTGTCGACTATCTTATCCCGGTTGTGCCTCTTGCGACGGACGATCTGGCTCCAGTAACTCTCACCTTCAAGCGCGTCAACAGTGGTGGTACGTCCATGGGCGACTTCGACATGGTTCGTGCATTGTCATGGACTGGGGAGTTTGACCTGGAGACCGTACTCGAGGAGAAAATCAAGCCCGACCTTGAGGCGCTCCGCTGGGAATCGCTGGACAGAGAGACTCTCTTAAAGATCATAGCGACGATCTTCGGAATGCCACCTGGTGAGATTGACTGGGAGAAACTCTCCGGGGCAATCAACGAAAATCCGGACAAGTTCACGGCAGTTGGTGAATCGCTTAACTGGGCCGTAGCACTGCTTCGAGAAATTGGCTTCTGTGGGCCCAAGACTCTGCCGTACTCGAATATTCTGCTTTTTGTCGTCCGTGTTTGGCATGTGACAGAAGGGGAACTCCCGTCCGACAAGAAGCGACGGTTAAAAACCTGGCTTGTGGAGGCCGCTGTTACCGCAAGATTTGGCGGGGCACCACCACATATCGTCAATGCAGCGTGGCGAGAACTCTGCGACAAGATGGACGACAAGCCCATTCAAAACCAACGGTCAAAGCGCCGGCATCCAAGAACCAGTCATGGCGTGAACTTTAGATGGGCGCGATCTGTGCTAACTACCGCTGTTCTCGCTGAACACTTGCCACGGGCTTCCGACGGAACGATTATTTTAAGCGTTGCGAGTAAGGTGGGGTTCTATGGCAAGGATTGGTACAGGAAGTTGCTGCCGGCTGACGGGAACAAGAACATGTTGTTTCGGTCAGCGGCCAATAGAGTTGTCTGTGACCCAGAAGATTGGAAGAAATTGGAATTCGCGCTCCGCCAGCCTGACTGTGATCAGGCCCTTCTCGAAAGCCACGCAATCACAAGCGAGGCTTCTGCTTGTCTGGTGAAGGGCGACAAGATCGGGTTCCTTGAGGCTCGATTTGAAAGAATTGTGGACTTGGAGAATGAATGGCTCGAGCGACATGGGAGTGACTTGAAAATCGATCCGCAAAACGAGGGAGTGCCGACACGTAGTGCTCGACTTACGTAGCACTGCTGGGAGTCAGTCAGTAGCACCTCGCTGCTCCCAGTCGTGACCCCGAGAGTAAACCCCTTACAGACCACCTGTGCCACACCCCATGCTTTTCGGTGTAGCGAACGGCATGGATAGAAATTTGAAACGAATCACGTAGTACCAGCCGAGTAGGTCCAGGTGAGCGTAGCGTTTGCGATCACCAAACCCTCGATCTGCGAGCAGGTAATCTCAACATCGTCGGGAAGAGCTTCATGGAGATGCTCGATGACCTCGGTCTCGAAGCGGTTTCGATTGCCCTTGAGGTTCGACTTCTCGACCGTCATCCACACCAAAGGCGTCGCCCGACCGTGCGACGAAATCAAGCGCAGAGCGAGCGTTGAATGGTCATCCTTGTCAAACTCGGTTCAATCGAGTGCAACGACGAGTTGCTTGCGCTCGGCGATGACATAGCGAGCCCCGTCGGGCTGCAGCTCCAAAACTCGAAGCTTGGTGTTGCTCAACAATCGGTCAACTTGCTTGGTCGCGTACTTTGGTTCGAGGTCGTACTCGTCGGCGAGTGCCCTCCCGATCGCGCAAACTGAAAGGCTGGCGGCGGCCATCGTGCCGTCGACAGCTGATGCGAGGGATAGAACTCGCTTGGCGTGCATGTCGTCGCCGATTATCTCGGTGACGGCGGCATGGATTTCACGCGCAGACATCGTGCGCCGTGATGCTCGCTTGCGTTGGCGATCCCGGCGCGCATCCACGCGATGGGTCTCGGCGAGCTGGTAGTTGCTTTTCGGCGTCCGTTTTGGCATCGCATGCAGGAGCTCTGTGCGACAATGAAAATTCCCCTCCGTGGCCAAACTTGAAAATGTTTGTAGTTTCGAGTGTTTACGCCGAACTCGGGCTTAGGAAATGAGGGGATCCCTCAGGGGCATCCGACCTCACTTTTTCGCCCGGTCCGGGCGGCGAGCACACCATGAGTGTGGCCGGCGAAGGGCGGATGCCCACGCGGGAGCACGACCTCGCAGTGGCCAAGACAGCGGGGATGAAAGATACCGAGGCGAATGTGGCGATCGATAGGGTGAATGTGGCGCTCGCTCGAGCGAGCGTTGGGCGGAGATCGCGGAGGAAGCGTGCTGTCCCCGAGCCGCGAAACAACGGGTGAAGAGAGCGCTGAGGCCTCTGTAACGCATCCGAGGAGGTCCCTCATGCCGCGGTTTTCCGTGCCCCGTACATCCACGACCGCCGTCTGGCCGTCGAGATGATCTCTTCGCTCCACGCGGCAGGGGTGGGGTGTTCTCGCAGGCGGATGTGCGCTCAGTTTTTGTCGGCGCCGCCTTCAGCTTGCTTCTTTTTGATGTCGGCCCGAACTTCGTCCATGTCGAGGCCCTCGACCTGGGTGAGCAGTTGTTCGAGCGCGGCGGGCGGGAGGGCGCCGGCTTGGTTGAACACCATGATCTTCTCGCGAAAGATCATGATCGTTGGAATGGAGCGGATGCCAAAGCTGCCGGCGAGCTCCTGCTGAGCTTGGGTGTCGACCTTGCCGAAGACGATGTCCGGGTGTTTCTCGGAGGCTTTCTCATAGTGAGGCGCGAACTGTTTGCAGGGGCCGCACCAGTCGGCCCAAAAGTCGATGATGAGCATGCCCCCCTTGTCCAGCGTCTCTTGAAAGTTTTCGTTCGTGAGCGTCTTGGTCGCCATGGCCGGGATTCTAGCGGAGATCAAATGACACGCAAAGTGCGATTGAAGTGCGAAGGCCGGGCCGGGCCGGGCCGGCCCGGCCCGGCATGGCCGGGTCGATGCACATCGCAGGCGATCTCCGTGCTATGTGACCCATTCATGGGCCGCCTTCACGATCGCTTCATGCATTTTCTAAAGGACCGTTTTGAAGGCGAGGGCATGCAGCCGCGCGAGGATGGGGCCTTGGTGTTTGTGCTCGATGATGATCGCGGACACGAGTGGGGGTGCCTCGCTGTGGCCGATGAAGAGGACGAGCGGGTCATGTTCTATTCGGTCCTGCTTGAGGCGACCCCGGCGGAGCTTGTGGCCGAGATGATGTTGTTCACGAGCATGGCCAACTACGGCATGCCGGTGGGGTGTTTTGAGTTGGATCTGGTCGATGGTGAAGTTCGATTTCGGACGGCTCTCGATCTGGAAGGCATGGAGCTGAACGAAGTCATGTGTACAAATCTTGTTGAATCCAACCTCGGAACCATGGGCGGCTATATCGAGGGGATTCAAGCCGTCATGCGTGGCGAGAAATCCGCCAAAGAGGCGATCTCGACGATCGAGGGGTGAAATCGAAGTCTTGGAGGCACTTGGGGGCCCGTGGTAGGAGGTGGCCATGGTTCTCTCGCTCCGTCCGGCAACCCCCTCAGACGCCGCGCTGATTCATGGCTTTATCGTGGATCTTGCCGTCTACGAAAAAGAGCCAGATGCGGTCGAGGTGACGCCTGAGATACTCGCCAGACAGCTCGCGGAGGTGCACCCACCTTTCGCCTGTGAGATCGCTCATTGGGCGGGTGAGCCTGCCGGGATCGCGCTCTATTTCTTCAACTACTCGACGTGGCGCGGGGGCCAAGGCCTTCACCTCGAGGATCTTTATGTCGATCCGGGTTTTCGCGGCAAAGGGATCGGCAAAGCGCTCTTGGTGCGTCTCGCCCAGATCGCAAGCGACCGGCAGTGCGCGCGAATGGAGTGGACCGTCCTCACCTGGAACCAGCCCGCGATCGATTTCTATGAGTCGTTGGGCGCGGAGATGCTGGATGAGTGGCGAAGCTATCGACTGGCGGATGACGCGCTCAAAAAGGTCGCAGCCTCAGGTCGGGGCTGAAGAGCGGCGGGCGCGGTCACGTCGTCTTTACTAAAGCGAACCGCCTCGTGGGCCGATGCCCAGGACGCACCGTGAGTGCCCAGGTAGGGTCGATGAGCGAACAGATCGAGGATTCGAAGGAAACACAGGGGCCGGGATTTTTTGGCGAGTTCCTGGTCGCCGACGGGGTGATCTCGGGCGAGGCGCTCGGTGAAGCCTTGGATGAGCTTGAGCGGCTCAATCCAAAGATCTGCGACCTGGCGGTGGAACGTGGCTTTCTTAGTCGCCAGCAGAGCGGCTATCTGCTCGAGATTCAGCGCGGCAGCGAACTTCGTGTGGGGGAGCTGGCGATTCAGCTGGGTTTCATGACACGCTCGCAGGTCACCCAGCTGGTACGCACTCAAGAGAGCTCTCGAATCATGCTTGGAGAGCTGCTGGTGATGCAGGGCTTGCTTTACGAGTCTCAACTTGAACAGTCGCTCGCTCGTTTCGGTGAGGCCCACAAACAAAGCTTCGCCGATCGCTGCATCGCTGACTATGCGACGGTTCCGCTGTTGGGATTCTTGGTGGACGCGCTGCCCTATTCATTAACGAGGATCTCTGGTTCTCGAGTGCGCTGTTCTCAGGCGTCTCCATGGCTGGGAGACGGCTCTCCCTATGCTCACAGCGCACGTGTGTCCCTTTCGGGGGCCGTTGCGCTGGAGTTGGGTCTGGCTGTCGACGACGAATTTGGACGCAGGTTGGTCGAGATGGTCCCCTCGTCCCATCAAGAATGGCCGTGCAGCGTACGGATCGCGGGATTTTTGGAGAGGTTTGTCGCCGAGATCATCGCTCGACACGCGGAATATGGCGGAACAATTGTTGGGGAGAGCGCACGTTCGTCCCTGCCTGAGGGGGGATTGGTATATTCGCTGAAGTCCCCGGTCGGGAGCGGAATCCTTGTTGTGCACGCGCCGTTGGCAATTAGCGCCGCCGCTTGAACGGATTGAGGCCGGCTGTTTGGTCGGCTGTCGTTGTTGCTTGTTCTGCGGTGGTCGGTCAATGTCGACGCAATGATCCGGTTCTCACGGGCGAGCTCAGTCAAAGGGCATAGACGAAGAATCCATAGACCGGGATCCGCCTACGCCATGTGTGTACTTGGGTGGGCTGTGGCTTGCGGTCGAGATGCACAGGATGGCGAGGGCGCGCAAGAGCATGGTTGGGCCGAGGAGTGTGTGGAACAAGATGCGCCTGAGGGTGGAGACCCTGACGAGTGGCCCGAGTGGGAGCCGCCGGCGGTCCAGGACTACGGCACGTTCCGCTTCGACTTCCCACTGGATACGGACAGCGAGCCCGATGGTTCCGTCTCAGGGAACCGTGAGGTGAACGAAGACGCGACCGAGGGCGACCGAGTTCCCCTGGAGCACGCACCGGTGCGGGGATGGGCGCTCGACCCGGTCACCGACACCTACTTCCGTCGCGCGACGGGCTTTGAGGTTCGAGAGAATCATTGGAAGCGCGGGGACGTGTTGGTCGTGGCGCCCGGGCAGGCCTATGCGATGGGCCAAGGGGTGGACCAGGTCTTGATCACGGTGCCGCTGAGGCGCCGCGAGGGGCCGCGCGAGATCCTCGGAGTGGCGATGGAAGAGTCTGACCTCTTTCGGCAGGAGTCGCTGCGACTGGAACGGCGACGAAGCTATCGCGGGTCTTGGATGGCTCAGTGGAGGTCGACCGCACACGGGACGGCGGTCGCCGAGGCCTTTCAGCCGCTTTTTCATGCCTATGCCCAGCCAGGCATGGGCCCAGGACCCCACCGCGCGGGTGGCGACGATGTTTTTGTCGATGCGCTGGCCGACGACCATGGCGGTCTGCGGGTGAACATCGTGCAGGCCGACCGTATGTATGTGCTCGATGGACCGCATCGGGGGGCGGTGCTCGAACATCGGCTGCCCCGCGTCGGCGCTTCGTTGATGATTTTACGGGCAAAGGCGGGCCCACTTGGCCTCTACAATCAGCCACACTCGGCGTCCAACGCGACGGAAACTCGCCCGAGGGTCGAGGAGGCGCGTACGGCGACCAATCGCTGCGATGATGGGTTCGACAACGACGCCAGCGGATATGCTGACGTCTGTGATTTTGATTGCATCGCTCATTTCGACTACCTCGGGGTCGGACAGTCCCCGGCACACAATGAGGAAGATACGAAGAGCTTCGGGATCTTCGGAGATGCGATGTTTTGCTCTTCCCACCCCGACAACTGGTGGACTTTGATGCAGGATGCGGGGGACAAGGCTGCACTCCTACTCAATCAAATCGATCCGCCCAACACCGATCTCGATGCCCCGGTTCTACGGTTTGTGATGGGAGGCTGCGCGGTCATGACCGATACCGAAGGGAACGACGTGTCGCGTGAGTGTCAGGTCGATGGGCAATGCCTCGATGGCTTCTCCGGCTATCCCTATCGGGGCATTGGTCCCGATGAAAACACCGGAGGAAGTTTCGGGAGGTTTCCGGGCGGCTACATCGGTGCAGCATGGGGGATGGTGAACTGGATGGTGGAAGCGATGGCCTTAGGAGGCGGGGACGCGGTTGCGATGCACATGGTGGTGATCTGGGGCGTCCAACTGCGTTCGGATCTCGCGGGACGGGCCTATGCCGACTGGGAGAACGATTGGATGGGCAATCGTGGGGCCGCGGTCGCAGACCCCGGTCGCGGGCATCTGCCGGTGGCCCATGAGCTTGGTCATCTCTTGGGCCTTCCGCATGACGACGCCCACGTCAACGGCCATCCGGGGGTGATGGCCTTCCCTACGGGTGGCTATGCGCCAGTCTTGGGCAATGCGGTCGACGACTTCGCTCGCGACAATACCCTTACACCCTACGAAAATTGGGTGACCTATCCACCCGACAAGATGTTCCCTCGTCCCAGCGGATTCATGTTTCGCGGCTGTGTAGGGGACTCCGAGTGTGAATACTACCCGGGCTTGCGCTGCCGCGGCACGGGCGATGGGTATCCATATCACTGCGCCCGGGCCGACTCGAGGAGGGTGCTGCCCCGGGCCCGCGTGCGGCGTAAAAGCACCAGCGCTGCGACCAGGCCGAAGGCAGAGAGGGCGGCCATGGCAAAATAGGTTGCCCCCCCGAACTTCTCGTAGACGAGGCCAGAGGCTGGGATGACCAGCCCGAAAGCGACACCAGAGGCGAGCGCGGAGTAGAGCGTCGTGGCGATCGCTATGTCTCGATCTGGGGTGTGCGCACGAATGTACTCCATCGCCCCAAAGTACATCGCTGCAAAGGTCAGCGCATGAAGGGCCTGGGTAGCGACGAGCGGGGCGAGGCTTGTCGCCCCCGCGAGCACGGTCCAGCGAAGCACGCCCCCCGCTGCGGCGATCACCAGCCAGTGGGCGGGTCTGAAGATATTCTTCAAACGACCCGCGACCCAAAACAGGATGACCTCAAAGACTACGGCCTCCGCCCACAGCATGCCGATCGTGCTCTCGTCGATGCCGATCGTTCGCCAGTGCAGGGTGCCAAACACGTAGAGCATGGCGTGGCTCGCCTGGAGAAAACCACAGGTCAGTAGGAACAGCGGAAAATTGGGTCGCCGAAGTTGGTAGAGTATCGGGCGGCTCGGGACCTGGTTGTCTTCGGTCGAGGCGGACGGCGTGGCCGAAGAGGGGGGAATGTCGGTTCTCGGGGCCAGCAGACTTGCGAGCGCTACGATGAGGCTGCTGGAAAGCACGAGCACGAGCACGAGGGATTCGGAACGGTCCTCGAGCAACCATCCTCCGAGCAGCGAAGCCGCGATGAAGGTCACTGAACCCCAAAGTCGAACTCGACCGAAATCGACTCTTGAGGTGAGGGCGATGCTGTCGAGAAGCGGCAACATGGGCGTGTCGAGGAATCCGATCAACAGCATCAAGACAAAAACGACGGCGAACTCTCGTGTGGCAAAGAAGCAGCCGTAGCCAAGTAGCGAAGCCACCGCCAACCCTGTGAGCAGACGATGGCGCGCGATCCGCCGGTGCGCGAGCCAGCCGGCCACGGGATTGGCGAGCGCTCGGGTCCATGGACCCAGCCCGAAGAGCAAGGAGATCTGGAGGGGAGTGAACTCAAGAGATTCGAGCCACACCGGCCAATAGGGCGTGTAGACCCCGACAAAGAGAAAAAAAGCGCCGTAAAGGATCGACAGTCGTAACGTGGCCCGGTCCTTGGCACCCATCCGCGTGCCGATACCACACAACCGCGGTCCGGAGAGTGGCGGGAGCACGGTGGCCAGTCTCGGGCCGTCAAGTCGCCGAGGATCCCGTGATACATCTGCGGCCCATGCCACAAAAAGGTCGAAACACGGACACGGCAGCTCCGATCCAGGAGCGTGATGATGTCGACAAGGTCCCGGCCTGGCGCCAGATCATCCGTCTGATCGGCTATGCCCGTGCCTATCGCTCGCGTCTCGCGGTCGCTTTCGTGGCGCTCTTGATCGCAGGGGGGCTGGGCTTGGTGCTTCCGCTCTATGGCGGAAAGGTTCTTGCCGGTGCCTTTGGCTCGCTCGATTCGGCGGCGCTCGACGGCACCGCCAAGGCGCTTGTCTTCATTGTCGCGGCACAGGCCGTGTTTGTATTCTTTCGTCACTACCTGATGAGTTGGCTGGGCGAGCGGATCGTCACGGACCTCCGAGTGGAGGTCTTTGAGCATCTCTTGAAGCTTCCTCAGAAATATTTTCATGCGACTCGGTCCGGAGAGCTGCTCTCGCGGCTCTCGGACGACGTCACCCGGTTGCAGGACATCGTTGGCCAGGACCTCAGCATCGCCCTTCGCAACCTGATTTCGCTGACGGGCGCAATCACCTTGATGCTGATGCTGAGTCCGAAATTAACCCTGGGGATGTTGGCCGTCGTACCCCCCCTGGTTGTTGCGGTCTCCGTATGGGGACGATTTTTGCGCCGTGTCAGCCGCGCCGCCCAGGATCAACTCGCCCAGGCATCGGGTGGATTGCAGGAGAGCTTGGCAGCGATCGATACCGTCCAAGCCTTCACACGTGAGAAATATGAAGGGCGCCGGTACGCGGCCGCGATCGAGGCTGCTTTTGATCTGTTTGTACGGAGAATCATGGCGCGCTCCGTATTTATGTCCGTGAGCAGTTTCTTGGCGTTTTCGACGGTGGTCGCTGTCTTTTGGTTCGGTGGCCGAATGGTCAGCACAGGGGAACTGGCGGCCGAGGACCTCGGGACCTTCTTCATTTTTACAATGCAACTCGCCGGGTCTGTCGCCTCGCTTTCAGGTCTGGCAGGTCGCTTCAGCCAGGCGGTAGGCTCGACCTCAAGGGTGTTTGAGATTCTCGACACCGAACCAGAAATCGCAGACAGTGATTCGGCACAGCCGTTGACCGCCGCCGAGGGAAAGGTCGTCTTCGATGGCGTGTCCTTCGCCTATGACGATCGCGACGTTTCCGTGATCGCTGATCTCAACCTCGAGGTTCTGCCCGGAGAAGTGTGCGCGCTCGTCGGCCCGAGCGGCTCAGGAAAGACGACCGTCGGTCGCCTATTGATGCGATTTTGGGACCCCTCCGCTGGCTCCATCACCCTCGATGGTCGTGATTTGCGGGGGATACGACTCGCGGATCTTCGCGGTCTCATGGCGGTGGTTTCACAGGACCCCGTGCTTTTTAGTGGATCGGTCACCGAAAATATTCGGTACGGGCGTTTGGATGCGAGTGAAGAAGAGATTCGCTCCGCGGCGATCGCGGCAAACGCCGATGAGTTTGTTCGTGGATTCCCGGACGGCTATGAGACGGTCGTGGGCGAGCGCGGGATCAAGCTCAGCGGGGGGCAGCGCCAGCGCCTGTCGATCGCGCGGGCAATTTTGCGCGATCCGAAAATCTTGATTCTCGATGAGGCCACTTCGGCCCTCGACAGCGAGAGTGAGCATCTCGTCCAGTCGGCGCTAGAAGAACTGCAAAAAGGGAGAACGACGCTGGTCATCGCGCATCGTCTGAGCACGATTCGTGACGCGGATCGGATTGTTGTCATCGATCATGGTCGGGTGGCCGAAGAGGGAAAACACCCCGATCTTGTGGCGAAGAAAGGGATCTACGCGAAGCTCGTGGCCCGTCAGGCTCTTGATCAAAATACGCGCACGAGCGCGAGCTAGGTCCGCCGCGACGGAAGCGAATCCCGAGCACATGTGCTAAGAACCGGGCCTGAGTGTACCCATGGCGAAGGCTCCCGAGGACAAAGAATCAGACCTCCTGCAAAAAATCGTCTCCCTGTGCAAGCGCCGGGGTTTCGTGTTTCAGAGCTCCGAGATCTATGGAGGGCTGCGCAGCGCCTATGACTATGGGCCGATGGGGGTCGAGTTAAAGCGCAACTTGATGAACGAGTGGTGGACCGCCATGGTGCACAGCCGCGAGGATATCGTTGGCTTGGACGCATCGATCATCATGCACAGCGACGTGTGGCGTTCGAGCGGTCACCTCTCCAACTTTACGGACCCCTTGGTCGATTGTTTGTTGTGCAAAGAACGCTTTCGGGCCGACAAAGCGCCAAAGACTAGCGAAGACGAGCCGCTGACGATCGAGATGTCCGACAAGGGCAGAGCAAAAGTCGCGCTCGAGGCGGTCGAAACACTCGGTCATGTGCTGGAGCGTAAGGGCAAGACGCTGACGGGCGCCCGAGGGTCTACACGAGGCTACGTCTGCCCAAACTGCGGGTCACCTTTTTTGAGCGAGGAGCGGGACTTCAACGGAATGTTTCATACATCGCTCGGTCCCGTCGACCCCATTGCCGGGGTGATCGAGGTCGTGAAGGCGGCGACCAAAGATGGCGCGGACGACAACAAGATACGGTCGTTGGTCGAGGAAAAATTGGCCAGCTCGCAGGTCTATTTACGGCCCGAGACCGCGCAGGGGATGTTTGTTCAATTTGGCAACGTACAACAGAGCACCTCCGCCAAGGTGCCCTTTGGTATCGCGCAAATGGGCAAGAGCTTTCGCAACGAGATCACCGTGGAGCACTTCATCTTTCGTTCCTGCGAGTTTGAGCAGATGGAAATGGAGTATTTTGTGCCACCTGGAAAGGGTCCAGAGTACCTTGAGTATTGGAAAGAGCAGCGTATGGCCTGGTGGCGGAGCCTCGGTCTCAAGGCCGAAAATCTGCGTTT
Organism: uncultured Nannocystaceae bacterium; assembly: GCA_964437075.1. Lineage (GTDB taxonomy): Bacteria > Myxococcota_A > Polyangia > Nannocystales > Nannocystaceae > CAYTFJ01. Next base: position 11,822 of record CAYTFJ010000049.1, read on the forward strand.
TCGTGCCCACGACGCGGGGGAGCTTGCTCACTACAGCGACGGCTGCTTTGACGTGGACTATCATTTTCCCTGGGGATGGGACGAACTCGAGGGCATCGCGTCACGCACAGATTTTGATCTCCGTGCGCACTCCGAGGGCTCGGGGAAAAAACTACAGTACTTCGATCCCGAAGCCGTGGATCCCGAGACAGGCAAGAAAGGTTGGCGCTACTTCCCGCACGTGGTCGAGCCCGCAGCGGGAGCGACACGCGGTGTGCTGGCTGTGCTGTGTGATGCCTACGACTATGAGCCGCCCGATGCCGAGGGCAAGGGCGAGCGTACGGTCTTGCGCCTGCACCCGAGGTTGGCGCCGTACAAAGTGGCGGTGCTGCCCCTGATTCGAAAAAATGGCATGCCGGAAGTGGCGCGCCGGATCGCCGAATCGTTCTTTCAAGAGGGGATCAACTCGAAATACGACGAGCAGCACGCGATCGGCAAGCGCTACGCTCGACACGATGAGATCGGGACCCCCTATTGCCTGACCGTGGATGCTCAGACCTTGGAGGACGAAACTGTCACGATCCGTTACCGTGACGATCGAAGGCAGGAACGGATCAAAATCAAAGAGGCCGTAGAGGTCGTTCGCCAGGCGCTTCGAGATCACTAGAATCGACGACGTAAAGCGAGGAATATTATGAATCAAATCCGACTTGTACAGTGTAAACGACTCAAAGAAGAGCTCCCCGGCATGCCCTTCAAGCCCTTCCCCAACGATCTTGGGCAGGAAATTTTCGACCACGTCAGCCTAAAAGCGTGGCAGGAATGGATCGCGGAATCGCCCCGGTACATCAATACCTATCGATTTGACCTGCAAAGCGAAGAAGGGCGCAGTTTCCTAGAGAAGCAAATGAGGATCTTTTTCGGGTTCGTGGAGGGCGATCTGGCCGAGACGGCATTTGTGGCTCCGGAGGAGGGCTAACGTTACGAGGGGGCGGAGCGGACGGCCGCGCGAGCTGCCGAGTTTCATTCGATCTTCTTTTTCTGTAGATTTCCTAGGCGGGAACAGGGGGATGGGTTGTTGTTTCGGCCCCTCTCGGTTCTTTTTTTGGTGGAGACAGATCTAGGATTGGTCTCGTTGTCCTTTCTGGCCTTGCGGTGGGATGCGGAACGGACTCGTCACGCGGAATCACATATGGCGCGCCGACCGATGGAACCGGAGACGGAGACGGTTCGGATTCTACAAACTGGTGGGAGTTTCCCAACGAGCTGCCATGCCCAGAGAACGAAAACGCCGATGCGGTTCTCACAGGTACTTGTGTACACGCCCAACCTCGCCGTTCCGGTCTCGAATGCGCTTGTGTACATCACGGGCAGGCCTCCCGAGGGGATTCCGGATGGCGTCTACTGCCCGGATTGTGTGCCGCTGGATTGTCCGAATGAGGATGCCATTCTTACGGCCGCGGATGGCAGCTTTTCGTTGTCGACGGAGTCGGGCACGGGAAAGTACTTGGTTGTGCAAAAGGGGCAGTTTTTGCGGATTTCACCTGTCGATATTGAAGTCGGCGACACGGCTCTCGATATTGCATTGACCAGCCTACCCGGCCAGTGGAACCCGGACGGTGGTGAATGGACGCCCCGGATCGCAGTCGCGGCAGGCGAATTCGATCGATTGGAGGATGCGCTTGGAAAACTCGGGCTTGGCGAGACCGACATCGTCAACTGGGAAGAGCGGCTGGTAGGAGGAACGGCGAAGTTCGCTTTTTATGAGAACGGGTACGCGGTGTCCGGAGATGGACATACCTCGCTGGGGACGCTCGCGGATCTGGTCTCAGATCCAGCCGAGCTGGCCAAGTATCATATTATCTTTATTCCCTGCGGGAACGGGGTTGTTGATGGCGTCTTGACCCCCGAAAATATTCAGAATATTCGAGATTGGGTCGAGGCGGGAGGGCGGTGGTACGTTGCGGACTGGTCTGGGGAGTTCATCGACCAGGTTTTTCCAGAATATCAAACCTTCTACAAGGACGGTGGTGGAAGTCTCGATTTGGAGTCATACGATGCGATCGGGACGTCAACCGATGCCGCCTTGATGGCGTGGCTCGACGCGATTCCAGAAGGACTCAAGGACATCAATCCTCTGAATGACGAGAACGACCATCCGACCTTGACCCATTTGCCTGGGATTCCCACGGTCGACAATTGGTCCGGCATTGAGTCTACCCCCTACGTGATTGTGAATGACCCGGTGTACGGCGCCGTGAATCTAGGGCATCGTACTTGGCTCGAGACCACCACAGGAAATTTTGGGGAGATACCATCGGGGACGTCACATCCGCTGACGGTGACAGCACAGTACGGCTGTGGTCGCTTGCAATTTACGAGTTACCACGCGGCGGAGTTCGAGAACTATGTCGGCCTGAGCCCGCAAGAGCTCGTGTTGATCGATACGATTCTTGAGATCGGCATGTGTGTCCCAGCACCGCCGACCTAGGCGGATCCCAACACGCGCCACTCAGGGCCGAGGCGTGCTGCCTCGGCCGATGCCTGCGTAGGTGAAGCCCAGATTCTCGACCTGCTCGCTATCCCATTGATTTCGGCCGTCGAAGAGCACCTTTTGATTCATGAGCTCGGCGAGTCGATTGAAGTCAGGGCTTCGATATTGGCGCCACTCCGTACACAAGATGAGGGCATCCGCATCTCTTGCGGCCTCGTAGGGGTCATCGAAGAGGTCGACTGGGGACCCCACGTGACCGAGCGCGCGCATGAAATTTTCGCCAGCCTCGGGGTCACACAGACGTAGGTGCGCGCCGTCTCCAGCGAGTGATAAGGCCATCGTTAGGGCGGGCGCTTCACGGATGTCGTCGGTTTCGGGCTTGAACGCGAGGCCCCAGATGGCGAGTTTCTTGCCGACGAGGTCGTTGTTGAACTGTTGGCGAATCTTGCGGACAAGGACCAGCTTCTGTCCCTCGTTGATACGATCTGCGGCCGCGACGATCGACATATTGAGACCGTTCTCCCGTGCGGTACGAAGAAGCGCTCGTGTGTCCTTCGGGAAACATGAGCCGCCATAACCGACCCCCGGATAGAGAAACTTGTTGCCGATTCTGCCGTCGCTACCCATTCCCCGGCGAACCTGCTCAACATCGGCGCCAACGGCATCACACAGATTGGCCATGTCATTCACGAAGGAAATTCGTGCCGCAAGGTAGGCGTTGCAGGCATATTTCGTGAGCTCTGCGGAGCGAGTGTCCATAAATAGGATCCGCTCGTTGGTCCTGAAAAATGGCTTGTAGAGCTGACGAAGTAGGGCGCGAGCCCGCTCGTCGTCGGTGCCGATGATCACACGGTCTGGCTGCATGAAGTCACGAACGGCAACTCCCTCCTTGAGAAACTCGGGGTTTGATGCGACCACGAAATCGCTTCCACCCGCGTCGGCGATGATCCGTTGAATCCGTCCGGCGGTACCGACGGGCACCGTGCTTTTGTCGACCACGACGGTGAATCCACGCATTTTCGGTGCGATATCGGCCGCGGCTTGGTATAGATACGAGAGGTTCGGGGAGCCGTCCGTCCCCTGGCTGGGGGTGCCGACAGCGAGGAACACGATCTCCCCATGGGCCGCGGCCTCGCCATTGTCCGTCGTAAAGTGCAGGCGCTTGGCTTCGACATTGCGCGCGACGATATCCGCGAGGCCAGGCTCGTAGATCGGTATGTTTCCGGCTTGTAGCTGTTTGATCTTTTGTGCGTCGATGTCGGCACAAAAAACCTCGTTTCCGTGTTCCGCAAAGGCCGCGGCCGCCACGAGGCCGACATATCCGGTACCGATGACGCTGATTCGCATGGGAGCGAGAGTGTACGACAATAGGACTGCGTGCATTCCGCCCATCGTTGGGTCATCGACTCTGCTACGGACAAGCGGCGAGCCACGGTGGTGGGGTGGGCTCCGTCGTCTGGGTCGCGTTTTGAAGAGACTTGGTTCAACATTCCACGATTATCCATGACTGAACCCGCGCCCCAAGAGCTGTCAAACTCAGAGATTTTTGATGGCGAGCGATTGTCTTGGATCCAACGGGCGTTGATTGTTCTAGGCCCACTGGGTCTTGCGATCGATATCTTTGCGAGTCTTTGGGTCTCGAGTCTGCACGTCACGCATTCGGTCCGAGTGCAGGTTGAGCGGCAGATGGTCCCCGGTGAGAAGCTGGCGGTGCGAGCGCAGCTTCTCGACCGTCGCGGCGACGCCGTGGACGATGTGGGGGTCTCGCTGCACCTGGTCCCGCCGAGTGGAGCGGTTCTCGATCTAGGCGCACTAACCGCCGTTGATGCCGCGGTCAGCCAAGGCACCTTCAACGTTCCGGCGACCATCATGGCAGGCGGTGTCCAAGCATGGCCCATGGAGTGCGCACTGGAGCTTCGTCTCGAGGCGCCAGAAGCCCTTGGCGTCGGTCTTGTGCGGGAGCGTGTGGCGGTGACCATGGTCAAAGAGCGTGATGAGCGGGAGAGGATGCTTTCCGTGGCACGCAGCATGTTGCAGTGGGCCGACGACACTGAAGAGCAGCCCGAGACAGTCCGGGTTGACCTCCGACCGTTTGGGCGGATTTTGGCCGGATTTCAAAACACCTTTCTTGTGAGGGTCACGGATCTTGAGGGCATCCCCTATGCGGGGCTGGTTGAGATTCGTCTCTTGAGTGGCGAGTTTGCTGCGAAACGAGGTCAGGAGTCCGATCCGCCAGTGCTCTTTCGTGGATCGCTCGATGGTCTCGGTACGACGTCGATCTCTGGGCAGCTGACGTCGGAGGTGATTCGCTTTGAGGTTGGTCTGTTGAGCGATGCGAGCGAATTCCCGTCTAGCTCTCGCCGCTTTCGCTGGGTGAGTCATGCGGGCGGCGTTCGGGTGTCTACGAGTTCGATGGTAGCGTCCAAGGGGGCGACAATCATGGTCGGGGCAACCGCTTTGAGCGCTCGCCGCCCTATTTATGTGGATATTCATGGCCCCGATGGTGCGTGGATCGATACCCTGACCCCACCGCTTCGTCTGACAAAGCAGGCCCGTGAGTGGCGGATTCCGTCGCGGTGGACCGATGGATCTTTCATGCAGATCGAGGCCTACCACTTCACGGCGGCACCCGATGACTCCGCCGCCGTCGGCCGGGTACTGCTAGGCGCGGCCGATCAGGTCGACTCTCCGGAGAGCCTGATCGCACTGCTGGAGAGGCAGCGCGCGCTTCTTGACTTGCCGCGTGTGGAGAAATATTTCGATCTGGAACGTGAAAATAAGTATCTGGACTATGTTGAGGGGGCCGAGCTCTCTGCCCTCGAGGTCAAGAGCGCCCGTCAGTGGTTGATGGGCACTCTGCCCATCGAAGTCTATGGGCCCCCCATGGCGCTCGACACTCGCCCACGTGATGAGAAATTGCTCTTGGCACGAAAAACACGGTGGATTGTCGGGCTCCGATGGTTCCTTTGGTGCGGCGGTGGGCTGTTTATGGCGATTCTCGGGGCTGCGCTCTGGTGGGAAAACCATCAAGTTCGAGCCAAGGCTCGTGAGGCGATGGGAGACGATTTCGATCTGGGGGCGCTCGCTCAAGAGGGACGGCAAATGTGGGGACGCTTGGTACTTGTTCTGGCGTTCACGGCGGCGACGCTGGCGCTAACGATTGCACTGCTAGAGAGCCTCGTCTGGGTGCTGTAACGGTCGAGTGGGACCCGCGCTTCGATTTTTGACGCAGTGATCGACTTGCAGCCACCGCGGCGACGTGGTGAGAAGGTACACCCATGGATACGCGCAACCGACCACGAGCAATGATCATGGCGGCGGGGTTCGGAACTCGGCTCGGGTCTTTGACTGAACTTCGGCCGAAACCGATGTTGCCGCTGTGCGGTTCACCGCTGATTGAGTGGGCGGTGTTGTATTTGCGTCATCAGGGGGTGCGCGAGTTGGTGATCAATCTTCATCACATGGGCGAACAGATCGAAGCGTATCTAGGCGACGGATCTCGCTACGGACTGGCGATCGTATACTCGCGAGAGGCGACGATCCTGGGGACAGGTGGTGGGTTGAGAGAGGCTCGTTCATTGCTCGATGACGGAAAAGGAACGCCGATTGTGGTGATGAACGGCAAGATACTGATGGAACTTCAACTCGCGGCCGTGTTGGACCATCATCGCCGTACCGGAGCCGAGGCCACCTGGGTGATGAGAGACGATCTCGAAGGGGTCTGGGGGGGCAGCCTCGCCGCGCGATCCGACGGTCGAATGGTCAACTTTCTCGGTGAACGGCTGGCTACCGCGGCCGGAACGAATTCAGAGGATCGGCGCCTGATGTTCACGGGCGTTCATGTGTTCGCGCCAGAATTTCTCGATCGCATCCCCACACAAGGAGAACAATGCATCGCACGTACGGCGTACCGGACCTTGTTCCACGAGGGCGGCCGCTTTCAGACCTTTGTGACTCCTGGGTATTGGTGGGAGCACTCCACGCCAGATCGGTATCTCGCCGGAATCCGCAACGTGCTGGATGGCAAGGTCTCGCTCCCCCACGCGAAATATCGTCTTCGAGGGGTTCATCCGAGCGCGAGGATCGACGCGAAGGCGGCGCTCATCGACCCTGTCTGGGTCGGTCCGAACGTTCGAATTTTGGCAGGAGCGACTGTCGGGCCCCACGTTCAACTTGATAGTGGCGTGCGGGTGGCCTCGGGGCTTCATCTTCACAACTGCGCGGTGTGGTCGAATGTTGATGTGCGGCGCAACCTGGGCGACGAAATTGTGGCGATCTGACATTTTCGTATTGGATTTCTAAATCCGTGTGGTCGAGCAAGGACTGCCCCCAACACTCTTATGTAGAAAGAGGAATTACCTGGCGGGGGGTTGACCTGGTCTGAAGCGTGAGCAGTTTGTTTCTGTCGCGCACGGGACTCACGTGCTCCCAAAGGAAAATATGATGTTGATTCCACAGATGATTTCTCCGCTTCATGCCATGTCCGCCCCGATGCCGAGCTACGAGGCTTTTGGACGGCTCTTTGAGAGATATGGCGGGGCGCCGGTTGTCGCCAATAAAAAATCTCCAGAGAGAGAAGATGGCGCCCTGCAATTTGTAAAAGACCAGGGGTATTCATTGGAGTTGGATCTGCCTGGTTTGGACCCTTCGGAGATCGAGATTCGTGTCGATGAAGATGCGGTTGAGATTCGAGCGACACGCGGGTCGGAGGCCCCTCAGGGGTATCGTGTCGTTCGGGGCGAGGGTCGTTCGTATCAATACCGAAGGCGATATGCTCTTGCGAACCGTATTGACGTGGCGCAGGCAGAGGCGGTCCTCGAGAACGGTCTGCTGCATTTGAAAATGCCGCTGATCGCCAGGACGGAGACTCGGGTTCTAGAGATTTCGAGTCCAACTTCGGACACCAGTGAAAGAGAATAGGGACAAGACCATGACTTCATCCACCCAACATTCAACGGTTGTGTTACCCCTCGCAGATCTGTTTGAGAGCGAAGATTGTTTTTTGCTAGAAGCAGACCTCCCCGGTGTCCAGGAGTCCAGTCTCGTGATCAGTGTCGAAGATGACCTGCTGCGATTTGAAGGGTCGAGCCACGGAGGAGACCGTATCTATCGACGACGGTTCCGGTTGTCGAAACGGGTAGAACGAGACGAAATTTCGGCCGAGTTCGAACATGGCGTTCTCAAACTTCGGTTGCCAAAGGCTGAGACCGCAAAGGCTCGCAGGATCGAGGTTCGCACTGGATAATGGACGAATAGGGCGGCCGCGGGCGCCGGTTGGGCTCTCCGTCGTCGTATCGGTGTCTGTCGCCGGAGGGCTAGCGAGTGGCGGAGGCGGGAGGCTTGTCAAGATCGACGACAAGCACGGCCTCTTCCGCCGCGATTACGATACGCGTAAGTCTTTTTAGACCGTCGGTGCGCGCGAGGTCCCCGAACATCTTCATCAAAGAGTCGTAGATTGCGGGATCGGTCACGATGGCGAGTGGGCCAACGTGATTGTTCATGTCAGCTCGGACTGTAGCGATGTCGCTTCGAAGTACGTTGATTTTTGGACCCGCGTCATTGAGTTGGCTGGCAAGCAGAGCGATCTGCTGTTTGAGGTCGCTACCTTTGATAGGATCGACAAGGGCCCGCGTGATCGCGTCGACGGTCTCGGGTTTTTTGAGGTCGCTGACAAAGGCGATGAGCCGGCCTGTTTCGTCGGTAACAGTTCGGATTATTGGTAGAAAATCGTCTGAAAAATTACGGGCCGAGCGATCGATCTTGTTGGCGAGCGTTCGGGCATTTTTCAGTTGTTCGGGGAACTCGGCATGAGTTTTGGGACTGTAGAACCATGCGCCGAGCTGGCCCTTGCCAGCTCGGACGTGGGCGACGTCGTCGTTGAAATTTGAAATACGACTCCGAATGGTAGTCTCGTTTCGATTTTTTACGCCGGGGGCCAATTCTGCGAACACCTCGTCAAAACCAGAGAATGAGCGAGTGATCTCGTTTGTGATCCCGCTGAAGCGTTCTTCGAGCATCGAAAACTGCTCGAGCAGGGTTGCCCCGGCCTGGATATGACCGCCGTCGCCCACGGCGGCGCCTGTGCCTACCGTGATGTTTACAAGTTTGTCCCCCAGTCCGCTGGTGGCGACGGTGGCTTGACTGTTGGCGCAGATGAAGTGGCTGCGTGGCTCGTCGATGCTCATGGTGACCCGGAGTCGTTGAATTCGCGTGTCGTATGGGGCGCACACGAAGCGGGGCCCAACCCAGCTGACGAGTGGATAGCGATGCCGAAAGTTGTCATTGAGGCAGACTTCTCCGGAGGGACACTGGTCCGTCTGCGTACAAAAGGAGTGCGCATAGTCGCTGTCTTGCCCCGTGTAGGCCTGGAGATTTGCACAGCGCTGAGCGTTGGGCTCGGCGACGGAACTGCTTGTCCGCGGCGGGATGCAAAAAAGCGAGGGATCGCAGTCGTTGGTGCGTGCGGGAAGCCGTCCACGATCTTCGTGTTTTGCGAGGCAAGGGTAGTCGGGATTGATGAATTGGAGGTCGAGTACTCGGCCAACTTTCATGCCGTCGAGATAGACAAGTTGGTTCTTGCTCAGTCCGCTGACAGCTTTGAAGTCGGCGTGGATGAGGACCTGCGGGTCGCGCCAAGGGTCCTGTGTCGCGACAAAAAACAGCCCGCCTACCAGAGCCGCCGTCACGCAAACCACGCTGAGGCCGGTACGGAGATCGATTGACTGTTCGTCGCGTCGAGGCATCGCGGTGCGCGGCACAAAGCATAGCTCGCTTTTTCATGCGGTTGTGTGGGCGATGTGGGTCTTGGCGATTCGCGCAATAGGCGCCGATGCGAAGAGCGACGGTTCACAACCTGCGGCGCGAGCGAGATCTCTCGCAGCCGGACACGATGGGGGCTGGCCGTCCGATATCGGGTCCTCACGTAGGCTTGCCGACTCATTGGAGGGAGGCCGGACCCTCTTGTGGGCGGGGGCTTGCCCGTGGCCGCGCAGGCCTGCAAAATAGAGGTGCCTCTTTGGAACTTCGTATGTCGACCGCCGCACCCATTCAGGACTCGCCCCAACATGCCGCGGTGATCCAGGTGCGCGCAGGGTCGATGCGGGCACGGATGGCGGACCTTCATCGTGGTTTCTGCATCGCGTCGCCTCGGCTCGGCGAACGCTTGGTGATGTACAACGAGAACGGCCGCCAGCGAATTGTGACCACACCCGTACGGCGGGTCCTGGAGGCTGAAGGATGTGTCTACGTGCAGACCGTAAACAGTACCTACCGCCTTGAGCCGGCGACCAGCGCGGAGATCGACGCTGCGATCGTCGATGCACGCTCGCAGCTGCCGCGTCGGCCCCAGCGGTAGCTGCGGTGACAAAGACTCGGAACTCGCGGTTGGCGGTTGCGATCAAGAGGCTCGCGCGTACCATGGGCGAATGGACCACGGCCATGGCGACGGCAAGCACGACGAGCCCCAGCACTTCATTCGAGCGATGATCGCCGAGGATCTCGCGCGCAAAAAATTCTCGGGACGCGTGGTGACTCGATTTCCCCCAGAACCCAATGGCTATCTACACATCGGGCATGCAAAAGCGATCTGCCTCAATTTCTTGATGGCAGCGGAGCACGAGAGGGGACGCTGCCACCTGCGTTTCGACGATACAAATCCGACCACCGAGGACAACGAATACGTCGAGGCGATCAAGCGCGACATTCGTTGGCTGGGGTTTGATTGGGGAGAGCACGAGTATTTTACTTCGGGGCATTTCGAACAGCTTTACGCCTTCGCTGAGCAGTTAATTGGTGCGGGTAGGGCCTACGTCGACAGCATGAGTCAAGAAGAGATCCGTGCGCACCGTGGCACGATCTCAGAGGCGGGTCGGCCGAGTCGGGACCGAGATCGCAGCATCGCAGAAAACCTCGATTTGTTTCGTCGCATGCGCGCAGGAGAGTTCGAAGATGGAGCCCATGTTCTGCGCGCCAAAATCGACATGGCGGCCGCAAATATGCAGCTGCGAGACCCACTGCTCTACCGGATTCGTAATGTGGAGCATCACCGAACAGGCAGCCGTTGGTGCATTTATCCAATGTACGACTACGCGCACTGCCTGTCGGACGCGATCGAGCAAGTGACTCACTCGCTTTGCACGTTGGAGTTTGAGAACAATCGGGATGTCTACGACTGGGTGATTGAGGCGGTCGGGAAATTCGATCAGCGACCCTTTCAGACCGAATTTGCGCGTTTGGAGCTGAGTTCCACGATCACGAGCAAGCGAAAGCTTCGAACCCTCGTGGACGAGGAGTTCGTCGACGGCTGGGACGACCCTCGAATGCCCACCCTTGCGGGTTTGCGTCGTCGGGGAGTTCCGCCTGAGGCGATTCGAAGTTTTTGCGACAGAGTTGGCGTCTCGAAGGCCAACAGCGTGGTTGATCTACAGCTGTTTGAACATGTTGTGCGCGATGAACTCAATCAGAGGGCGCCTCGTGTGATGGTTGTGTTGCGTCCGTTGAAGGTCGTGATCGAGAACTATCCTGAAGCGAAAGTGGGTGCGAAAAGTGAGTTGCACGAGGCTCCCTATTGGCCTCACGATGTTCCAAAAGAGGGGAGTCGCGAGCTACCCTTCTCAAGGGTTATCTACATCGAACGTGAGGATTTTCAGATGCATCCAGCCAAGGGATTCTTTCGTCTCGCGCCTGGGCGCGAGGTGCGATTGCGTTATGCCTACTTTGTTGTTTGCCAGAGAGTCATTTCGGATCCGACGACGGGAGAAATTTTGGAACTGCGGTGCACCTACGATCCCGAGACTCGGGGAGGCAATGCTTCGGACGGACGTAAGGTTAAGGGCACGATTCATTGGGTGTCCGCGGAGCATGCTGTCGATGCAGAGATTCGTCTGTACGATCGTTTGTTCGTGAACGAGGACCCAGGGAGCGGTGGCAAGGACTTTCGTGACGAGCTGAATCCGCGATCACTCGACATCTTGGTCGATGCGAAGGTCGAACCGAGCCTTGCCGACGTGACGCCAGGATCCCATTTTCAGTTCGAACGTCAGGGGTATTTCTATAGCGATCCAAAACTATGTCGTGAGGGTCGATTGGTGTTCAATCGCACCGTGTCGCTTCGTGACTCATGGGCGAGGCGAACCGAAAAAAACACACCGGTCGCGCCGCCTCCGGCCGAGCGAACCGCTTCAGAAAAAACATCCGAGCGGAGCCCGCGTCCGAAGAAACGATCGAAGGCCGAGCTGCGTGCACAAATGATGGCCGCCCAGCCAGAACTTGCGGCGACGGAGCGTCGATTTCGAGAGATCCTCGAGATCGGTGTTGGCGACGTCGAAGCTCTTACCGGCAGCATGGCTGTGGCTGATTTCTTTGAGGCCGCGCTCGCTGAGGCGGGGCAGTCCCATCTCAAGCTCGTGACCAACTGGGTCGTGAACGAGGTTCTTCGGGAGTTGAAGGGGCAGGAGTTGAGCGCGCTTCCCTTCGAGGGTGCGAGCCTCGGGCGCTTGGTCGCAATGATCGCCACAGAGGCGATCTCAGGAAAAATTGCAAAAGTCGTGTTCTCTCGAATGTTGGCCGGGGAGGGCGATCCTGAGGCCATCGTCGAGTCGAAGGGCCTGCGCCAGATCTCTGACCCGGCGCTTCTACAACCGAGGATCGAGGCGGTGTTGGCTGCGAATCCGATGCAGCTCGCGCAGTATCGGGGAGGAAACGGCAAGCTCTTCGGGTTTTTTGTGGGCGCCGCGATGAAGGCCACAGAGGGGAAGGCACAGCCGAAGCTGCTCAATACGTTGTTGCGAGTCGCTCTCGATGAAAAGGAATCTTGAATCCGAACAAGGCCCCCTTCGCGACCAATCTAAGGTCAGCCGCCCACCGACCAGAGCTGCGTCTTGCGGGGGCCACCGCCGCAACTTCGTTGGCGGTCGGGTCCCGAGGTGTGGGTCACTCGACGCTGATGAAGCTCGCCGCGGTGGCGAAAATACTCATCACTGCCGCCCGTGAACTCTTGGCTTCGTTCGTGGCGCAGGGCGGAAAGCGAGTGTTCTCCGAGGGTAGAGCGCAGGTTATGCTCAGCAACCTGGGCGGCCTGGCTGAGATTCGGTTGGCCGCGGAGTCGGTCGAGATCGTAAATGTCGCCGCCTAGGCTCGCACGGTGGAGGCGCGGGAGTTCGTTGGCTTGGACGTGACCGTACATGGGGCCGAGCGGGAGCACGAGTAGAGTCGGGGCGAAACGGTGACCACCGAGATGAGAACATTGCCACGTGGAGTCAGGGGCGATCTTTGAAAGGGCTTGGTAGATTGGGATGCCCCATTTTGCGCAGCAGAGATCGCGCTGACCGTGTACGCATACAAAATAGGTAGGTGTGTGGATTTCGGCCGAGCCGTCGAGGGTGAGAGCTGCGAGATCCAGGGTGCCGAGGGCATCGAGTTCGCGGAGTGTTTGCGAATGCAAGGTGAAGGCGCCATCCATGGAGCGGGCTAGAAAAAGTGTGCGTTCGGGGCGGCTTCGTCCAGGACGACGGATGAACTGGACTCTCAGTCCAGGAAACTGGCGCGCGGCTCGGTCAAGCGCTTGAAGAACGGTTGGCGAGATCGCCGCGTCACCTGGGACTTTAGCGCCCCATGGCCCAGCCTCTTCGAGAAAGAGCCATGTCGTGCACCGCGGAGCGCTACCGGCCAGTGGCTCCTTGGAAGAGCGGCTTATGGCGCTGCAATAGTCCGAAGTCGTCATATGAGGACGGTACTGTCCCGATAGGGACGGAACAAGGGCGATTGATCCCCTTCTTATTGCTGGGAGAGACGGTAGGAAGAACGTCAATGCTTTTGTCTTCACGATATCGAGCCGGCGAGCCGGCGAGGCAGCAGTTGTCGCCCGAGCAGATACGGGTGCGAGACAGGATCCACGCGCGAATGCGCAGTGGCGAATACACGATGGTTGAGGTCGCGTGTCTTTGCGGTTGTGAGGAAGGGGACGTGCTCTCAGAAATCGATCGCTACGGGCTTCCGGTTCGGACAATACTTTGCACCCATTGCGGAATCGTTCGCAGCTCGCCACGCCTCGACGAGCCCTCGACCTTACGATTTTACGAGGAGGACTACCGCGAGCTCTACACGGTCGATGGCGAAGACCCTGAGCTTCTATTCAACAATCAGCTGGCGAAGGGACGCCAGTTGGTCGGACGCTTTGCCAAGCTTGTCGATAAAGTCGACCGGGTCGTCGAAGTCGGCTGCGGCGCAGGGGGGCAGCTCGCCGCCTTTGCAGAGTTGGGGAAAAAAGTCGCTGGGGTCGACCTCGGAAGCGAGTGGCTCAACGTCGGACGAAGGAAGGGGATCGATCTTATCTGTGGAGATGCGATGGATCTTCGGGAGCACCTTGATTGGCCGGCAGACATGGTCGTTGCGACCCACGTCATCGAGCACTTTCTCGAGCTCGATACCGAAATAGCGAAGATGGCAGCGTTGCTCGCTCCTGATGGAGTGATGCTTCTAGAGGTTCCTGGTATCCGCATGGTGGCATCCGGCTACCGAGGGGACTTTCTTCTCTATCTACAAAATGCCCACAATTACCATTTTACGGCGGCCACCTTCGGATATGCCCTGAGCCGCTGCGGGCTTGACGTGTTCTTTTCAGATGAACTCGTCTCAGCGATCGCGGTTCCAACCATCGAAGGGCCCCTGTGTCGTGAGATCCCGGTCCCGATCGGCGAAGCGCAAGCGGTTCGCGCGTACCTCGACGAGCAGGAGCGAATTTGCATGGAAAAGACACCGCGGGTAGCCTGAGTCGGTCATGGATCATTTCGCTCGCCTTATCGCCCTGGTGGTGATCTTCGTGATGACTCCGGTCGGCGTCGAGCTGATCGAGAATGGTGTGCATCTGGTGAGCGAAGGGCACAGCGCCCACGGAGATCACGGTGACCATGATCGCCTTGACAGCGACGCGCCCAGGCATCCGGAGCATGGCTGTACGGGTACTTTTCATGCTTGCTCGTGCCACGCTGCACCCACATTTTTGGTCCCGGAGGCGTCCGCAGACATTGTGATCGCGCTCCAGCCGGGTCGGCAACCGTCGCCGGTGGGTGGGCAGGGCCCGAGGGCTGGCTTCGAGGGCGATGTGTTTAGGCCACCTTCAGCCTAGCGCGTCCTTCGTCGGGGCTCTTGTCCTGTAAACGCTGAAGAGCGCGGCCTGGCGGTTTTGCTCGGCCGGCCTTTGTTCAGCAATTTTTTCTTGTTCGACCTCCGATACCCACGGTGGGTGAAGGTAGAAAAAATATGTCGCCGCTTTTGTTGTCTTCGCGAGGCTCGCAGTTCATGCGTGTCCTTTGCCCGACCCTTGTCCTAACTTGTCTCTCCACTCACATCGCATTCGCGGGGACTCCGCAATCGTCGGTGGTCACCGGAGTTCAGAAGGTGGTGAGAACGGACCACGTCACGCTCGCCGAACTTCTGGCACACGCAGATGTGCATGCGCCCAGGCTCGAGGTTGCGCAGGGCGGTCGTCTACGCGCCCACGCACAGGTGGAGGCAGCCGGGCGCCTCCAGCCCTACAATCCCTCGATAAGCTTTGGGTTGGGGCGCCGCAGCCAGGGCAACCAGACCGGTTTGGATGCCGAGGTCGAAATTCAGCAACAGTTGAGGGTCGCGGGCCAACGCAGACGCGAGCAGGCCGCGGCCAAACAATTGGACGCCTCTGGGATGGCCGACGTGAAGGTTGTTCGCTGGGCGATCCATACCGAGATCCATCGGACCTTTCAGCTCGCCGTGACGGCGCGTGAGCGGGCCCGACTCGCCGAGGAGTTGGCAGAATTTACACGAGAGATGGAGAGTTTGGTCTCACGGCGGGTCGAGGTTGGTGAGGAGTCGCCGATGGTCCTCGAGCTGGCGAGGGCTGAGCGAGTTCTGGCAGAGGCCAACAGTTTGGATCGCCAAGCGCGCGTGCAGGCGATCGATTCGGAGCTTGCTGAAGCTGCCGGTTGGCCTGGAGACCGCAGCCTGACGGTCGTGGGATCACTCCCGGTCGCTCGTCGACTGGTGGCGATGGAGGCGCTTGTAGAGGCTGCGTTCCGCGCCAATCCTACGCTGGCTAGCTTTCGCGCACAGCGTGAGTGGGCGAGCGCGGAGTCCTATGCGCAGACACGGCGTGCAATTCCATCACCGACTTTTGGGGTTCGCTACGCGCGTGAAGGCGGCGTGGCAGCCCAAGGGGGCAGTGCCGTCGACACCGATGTGTGGATGGGTACGGTCAGCTTGCCTATTCCGATGTTCGCACGCAACCAAGGTGCACGCCTGCGGGCCAATGCCGACCATGAGCTGTCGAGAATCCGTGAGCGAGTGGCCGCGAAGCGCTTCGATCGACAGGTCCGCAGGGCAGCGGCCCTGGTCGAGGCATCCGCGCGCCGTGTGGTGAGTTTCGAGATTGGGGTGTTGGGAGCCTACGCCCGTAATCTCAGCGCGCTTCTCCGCGCATACGAGGTGGGTGAGCTCGATCTCTTTCAGCTGACCCAAGCGCGGCAGAGGATGTGGCAGGGACGGCTTTCTGCATTGGATGCTCTCGAAGATCATGTGGGGGCTGTTGCCGATCTCGAGGGGCTCGTCGGCGCGGAGATCGGCGAATTTCTATTTGCAACCAAGTCGGTGAGGGGGGAGTCGCTATGAGTCAATTTTTTCGTTTTAGAAGGGGACTTCTTTTCTCGCTGTGCATCGCTTGCAACGATCGAGCGCCTGTCGAGGTGGGCCATGGACACGGCGAAGAACCCGAGCCAGCGCACGGGGACCACGGGGACCACGGGGCCCACGAAAAGGCTCAAAGTGGGTTGGGAACCCCGGAGGTCATTCGCTTGAGCGATCACGTCATTGAGAGCAATGGAATTCTCAGTGAGACAGTGACGAAACACCTGCTGCTCGGTGTGCTGGAGATCCCCGCGGAAATCCAAGCCAACCCCGACCGCACTGCGCACGTGACATCGCTGGTCTCAGGCCAACTCTTGCATGTCGATGTCGGGCTTGGCGATCGCGTGCAGAAGGGCCAGACCCTTGCAACGATTCGAAGCATTGAGCTTGGTGAAGCTCGAGCGGCGGTGGAGATCGCACGCGCTCGGAAACAGGCGAGTGCCGCGCGGCTTCAACGGGCCCAGCGATTGTCCGACGCAAACATCGCAGCGAAAAAGTCACTCCTTGAGTCTCAAGCCCACGACGCGGTAGCGAAGGCGGATCTCGATGCGGCCAAGGCCAGCCTTCGAGTGTACGGAGTTCGGGGGGGACGGGGCCCGGATATGGCCCTGCGCAGCCCACTGGCGGGCATCGTGATCGAGCGTCATGCCAGCCCCGGTGAAGCCGTCGACACGAGTGGAGCCCGTTTTGTGATCGCGGATCTTGATCCACTATGGGTGATTGGTCGTGTGTATGAGCAGGAACTTTCTCGGGTTGAGAAGGGCGGGGCGGCGGAGGTCGCCTTTGTTGCGTATCCGGGGGAGACCTGGAAAGGCACCGTGGACTATGTTGCAGATACCTTGGACGAAGAGACGCGCACGCTCGCGGTACGCGTGGTGCTGGCCAATCAAGATGGCCGTCTAAAGCCGGGAATGTTCGGAACCATCGCGCTTGGTTCGGTGGGGACTGAAGCCTCTGCGCGTGTGCTCGCCATACCCGACACCGCGTTGCAGACAGTGCACGAAAGGACGCTCGTCTTTGTCGAGGCCGAAGGATCCTTTCAAGGCCGCGATGTCGTGCCTGGCGAGCGAGCGCATGGCCTCGTGGAGATTCGTCAAGGACTCAAAGAAGGCGACCGAGTCGTCATTCATGGGTCCTTTGTGCTGAAGTCTGAGATGCTCAAGTCTTCGATCGGAGAAGGTCATGCACACTGACATCATCTCATCCATCGTCACGATGTCTTTGCGGAACCGCCTGTTGGTGGTGTTCATCGTGCTTCTGGTCGGGGCCTTTGGTGTTCGTGCCATGAAGAGCCTACCGATTGACGCCGTCCCAGATGTCACGAACGTCCAGGTCCAGGTGATGACATCGGCACCGTCCTTGGGTCCCTTGGAAGTGGAGCGTTTCATCACCGTGCCCGTCGAGACCGCAATGAGTGGCCTGCCGAGGCTTGAGGAGGTTCGCAGCATCTCCCGTTTCGGTCTCTCGGTGGTGACCGTCGTGTTCGAGGAAGGCACAGATATCTATCGAGCGCGGCAACTCATTGATGAGCGGCTGAGTTCCGCACGTGAATCGATCCCCGAAGGCTACGGCAGCCCAGAGATGGGGCCGACATCCACTGGCCTCGGTGAGATCTATCAATTCGAGGTCCGAGGCGATCCGTCGTGTCCAACGGACAGCCCCGAGGCCGCACGGGGGGGGTGTTGGACCCCAATGGAGCTACGAAGCGTGCTTGAGTGGGATGTCGCGTTTCAGTTGCGCAGCGTGCCTGGTGTTGTCGAGATCAACAGCTTCGGCGGTGAACTGAAGACCTACGAAGTCCAGGTCGACCCAGACCGCTCGCTCGCGCTGAGAATCGGTCTCGACCGTGTCATTGAGGCCCTTGCCCAAAACAACGGGAATGCAGGCGGCGCCTACATTGCACATGCGGGAGAGCAACGCCTGATTCGGGGCATTGGTCTCGTTGAAACGATCTCTGACATCGAGGAGATCGTTGTGGCTTCGAGACGCGATGGCACACCGATCCGCATCGCGGATATCGGCGAAGTGAAAATCGCTGCTCAGGTTCGTCAGGGGGCTGTGACACGGGATGGCCGAGGCGATGTGGTGACGGGCATCGTCATGATGCAAATGGGTGAAAACTCCCGTGAGGTGTCGCGGGCGGTCGATGAGCGGATTCAAGAGATTCGCTCGTCGCTCCCGAAAGGGGTCACGATCGAGACTTTTTACGATCGTACAGATCTGGTCGACCGTACGATTCGGACTGTGGCGATAAACCTTTTTGAGGGTGGCGTCTTGGTGATTGTCGTGCTTCTGCTTCTCCTCGGAAACCTTCGAGGGGGGCTCCTGGTCGCGAGTGTGATTCCACTGGCCATGCTTTGCACCTTTATTGTTATGAAGGCGCTCGAGATTCCTGGAAACCTCATGAGTTTGGGCGCACTGGATTTTGGGCTGATCGTCGATGGCGCTGTCGTCATGGTTGAAAATTGTGTCCGCACGTTGGCTGTGGAGAAAACGGCTCCAAAAGACGTCGCCAGCGCTGTACGCCGGGCATCGCTGAAGGTTGCGCGCCCTGTGGTCTTCGCCGTTGGCATCATTATTGTGGTCTACATCCCGGTCCTGACCCTTCAGGGGATCGAGGGCAAGATGTTTAGGCCCATGGCGCTCACCGTGATCTTTGCACTTGCGGCATCGTTGGTCTTGGCATTGACGCTGATGCCCGTCGCGGCCACGGTGCTATTTAAACGTGGGGTACGCGAGCGGGAAACATGGCTCGTTCGTGCCGCCGATCGGCTGTATACGCCGCTGTTGGCCCGCAGCATGAAACATCCGCGCGTTACCTTGATGATCGCAGGTGGCGTTTTTGCAGCATCGTTGTCTTTGACCCCTTTGCTCGGCGCCGAATTTATCCCGCGTCTGGATGAAGGGTCCATCGCAATGCAGGCCGTACGCCTGCCTTCGGTATCCTTAGAAGAATCGATTGCGACCACGACTCGGATCGAGCGCGAACTGCTCGACCATTTTCCGGATGAAGTCGAAACTGTCGTATCGAGAACCGGGCGCGCGGAGATTGCGACCGACCCGATGGGGGTCGAGATGTCCGATATCTACATCATCTTGAAGGACCCCTCTGGCTGGAAGATTGGCAGCAAGTCTGAGCTTGTTGCGGCGATGGCCGCGATCATGGAAGAAGACTTCCCAGGCCAGCGATTTACCTTTTCGCAACCCATTGAGTTGCGGACCAATGAACTGATCAGTGGGGTCCGTTCGGATGTGGCGATCAATATCTACGGTGATGACGCGGACGACCTCTCTAGAGTGAGTGCGCGAATTGTGGAGTCGATCGCAAAGATCCCAGGGGCCGCTGACGTCAGCGCTGAACAGGTCGCGGGGCTGCCATTTTTGAACATCGAAGTCGATCGCCGCGCCTTGGCAAGACATGGTGCCAACGCCCGAGATGTGCTTGATGCCGTCTCGGCCATGGGCGGAGCGAAGGTCGGCGAAGTGTACGAAGGGCAGCGCCGCTTTGCTCTTCAGGTGCGGTTCGCCGAGCGTTTTCGCGAGGACTTCGCTGCGATCCGTAGGATCCCAATCTCGACATCGCAAGGTGCGGTCGTCCCTCTGGGGCAACTCGCAAAGATTGAACTCGAGGATGGGCCTGCATCTGTGAATCGTCACAACGTCCGTCGACGGACGGTTGTACAGGCCAACGTCCGTGGCCGAGATTTGGCGGGATTTGTCCAGGAGGCTCAGGCGCTTCTTGACGATGAACTGGAGCTTCCGGCGGGCTACTACCTCACATGGGGGGGGCAGTTTGAAAATCTTAAGAAAGCGCTCGATCGCCTTGCATTTGCGGTTCCCTCCGCCTTGTTGCTGATTCTTGTTCTCCTCTACGTGAACTACGGTTCGTTGCGACCAGCCCTGATCATCTATCTGAATATACCCCTTGCAGCGAGCGGGGGACTGTTTGCATTGGTGCTTCTGGGTATGCCCTTCTCGGTGTCCGCTGGGGTTGGGTTTATCGCCCTGTTCGGGATCGCGGTACTCAACGGAGTTGTCATGATCTCGCATATTCGAGATCTCGAGGCCGAAGTGGGCGTGACTCAGGCGGTTGTGCGCGGTGCTCGAGATCGGCTTCGCCCCGTCATGATGACCGCCATGAGTGCACTCTTCGGGTTCGTGCCGATGGCGATGGCGACGAGCGCGGGGGCTGAGGTTCAGCGGCCCTTGGCGACTGTCGTGATCGGTGGACTTCTCACTTCAACAGCGCTCACTTTGTTAGTTCTTCCCACGGTCTACGCGAGTCTCTTTCGCAGGACGCGCGAACCAAGAACCTGACCCACGGAGCGGGAGGCCAAGAGGGAGCGTTTCGATCGCGTTCAAAACGCAATTGAAACAGCTCCTTCTTGGCAGGGGGTCCGGCTAGCACATGGTGTCAATGCAGGCGTTCGCGGCGTATCCTGCGACGACTGCGCGTGAGAGGGCCGTGACAACGAGCCCCCAACCCGTGCTGCCGACGGCGGCCCCAGCCCCGGCACCCGCGGCGACACCGAACAGTTCACACCATTCTTCGCAACCGAGGTTTTCCTGGCCCGAGGGCATGGGGGTGGCAAATTTTTCGAGTGAGGGGGACTGCGTCATCGCCTGTTCGATCGCGGCATCGAAGAGCGCGAAGGTCCCGGTGTCGGCCGCGTCTCTCAAGACGGACTCCTTGCCAAGAATGTAGGTGTAGGCGTCATCGTCCGAGGGCGAGCTGTCGAGCGATGCGTGTTGGTCTCGAAGTGCGACCACGTCAAACTCGATGGCCATCAGAAGTTCATCATCGTGAGTCATCTCGATCCTTGGAAACACTCCGCTTCGGTCGATCATGAGTGCGCCGACATGACCGGATGTGGTGGTGAAACGGATGAGCCCAAGTCCGTTCTCATCTTCGAAACCGGAGACATCAACAGATGTGAATGGGGACACGGGCTCGGGGGCGAGGGGGGGCACACAGGGGTCGTACTTTTCGAGTTCCTCGTCGCTAGACTCATCATCGTTGGGTCCCGTACCCGGGGCCTGGCCACAAACATTCTTATCGATGTTGGAGACTGGTGAAGTGGGATTCTCTGGAGAATCATCAGGTCCAGAGTCGGTGTCCGAGTCTGGATCGACATCGCTTCCGGAGTCGGTTTCGAGATCCCCAGCGAAGACGGATCGCTCCGAGTTTCCGAGGTCGTCGCAGGCGGTCAAGCCTGCTGTGGTTGCGAACAATCCGAGGGTCAGGAGCGCGTGGGTGAAATTGATCTTGTTCATCTTGGTGTCCGTTCTCTGGCCCAAATGCAGGCCGTTTGTGCCAACCACTCGGCCACCCGGGGATTCCGTTGCAGGTGTTTGAAACAAAGATCATATTTTGAAACGAGACAAATGCGCACATCAGGCCCTCGATCTCTGTGGGCCTGCCTTTTGTTCACTGCGATCGTCCTTCCGTTTGAGAAGAAATGATCACAGAGAGAAAAGTGAGCAAACTAGGCTACAATTTCGCCAAGGGCAGAGGATATGCTGATGAACATAGAGAAACGGTCGAACTGGGGTGTAGAGGTTTTCACGAATTCCTGTCGCTGGGGCGGAATGATCGGGTCCGCAGCGATGCTGATGTTCGCTCTGCCGCAGATCGCGTGTTCGGACGCGCCGTCGGGAACTCCCTTTGGCAACGGCGCCGGCGGTAGCGACGAAACCGGGGACGGTAGCGGTAGCGGTAGCGGTAGCGGGGGCGGTGACGGGGATGGAGACGGAGACGGAGACGGAGATGGAGACGGAGACGGAGATGGGGATGGAGACGGAGCCACCGAGCCACCCGACTTCGCAAACAATTTGTTTCCATCGCCGA
>CAYTFJ010000050.1:0-12598 GCA_964437075.1 uncultured Nannocystaceae bacterium
AGAACGAGAACGAGAACGAGAACGAGAACGAGAACGAGAACGAGAACGAGAACGCATCGGAAGGCATGGGGCAAAGCGAAGACGAAGGCTGTGCCACCCATATCCCCG
Source organism: uncultured Nannocystaceae bacterium (assembly GCA_964437075.1). Classification (GTDB taxonomy): domain Bacteria; phylum Myxococcota_A; class Polyangia; order Nannocystales; family Nannocystaceae; genus CAYTFJ01. Next base: position 109 of record CAYTFJ010000050.1, read on the forward strand.
GAAAATTCGTCTGGTATGAGCTGCACGCGACAAACGTCGAGTCCGCACTTGAGTTCTATGCGGAGCTGTTCGGCTGGACCTGCGTCGCTAGCCCCATGCCGATGGGAGAAAACGGCACCTACCAGATGTTTGAGAACGATGGCCGACAACATGGTGGAGCCGTCCAAACCCACGGAGATACCCCCAGTCACTGGGTCGCCTACCTCTCCGTCGACGATGTCGATGCCGCCGTTGAGGCGACGATCGAGGCCGGTGGAAGCGAAATTGTTCCTGCAGTCGATATCCCGGGGATTGGTCGAATGGCACGGGTGACGGACCCGCAGGGTGCACACCTCTATCTCTTCCGAGCCTCGATGGGAGACCTTCCTGACTCCCCTGCGAGACACGGAGACTGGACGTGGAACGAGCTGCTGACCGGCGACGTCGAGTCCGCCCTTGAGTACTACACCTCCACCTTCAGTCTCGACCACCAAGCGGTCGACATGGGGGATATGGGGACTTACTACTTGCTAAAGACGGGAGAGACGACCCCTCGCGCAGGTCTCATGGCCAAACCGATGGAGGAGATGCCGAACCTCTGGCAGCCCTATGTTGAGGTCACGGACTGTGATGCGATCGTCGCCCGCGGTGTTGAGCTAGGAGCGATGGTCATCCAAGACTCTTTGGACATCCCTGATGTCGGTCGACTGGCCGTGCTGCAAGATCCCGTCGGGGCGATGATCGCGGTCCTCGAGTCCTCTCGCTGATCGGCGACGAACCGGAGAGGTCGCTTGAAGATGCACAGCTGCCCCCTCGGTTCTCAACCAATCGTCCGATCCTTCTCGCGTCCGCGCACGCGAGAAGGCGGTTGGGTACGCGCTGTCATTGTTGTTGCTCTCGCTAGCGGGCAGACTGGAGCGTTGTCTACCGAGTCAGATAGGGCGGGCTATTGGCTAAGCGCGGACCTTCAAGGGCCGCGCGGATCTCAAATTGCGGCTGCAACCAAGCTCGCGTCGTTGGCAAACATCTCATCGATGAGACCGAAGGAGGGGCATCTCCCCCCAGGAAAATTTGTCGGGCAGACGTCGGATATCCACAGCGCACTCGCGTGGGTATCGCTCGCGCTTTTTGTCGGTGCGGGCCCCGGATTTGGTGAAGACCCGCAGGCGGACCAAATGATCCGTGAATATGTGGCACCGATTCCCAGCGCTAGCTTGCTGACGGATCAAAGAGTCTTTGTAACCAGCATTATCGTAACAGGCGCGACGTCTCAGGGCTCAATCCGAGCGATTCATTGGCCGACCGATCCGAAAAACATCCTCCCACCGGCTTTGCCATGGTCGACAGCGGCTCTTCTCCCCTCTTCAGCCCCACTGTTTGCGGCACCGAACGCTCGCCCCCCCACCGTATCGCATCGCCATTCGATCGTTCAGCGTGTCGGAAGCCTCTTCGTCCTCAGCACACTGGACCGATGTGAAGAACAGAGAGGAAATCGACGAGATCGTCCGCCGCAATGTCTTCGCTGGGCGCAGGTCGTCTCCCGTGTAGGAAATCGATTTACCGCGGGCTACCTCCCCAACCATCAGGTCGCGCGTTTGGATGCCTGGCAACGCGGCGCGGCTCCTCTCCCGCGAGCGCAGCTGATCGCAAGCCACACCATCGATGACACTGAGAGCGGTCGGGCGGTGTTTTTACTTGTCTTCAGAGCTAGCGACAATCAGCTACACCGCAAGACTATCGAAGTTCCGCTTCTCAACGGAGCCTATCCCCGTGCAACCCTAAGTGTCGAAGCGGGGATAGCGACGATTCAACTTGAAAATCATCGACCAATTCGGGTCACTCTCAGTCCCGATCTCGACACCCTCCGAAACGACTCGCCCTGATCGGGCATCAGGGCGCCTAACTGCCAGGGGATAGCGATGATCGCAACTGCAGCGCGAAGAGCATGCCACGGTTGGAAGTCGCGTAGATCCGGTCCGTAATCGGGTCCCACACAGGAACGCTCGACATGCCGCTCCCTGTCTCAATCCCGGCGAGAAACTCGCCGCTTTGGGCGTCATAGGCCAACAGGCCCACCTCCGAATGCGTGACATAAACGGTGGTGTCATGCACGACCAGCGGCGTCGATGGTGTACCGGCGGAGAACTTCTCATGCCAACGCAACTCCCCTGCTCCATCCACGGCAAAAATGCCTTCCATTGCCGACGTGAAAATGTAGAGGTCTCCTGGCGCCTTGACCACACTTCCTGCCCCACGGACCGGATACGACCATATCTTTGCGCCGTCTTCGAGCGCTAGAGCATGAACTCCAGTCGCTTGGGACGAAACAATCAGCTGTTGGTGTTTAAGATCGACCAGTGGTGTGGAGTCGACGTCCACAAATTCATCATCCCCTGGGGGCGCCAAGTTCGTGATCCAGAGTGCGCTTCCCGTGGTTGCACCTATCGCCACAACTCTTCCATCGTCGAAGCCACCATAAAGCACTCCAACCTGTGCGTGTTCTTGTTCGGCGGATCGGTCGCCGGCCCGGCCCCCGGCCTGTGGAGCCTCATCATTGGCGACGAAGGCGAGTCCAGCCTTTCCGTAGACGGTAAAGTCGCGCTGGAACTCACGGCTATGTTGCCAAATATGCTCCCCGCTGCGCATATCCACCGCTCGCACTTCGTCGCGCGAGTTCACGAAGTAGACGATCCCCCGATGAACGATGGGATCGCGGCGTACGGTACCCCGCGTGGCGTAACGCCAGAGTATCTCGCGGGTCTCGGGATCGATCCGCAATAAGGCCCCATCGTCAGTCCCAACGAGCAGCTTGCCGTCGGCACCGAGCCAAGGGGTGCTCGATACCGCTCCGCCGACGTCCAGACTCCAGCGCTCCTGGCCATCGTCTTGGTCCAGCGCGAGCAACCTTCCGTCACGACTCCCGACGTAGATTGTATTTCGCCTGTTGTCCACACAGACACCTCCGTACTCGTCCGGCCGAAGCACGAAATTTTCTTGGGCCGTCACCTCGGTCGAAAATGCAACTTGAAAGAGGGCGCGAGCGCCATCGCCACTGTGTGGGTAGAGCAGATCGATACGTTCTTTCGGACCGCACCCGACGGTGCTCAGCGTCGTCACCAGGGCAACAAGCGCGAAGAAAGATCGACCTTGGGTCGATACCCGAGAACCACCATGGCCCCGTCTCATGCTCCTTGCCCGACAATGCTCGCCGACCCGCCTGAATTTGCGCCCGCGATCGCTGTCGGATCGAGCTCCGTCAGCCGGTCACGAACTTTCCCATGCTCGAGCGACCCAGCATCGGGGTACTCCTGCATGTACGTCTGGTAGATCGCCGAGGCATCGTCCTTACGATCGAGCGCTTCAAGCAGTCGCCCTTGTTGCCACAAGCACATGTCGCGGTAAAAATCGCCCGTTTTGGGGGCGATTTCCGCAAATACCGCGAGTGCTCCTTCGATATCGCCCACGGCCTCCAGCGCAAAAGCGCGGCCCTCTTGCGCGACAAACCGCATCGGGTGGTCTGTGGCCGCGCCCGCCAAGAAACTATTGTAGTGGGTGGTGGCCGCCTCGGCGTCGCCGTTGCGCATGGCTTGGGTGCCCTCAAGCAGCTCCGCCAACAGGGCAATCTGGGCATTTGGCAGGTCCTTTGAGTCCAATATCGCCTTTTCGAGCGCATCTTTGCGCCCGGCTTCGGACTCGTACACGGGGCTCGCCGGATCCCGGTGCAGAGCATCTTCTTGAATTTTTGCGAAACGCTGAGCGTCGACCGTTCCGCGAGACTCGACCGCCGCAGCTGTCGCTAGCGCCCGTGTACCCGCGACCGATCCTTCATCATCACGTTCAAGAAGATACGTCCCGACGGCAATCGCCCCCAACGCCAACACGATTGCGAGCAGGGACTGCTGCGGCCGGCTCAATGCACTGCGCCCGGCCTTTTTTATGCCGCGTTGAAAGCCGTCTTCGGCCCTCTCCGCCTTGACGTTTGCTTTCCGCTTTCGGCGGCTTCGGTTCCAGGTCGGAAGCTCGATACGTTCATCCTCCGCCCCTGTGGCAATCCCCTCTTCAGGCTGTTCGGACTCGTCGCTCACGGCTGACCGGATTACCGGAGCCTTGTCCTGCTGTCTACCCGTGACCCGCAACGGTCGTTCTCGACCGCTAGATTGAGATCGACGCGAGGTCTTCGAGAGTCGCCCTCGGGACACTCCGCGCGCTATACAGTACGAGTGCCCCCAATCACCGCCCTTGTCGCCGCGATTGCCTTGGAGCTCCTGGCGGCCCCTTACGGCGTTGTCCTGAGCGCCATCAAGGCCAGCAGCGACGGTGACGGCCCTCGCCCCACGGAGCCTCCTCCCTCAGACCCCAATGAGGGTCCCTTCATGCCAGCCCCCAACGGCCAACTCGGTACGACCGCGAGGATCGTGCCCCCCGTCACGCCCAGGGACTCCACTCTGCGCCGGGTGCAGCTCTCCGTGGAGCCGCTCTACGGGGACTTTCGTAGGATTCCTGCGGGATCCGCCCCTTTTTCCGGCCGCCCGTCGGGGCCCACACGCGGCGGCGGTATTGCCGTCGAGGTCGATCTTCGTCTTGTCCATTGGTTATGGGCACGACTGATCGTCAGCCAAACAGTCCACCCTGTCTATGCCCGATCGAGCTGGAACGAAGACGATCAAAAGCTTGCCTTGAAGGCCCCGGGCGGAAAAATTCGTGTATCGCATCTCGGCTTCGGCTTCGCCTATGCGCTGGATTTGGGCAAAATTCTACCTCTGCTCGACCTTGGGGCAGGTTTGCTAGCCATCGCGCAACCGGCGGGTGTAGCGAGAGGCCAACGCGGTCAAAATTGCGGAGCTGCCGATCGCTGTGATCTCGGATTGATCTGTGGCGCGACCGACCGATGCGAGCCCGCAGCGCTCCCCGAGGTCCATGCGGGCGTGGGTCTCGACGTGCTCCTCCACGACCACTGGGCCATTGGCGCCCATGTCCGCTATCACGCACTGCTTAGTGCGCCCACCGAATTTCCGGTCTACCTCACCGCAGCGCTCCGGCTAGGACTGCGGTTCTAGCTGCGAAGGAAAATCATTCTACAAAAGAGGGCCCCTCTCAGGACCCCTTTCGATGACGGAACATTGCGCCTCAGGCCCACCTCGATGGCAGGACTCGACGAAGAACCCTCAGCTTCCGCAGTCGAGTTCTGTGTTCGGCGAGAGGCTGCACTTCGCAGAAATTTGTGTGCCACCGTCGGCAGCAAAACCGGGGCGCCGAGTAATCTTGAACTCTAGATTGTTGCCGGCCTCCACACAATCAACACTCATATCATCATTCTCATCGTTGGGTGTGGCGTTACCATCCGCATCGATAAGCATCGAAAAGCACACATTGCTGGCGTCATCCGGCTGCACAAAGTTGTCATCCGCCCAGCTATAGCTCCCATCGGCATCGCGAGCACACTGAGGGATGGAGTCGGATTGCTCTGCTCCAGGCAAGGTCTGGGTCACACTACACTCAGGATCAACAACATCAGCCGTAGCCGGATCGGTATCTTCAACACACTCCGTGTAACATGCGGGATGAATTTGATCTTTGATCTTATCCGCGACCGCCTCCAGTGCCTCTGAGTAGTCATCGTTGCAAACCGAGAACATTGCGCCACCAAAGGCCTCTGTGAACTCACGGAGACGAACCGGCGGTACGGCGGTCTGGAGCGACTCTCCGCTGCCGCTCGAGCAACCAGGTCCTGTGCCAAACAGCTCAAGAAATTTTGGTACAAGTGGAAAACTCGAGGGGTAGACGACATCACCATCGTCTAGAACCCCACCAATTAGACCTACAATGACCTCCTGGCTCGCATTCAAGGCCTGCTTGCTGGTCTGAAGGCCTTGTACCTGGTCAATGTAACGCGCGAGCGGATGAAGCACCGCTTTGTCAGAAGAAGCCGTAACATTGCCCTCGACATCTTTGTCGGTAGCAACACAATCGTCGTAGAAATCACCATCTCCGCTACACTCGACGCCCGCGTTCCAACATGTCGCACTTGTCGGGTAGGTCAGTGTCTGATTGGACCAAAACACCTGGTTTCCCCCCTTCGACGTCGCGTCAAAGATGCTCGACCACTTGTTGTTGTTTGAGCAATCGACTTCGTCCGTCACATGGACAATTGCCAAGATCGCATTCGGACGAACAAAACCATAGGATTTTTCATCGGAGGTCGCCGCGCGCGCCAGAGCCAAATATTGCGACTCGAGATGGTACTCGAAACCACAACCGCTGATTCCCTGCGGGCCGACACATTGAAAGGCCTGCACCATGCTGATGTCGTCCGCAATGTTTTTTGCCCCATCGATTCTCTCAAGCCATGGCCGCGACTCCTCCGCACCATTCGAGACGTGAGTGGCGGTCGGCAAGGTCGCTACGACATCCGTATTGCAAATATCTGAGCAAGCCTCCGCAGCAACATCTGTGTTCTCGAACACAAAATCGCCCAGTCGACCCAAACATGAACTCAGCTTGAGCTTTCCCGCATCCGGCGTTCCACCGCACCATTTGTTGCCCACGTCCGTCGTGGTCACGCCAATCCGATAGTTTGCATCCACGTCTTTTTTCTCAAGCACACCGATGAACTTCTCAAAGTTTGCGCTGAGTTTTGCCTGCTCCTCGCCCATCGAGCCTGAGTTGTCGATGACAAACAAGATGTCGACGTCTTTGTTGACCTGCAGATCAACCGTCTGCTTGTCCTCCTGCGCCTTTTCGAGCTCCACGGGCTTAAGGGGATGGTTGAGGCAGGCTGGCAGGGCGACAGCGACGCCAGCGAAGAGGGCAAGACGGGGGATGAGCGAGGTGCGCGACATTGTTCGGGTCTCCTTCGGGCCGCCCTCACCGGGGGGCCGCCCCTTGTCTCAAGCAAAGTTGAGGCCAAGACCATCTCACATGAATTCGGCCAAAGTAAAGGGGTTTGGGAAGCGTAGGCCGCCAACTAAGTTGGCGATGGACCCTGTGATTGCCAACCATTGAGCCGGCACCTTCGACCCCATGGAGGCTCTCTCCGAGGATCCCGTCCCCTCCCATTCGCGCCAAATATGGATCCGATCAGGAACCACGCGCGCGACCGCTCACGTTGCGCTGGCCACTTCCCCCGCGTCCCTGGGCCGCCCGAGCGCTTCGATTCTCGCGTGCACGCTCCTCATTGCCCTTGCCGCGGCCACGTACCACGATTCGAATCGGGACTCCGCGTAGGTTCCAGCGGGCGCGAAAGCGCCGCAAGAGGTAGCGCTCGTAGGCGACGCTCAGACACCGACCCTTGTTGGCCGAGATCACGATCAACGGCGGCTCCGTCTCGGCCTGCGTGGCAAAGTACAGCCGAACGTTGGAATTTTTGAAGGTTGGGGGGCTATGTGCGGCGACGCTGCGCGCCAGCTCCTCGTTCAGGGCGGACGTGGGCACACGCTTCGTGAGCGCCCGAGATGTAGCGAGGCATGCGTCGAGCAGCTTGTCGAGGTTCTGGCCCTTCCCGCGCCCCTCGTCGCGCCCCTCCCCGACCACCGAGGTCTTGATGATATGCGGATTGGCCAAGAACGCGAGGGTCTCCTGCGTAGCCTCCATACGCTCCTTGGCCAATTTCGCGTCCCGATGGATCAAATCCCATTTGTTGAGAACTACGACCACGCCCTTCCCACGCTCGAAACTCATACGCGCGAGCCGTTGATCCTGATCGGTGATGCCCTCGGTGGCATCGATCACGAGAACCACGACCTGTGTACGCTCCATTGTGCGAATCGACTTGATCGCCGCCAGCTTCTCCATCGCCCGGGCAATTTGTTTGCGACGCCGGAGCCCAGCCGTATCGGTGAGCACCAGGTCCTGCTCGCGGTACCTGAACGGCAAGTAGATAGGGTCGCGGGTGGTCCCCGGCATCTCGTCAACAATCACCCGCGGCTCGCGCAGAAGGGTGTTGATCAGTGTGGACTTTCCAGCGTTCGGTCGGCCGATGAAGGCCAAGCGAGTGCCAGGTGGAATTGCTTGGAGCTCGTCTGGTGAAGTTCGCGGCAAAGCTGCCAAGATCGCATCACACAGATCGCCCATACCTCGACCATGGGCCGCCGAAACCGGCAAGACCTCAGCCATACCGATTTCATGCAGCGCATGGGCTGCGATCTCTCGTTTTGGGCTGTCCGCCTTGTTGGCGACCAGCAACACGGGTTTTCCGCTGCGACGAAGAATATCCGCGATCTCCAGATCGACGGAGACCGGGCCCTCGGTGGCGTCCGTCACGAAGAGAATCAGGTCAGCCTCGTCTATCGCTACATTCGCCTGGGCACGAATGTGGGCGGGCAGGCCATCGTCCAAGCTTGGGTCGAGGCCGCCGGTGTCGACCACCAAAAAACTCTCTCCGAGCCAGTTCACAGCCCCGTAAAGACGATCTCGTGTCACTCCGGGGCGATCTTCGACAATCGCCTGCCGAGCACCCACAAGTCGATTAAACAAAGTCGATTTACCGACGTTGGGGCGGCCAACGATGGCCACAAGGGGCTCAGGCTCCCCAACAGGAGAGGACTCGGGGCCTGACGATGGTTCTTGTGTTTCGTTCACGTTCGATCCTCAACATAACCGAAGGCTTCGAGCTTCTTCGGATCTTTTGTCCAATTTCGCGTGACTCGCACGTCCAAGAACAGGTCACAAGGGCGCCCAACCAGGGCTTCGGCTTTCGCGCGAGATGCGGTGGAGATACTCTTGATCTTCTTGCCTGCCCTGCCGATGACCATACCCTTTTGGCTATCACGCTCGACATGAATCGAGGCCCGAATCGTGTCTTTGGTGGCGGTCTCCTTGTAGCTGGCGATGCACACGGCGCAGCTGTAGGGAAGTTCATCACCGAGATGCGCAAAAAGCTCACCTCGAATGGCTTCAGCCACGTGCCAACGAGTGTCGCGGTCGCTCAGCTGATCTTTGTCGTAGTAGTGGGGACCCTTCGGCAAGAGCTCAGCGACCGTCCGTTCGAGCGCCTCAAGTCCGCGTGTCTTCCCCTCTAGAGCTGAGACAGGCAACATCGCAGCGAAATCGTGTATCTGCCGCCATCGGTCCAAGATCGGCAAGAGAATGTCCGAGTGCGTGATTTGGTCGCTCTTGGTCAAGATTAGAACGATCTTCGGATCTCCGGCACTACGTAACTGCTCGAGAGCGTCAAGGACGCCTGGGCCGGGAGTCCACTCACGGGCGGCTTCGATCGAGCGAAGCCGCGGCAGGTCGGCAAGAAACAATACGAGGTCGACATCGCGGGCGCCTCGCAACGCTTCTTTGACCATGTACTTGTTCAGGGCGGATTTTGCCCGATGAATTCCGGGAGTATCGACCAAGAGCGCCTGAAACTTATCTGTGGTCCACACCCCCAACATCCGCTCGCGCGTCGTCTGGGGGAAGCGGGTTGCCACCGCCAATTGTTGGCCCATGAGGGCGTTCAAGAGCGTTGATTTGCCAACGTTGGGTCGTCCGCAAAGTGCGACAAATCCAGAGCGAAAATCAGCGTTCGTCTCGCTAACGCCCTCGACACCACCCTCTGCAGAATCTGCAGCGAGCGGTCGGTTGGCTGAAGGGTCGGCCACAGTCGACATCGCAGGGTTATTGGCGAAATGGGCGGGGGATACAAGCACATGCAAATGTCGATCCCTCACAAGAAATTATGGGACAAATTTATGCTGTAATATCATGAAGATGTGAACATATGTCGATGTAATGAATCGAATTTCATTTCGTGAAAAACGGCGCATCTTGGCCAGGACCGTCCTCGCACATCGATCGAAAGAGACGATAAGAAAGTCTCCGGCGAGCCGGCGAAGATCCTGCGATCGGCTGATACAGTCGAAGTTCATATGGGTACCGACAACCATGAAGAACCCGTCCGCGAATCTGACACTCGGACATCCCGGGACTGGGGGACGCCTACCGCGCTTCTCGGTATCACCGCGCTGGGCTGGGGCATCGCGTGTATTCTTCCCCTCGGTCTGCCGGCGTGGCCGGCAGCGTCCACAGCGACCATCACCTTAATTGTCTCACGCAAGGGTGGCAGCCCGCTTCCCCGAGCCCTTGGGACATTTTGCGCCTTCATCGCTATCACCCTCGGCATCGTGAAAATAGCGATGCTCTATGGGATTCTTCAACTTTTGGGATAGACGCGCACCGCTGAACATATATGTAGCTAAACATCCTACATGTAGGATATTTGATTTCACTGGCCTACCTGCGAAGATCCATCCATGCAGACGCAGGAACGCCGCACCGATGCGCGAGTCGACAAGATTTTTCGCGTACTGATTTCTACAGAGGATCTCGGTGACCAGTGGTACGTCGCTCGAAATATCTCGGCGACAGGAATTTTCGTGGAGATGGCCGAACCCCTCCCTCTACGGACCAAGGTCATCGTCCGATTTCAGGCCCCGGAAGATGACGCAGCCATCTGCGCCATGGCCCGCGTACAAAACCACTACTATTTCAACTACACGAGCGCAGAGGACAACAGCCCACGTGCACTCTCGGGCGTAGGGTTGCGCTTTTTGCGCTTTGTCCCTGAAGTCGGCGCTCGTGTTCCCGCTCACCGGCTGCACTAGACCCAAAAAAGTCGACAAATTTCGGGTTCACCCACGCGGCGACTAGCGTCTGGGTGTGCACGTTCGAACAAGGCGCTATTGCCTCACGTCTGCGCTGTTGTTGCTCGGAATGAGTGCGTGCACCGAAATCCCGTCGGTTGAGGTCGAGATCCATGGGGCCTTCTCCGACCCCGTGCCTGCCTCGTACATAGGCAAGACCGAATCCACCCCCAGCGCGATTGTCGAGTCCTTGCCCCTGACCAGCGAGGTCGCCCGCCCCCCGCAGGACCTCGCTGCCTTAACCGAGCTGATTCGACGCGTGCGAGCCGATTCACTTGAGGATATCGACGGCGCCGCTCGCAACCTAGCTCGCGCCGGGCCATCAACCTGGCCACACATCCGAAATGCGCTTTTGGCGGACCGAAGGCATCCCAAAGGCGACTATCGCCGCCTGCTCTCCGTAATTGGTGGAGACGTCCCGAATCGCTACGGGCACTTCAAACTCCATTGGAAGCGGCAGCATGGACACAAGGTACGCGTCTCAGACGATTGGTTCGAGGACCTGCTGGTGCTTCCTAGCACTCGGGTCTCTGGGGCACTGCGCGACGTCTATCGAGATCTCATTCTGCAGACCGCCCTGCTGAGGGCCGCGGGGGCAATTGGGCACCAATCTCCGACACTCCGCGATGAGGTGGTTCAAACTTTGCTCGACGTCGCCTATCTGCATCGAGGCACCTTCAGGGATGAGGTCGGACGCACAATTCAGACGGTCGGGAACTCGGCGATCCCCATGCTCTTGCGCTCTTCGCTCGTCCCGAGCCATCGGGAGCGAGACGCCGATACGCTCCCCGTCAAGCGGGCGAAATACGCCGTCTACAACCTCGATCGTCTCGATCGCCTGCACCCTCAGCGAGCCATCCAGGCGACCCGAGATGATCCACAACTTTGTGCGGAGATCGTTGCGGCCTACGGGGAACTCCGTCCTGGCGAAGCCGCACCTGTTCTGATCGATCTACTCGATGATGCGGTGCCGAGCATCCGCCGGGCCGCACGAGATTCTCTCATGGCCTATGTTACCGGCCCGATTCCAAAGACACGCCGCAAGACACTAAGGACGCTCGGTGGCGGCATAAAAACCGCGTCTGCACATCTGTCGTACAGAGCCATGGCATCGATATCGATTCGGTCGTTCCTCGCCGAGCATCACGCAGACCTGCTGGAGGACGAATGTAGAGTCTACCGCGCGGACGGAAGCGTGGATCCCCGATGTGAATTTCAGCCAAAGCGACTGGTGCTCGCATACCTCGGGCGCCTCGACAATAATCGTCGAAATGCGAGGGATGGACTCATCGCCCAGGCCGTGTCCATGCCCGATAAGGAAGCAGCTGCGCAGCTGCTTGACGTGTTGTTGACATCCGGTGAGCCACCGCATGATCCGGCGATGCTGGCCGGATTCTTTGAGCAGGCGGCGGCACAAGCCGACTCCCGTAAAGACCGAATTCGATCGGCTCAGCTCCTTCGCAAGAGTGCGATGCTGCTCGCTTCGACCTCCCCGGAGCGGGCCAAGGAAGTGCGATCCGCAGCGCTCCTTCGCGAAGCCGAGGCGCCGGGTGTCGGACGCCAAGGGCGTGCGATGCTACTGGAGAGCGCAATACGCCTCAATCCCGAGTCACAGACCATCCACGCAGCGTTGCAGGCCGCCAGCCTCGATCTCGACGATCCGACGATCACAAACGCTGCCGACAAAAATCTCTATCGTGGGATTCCCCTTCTCTTGCTCGTTTTGGGGAGTTTGTGGGTATTGGGCGTACAATTTCGTAAACCGTCGGTCGTCTAGGACGACGCGATCGGCCCACTAGTCAGGGGGGGGCGGAAGAGATCCGCTCGAACCCGGCCGTGGTCCCCGTTGCGGCCGAGGAGGTTTTTTTGGCTTTGGGTTCTTT
>CAYTFJ010000050.1:12698-32997 GCA_964437075.1 uncultured Nannocystaceae bacterium
GGCTTGGCTTTGGGCTTTGGCTTGGCTTTGGGCTTTGGCTTGGCTTTGGGCTTTGGCTTGGCTTTGGGCTTTGATTCGGGTGCAACCCTCGATTCGTCAGCGAGCGTACCTGTACCGTCTCTCGAGGGCGGCGCCTCTTCCGTCTCCGCCGGATGAACCACAAGACCCTGCTCGTTTAGAGGGTCGACGGGGTCCGTTTCGCTAGCGCCGGCCCCGGCCGGCTGGGAATCGGCCCCTTCGATGGTCGCGTCCGCACCAAGCGTAAAAAAGCTAACAAGCCCGACCGCGACGATGAGGCCAATTGCCCCAGCAACCATGGTCCCGTTGCCTCCGCCACGAAGATTGCTCGCCGGAGCTTTACCATCGTCGATCGCTCGGAGCTGTCCGGTGTCTGCATAAAACGTGGAGTGTCCGTGGCCGTCTTGGGCACTATCGACGTGAACACCTTTGAACTCGTAGACGGTGTGGCCAACCCCATGTTGAAGCTCAGCGCTACGATTGATGTCTGCTTCATCCTCCTCCGGCGGCGCTGAAGGAGGAGATGCGGCAGAGGTGGCATCGGGCTGCGGCACCGCGATTATCGTTCCGCCCGGCGTCATCGTAGGAGTCGGGGTCTGCCCCGCTGGGTCGTCATTCTTTGTCAAAACAAATCGCGCTCCGGCGCGTGCGCGACAACAGGTCCCGCGCGCGCTGAAGTGTGACACGGCCGAGTCCTTGAATCGAGGTGAGAAACTGCGCGCAAACACCATCGAACCACGGATTCTCTCGCTTTGCGGGCTGCAGTCGGAGAGATCCTGATATCCTCCCCCCATGTCCCCGCGCTTCATCGTGCTCGAAGGAATCGACGGCTCTGGAACCACCTCCCAAGCCCGTCAACTTGCCACCGCACTTCGGAAACGCGGCCACGATGTTTTTGAGACCCGACAACCGTCGCAAGGCCCGATCGGCCGCCTAACGCGCGATCTGTTGGCCACTCAGGAAGATCGGACCCCCGTCGACGCCAATGCCCTCGCGCTCCTCTTTGCCGCGGACCGGCTCGCGCACCTATCGAGCGAGATCCGTCCCGCTCTCGATGCCGGCCGCTTGGTCGTTTGCGACCGCTACGTGGTCTCGGCGCTCGCCTATCAATCTCTTGAATGCCCAGAGAGCTGGATTCGGCAGATCAACACTCGCGCGGATTGGCCAGACCTTACCTTCGTGCTCGACCTCGATCCGGCGCAAGCAATGGCCCGGGTCGCACTGCGGCGCGAGCGGACGAGTGAGCCCCACGAACGATACGATGCGCCAGATACCCAGCGACAGCTCGCCATCGCGTTTCAACGATTGGCCACAGACCCCTCGTTGGCAAGCATCATCAGCGTCGAGGCCTCGCCTCCGATCGATCAAGTGACGGAGACCTTGTTGCGCCACTGCATCGCCGCCGGCTGCTAGACTCGGTGCCTGCCGATGCCGGCCCAACAGAACTTGCCTCTTTCTTGCCATCATTGGCGGCCAGACCGATGCTCGACCGATGTTTCGATGCACTCGCCTGTTGGCAGTTCTGCTCCTGGCCACCGCGTGTGCCAGTGCTCCCTCGACCCCGGCCTCCGTCGACCATGACAACGGCTCGCTCCAGGCGAGCCACAATCCACCAACGATCGATCCTGCGCTTCACGGAGCCGATTTGGACAAACGCCTCCGGCGCCCCCGCCCGGCGATGGGGGGAATCTATCGGAGCGAGATCGAAGAGGCGACCCATGGCTACCAACCAGCCTATGTGCTGCGCGAGCTTTCGCCCGTCGCATTCACCCCAAGAGGACGATTTCAGGGATGGACGATCGGCCGCCTCTTCCCAAGCACCCCCGGTCTATGCGGCGCTGACTGCGACCTCAAAGTCGGAGATGTCGTTCTAAGCGTCAATGGTTCGCGGCTTGAACGCCCCGAGCAGTTTTCAACCATCCTCGAAGCGCTCAAGAACGCCGACTCGCTGGATCTACGTATTGTGCGTGACGGAGAGATGCTGGAATTCAACTACCCGATCGTCCCCGACGAGCGCGCTGGCTGATCGCCCCCCACACCACGTTGTAGCCCTGGCCAATCGCCTGCTATTGTGACGTCGATGCTTTCCTACGAGGTTCTTTGCCAATCCATCGCTGACTGGAAGGCCGGTCAACAACTCAATACGCCCCCCACTCAGAATCTCTCGACCCAGGCTGACGCCCAACATGTCGAGGAGGATCTTGTCGTAATGGACGATGACGAAGCTCTCATCGAGAAGATCGTCTCCGAAGACGCCACCATCGTCGAAGAATCCCTTACCACCGAGACAGAAAGCGAAGATGCCTAGGCTTCTCGGGTTCACAGCGATCCAGGCCGCCGCGAACCCTTCGACCTGAGAACTCCGCTACAGCAACAAAAGCGCGGCCACAAATCCACCGACAACAATCAGACCGATCACTACGATCGTCGCGGTGTTGCCGGCTCCGGGGTCCTCTGAAGGCACGGGAGCCGATTGACCGGGCGAGACCATTGAGGATGTTGGTGGTGCCCCGATACCCGCGGAAATCGAGGGGGGTTCCACCGCCGGCGCTGAGCTGGAGGGGGCCCGAACATCGGCTTCGGCAGGCTGGTTCCGGGTCGCCGCCACTCGCTCGGGATCGCTGGCGCCCTGCTTGAAATACATTGTGTCGGGCTGTCCTCCGCTGCTCGCCACTCCGCCCGCAATACCGCCCGTGGCCAGCATCGTCTTTCCTCCCTCTGCGGACTCAACGGCGGGCTGGTCCACAAAGACAGTCCATCCCTTCGTGTCCGAGGCTCCATCGACCGCGGATGTTGCCGTGGCGGCCGGTGCTGCAGCAGCGGTAGCGGCCGGAATCTCAGGCGTCGGGGACTTCTCATCTCCGCTTTCGGGCAGCGGTGCATCCATGAACATGGTCCAACCTCGAGTTGAAGGCACGGCCCCAGCCTGCCCTACCGACGGATTGTCCGAGGGGGGGGGCGGCGCCGGTGCGACCTTTGGCTCAGCGACAGAGGGAGCGGCCGGGGTGCTCGCGGTATCCGCGAACATTGTCCACCCCCGGGTCGAGGGTGCCTGGCCAGCAGGCCCCGTAGCCGCGGCCGCGGGGGGCGGCGCGGCCGGGCTCGAAGCCGCGGGGGCGGCCGCGCCCGACGAACTCGCCTCGTCGCCATCCATGAACATCGTCCAGCCGCGCGTGCTCGGCTTTGCATCCTGCACGTTTTTTTCCGAGATCGGTGCCGACACAATCGGCGTCGAAGGCTCTGATGCCGTTGTGGGCCCCTCCGCATCGGCCGCATCCATGAACATCGTCCATCCTCGTGTGCTCGGTTTCGCGCCCGCCGCTGGCAGTTCAGCATTCGTCGATGGCGGTTCCCCGGCGGGAGCAGAGGCCTCCGGCGACGGCGTTGCGGGCGACGGCGCCGGACCCTCGGCCTCCGCGGCGTCCATAAACATCGTCCATCCGCGAGTGCTTGGCTTTGCTGCAGGAGGAATATCGCGGGTTCCCGCCCCTGCTGCATTCGAGGAACTCGCAGCAAGTCCACCGATCGACACCACGTCGATCAAAAACTGTTTTAACATCATCGGCCGAGTCCTCGGCTCTTTGTTCAGCGCCCGTCGAAGCTTCTCATGAACGTCCGCCGGCAACTCTGCAGCCTGATGAGCTTGAAGCTTCTCCGCGGTCGTTCCGTCGTAAATCGGGGCTCCCGTCAGCAACTGGTGGCCCATGGCCGCAAGGTTGTAAATCAGTGAACGTTGGTCGACGACCTTGCCACTCACCTGCTCTGGCGCAAGGGTATCGATGCTTCCAAAGGCACCGTCACCTTGGGGTTCGCCCACGGCAAACCCTAAGACCTTGATACCCGCTGGGGTGCTAAACACGGACCCGAGTCCTAGGTTTCGATGAATAACTCCGACTCGTTGTGCTGCGAGGAGCGCCTCGCCGACCGCACCGATCGCACCGGCCATCTCTGCGGCTGACAGCTTGCCGACGCTGTCCATTCCGGTCCCCTCAACAATTTCGTTGACCTCAAAGACACCGTCGTCTCCATGCTTCCCGGCGGCGATCACCTTGGCCAGCTGCGGTGCCGACACGGACACAAGTTGACGAAGCTCTCGCAGCGTTCGCTCACGGATCAACGTCGAAGGGAAACAAGCCCCTGCATAAATTGTGATGTGAACGGCGGTTCCCTCGGGGCTCGTGGCGACGTAGGTCGCCGCCCCCGAGCGCACACGCAACTTCGCGCCAAGGGTGTAGTTGCTGATCACAGTTCCTGGGGATAGCTCTGGCGCCGGTGTCGTCATGGGGGCTCCGCACACGTAGGATGTGCACGCCGAGAGTACGCGGGGGACAGAGCTAGGGGCAAGAAAACTCCCAGTACACAGGCTCGGAGATCAAGCGACAACAACTCTCCGCAAATACGTGTGCCATCTTGAGCAAAAACGCACCTCACAACCACGAAAAAAGCCCCGCAAGGGGCTTCATTTTCACAGACACCCGGGTCGGTGCCTGTCGCTTTGGATTTCCCGTCTGCCGAACTAGGCTCTAAGTCAGCGAGGGTGTGTCCAATTGGCGGTCCCTAATCGCTGGACCGCTCAGCTTTTCGCGGGAGCGCGCTTGCCCACTTCGCCACAGGACGCAAAAAACGCCTCCGCTGAGAGCGTACTGGCCTTGGCCATGATCATCTTACGCTTGTGCCCGGCGTTCTTGTGGCGTCGTTTGCGCTTTATTTTGAGAATCTTTGTAAATGAAGCCATGTCGCTCTACCTGTCGCTTGATTATCCGGGCCCAGCGTCAGTGTCAACCTGTGTGCAATCGAGATCCAAGTCCACACTCCGGGCCCCATAGAGCACGTTCACAAGCCTTCAAGCTATTCGCGCCCTTCAAAAAAAACTCGTTCTACACCGATGACTCCGCGAATTTCACGGAGCCGAAGGCACAGTGACTCAAGCTCATCGAGTGAGCGTACCGTCGCGTTGAAGGTATTCACCGCCAGATTACGGCCTTCCTCGTCGGTCCGGCAGTTCGCCTCCTTGATATTGACTCCATGGGCTGAAAACGCGCGGCTCATCTCGGCTAGCAACCCAACCTTGTTCCATGTCCGAACTTTCAAAGTGACAGGACGCTCAAGCTCGAGGCCTTCCTCCCAGGCCAAAAAAACTCGCCGCTGTTCGATCTGCGCCAAGGTCTCGCTACAACCTTCCACGTGGGCCGAGATCCCTCGGCCACGCACGAGAAAACCGATCAAAGGATCTCCTGGCAAAGGCGAACAACACGCAGCCAACTGAACGGTGCCTTTCGGGCCGGTGACTCGGTCGCGTGTGAGAATGATGGGGGCGCTGGCCGATCCCTGCGCCGTGGAACGAAGTTCACCGCGGCCTATGCCTGGCACGTGTCGCAACATTCGGGAAAACAAACTTCCGCTGCGTGCCGCAGACTCTTCTTTCGGGATCAAAAGGCGCACGACGGCTTCGGTTTCAATTTGGCCGTCGGCGATGGCCTCATAGACCCCCCCCACGCCACGTTCTTTCGGGGTGCCAAGGGCCTCGATCTGTTCGCTCAGTCGGCCGTTGGCCTCAAAATCCGTGAGCGCAGCCCCTTCCTGGCGAACGAGTTGTTCGACAAGGGCCCGGCCCGCCGCTTCGAGGCGATCTCGCTCAAGCTGGCGAATGTAGTGCTTAACCTTGGCCCGTGCGCGCGAACCAGCGCACATCTCAAGCCAGCCGGCCTGCGGCCAAACCGTAGGATCGGTCAATATTTCGACAGTATCCCCCTGACGCAGGAGGTAGCGTAAGGCCACGACCTCCCCGTTGACTCGGGCGCCAGAGGTATGCATGCCAACGTCGGTGTGAATGCTAAATGCAAAATCGATCGGCGTGGCACCACGGGGGAAAGTCTTAAGATCGCCCTCCGGAGTGAACGCGTAAACCTCATCGGCAAAAAGGTCGGCTTTGACTGCTGCGATAAACTCGTGAGGATCGAGCACTTCGTTCTGCCAGTCGACCAGAGAACTCAACCATTGAAGTTTGCTCGCTTCTCCTTCGCTACCTCTGCGTAGGTCGACAACAATTCCCCGTTCCGCGGTCGTGTCCATGGCTTCAGAACGGATCTGAACCTCCATCCGAACGCCGCCACGGTCGGTAACCACAGTATGCAAAGCCCGATAGCGATTCGGCCGGGGCAGCGCGATATAGTCACGAAATCGGCCAGGAGCCGGCTTGAATGCTGAATGAACCTGACCGAGCGCCGCGTAACACCCCTCGTGCGTCTGCGTCACAACTTGATAGGTCACGACGTCCGCGACTTGATCGAGCTCCCGCCCCGTGTCTAGCGACCGGTGATGCATGGCATAAATCGGCCGCATTGAGGCGCGCAGCTCGACGGGACCGAAGATTCCCTCCCGCCATCGGGGAGCGTGATCGGATTCGTCCCCCATTCGCAATGGCCCATGTTCCGCGACGGCTCGGCTCGGCTCGGGATCATTTGTAAATGCCTGATGAAGCCGCTCTAAGGTTCGATCGACAAAATCGGGGTCGGCAGAAAGCAACGCATCTTTGCTCGCCAAAATCTCAGCGTAGCGCACCGGCTCAAGATAGCGAAAGGCCAGGTCCCGAAGCTCTCGACGCAGCCAATCCACACCGAGCCGGCCCGCCAAGGGGACGAAGATGTCCATGGTCTCGCGAGCGATTCGCTGCTGACTCAGCGGAGGCATATGCTCCAGCGTCTGCATGTTGTCGAGGCGATCTGCGAGCTTCACCAGAAGCACACGAATGTCCCGGCTCATCGCAACCAGCATCTTTCGAAAGCTCTCCGCCTGGTTTTCCTGGCGCGAGAGATACGGAACCTTGCCAAGTTTCGTCACGCCATCGACGATCTGTGCGACGTCCCGACCGAAGGTCTCAGCCAGTTCGAAAACAGTGATTTCAGAGTCCTCAACCGCGTCGTGAAGGATGCCCGCTGCAATGCTCACGGGCCCGAGGCCCATCCGCGCGATGGTCAAGGCCACCCGCGTTGGGTGAATCAAATAGGGCTCACCGCTTCGACGACGCTGGTCGAAATGCGAGCGAATTGCCACATCGAAGGCCTGCTCAGGAAGGCGGGTGTCTGCCCCAGGATTGAGCACAAGCAGCTCATGCAACACTGCACCAAAACGCTCTCGGAGAGAGGCGAGTTCCTCCGCATCGAGCGGTCGACGTTCGCTCTTCTTGCTCGCGGGCCTCGATCTAGGAACAGAGGGATGTTGTGCTGTCATTTTTTAGCAGCGCCTCCGCTACATGTCGTTGGCGATCCATTTTGTGCAAGTTCGAGAGATAAACTGCTCGAAGGGCGTCGTAGGCTGGCTGCAGTCGATCGTTGACGATAATATGATCATATTCATCGAAGTGCTCGAGTTCAGATCTTGCCATACGCATTCGACTCTCTATTATTTGAGGGGCGTCCGTCCCGCGCGCACGAAGACGGCGCTCAAGCTCTTCCATGCTTGGTGGCAAGATAAAGACGGAGACGATCGATGCCGGAAAGCGGCTCCTCAAAGCCCGCCCGCCTTGAAAATCAATATCGAAGATCAGATCATCGCCCAAATCCAGAGCCTCGCTTACCTGGGCTCTGGACGTGCCGTAGAGATTGCCATGTACCATGGCATATTCGGCGAATTCGTCCTTCTGCACCATCTCCTGAAAACGATCCGGCGCGATAAAATGATACTCAACCCCGTCAGTCTCTCCGGCCCGCGGCGGGCGAGTGGTGTACGATATCGAGAAACCAAGCCGGGGAAACTCGTCACGCAAGCGCTTGCACAAAGTTGACTTTCCGGCGCCAGATGGAGAGCTGACAACGAACAAAAGGCCGGCAGCCGATGTCTCACTGGACATTTTGGACCTGCTCTCGAATTCGCTCGACCTCAGCTTTTAGAGCGATGACGATCGCGCTTCCCTCGTGACTTGTGACTTTGCTACCGATAGTTGAGACCTCTCGTAGCAACTCTTGGGCAAGAAAATCGAGACGTTTCCCCTGCCCCGTCGCGTCCGGCTCCGCCAGTACGTCTTTCGCCTGGGCGAGGTGACTCGAAATTCGGGCGATTTCCTCAGCGATGTCACCGCGCGCCACCAGTAATGCGACCTCCTGGCTCAGGCGAGTGGGGTCCAACGCACTGGCATCCGATCGTGACAGGAGGTCCTTAATCTTCGCCTCCCGGACTGCGTGAATACGCTCGGACTCTCCTTCAAGGACCCCTTCGAGTTCGATCACACAACGCCCAAGATTGCCACAAAGTTCATTCAGCACATCTCCCAGGGCCTCCCCCTCATTCAACCGCATCTCTTCGAGATCGGCCAACGCTCGCTCGAGCGTGGGTAAGAGACATGCGGGGGCCACAGCCGTTTCTGTCGTCGCCCCAAGGGAGGCCGAGTACCTCAAAATATCGAGACTGCTCGATGAACAAAGCGTGACTTCTTTTTCGACCGCGATCCGCTCGATTCGAGCCAGGGCATCGAGCGTACGTTCGACCGACGAGTTCGACACCCCAAAGGCGATAGGGCTCGAAGGATCCGCCGAATCATCGGGCTGTACGATGTTGATCCGCACATCGACGCGGCCGCGATGGATCGCGGACTCGACCCGTTGGCGAAGCTGGTGCTCAACTTGCGGACCGTAAGGCTGTCGGATTTTGAGCTCAAGAAAGCGAGAGTTCACGGAGCGAAGCTCCACATGAACACGGCCCTCTCGAAGATCATCGCATCTACCTTCGGCAACGCCGAAGCCGGTCATACTGCGCACAGGCACCCGATAGACCTACCCTCTAGTGGCTCCGCGCCGCAAGGTCTAGACAGGTCTACGGCCGCTCTTCGGAAAATTTCGCCAACAGTCGCTCGATTCCGCGATATCGCATCTCCGTGGCGAGAGCCTGGGACGCGGTCGCCTCAATTGCGCTGTCTTCGACCGACTCGGCCAGGTCAGAAGCGGTGGAAAGGAAAAGGGAGACAAGAAAAATCCAGGTCGTCATCGGTAGCGTTCCTCCTCGTAGGGGACTTGTAGCAGGAACACCTACATCTCCAAGAAAAGTGCGGATCCCCGATCTTCACTGCCAAGCGTTTGGGCGATAGGCCTCGAGCCCGAGCTTATCGAGCCTCGGAAGGTCGTCCTCAAATTCGAGACCACGGACGCGCCGCGCGACAAGCATGACATGGGCGGGGGCATACAAGACGCTCGCCACCTGCAGCTTGCTTAGCCGCTCGGCGACGTCTTCCTTGGCCGCGCGACGCTCGGCTTGGCCAACCGCCGTTCGATAGGACTCGAGTGCCCGGTCGAGTTCGCCGTCCGCAACTCCGGCGAGGTTCAGCTCCCCGCGGCTGTGAAAATACGGGTAGAGATCAGCGTCGGTGTGTTGAGTCATCCTCATCATTGCGATGTCAAACTCTCCGCGCCCCATGAGCGTCATCAAATAGTTCCATGTTGCGGTCGCTTCTGGTGTCTGAATACCGAGCGCTCGCCACTGTCCGCGAATCGCCTTGGAGACACGCTCTGCCCGTCCCGTCCGTCCATCCCACATCAACGCGAGCCGTAGGTTCCCACCAGGCTTTCGCCGTACTTCTCGCTCAAGTTTCCACCCCAACGTATCGAGCGTCAATGCGGCACCGATTCGGCCATGCTCGTCATCGATGGGGTCCAACCAGTTCGGAAGCCCGGCACGGCCCTGATCGTCGGAGCGCGCGTCGATCAAGGTCTTCAAATCGATCGGTGCCGGATCATGAAGATCAACGGGCGCCCGCACCGTTAGGCCCGGAGCCGCATATACGTCGCGTTCAAGCGCGGCGCGAGGAATCGCTGCATCGAGTGCCCGACGCAGCCGCGGGCCGGCCTGGAGACCGTTCGCCATGTTGTAGAGCAAGCAATCAAAACGAGGCGGCGAAACCAACCAAGCTTCAAAGCGCGCGTGCATCGCCGGTTTTCCTAGCTCTACGGGAATATGTGTTTGTGCAACTCGGTCCAAAATATGGACCTCTCCTCTTCGCGCGAGCGTTAATCCCTGGGCACCGTCATTGACCTGCCGAAGCTCCAGCCCCGCCAATGCGATTGCAGATCGTTCGGGACGCAACCAGTCATCGACGCGCTCAAAAATCCAGCGCTCGCTCGAGAGAGTCGTCACACGCATCGGACCTGTGCCAACGGGGCTGGTCCGAAATTCGTTTTCCCGACCGCGGCGTCGACGTCGCGGAACAATCTTCATCGCCGCGATCAACTCCAGTATAAGCGGCTCCGCGCGGGAGAAACCAACACGGACCCACCGGCCCTGGTCCCTGTCCTCACGCGGCCCGTCGACAACCTCAATGGATTTTAGTCCGCCAAGTCCGTGCCGATGCCGCAGTGAGGCCCGACGACGATCGAGCCAAAACTCCAGGCTATAGACGACGTCTGCGACCTCAACCTCCTGCCCATCATGAAAGTAGCGTTCCCGCGGGATGTGACAATTCACAGCACGACCCCCGTGCTCGATATCGACGACGCAGCGATCGGCCAGCGCAGGCTCTCCCCACGGCGCGCCTTTTTCGCTCCTTCGTGTGAGCCCCTCGAACACAAGATCATCGGCCGCGCGTGCGGCCCAAGGCTCCAGATCTCCCAGGGGATCCAGGCTTCGTGGCAATTGGCGCACCGCGATACTGAGGTTCTCACTTCCCGCCAATGACGCAATTTGTTGAAAGCCGATGGGTTCCGAGGACGTCTCGATGTCGGTGCGTGTGGCCAATTTTTCACGAGACTCGGCCCCGCAAGACGCCGTAAGAAGCGCCCCGATCAGCATTCTCGCTACGTGGCCCGCCGCTGCGGGCTTTCGGGTGAGTCGAGGTTGAAGAGTTTCGATCACGAACAGCGGGAGACTACCCTCTCAAAGCCCCCGCGCCGAGACCTCCGGCTCACCGCGCAAAGCGCACAAAACGCGCAAGGGCGCGTGACGAAGCGCATATTGATAATTTGGCCTGGTGCGTGATAATGCTGACCAGGCGGATTTACCGCCCGCCTAATTGGAAGCCCTGGAGGCTAACCTTCGATGAATCGCCCGAATACCATCGCATCGCTGACTGTTTCTCTTGGAATCGTTCTCGTCACTTCCGGCTGTGACGATCAAGCCGCCGCCGAAGCCGCTGCTCAAAAGAAGGAGGTCCTTCCACAGATCAACGTCGAGCTTCCCGCCTCGCCCAACTTCGACGAAGGAAAAGCCCCAGAGAAATGGGAAGACGGCTCCTACTCGATCTACGGCTTGCGCTCAAAGATCGACGAGAACCTCAAAGAAGGCGAAGCTGGCAAAGAAGTCTGGATCAAGGGCTATGTGCAGGACATCTACATTCCTCTGGAGTGCCCGGAAGGTGAGTTGTGTCCCCCTTCGAAACAGCCGCATTTTTGGATCACCGACTCGGCGGGAGAAAAGGGTAAAAAGCGCGCCCTCATGATCGTGAGCTACGCGTACCAAATCCCTGAGTGGGAGATGGGCCAATGGAAGGATGTTCCGCAGGTCACCATTGAAAAGGGCAAGCAGTACAAGATCAAGGGCGTCTTCAAGCGCTTCTCGAACACGGGCTTCGCCACGGATGTCGGCCTCATCGATTTTGTGTCCTACATGGCGACAGACGCCGACACCGGCACCGCACTTGAGGTTTGGCCGCCCGGATCTCCGGTGCACCCGCAGACCGTTGCTACCCAAGAGGCGCAGATGGCCAAGGACATTCAGCGCATGAATGCAGCGGCCAAGAAAAAAGGCCACTAAACAACGGAACTCAGCCGGCCCCTTACGGGCTCCGGCTCAAGCAAGAGCCGAATGAACTCTCTGTTCATTCGGCTCTTCTCCGTTGTACGTCGGCTATTCGGAGGCTTCTACTTGGCGCACGGTCCTGTAGAACCAATTCGCGTCGTGTAGCGAGATCCAGCTCGGTCCGACGTCGAGCGTAATGGTCGGTCCATCGTCCCGGCGGATCGTCAGCACGGCACTTCGCCCGAGAGGCTGCTCTCCGCGAACCAACCCAACTGAGCGCATGCTGCGCCATTCTTCGAGTTGATGTATCATCGCGGGATCAACGGTCTTTCCCGCATCTGTGGTCCATCGCTCGTGCTCGTGACGAAACAATTGACTGTCGCGTCCCTCACCAAGTTGAATGCTCCTGGCCCCGTCCATCCAAAATCGAAGCGGATCGTCAAAAAACAAATCGCCACCGAGGCCTTCACAATCGGCAGTAGAGAGATGAGCCGGCTGCTGATCATCGACGACGACCACGCAGCCTCGATGCAGCGCGATCTCAACACGACCTGAGGGCCCGGATCGTGGCGCTACGTCGAGAGCGAGAATACGCAGTGGCGACTCATCGGCGAAGGCCTGGGTGTCTGCGACCCAGGAATCCGCGCGCAATCCTCCCACCACCGCCACAAGAGCCTCAAGGCGAACTTCATCCAGGGCGCCGTCACCGTCAGGATGGGCGGGGGAATCAAGCTTCCACGTACCCAAATCGCGATGCACACTCTGACGAACCGATCCAGACGTAGCCCCCCCAGGCAGAATCTCGATCGCTCGAACGTCCCCAGAAGCAATGGCGGTCAATCGACGGTCGACAAAGGTGTTGCGATCAAAGCCAAGGATTTTCGACGCAATCGCCGCTCGCCCACCAATTACACGCAACGGCGGGCCGTCGTCTCTTGAACACCATAGCTCCTGTTCTCGCTCATCGCAGCGCAGCATCAAGACCTGGGTGGTGTCCATCTCGAACAGGAGCTCGCAGTCCGCTTCGAACTCAACTTCGACCTCGGGCCGTTCCTCAGAAGGATCTTCGATCGCTTCGACTTCGAGGCGGGCAATCGCGTCGAACCAGCGAAAAACCTCGGCCTCATCCGCCGGATCCCTCCGATCACCGTCCTCGAGTAGCCAGCCACCGGTTCGCCGGCGCAGGCGTCGACGTTCCGGAAGACGCTGATCGACGACCAGGACTCGTCCATAGCCATGGGGAATCAAACGAGACTCGAGCAGTGCGGATGTGGAGTGTGTCACGTCCCAAGGCGTCGTGAGGTCCTTCGGGACACAGCCAAGCAGCCCGGGCCCACGGTCGACGACACGGCGGTCCGAGTGGCCCGGGCAATCCTCTCCAAGAACCAACGTCGAGCTTTGCCCCTCGTGAGTGGTCAAGACAATCCATGGCCGAAGCGAGTCAGGAGAGATTTTAGCCCGAGCGAGCAGAGGATCGAGACGAGCCGAGAGCAGTCGGTCAAGTCGTTGGTTTACGGCCCCGTTCGACAAGATCGCGGGTTTTTTACCCACCTGCACCCGCCAAATACCATCCTCGCCACGACCGAGGGCGAGCGACTCCCCCCAAGCCAGCGCCGAGATGTCTTCTGGGTCAAGCGGACTTACTCGTCGCGCGAGCCATGCACGTGATGGCTGTTCGACCAGCCACTTCATCTCCATCTCCACCACCCACGGATCGTCATCTTCCTGGCCTAAAAGACCGTAGATGCCGCTGCCATCCGGAGCCTCTCTCCCCAGTGTCAAACTCGCACTACCGTCCGGGAATGAGACCCTGATCATCCCACCTTGACCGCTGCCCAGATCGCTTCCAGTCTGGACTGAACGTAGCGTTGTTGCCATTCTCAACGAAGCCCAGGTGCCGCGTACGGCCTCCGGGTCGGCAGGTCCCAAGAGTTCGTCCCCCTCGAGCAGATGATGTTGTCCCCCAGGACCTGGCACGAGGCGAACAAGTGGCCCGCCAGGTCCCTGAAGTTCGATTGTTGCCCGGTTCACATCTCTGTCACCAAGTGCCGGAAACACCCTCCGCGCCGCCGATCGAGTCGAAACCATCGCCACGGTCCTCTCGTCGTTCGACCACGGATCGAAATGAACAAGACCCGCGGCAGCGAGCGCCGCCACCCCAAAGAGCGCGGTAACCACATAGTTCTCGCGCGCGCGACTCATCGACGCCTCCACAACACAATAAATCCGAGTGCGATCGAGAACAAAGGAAGACCCAGCAAGCAAAGTAGGGTCATCCGATAGAGTTGCTCCTCTTGAAGCACCAGTTTGACGTGCTCGCGCTCCCGCGCGCGAATGCCTAACAATTCATCGCGCTGAGTCAACCAGCCAATCGCGTTGAGGATGAGGTCTCGACCATGGTCGTACGCCACATCCTCTCGAAGCCAGTGATTCAGCGCGAACTGATCCGAAGCGACGACGACGATTCGCGCCCCGTCGCGCTCAGCCGCCGCTGCGATGGGGATTGGACCCGCACGATCGACCTCCTTGTCAAAACGCTGATCCTGCCCCTGAATATCCGTCTCGGCCCAGCCCTCTTCTCCTACAGAGACCAACGCTGTACCGATCCCGTCGATCCAAAGCTCTCGAACCATCATGAACGAGACGGGCCGCGTCAGAAGGCTGTGGGTCACCGAATGATCGTTCCAATTTTGATCGAGAGTAAAGGCCAATAGCGGGGTCGCAGATGGCATCGAGTGTGGATCCAAGACCATCCTGTCACCAAAATGAATGCCGTAGCGAGCCGTTAGCGCCTCGAGCCCGTGGGGAACAATCTCGGCGGCGCCACGCATCACCACAGCACCTGAAAGCAGAAGCATCGCTCCGCCTCCTTCCATAAATGCCGTGATGTTTCCAATCTGCCCAGGCGGAAGGACACCTTGGGGGCCGGCGACCAGCAACACATCGCAGTCGGCCAGCCCATCGCTATCGTCGAGCTGAGCCTGGCGCATCTCGAGATTCGACTTCGTGAGCATGTCCTTGAGGTGGGCGTATCCAGCGAAGGGCTCCAGGTTGTCGTAGGCTGGTTCGCCGTGCCCTTGGGTGTAGCAAACTCGAATTTTTCGCTCCTCGCTGACCTCAAGGAATTTGGAAAGCAGCGCCTCTTCGCCGCGGAACGCTTCTACACGGGGTCCAGTGGCCTGAACGGTGGGCCCCGTCGCGTAAGTCACGAGGTCCGAGGGTAACAGGTGTGCACGGCGCAGCTGTGTCCCCTGCCCTGCCCTGACCAATACGACACCATCGGCCAACTCTCGACCCGCGAGTGAGTAGTCCTGAAGCAGCCTCTCCGCCTCTTGTCGGTCGCGATCAGGGTCGATGAGGCGAACACGCAGGGCCGGTGCCCGTTTTCCCATTCTCATCAGAACCTCGTGAAGCTCAGCCCGCAGCGGATTGGCGCGACCTCCTCCGATGGTTGTTGGCACAACCACCGTGACCTCAATCGGTCCGGCGAGCTTCGACAAGACGTCTTCAGCACGCTTTGACAGCGTATAAACCTGTCCGTGGGTCCAGTCCTGGCGCTCACCATGACGCCCCGCGAACACCCCAAGATGCGCGGCGAATATCGTGAATAGGCCCGCTCGCACGATCGCATGCCAGGTGCGGCGAGGATCGACGATCACCACAGCGACCGCGAGACACGACGATACAAGCGCCAGATGCAACCAGATCCACCGACCATCGACGATCCCTTGTGCCAGCTCCTGCATCATGACCAACAAGCTGGTCCACGCCAGCGCCGCGGACAATTCCGCCGAATCGACTTGGTCGACCAGCAATCCGGCCAAGAGCATGATCGAGCATGTTACAAAGGTACCCAACGCGGCGGCGAGTTGGTTCCGAGCGATCGTCGACGCCACCATCCCAATCGCCAGACAGCTCGCGCCGACCAGAGCCGTTCCCAGATAACCCGCGAGGATTGGCCCCAACTCTGGCGTCACTCCGCTCCCGGCGGCTGCACTCCGTAGCAGCACATAAAAAACAATGGTCGGAACCCAGAGCAGCACGTAAAAGACGTAGGCACCGAAGAACTTCCCGACAATGACTTGGGAAGGTAGCAGCGGCGCCGTCAGCAAGGCTTCGAGCGTTCCCATGCGTCGTTCCTCGGCCACGAGACGCATGCTGATCGCCGAACAAATGAAAATCACCGGAAGCCAAAAAATAAAAAAGCTGCCCCCAAAATAGAACTGCATCACCGGCCCTGGCGCGGCGAGCGGGTCGTTCAAGAAACGCAGCAGCAAGGAGAAATTCCAGCCCTGATCGAGCAAGAACAAAGTCGCCACCAAGTAGGCAAGCGGGGTCACAAACAGAGACAGAAGCTCCCGCCGAGCGATGGCATGAACACCGACCGTCCAGTCCCATAATCCAACGACGCTGCGAATCAATGCGGACATCTCAATCGTGCCCCTCGATAAAACCAGTGGCCGTTGCGAAACGTTCCTCAAGACGGCGACCTCCTGTCTCAAGACGACTCAATGGCAAACCGCATGCCAAGGCGGCCGTTCCGATGGCCTGCGCAAGCTCGGGTCCACGAAACGATGGGGTCCCATCGGATCCCGTGCACATGATCCTCGCCCGAAACCGACCCGGGACCTGGATGATCTCCAACGGAACTTCCCCGCTCCCCCCTGCAGCCGCCCATGCCGCCGCTAAACACTCTTCGCCCACTTGTAGGGGACGGCTATCTGGCCACTCCACCACCAGGCTGTGAGCGGCCAGCGCGTCGTCGACGCGTTCGTCAGTCACCAGTCGACCACGAGACAAAATCAGAATTCGGTCACAAAGGGCGTCGACCTCCGCGAGGATGTGCGACGAAAAGATGAGGGTCTGTGTGCCCCCGAGTTCACGCAGCATGGTCCGAATCCCCTGGACTTGATTTGGATCAAGCCCGACGGTCGGCTCATCAAGAACCACAAGTGGGGGCGCGCCCAACAAGGCGTCGGCGATTCCGACACGTTGGCGATAACCCCGACTCAGCTTGTGAATCGGAATGTCGAGCATCACCTGCAACCCGCTCAGCTCAGCCACACGCTCGACCTCGATACGACGGCCACGCCGAGGGACCCGTTTCACCGTTGCCCGAAAATCAAGGTGTTCGCGCACTCGCAACTCGGCATACAAAGGCACCTGTTCGGGCAGGTAGCCGACACGTTGCCGAACCGCCAAAGAGTCGTCATAGACGTCGAACCCAGCGACTTTAATCTGAGCCGACGGCCCGCTGAGACCGTCGGTCGGTAGCGGGAGATAGCCACAAATTAGGCGCATGAGCGTCGATTTTCCGGCGCCATTCGGCCCCAGCAGACCGACTCGTTGACCCGGTTCGATCGTAAAGCTGACCTCCGCAAGCGCCGGGTCATTGGCGCCCGGGTAGCGAAAAGTCAGATCAGTGACTTCCAGCGACGCTGGGGGTGGATTCGCCATCGGATCTGCCAGAAACATCCGTCTTTTTTGGGGTTGCGTCAATCGGACCGGGTTGAAACGGGTCCGCAGCCGGAGGTTTGGCGGTCGGACGGGAGTCTACCGGGTCACGATCGATCTCCGCAAGCGCCCAATTCATCGCCTCGAGCACGCGAGGATCCTTTTCTGAAGTTTTCTGATCCCTCAAGAAATCGCGGTAGCCCAAGAGACGCTGATAGCCCATGGCCCCGACAATCTCGGCCCGGACCCCCGGATCGGGATCCATCCCAAACGCGGTCATTAGAGCAAGTGCCGTGCCGTTGTCCGCAGCGTGCGCGAGAAAACCGGCACACTGGGCTCTTTCTGCTCTGTCCGTCACGTACGCACCTTCTCGGGTCAACGTCAAGCCATCAAGAAGCCCCTTGCGTCGCATCTCATACTCTGCGTAGGCGAGCGCAGCTTCCTTTTTTCGACCCGATTTTGTGAGTATTTCGCCGAAAATAAGCCGTCCTTGAAGGTCGTTTGGCACCAGCGAAACCACCACCTTTTGTTCTGCAATCGCGCGATCCCATTGATGGTCCGCAGCGAGTGCCATCGCCAATACCGCCCGTGGGCTCGCTTCCTTCGGTAGCAGCATGCGGGCCTGTTGGTAGTACGAAATTGCCGAGCGAAGGTCGGCACGGGATTCGAAAAGTGAGCCCAACAGCAAACTGGCATTGGCTCGTAAGTGCAAATCTTCAGCCTGAGCGATCACCTGACGGAGATCCGCCGCCACCTCGGCAAAGTTCGCATCGCCGGCGCCAAGCCGAAACGGGCTCCCAGCCTCGACTCTCGCCTTTGCGGATTGGACCTTCGCCACCAACTCGGCTTGGGACACTGGATTTTCGGGTTCTTTGGCACTCGTTTTTTCAACCTCCGTCGTACCCTGTGACGGCCCGTCAGGCGCCGGGCGGCATGCGGCCATACACACGCCTACGCCCACCACTAAGGTCACGCGAAGAACCGACCACGATGATCTCCGCAGGTCTCGGCGACACAACCCCATGAGCTTTTCGACACGACATATCGCTCGCTCAAAACGATCTGCGCCAAGAGCGCCTCCAAGGTCAGCGTGGGTTGTCACGCGCAAAGATTGCCACAACTCGGCCCGCTCGCGGGTGAAAGAGCCTCGTCACGTCCACGAACACCACCAAATCGACGCGAAGGCCCCACGGTCGGTCATTCCTTACGTCACAGTCCGTTTTATTCCGGCCGAACGGTCTAGACATCCGTGTGTGATACACGCCACCGGCCTCCCTCCTAGCGAGACATCCGCGCTTGGCGGGGCTTTACCGGGCCAGCGAACCGTACCTTCCGCCACGGTCATGGTTATGGCGATGGTGTCGAAACCAATCAAGCCGCGAGTGTCACCTTGGCTCTTGTGGCGCCGAGGAATCCACACGATTTGTCTCAGAGGCCGGGCTCCCGTACAACCCCGTCATGTCGACTCCAAGGAGCGTCTTCGAGGCCACCAAACATTTTGGATCCCTCGACGGTCTGCGGTGTATCAGCATTCTCGCGGTCATCTGGCACCACACGGCCGGCCCAGCTTTCCCCGGGACTTTCGCAGAACATCGTGGAGCCATGGGCGTGTCGCTGTTCTTCGCCATCAGCGGGTTCTTGATCACCACACTGCTACTGCGTGAACGCGACCGAAACGGCACAATAAATCTAAAAAAATTCTACGCCCGGCGATCGCTACGAATTTTCCCGCTCTACTACACTGTGTTGTTGGCCTATATCGCCCTGGTGTTTGTGATGGAAAGGAACACAGGTCCCGGCCAAGCATTTCTCGGCAACCTGCCCTATTTCTTGACCTACACCTCCAACTGGTTCGTTCCGCTCACTGGAGGTCGAGTAATTTTTTACTTTGCCTGGACGCTCGCCACTGAAGAACAGTTCTATCTCATCTGGCCCGGAGTCGAGCGTTATCTCGGTGTACGAAAATCACTGATCGCCATGCTCGTCGTGATTGCCGTGGCATGTGCCGCCTCTTCGGGGGCACTACCTCTCGAAAGCGGATCTCTAACCCATACGATCATCACCAGCATTGCCCTGCCGATTTGCATGGGGGTCGTGCTCGCCCATACCCTTCATTCAAAACTCGGTTTTTCAGCAGCGTACAGAATTCTTGGTCACAAGCTCGCAAGCCCTGTTCTGCTTGTTGCGGTCATCGCAGGTGTTTGCATCATGCAAACGCCTTTCTTTCTCGTTTATACACTCATGGTCGCCTTGGTGGGTGCCTGTACGATCCGAGAGGATCATGGCATCGCCATACTCATGAAATGGCGACCCATGGTGCGCATCGGCGTCGTCAGCTACGGCATGTATCTTCTCCACATGCTCACACACAACGTTGTAGGAAAGCTCTTGGCCAACCACCTCGGCCGTCACGGATCAATCGTTTTCCTCATCGTGACCGTGGCGACCTACGGAGTGGCATGGATCAGCTTCCGCTACTACGAGAGCTTTTTCTTACGTCTCAAAACGCGTTTCGCTAGCTGATCGCTCAAGGAGCGGTCGCCAGCCCCGGCCACTCTGCACCGTCGTTGATGTTTTTGTAGTTGAATTCCGAATCCACTAGCGCTGTGTAGGGAATCCCCTTGCCTTCAGGCAACAACCACGAGCGCATGGTCACGTCCGGATCTGAAAGGATCCAAACATTGTTCCGTCTGTATTGCTCCTCCCACGCTTGTAGATCAACAAGCTCGGGGATTCCTCCCTCTTGCTTGTCGGTCAAGAACGTTACCCAGTTAATTTCGTCTTTTTCAAGCCGTTCTCGAATCGTGCGAACAACGCTCAGGAGGTCTTCCAGGCGATTATTCTCGGAAAAATCGGGAAAAAGGTCGCTGCAGGCCTGGTCGTCGCTCGCTATACACGCTGCCGCATTTCGACATGGGAGGCACCATTCAGCACTGATATCCAACATCAGTGGTTTTCCGGCGAAACTGCAAATATTGATCTCTTCTCCGGTGTGAGCGAGGGCTTTGAAATGATGCGGCTGCGCCCCCACAGCGGCCATCATCTGTCCGGGATCGATCAATCCTTCGATTCCGCAATCTGGATCAGGTTCGGTCGCGCCGTCGCCGTC
>CAYTFJ010000051.1:0-14709 GCA_964437075.1 uncultured Nannocystaceae bacterium
CCTCGTAACGAAGATACCTGGCCAACGGCACACCACGAGATACGTTAACAAGGGTGACCTCAGGTGTGATCCCACGTGTACGAAATGCTTTGTAGGCTTCGCTAATATTCTCAAGAGTAATCGCATTAACAACAATGCGACCGCCGGACCGAAGTCTCCCGAGAACAATTTCTACAATGGCATCAAGGCTCCCCTTGCTGCCCCCGACAAAAACCGCATCAGGTGCCTCGATTCCCGCAAGCGCTTCGGGAGCGCGCCCCGCGACAATATGAACATTGTCGACCCCATGACGACGTATGTTCTCTCGGCAGATATCAACGCCCTTGGGGTCCACCTCTATCGCATAGACGCGTCCCTCGGAAGCCAGCATTGCGGCTTCGACCGCAATCGATCCTGATCCAGCCCCGACATCCCAGATGATGCTGCGAGGTCGAATAGACATGGCGGCCAGGGATAGTGTTCGCACCTCACGTTTGGTGATCAGCCCACTCTTCGGCATACGTTTGGCGAACGCGTCTTCGTGAAAGAAGGAAATCAACGGAGGTTGTTTCCAACTGGGGTCGTTGCGGACCAAGATAAGAACGTTGAGTGATGCGATATCGGTACGATTTGCCAGCACATCAATTGAAAACTCCCGTACGCGTTCATCAGGCCCACCCAAGTTCTCGCATACCCATGCTGTCCATGCTGCCTCACCAAACTCGACCATCAGGCAGGCAAGATTTCTAGGAGAGTTTTCTTCGTCGGTAAAACAAGCAACTTTTGACAGCCGTTTGAGGCGACCCACAAATCCCTCGGTGCTTCGACCGTGGAACGATAAGAACCGAGCGTCATCCCAGTTGAGACCAATACGAGCAAAGGCCCATTGCATCGAACTCGGTGCCGGAATAAATTCGACATGGGTTGCGCCAATTCTCCGAACGACGAGTGCGCCAATCCCAAAAAAAAGTGGATCCCCCGACGCCAGAATACATACCTTGTTTTCCTCGGCGAGTTCGGCAACCCGATCGAGAGTCGCTAGAAGACCACTTTTGAGGACAATACGTTCACCAGAAAACTGTGGAAAAAAATCTAGCTGCCGTTCTCCCCCAACCAGCACCTGAGCTCCAGCGACCGCATTGACAGCCTGACTCTGTAAAGAGACACAGCCGTCATTCCCGATCCCAATCACGCTGACAGCTCGTTGTTTGCGTGTGAATGTTCGTTTCCCCAAGGGAGAGATTCGCTCATTTATCATGTCGGCTCCGCACTCAGAAGAAGCAATGCGTGAATGATAGATACCGCAATCGTACTTCCGCCCTTACGGCCCCGTGCGACAATATAGGGTCGCATCTGTTCGATCACCGCCTCTTTTGACTCGACCGCCGACACGAAGCCTACGGGCACGCCGACGATCAGAGCAGGTTTCGCCCCAACCTCTTCAATGAGCCTAACCACCTCAAGAAGAGCCGTGGGTGCATTTCCAATCGCAACCACGGCACCGTCCAAAACCCCCATGCGGTGAGCCTTTCGCATCGACTCAATCGCCCGTGTCGAATTGTTCTCCTTCGCAGTTTTTATGACATCGGTATCAGAAATGTAGTGATGCACCTTGCAACCATAGGATGCAAGACGCTGTGGATTGAGTCCCGCTTCGATCATTTTAACATCGACCAAAATCGAACATCCTCCCCTCAATGCCTCAATACCTACGCCCACCGCATCGGGATGGAACTTCATAAGATCGGCGAATTCGAAGTCCGCCGTCGCATGTATTACGCGGCGCGTGACCTCCCAGTCCCCGGGGGAGAAGGTATGTTCACCGACTTCGTCGTCGATGATAGCGAAGCTATCAAGCTCAATTTTGCGACCTTTTGCGGTCATCTGACGCATGGTATTCATAATTTTTCACAGAGCGGATGGCGATTGAGCCAACAGTGTCCCGCCAAAATCGACGAGATAGACATGAATGCGGAGTTTTTCGTCCGTATGGCGCGTCGTGTGTTCGACCACCTTGCTGCAGATCGCGGAGGTGAGGCCCTGGATTCCGGCCTCCGAACACAGCTCAAGCACTCGACGCGCAGTTGTGGACGCACAAATTTCGTTGCAAAGATCCGGTGAGGCACCCACCTCCGCGGCCAGCTCGGCCAACAGCTCCAGGTTGACCTTAGAGCCAGCGACATGGGTCTGCATTTTTCCATTCGCCATCTTTGAAAGTTTGCCCATCATGCCGACAATCATGATCTGGGATATTTTTCGGCGTACGCAGTGTTTTAGCGCAACGCCAACAAAGTCGCCGACCTGAATAAAGGCATCCGAAGCGAGTTTTGGATGAAGCTTCATCGCGTAGGCTTCCGACTTTCCTCCGGTGGTTAACACCAGAACCTTGTGGCCGAATGACGCTGCGACGTCGATTCCCTGAACCACGCTCGCTTTGAAGGCGGCAGTAGAGTACGGCCGGACAATCCCTGACGTCCCCAGAATCGAAATCCCCCCCACGAGGCCTAGACGTGCGTTGATGGTCCCTTTGGCCATCTCCTCTCCATCGGGTACCGAAATCGTGACACGGGCACCATTCCATGGCGTGCCCCCGAGTTCCTCGTCGACCATGGCAATGATGTTTCGTCGTGGTATCGGATTGATCGCCGATGTACCCACCTCGAGACCCAACCCAGGTTTGGTCACGGTAGCGACCCCACTACCACCGACGAGTTCAATCCCCCCAGCACTGAGAAGCCTGACTTCTGCAACGAGTTCTGCGCCATGGGTACAGTCGGGATCGTCACCTGCGTCTTTAATAACGCTGCAGAGAGTATAGTCTTCGTGCAGCTCACAGCGCTCCACTCCAAACACTACTTTTTGTCGGTTGGGTAGATCGATTTCGATCTTGTCTAGCCTTGTTTGACGAACGAAACAACGCACCGCCGCCTTCGCGGCGGCCGCACTGCAAGCCCCGGTTGTAAAGCCGGTCCGCAGCCCCTTTTTGTCGCGCGGTGGCACACGGGTATTCATCGTTGTGCATATCTATCATCCGCATGACCACCGGATGGCCGTGGAACGTCATTCTCGGGTTTCGGCCACATCCGTATCTTGGAGTCGAGAACTACGGTCCCAGCCATCAGTCCTCACCTTTCGGGGGACGATTGAAAAATGCCTCGCATCGAATATTTTCTAGGGCAACGCCACGCTCAACAAGCAACGATTGCACCCCGAGAAGAACAGCCCCGTCGCCTACCAAGTAGGCCGCCTTCACTGGGTGTCGTGGCAAAACTTGCTCCACGGCGGCAAGTGCCGCCGTCATACGATCGGGATGTTTACTTACGGGAATCACCTGAAACGACCACTCCGCACAACCTTGAATCGCCGCCCGAATCGTCTTGAGAGGTAGGAAATAGTCCGATGAAGTCGCACACCACAGAACTGGACTCCTTTTCAGTCTCGCGCGGAATCCCTGACTTCGAGTGAGGCCCATTGCCGCTGTAATTCCGGTGTCGGTCGCAAATACAAGCGTGGAATCTTTGACCTCCTTGTCCTCGACGAACCATCGGCCCCAAGGCCCGCTAAAGGAAATCACGCTGCCAAGTGCGATATCCTGAAACCAGGGAGATCCGACGCCATCGGAAATCCGACGGACGGCCAACTGGAAACACTCAGTTTCGCTGTCCGAGGAAATCATCGAGTAAGGCCGTTTTACAATTTTTCCCTCACTACCCTTAATCGTTGTATGGACGATAATGTACTTGCCACCACTAAACTCCAGTCTTTGGCCGTTCAACATCTGTAGATCGAGGACACGGACATCGGGACCGAGCGCACTCGAACCGACAATCCGCGCCTGTTTAGGTGTTGACACCATCGGGCTTCTCCTCGCTGGATTCGTCACCCGGGTAGATCTCGTGCACAAAATCATGCATATCGTCGAGATTTCGATATAGACGATTCATTCCATCAATTTGATTATCCAGATCAAGTTCGATCTTTTTGGTCAAAACGATAAGTGTTTGCAGGTACGCACGTTGCGGATCTTCGGTCGAAACTTTCGCTACTTTTTCTTCTAGATCGGATACCGCCGCGTCATAGAACCGCTTGAGACTAGCGAGATCTTTGGCAATACAAAGGGATTGGATCGGGCCCGCGCGCAAGGCGCCGTCGCCCAGCTCGGCAAGTTCATGCTGACGTTCCCCTTCGTTGTTACGACCGAGGACCTGCATAAGACCTAAACGAAGTGCTGCAATTTCATGACATGACATATAATGGATTCCTTTGGTTACTGCATGATATTATCGACCAGCCGAGAGACCAATCGATCTGCCAAGAGGTGTTCGTGTACGATCTCATGGGCATCGCATTCTTGGACGCCCCGATACCAGACGCCGTCCGGATAGACGCTTATGGTTGGCCCCTCGCCGCAGCGGCCTTGACACGACGTCCGAGTGATCCGGATCTCGTCTTGTTTGCCAGAGTTCTTCACCAAACGTCGCAGGCTGCTGATCAATGGAATGCTTCCGCGATTGGCACAGTCAATGTTTCCACACACCAGAACGTGTTTTTTGAGGGGTGGATGAGCATGTTCATGCGGCATCGCCTGGGTATGGGTAAAGCTGTGGCGAAGACTCCATAAGAGTGCGCGCATACCATCAACCTTTTTCAATCCGGAGATCGGGGCCCTATACTGGCAGGTATCGCATGGAAGCGTATGTGTCCCTTCAAGCGCGTCGGCGAGTCTTTTGTCGATGGCTGAAAAAAGTCTCGGATCGATTCCGAGATGCCCGACAACCTCAGTTGGAATCCAACGATAGAGCTCGCCAAACTCAGCCGTCTGTTGAACGAGTCGCTCGACAAGGCGCCCCGAAAAAAGCAGATAGGGGACAACGAGAACTCGATCCGGTCGAGTGCGCGCAACCAACTCAAGAACATCACTCACGAGAGGACGAGCGATACCCATGAAGGCAGGCACCACCCAAGAAAAGGCTGTCCCCTCCGCAAGCAGACGAACAACCTTGTAAAAGTCGCCATTTGCATCCGGATCGCTCGACCCGCGACCGATAACAATCACTGCGGTTCCGGGCTTCTCCGCGGTCCCGCCAAAACCAGAACGGGCTCGAGTCCGCAACAACGAGACCAAATCAGAGTGAACACCAAGCGCATGCGCCACAGAAAAGTGAATGTTCGGGTTCTCTCTTCGCGCCCGCTCCAAAGCAATTGACATGTCGTTCTTCACATGACCCGCAGCAAACAAAAAGAGCGGGAGCAGAACAACGCGACTGCAACGACGAGAAATTTCTTGAAGAGCAATCGAAAGCGTGGGATCCGCAAGCTCAACATAGCCGTAGACCAAATCAAGATCCGGTCGCGTAGAGCTGTAGGCCTGAACGAGCCGCTCAAACTCGGTATTCGCTTGCGGATTTCGACTGCCATGACCCACGATGAGAACCCCCACTCTCATGCCACAGCCCCTCTTGCGCATACTGTTGCCACACGTATGAAGGGTGGCCCTCCCTCAGGATCATCAAGGCGATGAACATGCACGCCCATTGTTCGCGCGAGGTGGATCGGTGTGAGGATTTCATCCGGCGTACCGATAGAATCGATACCCCCGGCATGGATCAAGGCCACACGATCGCAGCTCGCGGCCAGCGTTAGGTCATGAGTGGCCAGAATGATCGAGATGTCTCCTCGAAGCTGCTCCAGACGCGCGAGCAACGATGCCTGGCGCGCAGGGTCAAGATGGTTGGTCGGCTCGTCGAGCAGAAGCAACTTGGGACCTGCGACCAAAGACCGAGTCAACATTGCCCGCTGAGATTCACCTCCAGACAGTGTGGTGCATCGTCGACTCGCCAGACGATCCAGTTCCCCCCAAATGAGAGCTGAATCTACAGTTCGGGTTGTATCCGCGTTCATCGGCTCGTCGAGCGAGAGACCGAGGGTCACGAGCTCTCGCACCGTGAAACGGGAGGCGGACTCGTTTTGCATAAGCACGCCAAGCATGCGCACTCGCTCAGAACCTCGGGCAATCGGACCGCCATTCCACCGAATCGTGCCGGCCAGCGGATCCATGAGTCCAGCCAAAACCCGAAGAAGAGTGGTCTTACCGGATCCATTTTCGCCCAACAAGGCCAACCGCTCTCCCGCCGCGACAGACAAATTGATCCCCTTCAAAATCGGTTGTTTTTCCCAACCAACACAAAGCCCCGATGTCTCGAGCACGGCCGTCATTGAACATCCCGTTGAAGTTGACTGAGAAAAAACGGACCGCCGACCGCAGCCGTCAAAAGCCCAACGGGTAGCTCCCTAGGCGAAAATGCGGTTCGGGCGACCGCGTCCGCGGCAATGACGAGAATTGCTCCTCCCAGGGCCGCTACGGGCAAAACACGTCGATGACCCAACCCAACAAAAAGTCGAGCTGCATGCGGGGCAATCAGCCCAACAAAGCCAATAAGTCCTCCGACCGCCACCGCGACAGCAGTCAATGTCACGGTGGCGATAAACATCCCGCGTCTTGTTTTTGAAATCTCGACACCGAGAGACGCCGCGACATCTTGCCCGAGTGAAAGTCGGTCCATCTGCGCAGTTCGGCGAAAAAGATAGCTCCCAATCACCACGAGTAAAAAGGTCGGAAGTATTAACGCCGACCACCGCGGTGTCCCCAAACCACCAAACAGCCAAAATGTGGTCGACCGAAGCAGTCGATCTGCCGGTGCCAAAATGAGCACCAAACCAGTGACGCTACCCAATATCGAGCTCACAGCCACTCCCGCAAGAAGAAGTTTGGTCGGGTTGTATGGTCCTCGTGAGAGAGACCGCACGACAACAGCGGCAGCAGCAGCCCCCGCCGCCGCCGCCGGACCTGGGGGAAGGCCCGGCCACAACGCCAACGAAAGTACAGCCCCCGTGGAGGCACCTCCAGATAGGCCAAGGATGTAGGGGTCTGCAAGATCATTGTGCAAAAGCCCCTGCATAGAGACCCCGGCAAGCGCGAGAGAGGCCCCGACGATCCCGGCCAGTAACACCCGTGGTGCACGGAGGCCCAGGAGCATGTCATCGGGTGGCCACGGAAGCCGCCAACCTACTGGCCCGACGGATATAGCCAACGAGGCCACAAGGACACATACGACCGCCAAAAGAATGGTAGTCCTGCGCGAATTCATGGAAGGACCTCAAGCTCCGCGCGCAGTTGTTCGAGCGTTTCGGCGCTGCGCAACCCGCCCAACGAAGCTCCCAGAGGCAGCGTTATTGAAGGTAGTTGTCCAAGAGTCCCGATACGGCCGAGCATCGCTCGCTTGCCCGTTACATCGGATTGGCCGTCGTGGGGATAGCTATGGATAAGTACGATATCGGGCTTGCGTGCAACAACCTCCTCCCACGAGACATGGGTCCAGTCCGCATCGAGATCTGAGAAAATATTCTCACCTCCCGCTCTACCGATAATCCGGCTCAGCACGGTCTTCCCACCCGCAGTGAAGGGCGGGTCACAGCAGTCATAAACAAAGACCCGTTTTCTTCGTACCGGTGTGGCCGACGCAGCCTCGACACGCTGTCGGAGCTGAGCCACAAGATTTTCCGCGGATTCCTGAGCATCGAGGAGTTCTGCAATGGCGTAGGTCATCGAGTAAACATCGTCGAAGGTCGCCGGATCGGAAAGATAGACCTGGATTCCCTCCTCGCGGAGACGCGTAACCAGGTCTGGACTTTGTTCTTGTACAACCCCCAGTCCAACCACGGATGTCGGTTTGGCAAGGAGGATGGATTCAAGACTCGCAACCCGCTGCACAGCCGCAACGGATCGCACAACACTTCGGCTCGCGTAAACCGGGCTCGTAATCCCAACCAAACGGTCTGTGGCGTTCAACGCGACGACAATTTCAGTCGTCACGTCGTGCAGGCTGACGATACGTCGTCGTCCATCCCCCCGATGCTCGCGGACACTCTCTCCCCGACAGCCCACGACCATCAACGCCATCGCTACGATGGCCCAAAAACAGTGTCTATGGGCAGGCATCCGCAAAAGTCATCGCCTAATGACAGTAGTTTTGGCCGCCCACCGTGGTTACAGACCAGGGGTAAACGCCAACGTCGGGAAAACGGGCAACCTCCGCGCGAGTCACGATATCGAGAACTAGAAATTCATTTGTGCTCGAAAGTGGGAGTAAAAGATATTTTCCGTCGGCGGTTGTTGTCGCTGTTTCCGTCGTTCCCCCGACATCAAGCGATTCGATCAGTTCTCCCGTAGACCGGTTGATAACCGCGACTTGTTCTTTTATCCGATTGAGCACAAACGCTTCGTTGGGTGCGAGAGGACTGTAGTTTACCCCGTAAGACTCTTGATCCCCATGGGAGCTCCGAGCAACCTCTGACAATTTTACTCGGTCAAGAATCGAGACGC
Organism: uncultured Nannocystaceae bacterium; assembly: GCA_964437075.1. Classification (GTDB taxonomy): domain Bacteria; phylum Myxococcota_A; class Polyangia; order Nannocystales; family Nannocystaceae; genus CAYTFJ01. The sequence continues at coordinate 8,363 of CAYTFJ010000051.1, forward strand.
TCGAGTCGCCCCAATTCGGCATCAGATGGGTATCAAAGTCGTTGCTCAACTGATCGACAAAGACTGCCCACGGCCTATCGCCCCCATCAATGTCCGCCAAACGAGTCCTTGTTTTCGTATCATACACGACGACCTTCCCTGTCTCGATATGGGCAGCCACAAGAACGCCATTTCCGTCGATTTGAGCATCTGCGAACCCACACGGATCTGCCGAACAAGCACCAGGCTCGGTGGCGCCACCGACGAGAAGAACGTCGGAAACTTTTCGAGTATTTAGATCGATGACCGTAATCTGATTGCCACCAATGCTTGGCACATAGGCAAAGCCGTCCGAGAATCGCGTAAAATGGGGAACCACCATTGACGAGTCCATGATGGTTTCCACGATCTCGTCGGTCGCCATATCGATCACTGAAATAGAGCCACCTTCCTCGTTGACAACCCAAAGTTCATCTCGGCCGAAGGGCGCACAATCGATGCATGCGCTTGCATGCGTCGGATGGCCACCGACCTTAATCCTTCGCACTGTCTCCATTTTAACCGTATCGAAGACCACAATGTCGTTGTGGTGTGTTGCGCTCACATAGAGCTTGGTACCCCCCTTCGAAAGTATGGCCATGTGATTTGCATTTGTGCCCGACCCCGTACCGATATCGACCTTGGCGACCTGACTCATGTCCCTCAAGTCAACGACAAACAGATCGTCTGACTCCTCTGAGATCACATAGGCGCGATTTTCCAGTGCTTCCGGCGAGCTATCGACTGGCACTGCTGTCGTGCTGCCTCCGCTTTCAGTATCAATGCCCTCCGTAGCGCTTTCCGTCGTATCCGTGTCCCCTGTTGCGCCAGGTGCGGTCTCGGTGCTACCTGCACCCGCATCAGAAGTATCCCTGCACGCTGCCGCGTTGAGGCCAACGAAGGCCAATACCATAGCAAGCGACAGGCTCCGCAATGTAGTTTTGTGTGTCATCGGTGTTCTCGGTGTTCTCGGTAGTCACTGCTCCGCATGCAGCCGCAAACATCGCGGTCACACACTACAGCTCCACTGAAGATCCATCGTTGCCACAATGGCCACGGGTCTCTTCAGCTTCTGATTAATATTGCTACATAGAGTATCGGCAGAATCCAGGAACTATCAATTTTGCCTCCCCTACTGCCAATTGTCCGCCATCGATATCATCGTTATTTAAGCACATCGTCAGTGCGACATCTATTTGCTCCGCTCTGTGTCGCGGCAAAAACAATGGTTCAAACGTTTGAAAACGCCCTTAAACAACCGACTTCTCCGAGGGGAACAAGTCACTCTTTTATTTTTCTTTGATTCAAAAAACCCCTCACCTACGCATGAAAGGGGGGTTGATGACAACCTGTCACCAATCGACCTTTCCGTACCACCGCGGAAGTTCGTACGCCTCAATAGGTAGGTTTCCTGACTCATGGGTTCAGAGGGTTTTACCCCTCAGCGTAGCTCGCGCCCTTCCCCGTCATTTTCATGATGAGTGGATTTTCTGCGAACTGCTTCCCACTTACAGTGGCGGGGACCGTGTCGGACTCTCACCGAGCTTCCCTTCCCTAAAGTGGCTATTTATTCGTGGTTCTTCCTAACTCAGGTCATGCGTAGCTGTCAAGTGGAAAGAGTGAGCTGTTACCAGCCCTAAAATGGCTTTTCGGGGAGCATCAGTGCTCGGCGTCACCCACGCTCGAAAAAGACAGGAGCACCCACTTGCCCACCGCGCTTGTTGGCGACACAATTTATCTCGCTAACTACGCTGTAAGCCGGCCGTACTCGGTCACCACTCTCGAATTTGATATGGGCTGAAAGACCCATCCCCGATGAACAAGTTGATGTGCTTGAAATATGCGCGGCATCGGGAAGTCGGCGACGATCCTCTCTCGCTTCGTAGGCCACGAGTGCGGTCGTCCCCTTGGCCTCCCTCCATCAGGAAATTTTGTCGCCAGGCACTGACCGTGGATCGAGGGTCACCAAAGTTACGCTCTCGTCCGTTTGTCCCGATGCCAAGATCATCCCCTCGCTGAGCCCGAAACTCATCTTTCGCGGCTTAAGATTGGCAAACACCACAACATGTCTTCCGATAAGCTCCTCCGGCGTATAGCTCAGCGAAATACCGCTAAAGATCGTCCGGGTCCCAAGCGTTCCGAGGTCCACGGTCAGTTGCAACATCTTCTTCGATTTTTTGACAAACGCACACTCGAGGACCTTTCCGACCCGGAGGTCGACTGAGTCGAGGGCATCGATCGATGCCTCCGGAGCCAGCGGGACGACCACATCGTATGCTGCGACTTCGTCATCTTCTCCGACGTCGTCGGGAACCGAGTCTTTACTCGCCTCCATGATTTGTTCGATCCCGCCTTTGTCGATCCGTTCAGCAAGCGTTTCGTAGGGGCCCAAGAGTGTGCCGGCCGCCACCAATTCGGCACCATTCTCAAAATTGAGGGGTACGGAGATCCGCAACATGCTTTCGATCTTGGTCGCCCACTCGGGTAATACGGGCTTCATCAAGGCGGCGACACTTCGGCTGATCTGCACACCCACGGAGCAAATTTCCCGAGCCCGATCGGGGTCGCTCTTGGCGAGCTTCCACGGCTCCCGCTCCGAGATATAGACATTGCAGGCCTCGGCCAACTCCATCGTACCGCGCAGAACCTTCGAAAATTCGAATTCACGGTACTGACCAGGCGCAGCCGCCAACTTGGCACGCGCAGACTCAAGTAGGGCATGTGCGTCCTCGGGCAAGGAACCCATTTTCCCTCCGAGCTTCCCTGAAATGAACTTGATGCAGCGACTCGCCAGGTTCGCTGCCTTATTGACGAGGTCGGCGTTCACTCGATTGGCGAAATCCGCGAAATTGAGATCGAGGTCGTCCTGGGCTGAGCTGAGCTTCGCGGCGAAATAGTAACGTAGGTAGTACGGAGGGAGGTAATCAAGATAGGTGCGGGCGAGAATAAACGTCCCCCTCGACTTCGACATTTTCGTGCCGTTTACCGTAAGCCATCCGTGCACTTGAACGCGAGATGGCACAGTGTAATCCGCCGCCGCCAGCATCGCGGGCCAAAATAGACAGTGAAAATAGACGATGTCCTTGCCGATGACGTGGACGATCTCGGAGTCTTTGGGCGAACTCTTCCAATAGGCCGCAAAGTCCTTGCCTTGCTCCACGCACCATTTCTCGGTCGCGGCGATATAGCCGACCGGAGCATCGAACCACACATAGAAATATTTTCCTGGATGCTCAGGAATCTCAAAGCCGAAATAGGGTGCTTCTCGCGAGATATCCCAATCACGGAGGTCGTCCAGCCATCCCAAGAGCGAGTTCCGCACTGAAACCTGAATCTTCGTCTGTCCACCCTCTTCGGGGGTTTTCAACCACTCCCGAAGAAAATCGCCGTGCCGTGAGAGCGGCACAAACAGGTGCTCTGAGCTGCGCACCTCCGGTGGTGTCCCGCACTGAGCGCACCGGGCATCGGTGAGATCCGTTGGGTCGTAGGTCTTGCTGCACTTCTCACATACGTCGCCGTATTGATCGGGCTCGTCGCAATTCGGGCAGCGCCCCTTCACGAAACGATCTGGCAAGAAGATCTTGTCGTTTGGGCAGTAGAATTGCTCAACCTCCTTGGAAAGGATGTCGCCCCGCCGCTTCATCGCCAAGAAAATCTCGCCGGCGTGTTTCCGATTCTCCTCCGAATGAGTGGTGTGAAAGACATCGTAGCCAATGCCAAAATCGTCGAAGTCCTGTTGATGCTCACCATGCGCCCGTTCGATCAAGGCCTCCGGCGTGATCCCCTCCCGCTGCGCCCGAAGTTGGACCGGCGTCCCATGGGCATCGCTCGCCCAAATGAAAACGACATCCTCTCCTGCGAGTCTACGAGCGCGCACATAGACATCGGTTTGCACAAAACCAAGCATATGTCCGAGGTGGATCGAACCGTTCGCGTACGGCAGCGCGGCTGTAACTAGGACTCGAGAAGCCATGGTTCGGGACTTCTATCACAGGCCCCCCAGTGGCTGGTCTCCAAAGCCTGCCGCTTCCGAACATCGATGAGCGACAAGCGGCAGGTCCGCAGACGACCCGTTTTTGCGAATCACGCGAGCCGCGGCTTCGACTGATCAGACGACTCTTTGGCGACCCCGGCCTCCCGCGCCAAAATAGCCATGGCATCCCCTAGATTCGTCACACGTTCTGCAAGCGACAAAGCTCGAAGGGCCGCTCGCATCTCGCTGCCCACGGGACGCGCTCGCCAAAGCGCGTCCCGCCGACCGGTCCCCGCGACTCCGTAGTTCGCCAGTTCGCCGTCGACGGCAATCGTCGCGGATTCAAGGTCCTGAAAGGTCGCCAGGCATTTATCGGCTAAATAGAGGTTGTATCCGCGGACCCGCCCTTCACGAGGCCGGACTAAGAAATTTTGTGGAGTCCGTTCGTCATTCAAGAACGACAAAGCAGCGCCCCCCGACGCGAGGGGTATCCAGGCATTAATCGAGACCGCTGCAATCGTCTCTGCCAACGCCATCGTCAACGGATCAAATCCGCTCGTTCGCGCGCGGATTTCTTGAACGGTCAAGGGCACCTCAACAATATCTTCCGGCGGTGGGACACTTTCGGAAGACGCGAGCCCCTCCTGTGCTGGCTCGCTCTTCTCGTGCGACGAGTCCTCCTCCTCATGTTCCTCGACCTCGTCCGCGGGACGCTCACCTACGAGTGAAGGTAAGTTCACGACGGCGAGCTCCGACAAGTCCACAAAATCCAGTACTAGACAGTCGCTCGCGTCGACATGAATTCGCATCCCGCGACCGATACACTGCAAATACAGCGACTCCGAGCGAGTCGGCCGGACCATCGCTATGCACGAAACTCCAGGATCATCGTACCCCTCGGTCAACACGCCGACATTGGTCACCACCTGCAGAGCCCCTATTCGAAAGAGCTTCAGCGTTCGTTCTCGATCGTCTTCCGGCATTTCGCCGCAGACCATTCCCGCCCGCACCCCCAGCTCGTTGAGGCGCCGTGACAAATTCTCTGCATGCTGAACCCCGACACAAAATGCGATGGTGCGGCGATTCACCGCAAGGTCCTGAATCGAACGAGCGACCAGAGAAGTGCGCTCCTCCACGTCCACCGCCTCCGCCAACGACTCTGCCTCCCATTCGCCTTCTTTCACCGCCACCCGTGACAGGTCGACCTTCGTTTGGATCCGCAGCCCCTTCAGCCGTCGTAAATAGCCACGCTCGATCATCCATCCGAGGCTTCGAGAATAGACAATTTTTTCGAACACCTTGTCGAGCCCGACCCCGTCCGCTCGACGTGTCGTCGCGGTGACTCCCACAAGCGTACCCGGCCAATCGGCCTCAAAAACACCTAAGCGATCCAGCACCTGAACGTTTTCGGGTGCCACGGCATGATGGCATTCATCGTAGATCACCAGCCGGATGTTGCGGCGCGCGATCACCCTGCCAATTCGACCCTCGTGCAGCGAACGAAGCGAGGCAACCAGCACCGAAGCACCGTATGGCGCGCTTATTTTCCCCTGCTCGACGGCAACGATACGCCTCGACTGGCCCGACGCGGACAATGCGTCCTCGATACGCGTCTTCGCCTGGGAAAGCAGTTCACGTCGATGAGCCAGTACGAGCACATCCGCGCGAGCACGCCGGATCAGCTCCGCAAAGATCACCGTTTTTCCAGCCCCCGTGGGCAGAGCAACAACCATGCGCCGAATTCCCTGACTTCGAGCTTCGAGAATGGCGGAAACCGCCTCTCGCTGATAGTCGCGCAGGCGCACCGTAGTCCTATTCGCTCAGCCACGGCCGCGATGCAACGCGATGTATTTCGCCATTTTTGGACAATGTGCGCAAAACACACGATTTGCCTGGCGCGCTCCGAGCCCACGGACGGCCACTTTGTGGTTGTCGAAGGCGCGTTCTAGTGCTACGCGGGTCAAGCACCCACACTGCGCACAGCAGGGAACGCCGCTCACAAAAGGGTTGAGCGAGCCGACTCGCTAAACAGCGTTTGTGTCGGGTAGGGAAGTCGAGCCGGAAGCAATCATGAAACTATTTGTCGGCGGCCTTGCATGGGCCACAACTGAAGATTCTCTACGCCTGGCGTTTGAGGAGATTGGCCCCGTGAGTGAGGCTAAAGTGATCACCGAGCGGGACACGGGCCGTTCGCGGGGATTTGGATTTGTCACGTACGACGAGCCCAACGACGCAAAGACAGCTGTCGAGAAGCTCGATGGTGCCGAGCTCGACGGACGAACAATTCGTGTTAACGAAGCGCAGAGTCGTGACGACCGACGTGGTCCGCGCGGCGGCGGCGGCGGCGGCGGCGCCG
>CAYTFJ010000051.1:14809-32510 GCA_964437075.1 uncultured Nannocystaceae bacterium
CGGCGGCGGTGGCGGCGCCGGTGGTGGATACGGCGGCGGTGGACGAGGACGTAGGTAGAACAACCTGTGGCCCGAACTAACCATGCCGCTGGAAAGCGCCAACGCGAAGCCGAAAAGGCACGTAAAAAGCGCGACAAATCGGAGCGCATTCGACGCAACCGAAACACAAGCGACGGGGGCATCCCCATCGCTACAGCCGAGGAGCTTCAGTCTGGTGGGGATACAAATATTGATCCCCTGGCGCCCCCCGGCTCCAACCAGGGGGCCCGCGCATCAGGTCCACCCACAAAATTATTTGTTGGTGGCCTCAGTTGGGACACCAATGAAACTGGACTCAAGTCTTTTTTCGAGAAGGTTGGTGACGTCGTTGAGGCGACGATCATTCTCGACCGAGACACCGGCGAATCCAGGGGCATTGGCTTTGTAACCATGGCGGATCGCAAGGCCGCAGGTCGGGCGATTAAGGAACTCAGCGGTAAAGAGCTAGACGGAAGATCACTTCGTGTCGATCTATCCGTCGAGCGCCGCCGGTAGCCAAAATCGCTAGTACAACGAGCCAATCGTTGAGAAGAGACCACCATGGAGAAATTCCATGGTGGTCTCTTTATATCCGGACGGCAAGATGTAGATCTTCGACTTGAACAACAACTCATAGCCGCTCACGGACCGACTCAAAAATCGCGTTGTTGCGCGCACGTGTCAGGCCTACCATCAAGCGTGTTCTTCGTGGCCTCGCTGCAACGCTCCTCTCTCCGACGAGTCGCTCTTGTCGTACTCGCAGTCCTCATCGTAAGCGCGAGTCCACGAAGCGCATCCGCAACCGCAGCCTTCTCGAAGCCCATCCCCCATCGAATCGACGGCGTGTTCATGGGAATGACGACCCTCGGCGGGGCCACAATCGCCCGCGTCTACGATCTTCAAACTCCGGTCTTTGGCGGCGGCGGAGGAGCGCTCCGCCTAGGCCAGGTCCTCTTTCCTTGGATGACAATTGCTGTTGAGGGTAGCGGTTCGACCGCGTTCAACAACCGCCAGCAGCTTCATCAAGGTGGCGTCCTCTTCGAGTTCGGGTTCCTCCCTTCCCGATATCCGCTCTCGCTACATGCCGGTGTCGGCTTCGGTGCCGGTTTCATCGTTGACAAGGCCCTCGACAAGCGCGGTGGTTTCGGCGGACCCAAATTTAGCGGCGCCATAAGATACGAGTGGTTCCCAGGTGCGCGTCATCGCCGACCACCGAGGTCTGGCGGTCTCAGCCTGGGTCCGGAGCTAGGCTGGAGAGGCTTCACTCCCTCGAGCAAAGGTCGACCCATGGCCCACACCCTCTACGCGGGTCTGTGGGTTGGCTACTATTGGGGTACTTGAATTCCAAGGTCCCAAGAACGCCCTTCCTCCCCCAAGAGTCGGTCCATGCCCTCTTCTGGGCCGATCGTACCATTGCGAACCATCGCCTCGACTCCTGCAATGGTCGCCTTCACCTCCTCTTGCCCGCAAAATCTCTCCAACAGAGACTCTTCAATCATTCTCCACATGCATTGAATGCGTTGCTCTTCCCGTCGACTCTGCCACTCGCCGCTCTCCTGCATGAGTCTTCGGTGGTCTCCGATTTTTAGCCAAATTTCGGCAATTCCCGACTCGGTCTGCGCGCTGCAAGTCATCACCGGAACGACCCAAGCCTCGCTCCTTGGATGCATCAGATGGAGAGCATTTTGAATCTGGCTCCGGGCTCGCGTCGCTGCCATCCGGTTCTCGCCATCGGCCTTGTTGACCGCCAGCAAATCTGCAAGTTCCAAAATCCCTCGCTTGATGCCCTGTAGCTCGTCCCCCGCCCCGGCCAACATCAACACTAAGAAAAAATCGACCATCTCCGCGACCACGGTCTCGGACTGCCCAACCCCGACCGTCTCGACAACGATCACATCGTAGCCGGCCGCCTCACACAGCAACATGGCCTCACGAGTATTGCGCGCCACACCTCCGAGGCTCCCGGCCGCCGGTGACGGGCGTATGAAAGCGGAGGCGCTGCAGGCTAGCTCCGCCATTCGGGTCTTATCGCCCAAAATACTACCCCCAGTTCGACTGCTGCTCGGATCTACAGTCAACACCGCGACTCGGTGGCCACGCCGAACCACGTGCATCCCAAAACTCTCGATGAACGTACTTTTTCCCACTCCTGGGACGCCTGAAATTCCGACTCTTTGAGCGGTGGCCATCACGTTTCGGTGAGGAATAATTTCGAAAATCAAGCGACGCGCGAGTCGGCGATCTTCTCCTAGGGTGCTCTCCACCAACGTGATAGCACGTGCAAGGACCCCTCGGTCTCCGGCCAACACCCCTTCTTTGTAGCGCTCGAGACTGAGACGACGCCCACGAAATCGCGAAGTCTTGCCCTCGGAACCCGTCATCGTTCCTCGCCGGCCAGACCAGACTCGATCTCGTCTATCATCGCCTTCGCGGCATCACTCAATACAGTTCCCGGCCCAAAAATCGCGGAGACGCCCATCGCTCGCAGGGCATCATGATCTTGAGGGGGAACCACACCGCCGACGACCACCAGGATGTCCTCACGCCCGAGGGCGCGCAGGGCGGCTCCCAGAGCGGGAACAAGCGTGAGATGCCCGGCAGCCAGCGAGCTGACGCCGATCGCATGGACATCGTTCTCTACCGCTTGTCGTGCGCTCTCTTCGGGGGTCTGAAACAAGGGCCCCACATCCACATCGAAACCCATATCCGCAAATCCAGTCGCTATCACCTTCGCTCCCCGGTCATGACCGTCTTGGCCCATCTTCACAACCAAAAGACGAGGACGGCGTCCCTCTCGACTAGCAAACGCGGTTGTACGCTGCCGGACTTCTTCGAGGCTACCTTGTTTCGCCATGGTCGAACTATACACTCCCGAAACCAACTGAGTGACCGCCTGATGACGTCCCCATACTTTTTCGAGGCTCGATGAAATTTCACCCACGGTGCCACGGGCCCGAACCGCGTGCACCGCCAACGCTAGCAAATTGCCCGTACCACGCTCCGCACTCTGGCTCAGGTCATCAAGCCGGCGCTTCAACTCAGCCTCATCTCGCCCTGCTTTAAGCTGCTGAAGTCGCGCGAGCTGAGCCTCGCGAACGGCTCGGTTGTCCACCTTGAGAACATCAACCTTCCCCTCGTGGTCTAGGACATTTCGGTTGATCCCGACGACCGTTTGGGCGTTCGAATCAATCCGAGCCTGGGTGCGCGCCGCGGCCTCTTCGATCCGTAGCTTGGGGAGACCACGCGCGTTGGCCTTCGCCATCCCACCAAGAGCCTCAACCTCCTCGATATGCGACCATGCCCGACATGCGAGGTCGTGAGTGAGACGCTCGACGTAGTAGCTCCCTCCCCAAGGGTCGGCCACAGCACAAATCCCAGTCTCTTGCTGAAGTTGAAGCTGGGTGTTGCGAGCGATTCGTGCAGAAAATTCCGTCGGCAACCCCAGAGCTTCATCGAAGGCATTGGTATGCAACGACTGCGTATGCCCAAGAGTTGCAGCCAGCGCCTCGACGCAGGTACGAGCGATGTTATTGTAGGGGTCTTGGGCGCTGAGACTCCATCCTGAAGTCTGACTGTGGGTCCTTAGGGCCAGCGATTTGGGATTCTTGGGACTAAACTTCGAGACAAGTTTTGACCATAAGAGTCGCCCGGCGCGGAGTTTGGCGATCTCCATGAAAAAATTCATCCCGACGCCCCAAAAAAATGACATCCGTGGGACAAATTGGTCCACGTCCAGACCCGCGGCAATCCCTGTCCGGATATATTCGAGACCATCCGCGAGTGTATAGGCCAGCTCAATGTCGGCCGTAGCCCCAGCCTCTTGCATATGGTAACCGGACACGGAGATACTGTTGAAACGCGGCATCGCCTTCGCCGTATAGGAGAATATATCGCCAATGATCCGCATTGAGGGTACCGGCGGATAGATATAGGTATTCCGGACCATGAACTCCTTGAGGATGTCGTTCTGAATGGTCCCTGCGAGCCGTTCGGGTGCCACCCCCTGCTCCTCTGCCGCAAGAATATAGAGGGCCATGATCGGCAGCACCGCACCGTTCATTGTCATCGATACACTCATTCGATCGAGTGGAATTCGGTCGAACAAGATCCGCATATCCAGAATCGAATCGATCGCCACACCGGCCATGCCCACGTCTCCCACGACTCGGGGGTGATCGGAGTCGTAACCCCGGTGTGTGGCCAGATCAAACGCGATACTCAGCCCCTTTTGCCCTGCCGCAAGATTGCGGCGATAGAAGGCGTTGCTCGCCTCCGAAGTTGAGAAACCGGCATATTGGCGCACGGTCCACGGACGCGCCGCGTACATTGTAGAATACGGCCCTCGTACAAAAGGAGGAAGTCCAGGTGCACCGCCCAGGTGGTCGACGCAATCGAGATCGTCGGCCGTGTAGAGCCGTTGGACATCGATCCCTTCAGGAGTCCGCCATGCCTGCTCGGGCACGGGCTTCCCCGCCATCTGCACGAGGCTTCCCTCCCACAATGAGACATCATCCCCCGGCCCCCGGTGACCCTCAAGTGCGGCGTCGTAGCTAAGATTTGAGAAATTTGGGATCATAACTTCACCTCGATTTCGAGCCGAACCAACGCGTCAGTGAGCATCGCTAGCGCATCACTTTGGTGATGGATGTAGACCGCTCCCGCGATCGGTTCCTCTGGCGGGGTCCCTGCGATGTAGACCATCCGCGCCCCCGCGTCGCCGAATTGGGCGACCGCCCCCGCAGCCATCTCTGTGTAGGCCTGGTCGCTCCCACAAATACACACCAAGCATGAGGGGCCATTCGAAAATTCTTCGATCGCCTGTTTAAGTTCAGGGTAGTCCTCGCGGCGCAGGCTGCCGATCCCGGCCGCAGCGAACAACTCAGCGGCAAAGTCCCCACGTGCCTGGTGCTCTGCCGTGGCGCCGACGCAGGCCAAGAACAACTGAGGCCGGGCGACTCCGCGATCCTCGCAGTGCGCCTCAACCGCACATCGAAGGCGCTCAAACGGCGACGCAGAACGCCAGGCGATCAGCGGCTGTACCGATGCCACCACTGTCGGCGGCAGTCCATTCTCTCCTAAACATGATCGTCTTTGACTCCAGCAGCCTTCAATTTCTGAAAGCGGCGTGGGTTCAAAACTCGGATACTTCGAAACGCCGACCACGGGCCTGTTTCGTGTCGCCACCTGCTGCCGGCGCCATCGGGCCTCTTCGTGGATCTGGGCCTGAAGATACCCGGACTGCAGCGCATCGAGCATCCCGCCCCGCGATTCTAGATCCTGAAATCTCGACCAGGCCTTGCGTGCAAGTGCGTCAGTAAGACTCTCGACATAGTCACTTCCCCCGGCCGCATCGATCACACGGTCGAGGTGAGACTCTTCGCGCAGAAGCACTTGCGTGTTGCATGCCAGTCGTGTCCCCAGCTCGCTCCCCCGAGGCATCAGCCGGTCGAAGGTCGAAGTGGCGATACTGTCGGCGCCACCGATCGCCGCCGCGAGTGTGCCCACAGTGCCGCGCATCAAATTGTTCCAGGGGTCCTCACGAGACCAATCGTGCCATGCGCTGCATGCATGCACATGCGCGCTACAGTCTTGAAGTTGGCACGATGCCGCAACGCGGGACCAGAGCGACCTCAGCGCCCGAAGTTTGGCGATTCCGGCGAATAGGTCTCGGCCAATACCCACTCGAAATTGAAGACTCGCTGCTGCCCGGCGGGGGGAGATTGCGCGATCCTCAAGCACCCGTAAGTAGGCAACCGCGGTGGAGAGTCCGCAGGCCAACGCGAGTGCATCGCTGCTTCCCGAGTTCTCGTACGGGGTGGTCGAGATCAACACGTGGGCTCGCCCCGCGGGGGTTTGTTTGATTCTAACTGCGAGTTCGTCGAACGCTTGCGCACATTCGATATTGATCGATCCGACGCGCGCCAAGGTTCCGATCGGATCTGCCAGCAAGGTCACCCGATCGACTCCCAGCCAGTCCGCTAGCACCTTCGCAGATGCGCCGCATTCGATACGAATCCCCGCCGTATCGAGACTCGTCGGCAAAGATGCCACAAAGTCCTCGGCCTCGGCCTTTGTCCGCAGCTCTAGCCCCTCTCCGCAGCCATCGAGGTCCCTCTCACTTGTGGAACCGGCCGGCTCGCTCGATGCGAGGCAAAACCAAACCGCCGAAGCCCCACGCTCCACGTCCGCAGCAGCAGCGCGCCCCGCGTCCTTCGCATCCACAAGCCGATATTCCTGACACGTGGTCCAGGTTCCGTCATGCGGACCAAAGGCCGTTGCCCCACGAAGATGGGCGCCTTGCCCCGGCAAGCTCTCGAGCCCATCGGCGGGACCTCCCCAATAGACCACATCGAGGCGAATTTTCTCTGGCGTCGTCGAGCCGAGGCTCGCCAGTGACCTGCCACCCAGGTCTCTCTGCGCTTTGGCGCGCCAAGCCAACTCGTCCACGGGTCCAAAGACATTAAGTGCTGGGGAACGGGGTAATTTTCCCAATTGTCGATCTCCTCACGCGCCAGCGAGGGCGCAAGCTGCAGCTTGCCACGAGCTGCGCCCTCACTGAACGACGGCATGAAAATTTGTCGGATCGTGCGCGATCCTGGAGCCCATCGGCTGCTGATCACTCACGCATGACTTCTCGAGGGATCCTGCGTATGAGCCGCCGCGGCTTGCTACGCAGCGGTGTTATCGTAAAGATGTGCCCAAACCGCCCCACGCCGACCGCGAAATTCACGCGGCACAAGTCCAGCTGAGACCGAAGAATGAACGCGGTTCCTCGGCTCCCTCCGCCGAGCTCGAAACGCCCACACACACACTTGCTCAGCAGCTCGAAACGAAGCTACACGAATTGACGGAGTCCAGCGCCGACGAGGCCCACCTTGTCGTCCAATCTGGCCCGGTCTACTTGATCTTTTGTGTAGACCATACCGACGACTCTCTGAAGATCGAAGCGGTCGCCAGTCATCGTTTACCACCGCGGCACAAGCTCACCGTAGAGAGGGCCAAAGAAATGCGCGCTCAAGGGTTTTCAAAGAGTTCCGGACAACGAAACTGGCAGCGACGCACGGGAGTCGACCGGGCATCACTCCGCAAAGCTGCCCACGAATCCGAAGATATTTTGGCACGCCTCTACGGCTGCGACCAGCAGATCGAGGTTCTTCTCGTTGAGGACGAGCGCCACCCCCCTTCGAACCCTGACCTCCTTGAGGCGATGCGAAATTCGGCCCGCCAACGGGACGAAAACAGTCGCCACAGACTCTACAATGCCCTCGTCAACACACTTTTTCTCGTCCCGCTTCGCATGGATACCAAAGCACCCCGCGACGACAACGACGACAGCGACATTCAGTTCTTGGTCATGGACACATCCAAGGGCAAGCCGATCTACGGCGCGTTCTCAGACTGGCAAGCGCTTCGGCTGTGGCAACCGCTCGGCTGGGACTACCGTGAAATCCACGGGTCCGTGCTCTTTCAGCGACTCGCCGAAACCAATATTGTCGGATTCCAAATCAATCCAAACGGCGATATCGGGGGAGAGCTCTATCGACACGAAATTGAGATGCTGGCGATGGCCGTACGGGCCCATCGAAAACAACATGCGAACTAAGCTGAGACCGTGACGTTTTTTCATGAGACATCATCGCTCCCCGAGGACACTTCTGCGGTCTTGCGGTGGATCGAGGCGCTGTACGGGCGCAATGCCATCGACGATCCGACCTGGATCTCGGCTGGTCTATACCAGGTCATCGCTCTTTGGGCGCAGACCGCAGACCGCCACGTCGTGATCCGGATCGCCCCAGACTCGCCACGCAGTCTCCGAGATATCTTCTGTCTGAACCTCGCCCGCGCTCGGGCCGATACCATCATCATCACGGGAAAAATTTTGAGGGATGAGCCGCATCTCCGCTACGAGATCGCTCCTGGGCTTCGACGATGGCGACGGGAATTGTTAGGCCTCCAGAAACTTCCGGAACTCGTGGTGCTGACCCGCACGATGCCCGATCCCAACCACCCGGCACTGCGCGGACCCAGCCCCTCATTGATCTACACCACATCAGAAATCGCAAAAAAGGCACGCTCCGCCGGACTCGAAGTTCACCCCGACGAGCAACCATCTCTTGCGAAGCTCGTCCGCTGGCTGAGAGCTCGTGGCCAAAAAAATCTCTGCCTTGAGGCTGGAGCCCGAACGACCGCTGACCTCTACTCCCTTCCTGCGAACCGCAACGACCCGACGATCGATGAGTTGATGCTCTCACGCTACGCGGGCTCCATTTTGCCAAATCACCTCCGCGGGCTCTCCTTTCCATCCTTACACGGACTTGGTCGGTACTTTGATTTGCCCGCCGACGATCCTAGTATGCAGCCACCAACAGAGCTTTGGACATTTTCGCGGATGCGCCGCATGTCCCAGCTCTAGGGCCACACGCTCCACTCCGACCCCCGCAGATCATCCCGAGACCACCACAATGAGCAGCACAAGCTTCACCTTCGATCTCGCCGACGCGCATTTTACCCTCTTCGAACAGCTCGATCTTCCTGGCCGACTCGGGCAATCGGAACGATACTCGGACCTCGATCGAGATATCTACGAGGCCACCCTGAGCGAGGCCTACAAACTAGCGACCGAAGTGATCGCTCCCCTCAACGGACCCGGTGATCGCGAGGGATGCAGCTTTGACGGTGAAGGTGGCGTCACGACCCCCGCGGGCTACAAAGAAGCCTGGAAAGCCTTCGCCGAGGGCGGTTGGGCAGGACCACGCGCAGACCCGGAGGTGGGCGGTGCCGGACTTCCCCACACGATCGCCGCCGTACTTAGCGAGATTTTTTCGGGCGCCTGCATCGCCTTCAACATGTATCCATTACTCAACTCTGGCGCCGCCCGCGTCATTCTTGGTCACGCGCCAACCGCCCTCGCTGCGAAAGTCGCGGAGAAAATGTTCTTGGGGGAATGGGGCGGAACCATGTGCCTCACGGAGGCTGGCGCAGGCTCGGCCGTCGGGGACAACCGAGCCAAAGCTACACCCAGCGAAGAGGCCGACGTCTACCTAATCGAAGGCGAGAAAATTTTCATCTCAGGTGGCGATCACGACATGGTCGAGAACATCTGCCACCTCGTCTTGGCGCGCCTTCCGGATGCGCCAGCTGGAACCAAGGGACTCAGCCTGTTTTTGGTGCCGAAATTTTGCTTTGACGAGAACTTGAAACTCGGTGCACGCAATGGCGCCTACGTCCTCGGCATCGAGCACAAGATGGGGATTCACGGGAATGCCACCTGCACGCTTGCCTTTGGCGACCGGGGGCCCTGCCGCGGCTACTTACTCGGAAAACCTCATACCGGTATCCGTCTCATGTTCGAGATGATGAACGAGGCACGGATCGGCGTCGGGCTTCAGGGTCTAGCGATGGGATCCTCCGCCTACCAATATGCGCTTCACTACGCCAACGAACGCGTTCAAGGCACCTCCCTCGCAGACGCACGCAAACCGGATGCCAAGCGAGTCAAAATTGTCGAACACCCAGACGTCCGGCGCATGCTCATGGGCCAAAAGGTCTTGGTCGAGACCATGCGAGCCATGGCCTACCGACTCTGCCTCGACTTCGACGCATCCGAGCATGGGCCCGACGAGGACCGTGTCGCCCGGGGACGACGCGTAGACCTGCTTGTGCCCATCGTCAAGTCGATGTGCACAGATCTCGGCTTCGATATCGCAGTCACAGCCGTTCAGATCTATGGCGGCTACGGGTACGTCAGCGAGTTTCCTGTCGAGCAAATCGTGCGCGACGCGAAGATTCAGTCGATCTACGAGGGCACCAACGGCATTCAAGCCCTCGATCTTCTTGGGCGAAAACTTCGCCTCGAAAACGGAAAGCTGTTCCTGGACTGGATGACCGAGATGAAACTCGCTCTAACCGAAGCCGCCGCGGAGGGCTTCGAGGGCCATGCGACGGCGATTGGAAAGGCCATCGACAATGTCGGCGGAGCCGCGATGCGGGTCGCCGCCGTCGGCCAAAGTGGCGATGTCAACGCCGCGATGGTCCAGGCAACACCCTTCATGCGGGCATTTGGTTTCACCGTCTTGGCGACCGAGGCCCTCGATCAGGCCCGCGTCGCCAAACGACTGCTCGCTCGCGGACAGGACTCACCGCTCCTGCGAAGTAAGATACTCAACCTCGATTTCTTCGTAGCTCACTTTCTTCCCCAGGCTGTCGCCCTCGCCAAAGGCGTACAAATTGCCGATTCCAGCTGCTTGAACGACGACCTCTTTCGAGTTTAGTCGCGCCGGCACCACTCAAATCAAACTCCCGGAGAACGATCCCATGCTTTTTCCTCGAATGCGTCCTCTTCTCGCGTGCCTGCTCCTGTTGCCGGCGTGTGCCCCTCCCCTCGCACAAAAAACGCCGATCACGGCCTCGCCGCCAGCCGCGCATCACACGCTCCAGGAGCCCACCGCAATCGAACAGGGCGAAACTTTTTTGCTCCGCGGCGGTCGAGTGATGACGGCGACCGGCATCGTTTACGAGAAAGCTGATGTACTCATCCGCAAGGGCCGAATCGCAGCGGTAGGTCCGAACATTGAGGCCCCAAAAGATGCGCGGATCGTCGACGTCGGCTCTAAAACCGTAACGCCGGGGATCGTCGACACACATTCTCATATGGGTGTCTATGCGGCGCCCCGCTTGCGTGCGCACCTAGACGGGAACGAGGCCGTGAAACCCGTGACCGCCTATGCCCGCGCAGCCGATGGTTTTTGGCCCCAAGACCCCCAGCTCGACTACGCTCGGGCTGGCGGGGTCACGACCGCCCAGATTCTCCCGGGGTCGGCGAATCTCATCGGGGGACGAAGCTTCACCATTAAGTTGCGGCCAAACCTGCGCTCCGCAAAGGACGCTCATTTCGCCGGTGCTCCCGACGGCCTTAAGATGGCATGTGGTGAGAATCCCAAGCGAGTCTATGGCGAAAAAGGTGGACCTCAAACCAGAATGGGGAACGTCGCAGGCTACCGAAAAGCCTTTATCGAAGCCCGTGAGTACGCCACGAAATGGACCCGCTACGAGGACAAGCTAGAGAGTTGGCAGGCCAACGAGAGCGACAAGCAACCCGAGGCTCCTTCGCGTGACCTAGGGCTCGAGACCCTGGCACTGGTGCTCGAGGGTGAGATTCTCGTGCACAACCACTGCTACAGAGCCGACGAAATGTCGCTGATGCTTGATCTCGCGGACGAACTCGGATTTTCGATCCGTAGCTTTCATCACGCGATTGAGGCCTACAAAATTGCAGACCGTTTGGCCGCCGCAGGCACCGCCGCCTCGGTGTGGGCGGACTGGTGGGGCTTCAAGGCGGAAGCCTACGACGGGATCCGCGAGAATGCAGCCATGCTCAGCGTTGCGGGTGCCCGAGCGATTATTCATTCTGACTCTGCAATCGGGATTCAACGCCTCAATCAAGAGGCCGCCAAAGCCATGAGCTCGGGACGCCACGCGGGCATCGAGATCAGCGAGGACGAGGCGCTTCGGTGGATCACGCTCAACGCTGCGTGGGCCCTCGGCGTGGCAGATCGCACCGGAAGTCTTGAGGTCGGAAAGATGGCCGATATCGTTGTTTGGGACCGCTCGCCTTTCAGCGTCTATGCCAAGGCCGAACAAGTCTACATCGACGGCGAACTAAGCTACGACCGACACGATCCTGAGCATCAACCCCGCACCGATTTCGATCTCGGTCTGCGTGACGAAATCCGGAGTTCACGATGAACAACCAACGCTCTGTATTCATACATCTCTCTTCTCGTAGTGCCAGCCTCGCTCGCATTCGCCGACGCCTCGTACTGGGTACCATCTGGCTTTGTTCGCTGGGTTTCCCCGCGCTCTCCTCAGCCAAGAAGCCCGTTCAGCCTACGACTCCCGCGGCCAAAGACGTGCAGGGAACCACCTACCTGATCGGAGCCGAGATCCACATCGGCAACGGCAAGGTGATCTCAAAGGGCGTGGTTGAGATCGCCGACGACCGAATCGTCTCGGTCGCAACGCTCAAAAATGGCGCAACGTTCCCGTCGACCAGCACCGTCATCGACGTCTCCGGAAAATGGATCACACCTGGCCTGATCGCCGCACGTACCGACCTCGGTTTGGTGGAGATCGGTATGGAAGAAAGTACACGCGACAACAGCCGTACCGACAACACGGCGATTCGCGCAGGCCACGATCCTTCGTTGGCCATCAATACGGACTCCAGCCTTGTTCAGATCCAGGCCATCGAAGGTGTGACGAGCGCGGCTGTCAGCCCCAAGGGGGGGCTGATCAGCGGAAGTGTCGCCTGGTTCGACTTGCTCGCCGGAAACCGTGAGGACGCTGTCGCTGCAAGATCGGTCGCCGTCGACGCGGTGCTCGGCCGTTATCATGGATCCCGCGCGGCCTCCTTTGCCATGCTACGCCGCGCTCTCGATGACGCGCGGTTCTACACACGCAACGTCAAGGCCCACGAGCGGCGTCAGACACGAAAACTCAGTGCCCATCCCGCGGACCTCAGGGCCCTGCTTCCTCTTCTCGACGGCACGATCCCGCTGACGATCGAGGCTCACCGCGCCAGTGACATCCTCGGACTGATCGCCTTGGCCAAAGACTATGAGCTCAGGCTCGTGATCATCGGAGGCACAGAGGCATGGAAGGTCGCCGAGGCGCTTGCTGTGGCGAAGATCGTGGTTGTACTTCAGCCCAGTGCCAACCTCCCCGGGAGCTTCGACAAGCTCGGAGCCCGTCTCGACAACGCGGCTATTCTCGCCAAGCGAGGGGTCACCATCGCTATCGCAGAGCTGGAAGAGACCCACAATCTTCGAAACATCACGCAAGAGGCTGGTATCGCCGTCGCCTATGGGCTCGATCCGGAGACTGCCCTCTCCGCAGTGACCTTGAACGTCGCTACCGCTTACGGCATGGACAAGGACTACGGGAGCATCGAGGCCGGAAAAATCGCCAATCTCGTCGTTTGGGAGGCGGATCCCTTCGAGCTCGACCACTGGGCTGAGCAGGTCTACGTCCGCGGCGAAGCGATCGACATGCGTTCTCGACAGACGGACCTTCGGGACCGATACCGCGACCTCTCACGGTTTCGGCCATAGCGACCATGACCGAAAACACGACCAAGGATTCACATAATTCCGACGCACTCGGTCTCGAATTTGACGAGGCCAAGCACCGGAAGCTTCTCGCACTCTTCGGTGAGTTCGCGCTGCAACAGGCGGCAGCCGCGATGACGATGCCCTCTCGCGGCGTCGTCGGTGAAGATGGCGCTAATCTCGCAAATGCGCACAGTCGAGAGATCTCCGAAGCTCCTCATCCAGAAGGGGCAGAGGGGATTCTCGCCATTCTTGGGGCGCTCGTCGATGCTGCATTCACAACCCCAGCTCCGGGTTACCTCGCCTATGTCCCTGGCGGGGGGCTCTTCGCCGCGGCTCTCGCCGACCTCGTCTCGAACGTCTGCAACCGCTACACAGGAATCGCCGCCGCAGCCCCTGGTTTTTGTCGATTGGAGGCTGACGTGCTCCGGTGGCTCGCCACGGAGTTCGGCTTTGGCCCCGAAGCTCGCGGCCTGTTCACTTCCGGCGGATCCCTCGCCAACTTTTCGGCCATTGTTACCGCTCGCCACCGTCACTTCGGCGACTCGGGCAACTACGTCCGAGCCTGCGCCTACACCTCATCTCAAGCCCATCACAGCGTCGCAAAAGCGATGCGCCTCGCGGGGATTCCGGCCCGAAATCTGCGATCGATCGGCGTGGACAACCATTTCAAGATGGACATGGATGCGCTCCAACGTGCGGTCCATGATGACCGACAAGCCGGCAAGCAGCCTTTTCTCGTGGTGGCTGCCGCGGGAACCACCAACACCGGGGCCATCGATCCCCTCCCAGAGTTGGCCGATTTTTGTGCGCACGAAAGACTCTGGCTGCACATCGACGGAGCCTACGGTGGCGCCTTCGTTCTTTGCCCGGAGGGCCGGACACGCTTGAAAGCGATCGAGAGGGCCGACTCGATCACCTTCGATCCTCACAAGGGTCTGTTCCTGCCCTATGGAACCGGCTGTCTGCTCGTTCGACAAGGCGAGCACCTCCGACGGGCACACCAACTCGACGCCGATTACCTGCAAGATCTAGAGACGTCAGACACGGAGAGGGTCCCGAGCCCCGCGGACTATGGTCCGGAGCTCAGTCGCGATTTTCGAGGGCTTCGGCTTTGGCTTCCTCTGATGTTGCACGGCGTGGCTCCCTTCCGGGCCGCACTGCAAGAAAAACTTGAGCTCGCCGAATACTTTCATCGGGCCCTGCTCACCAGGATTGGCCAAGGAGCACCGCTAGAGATCGTGGCGGCCCCGCAGCTCAGCGCCGTCGCCTTTCGTCTCCGCCGCAACCCCGGAGAAAAAAACGCCGCCTACAACGCTCGCAACGCCCGCCTTCAAGACGAGATCAACAGTCGAGACCGTGTGTTTCTCTCGAGTACGTCGCTCGATGGTACCGACGGACCCCTCTTCACGCTGCGGATCTGTATTCTCAGTTTTCGCACACATATAGACCACATCGACGCTTGCCTCAGCGACCTCGATGCGGCCATGGGATTCGCTCAAGAACCCCTCATGTGACCCTCATCGCTGCAGGTACGGGTAGCCAGCCAATGCCGTCAGCGCCCATTCTGCGCCAAGACTCGTGGCTTGCTCCGTAGACCTCGCCACAATCGAGGCACGCATCGTATCTTCGTCGTATCCCATCTGAGCGAGCACCTGACTGTTGCTCATGCCAGGCCGAGCTGAAACGTGAAAATCATCGTCGGGAAACAGGGCGTCATCGCCATCTTTCGGGTCCGATTCTCGATGGCGACGAAGGATAATTTCATGGCAGCGGCCGAACATATTGTGCAAATTTCCAAGCGCATCCTGATACGCCCCGGTCAAAAAGAAGGCCAAGTAGCCCTCGCTCGGCGACTCTTCGTGAGCGGCTCGGTGCAAAGGCAGCTCGGTTAGATTTCCATCAGGGTGCGCGAAGGCATCGACCCGTCCGTCGCTGTCGCAGGTAATATCGACGATCTGTACCGGGTAGTTTGGTTCACCATCATGGCCGCGAAGCGGCGCCGCGGGGAAAATTTGATTGATGCTCCAGAAATCGGGAATCGATTGAAAAATCGAAAAATTGGCAAGGTATTTGACGCGAGCTTGACGCAAATATCCGGTGAGCTCCGCAGAACCGGAAGGAACCTGGTCGTCAATCTCTTGGCATCGAAGGCGGATTCGGTGAAAGAGAGCCTCCGCGGCCGCGCGATCATCGAGGCTGAGGTAGCCACGAGAAAACAGTTGTAAGGCCTCATCTCGAAAGTCCACGGCGTCATGAAAATACTCCTCGTAGTTGTTCTCGGCGACGCTAGCTAAGGTGGAACGCAGTTCGCTGATGATACGATGCTCCTCCTTCGAGACCTCCGGCACGGGCAGCACTTGTCCTTGAACCTGCCGCAAGTCGGTGATCGTTACGGCGTGGTGGGCAACAAGTGCTCGTCCACTCTCCGTAAGAATTTGCGGATGAATGAAGCCATGCTCGTTGCACACCTCGGAGATCTCGAACACAACCTGGTTCGCGTATTCCTCGACGCTGTAGTTGCTGGAACAAGAAGATGAGCTGTGGCTGCCATCGTAGTCGATTCCGATACCACCACCTAGATCCAGGTAGCGAAGTGTCGGAACCCTACTGCGAAGGTGCCCCCAAAGCTGTGCGCCTTCACGAACTGCCATCTTTATGGGACGGATTTTCGTGATTTGCGAGCCAATATGAAAGTGCAACAATGTGAGTCGATCGACAGAGCCCACCCTCTCGAGACGACGAATCACCTCCAGCATTTCTACGGTCGTAAGCCCAAATTTTGAAAGTTCACCGCCGGAAGTCTCCCATTTCCCCGCCCCCTTACTGTAGAGCTTCGCGCGCATGCCTAAAGAGGGACGAGAGTGCCACTGTCTTTCCTCCTCGACTTCTAGAAATCGATTCAGTTCACGCAAACTCTCCAGTACGATCACCACCTCGTGGCCAATCTCAGCCGCATGAAATGCCATGCGCATAAATTCGCGATCTTTGAAGCCGTTGCATAGCAACGGAAGCCCATCGACCGGCTGTTGGGCAGAGATCAGCAACAGCTCTGGTTTCGACCCCGCCTCAAGTCCAAAACCGAGGCGCGCACGCACCTCGACAATCGCTTCAAGAATTGGGCTGCGAGAATTGACCTTGATCGGATAGATCCCGGTGAATCCGCCACGGTAGTTGGTGGCTTCACAAGCGGCAAAAAATGCATCGCGAAGCCGCTTCATTCGATCGGCAATGACATCTGTGAAGCGCAGGACCAGGGGCGTGCTAAGCCCGGCCTTCTGTATCCGGAGCACCAGTGCCTGCAGATCGACCGCCGGCATATCGCCCATCGAAAAGAGCAGGTGCCCAGAGTCGTTCACACTCAAAAATTCTTTCCCCCAACGATCTGCGCCATAGCGGGCGAGCGACCGTTGGACCTTTGTTTCTGCTCGGGTCATCTCCAACCCACCCGACCTGATCGAATCCTGGGGACACATCTCTGTGAATATCCAACGCCCGCCGGCGTGGAGCAAAATAAAATTTCGCGCTCGGCATGAAGCTTGCTGACTCTACGTAACGTGGCCATTTTCGCCCGAATTCTGACGATGATGGGAGTGCTGATGGCGCCAACGGGACTTGCGCGCATCACACCGGCTGCCGAGACGCTCGGGCCGCTTGGAATTCTTTCCTCGGTCGGTGTCGCACATGGCGCCCCCTCGGGTAAAATTCGTCCCCTCGACGCTCGGAATCTACATCCGGTACCGCTGCACAACATCAAATCCGGGGCCCACTATTCGCTGCGGCTCTTCGATGCACAGGGAAAGCTCCGACGCCAAGCCTTGCTTGGACTGCGAAATTTCCTCGCGTGTACGCGGAGCGGTATCGATCACCCCATCCACTGGCGACTCGCAACCATACTCCATGCGGTTGCTGCTCATTGGCCGAAGCGTACAATCCACGTGATCTCTGGATACCGCCACCCCAAACAAAGTCGAGACAGCCGGCGAAGCAACCACACTCGAGGTCGCGCCATAGATTTTCGAGTGGAGGGCGTATCGAATCGGGAGCTTCGCGACACTCTCCGCCGTTCCTTTCGTGGAATCGGTGTGGGCTACTATCCAAACAGCACCTTTGTTCACCTTGACGTCCGCGACCACGACGGACAATGGGTCGACTACTCCGGCCCCGGTCAAGATCCCTGCTACAGCCCCGATAGCCGCGCGGACCTGCACTCGGGAGTCGCGGAGTCACTCAGCTATCAGAATGCGCTCCGCCGTGGATGCAAGGGGAAATCGCGACAGCACACTGCAAGGCGCAAGGTCGCAGTTCGGCAAGATGCGCCCGATAGCGAACACGGCGGGACCCGACCCGACCCACGAACCGGCGTGGGCCCGGCCCAGGCCGTCGCCGCGCCCGAGAACGCCCACTGACCGTCGTCCCTCGTCGCATCGCCCGCTCGATCGGCAAACATTGGCGCCCGTGCGAGCCTCTCATGGATTGGTTATGCTGCGCGAATCATGGCCTCCTACGAGTACATTCACAGCATGCAGGGCCTTCGCAAGGTCTACCCCGGTGGCAAGGAGGTGCTCAAAGATATT